>NZ_LMKI01000005.1:0-191862 GCF_001421425.1 Pseudomonas sp. Leaf15
AACAGTACCCACCGACTCCCCAGCCTTGATGGTAATCACCGAGCCATTGCTCAAGGTGACAGTCACCGGGGTTTGCGCCGGGTTGGTCAGGGTAGCGGTATAGGTAATCTGACCGCCTTCGGTGACGGTGTTACCCGCCGTCAGCGTAACGGTGGTGGTGTCGATCGAATCAGTGATCGTAGTAACCGCAGGCGTCGTACTCGGYACCAGRTTTTCAAAGTTGCCGCCGGTCGCACCGGTAATAGTGGTGCTGACAGTCGAACCATTGTTGTAAACGTCGTTAGCCGGTGTATCGACCACAACAGTACCCACCGACTCCCCAGCCTTGATGGTAATCACCGAGCCATTGCTCAAGGTGACAGTCACCGGGGTTTGCGCCGGGTTGGTCAGGATAGCGGTATAGGTAATCTGACCGCCTTCGGTCACGGTGTTGCCTGCCGTCAGCGTAACGGTGGTGGTGTCGATCGAATCGGTGATCGTAGTAACCGCCGGCGTAGTGCTCGGTACCAGGTTTTCAAAGTTGCCGCCGGTCGCRCCSGTAATAGTRGTGCTGACAGTCGAACCATTGTTGTAAACGTCGTTAGCCGGTGTATCGACCACAACAGTACCCACCGACTCCCCAGCCTTGATGGTAATCACCGAGCCATTGCTAAACGTCGTTAGCCGGTGTATCGACCACAACAGTACCCACCGACTCCCCAGCCTTGATGGTAATCACCGAGCCATTGCTCAAGGTGACAGTCACCGGCGTCTGCGCCGGGTTGGTCAGGGTAGCGGTATAGGTAATCTGACCGCCTTCGGTCACGGTGTTACCCGCCGTCAACGTGACGGTGGTGGTGTCGATGGTGTCGGTAATCTGCGTAACAGCCGGGTTCGGGTCAATCGTCAGCACCAGGTTATTGCCGCCGGTGGTGCCGGTGACGTTCACGTTGATCTGGCTTGGGTCGATGTACGGGCTGTCATTCGGTGCCAGCGGCACGTTGACGGTGCCGGTCAGTTGGCCGGCGGTGATGGTGATCACTGCGCCGTTGGACAGGGTGATGCTCAGGTCATTGACCGGCGGCTGCGTGACGGTGGCGGTGTAGGTCAGCACGCCACCGGCTTCGGTGATGGTCGGCGTTGCGCTCAGCGTCAGGGTCGACGTCTGCAAGACCAGGTTGCCATTGCCGCCGGCGTTTTGGGCGCCCGTGAGTTGGGTTGTTGTCGCGGCGCCCTGGCCCAGTGGGCCGGTCGGGAAGCCGATCGTCGGGTCGACACGGCCCGCAGTCGCGTCCAGTACAACAAAGCTGTGGCCCCCGCCCGCAGCACCATTGCCGGCAGCCGTCGCGCCGGCGGCGGTAGCATCCAGGTCGGTGGTCGGGTCGGCGCCCGCGACGATGGCTTGCTGCAGTTCGGCTACCGACGGCGCGGCGTTCTCGGCGGCAGCGGCCAGGTCAAGGCTGGAGTCCGGCAAGTCGGCGCTCCACTGGGTTTCACGGCCCAGGTCCAGTGTGCGGCCGTCGGCCAGCTCAAGGCTCACAGCGCCGGACATGCCGGTATCGATCTGGTCGCCCGCAAACAGGCGGTCACCTTCTACAAGGACACGGCGCGTCCCTTCCGGAGAAATAACGAAAACTTGACCAACAATGCTTTTGACGATGGCAACAACACTGCTCATTAAAGATTTCTCCGGCGATCCGTTTCTGATGAATTCCATGTGGCCGCTCGCGGGGGTGAGGGCCAGACAGGAGGGGGCGTAGTCTAAGTAGTTACTGACGTCAAATTATTGGCTAGATTTATTCGTTATCTAGTTTATGCCAAACTATTGACCTTCTGGTCGCCATCCTAAACAATTGGCCCCGTAATGTCACATTGATATTTATGCGGCGAACCGTCCTACATGTGTGAAGCAGTTCCGCTTTTTGAACTTTCCGACGTACGGTCATTACGGTAGCCATTATCCGACGCAGCGAGGCCAATCGCTGTGATTTGAGACAAGAAGTCCTGGGGAATTTTTTAATGCGTCTGCACCTGTTCAAGGCAATACCGTTCGTACTCGCCGCCGGTTTCGTACAAGCCCAAACATTGCCCCAGGCCATGCAGCAGGCGCTGGATGTGCACCCGGAAATCCAAGCCGGTGTGAACAGCCGAATTGCCGCCGATTACCAACTGCGCGCCGCTCAAGGTGGTTACTTGCCACGCGTTGACCTGAACGCCGGTTACGGTCGTGAAGGCACCGACAACTCCACCACCCGCGCCGCCAGCGGCCCGAACGGCAACCAGTGGGACACCCACAACCGCGGCGAAGCGAGCCTGCGTCTGCAACAGATGATCTTTGACGGTTTCGCCACCTCCAGCGAAGTCGGGCGCCAACAAGCCAACGTCAACTCCCGTGCTTATTCGTTGCTCGGCACCTCCGAGCGCACCGGTTTGACCGTCGCCCAGGTCTACCTGGACGTGTTGACCCGCCGCGAATTCGTGCGCCTGGCCGAAGAGAACCTGCGCAACCACGAACGCATCTACGACCAGATCAAATTGCGCACCCAGCGCGGTGTCGGCAACGGTGCCGACCAGGACCAGGCCGAAGCGCGTCTGGCCCAGGCCCGCAACAACCTGATCACCGAGCAGACCAACCTGGCCGACTCCCAGGTCAACTACCTCAGCGCCGTCGGCCAGATGCCCGATCAGCTTGAGCGCCCAGCGCCCTTTATGGCCATGCTGCCGGCGGACCTGAATGAAGCCCGGCGCCAGATGCTCGATAACAGCCCGATCCTGCGTTCGGCCGAGTCGGATATCTCCGCCGCCGAGAGCCAATACGAAGCTGCCAAGTCGCCCTTCTACCCGCGCTTTGATGCCGAGCTTGGTACCAATGCCGACAACAACGTCGGCGGCGATGCCGGCCACAGCAATGGCTGGGAAGCCATGGTGCGCATGCGCTTCAACCTGTTTGCCGGTGGCAGCAACAAGGCCGACCTGCAGTCCAAGTCGTACCAGGCCAGCCAAGCCCTGGATATCCGTAACAACGCCTTGCGCCAGCTCAATGAAGAACTGGGCCTGGCCTGGAACGCCTTGAACAACGCCAATGCGCAGTTGCCGGTTGCCCAGCAATACGTGGACCACAGCACCCGCGTGCGCACGTCTTACCAGCAGCAGTTCAGCCTGGGCCAACGAACCCTGCTCGACTTGCTCGACAGTGAGAACGAGTTGTTCACCGCTTCCCGTCGTCTGGAAGAGATCAAGAACATTCAGTTATTTACTCAGTATCGAATCAAGGCGACCATGGGCGAATTGCTCAAAAGCCAGGGCGTGGTCGCACCGATGGCGTCCGTCGTACAGAACGACGTGAAACCTAAAGTCCAACTGCCTGGGATGAATTGAGCCACCCCAATAGCCCCATCTGTTAGTCGAGAGTGCACCGCGTGGAATCCGAAGTCAGTCGAGTTCATCTCAGTCATGATCCACGCACGCTGCACGACGACCCGTTACTGGACGGGCTGTTGGCGCTCTGTGCCCTGCATCAAAAGCCCGCCAGCGCGGCCATGCTTACCACCGGTTTGCCACTGCCGTCGCAGCGCCTGAGTGCCGAGTTGCTGCCGCGTGCAGCCGCGCGTGCCGGGCTGCAAGGCCGGGTGTTGCAGCGCAAGCTGGAACAGATCCCGACGATTGCACTGCCGGCGTTGCTGTTGCTCAAGGACGGTCGCAGTACCGTGCTGGTGGGTTGGCAAGGCGAAGACGAAGCACGCATCCTGCTCAGCGAAAGCGACGGTGGTGAAGTGCTGATCAAACGTGAGCTGCTGGCCGACGACTACATCGGCAAGGTCTTCTTCGCCCAGCCGCAGCACAAATTCGACGTCAACCACGGCACCCTGATTCCTCGGGCGCGCTCGTGGTTTCGCGACACGCTCAAACGTTCGCGCTGGCTCTACACCGACGCCATTGCCGCGAGCTTCCTGATCAACATCATCGCCATGGCCGCGCCGCTGTTTGTGATGAACGTGTACGACCGTGTCGTGCCAAACCAGGCCACCGCCACCCTCTGGGTGCTGGCCGTGGGTATCTGCGGCGCCTACCTGTTCGACCTGGTGCTCAAAAGCCTGCGCAGTTTGTGCCTGGACCTGGCCGGCAAGAAAACCGACCTGATCATCTCGGCCACGCTGTTCGAGCGCATTGTCGGCATGTCCATGAAGTACCGCCCGGCACGGGTTGGCAGCTTCGCGCAGAACATCCATGAGTTTCAGAGCCTGCGTGATTTCCTCGCATCCTTGACCCTCACCAGCCTGATCGACCTGCCGTTTACCCTACTGATTTTCCTGGTGATCGCCATCCTGGGCGGGCACCTGGTGTGGATCCCGGTACTGGCGTTCCCGCTGGCCTTGGGCATCGGCTATGCCCTGCAAAAACCGCTGGTGGCGACCATGGAACGGACCATGGCCCTGGCCGCCGAGCGTCAGTCCAGCCTGATCGAAACCCTCGCCGGGCTCGATGCGGTCAAGGTCAACAACGCCGAGAGCGAGCGCCAGTACGGTTGGGAGCAGACCATCGGCACCCTCAGCCGCCTCGAGCTGCGCGTGAAGTTGCTGTCGGGCCTGTCGATGAACATGACCTTGCTCATCCAGCAACTGGCCGGCGTGATCATGATCGTCTTCGGCGTGTACCAGATCATCGACGGCAACCTCAGCATGGGCGGCCTGATTGCCTGCTACATGCTCAGTGGCCGCGCCTTGAGCCCGCTGGCCTCGCTGTCGGGCCTGCTGACCCGTTACCAGCAAGCCAAGGTCACCATGACCTCGGTGGACCAGATGATGGAGCTGCCCCAGGAGCGCAATTTCGAAGAGCGCCCCATGAGCCGCCGCACCCTGCAAGGTGCCATCGAGTGCCGTGGCCTGAACTTCACGTACCCGAACCAGCAGAACGCCGCGCTGAAAAACATCAACCTGGTGATCAAGCCGGGCGAGAAAATCGGCATCATCGGCCGCAGTGGCTCGGGCAAAAGCTCCCTGGCCAAGCTGATTGTCGGCCTGTACCAGCCCGACTCCGGCGCCTTGCTGGTGGACGGCGTGGACGTGCGCCAGATCGACGTGAGCGAGCTGCGCCACAACATCGGCTACGTCGCCCAAGACATTCAATTGCTGGCCGGCACCCTGCGCGACAATTTGGTGTCCGGCGCGCGCTATGTAGAAGACGAAATGGTCCTGCAAGCCGCGGAATTGGCCGGCGTGCACGAATTCGCGCGCCTGCACCCACAAGGTTATGAACTGCAAGTGGGCGAGCGCGGGCAGAACCTGTCCGGCGGCCAGCGCCAGAACGTCGCCCTGGCCCGTGCGCTGCTGCTCAACCCGCCCATCCTGCTGCTGGACGAACCCACCAGTGCCATGGACAACACCGGTGAAGAACGCTTGAAACAACGCCTGCAAGCCGTGGTGCAAAACAAGACCGTGGTGCTGGTGACGCACCGTGCCTCACTGCTCTCGCTGGTGGACCGCCTGTTGGTGGTCGACCGTGGGCAGATCCTCGCAGACGGCCCGAAAGCTGTGGTTATGGAAGCGTTGAAAAAGGGGCAGATCAGTGTTGCTTAATTCCATCAAAAGCGCGGTCGGCCGCTACTTCAAAGGCACCGACTCGCTGCAGGGCCAGCCCCTGCCTGAAGTCAACAAAGCGCTGATCGAAGATGCGCCACGGGTGATCCGCCTGACTATCTGGGCCATCATTGCGTTCTTCGTCTTCCTGGTGACCTGGGCCGGTTTTTCCAGCATCGACGAAGTTACCCGAGGCGACGGCAAGGCGATTCCGTCGTCCAAGCTGCAGAAAATCCAGAACCTGGAAGGCGGCATCGTCTCCGAACTGTATGTGAAGGAAGGCCAGATCGTCGAAGCCGGTGCGCCGTTGATTCGCCTCGACGACACCCGGTTTGTCTCCAATGCCGGCGAAACCGAAGCGTTGCGCCTGGCCATGCAACTGCGCGTTGAGCGCCTGAGTGCGCAGGTGGATGACCGCCCGCTGAACATCCCCGACGACGTGCTCAAGGCCGCGCCCAGCCAGGCCGCCAACGAACGCTCGCTGTATGAAAGCCGCCGTCAGCAATTAAAAGACGAAGTCGGCGGTTTGCAGGAGCAACTGGTGCAGCGCCAGCAGGAGCTGCGCGAATTTACCTCCAAGCAAGGCCAGTACCGCAGCCAGTTGTCCCTGCAACGCCAGGAAATCAACATGTCCGAGCCGTTGGTGGCCCAGGGCGCGGTATCGCCGGTGGAAGTGCTGCGCCTCAAGCGCGCCGAGATGGAAACCCGTGGTCAGTTGGACGCGACCACCCTGGCGATCCCGCGCGCCGAGTCGGCGATCAAGGAAGTGCAGCGCAAAATCGACGAAACCCGTGGCAAATTCCGCAGCGAAGCCCTGACCCAACTCAACGAAGCCCGCACCGAGCTGAACAAGGCCGAGTCCACCGGCCGTGCCCTGGAAGATCGGGTCAGCCGTACCCTGGTGACCTCGCCGGTGCGCGGTATCGTCAAGCAGCTGTTGGTCAACACCGTGGGTGGCGTGATTCAGCCGGGCAGCGACATGGTCGAAATCGTGCCGCTCAATGACACCCTGCTGGTGGAAGCCAAGATCCGCCCGCAAGACATCGCCTTCCTGCATCCCGGGCAAGAGGCAATCGTCAAGTTCACCGCCTATGACTACACCATCTATGGCGGCCTCAAGGCCAAGCTCGAGCGCATCGGTGCCGACACCATCACCGATGAAGACAAGAAAACCACCTACTACATGATCACCCTGCGCACCGACCGCAGCCACCTGGGCACTGATGAGAAGCCCTTGTTGATCATTCCCGGCATGGTGGCCTCGGTGGACATCATCACCGGCAAGAAAAGCATCCTCAGCTACCTGCTCAAGCCGATCATCAAGGCGCGGGCCGAGGCGTTGCACGAGCGCTGATCTTCGGCGCCTGTTGTGGCCTCATCGCAGGCAAGCCAGCTCCCACATTTGAATGTGTTCACACATCAAAATGTGGGAGCTGGCTTGCCTGCGATAGCGCCATCCGCTTCACCGCAGATCCCAACCCTAAAGCATATCGATATTCGCTAACGGTATTTAAGCTTCCATTCTTATACCTATAAATTCACTCCCCTGTCCGACCGGGAGTGCCCTCATGTCCGCCACCTCTACTGTTCCAACAGCGACCCCAACCGCCCAATCCTTCGAGATTCGCCCACTGCCCGGCAGTGTCGGCGCCGAGGTCATTGGCCTGGACTTGTCCCGCCCGGTCAACGACACGGACTTCGCACGCATCCACCGTGCGCATCTGGACCACCACGTGGTGGTGTTCCGCGACCAACGCATTACCCCCGAACAACAGATCGCCTTCAGCCGCCGCTTCGGCGTGCTGCAGATCCACGTGCTCAAACAGTTCCTGCTGGCCAACCACCCGGAAATCCTGATCGTCTCCAACATCATCGAAAACGGCCAATCCATCGGCCTGGGTGACGCGGGCAAGTTCTGGCATTCGGACCTCTCCTATAAAGAGCTGCCCAGCCTGGGCTCAATGCTGCACGCGCAAGAGTTGCCGTCCGAAGGCGGCGACACCCTGTTCGCCGACATGCACAAAGCCTGGGATCAACTGCCCGAGCACCTGCGCAAAGCCGTGGAAGGCCGCAGCGCCGCGCACTCCTACACGGCGCGCTACAGCGAGACCAAATTCGAAGGCAACTGGCGCCCAACCCTCACGCCCGAACAGTTGGCTCAGGTGGCGGAAGTGGTCCACCCGATTGTGCGTACCCATCCGGAAAACGGCCGCAAAGCCCTGTTCGTCAGCGAAGGTTTCACCACCCGTATCGTCGGCCTGCCGGAAGACGAAAGCCGCGACCTGCTGGCCCAGCTCTATGCCCACAGCGTGCTGCCGGAGAACATCTACCGCCACCAGTGGCAGCCCCACGACATGGTGTTCTGGGACAACCGCTCGCTGATCCACCTGGCCGCCGGTTGCCCGAGCCACCTGCGCCGCAAACTGTTTCGCACCACCATCCAGGGCGATGCGCCTTTCTGATTCCCGGCAAGAGAGTTGACATGAACGCGCCCCTGCAAGGCCACGCGGCCAGCACCCCGAGTACCGCCAAACCGCTATTGGCGGTGGACAACGTCAGCCTCGAATACCGCACGCCCGAGCGGGTGGTGCGGGCCACGCACCAGGTCAGTTTCGAAATCGACCCGGCCGACCGTTACGTGCTGCTCGGCCCTTCGGGGTGCGGCAAATCCACCTTGCTCAAGTCCATCGCCGGGTTTATCAAACCCTGCGAAGGCGAAATTCGTCTGTTGGGGCAAAAGGTCGACGAACCCGGGCCGGATCGCATCGTGGTGTTCCAGGAATTCGACCAGCTGCCACCGTGGAAAACCGTCAAACAGAACGTGATGTTCCCGCTGCTGGCCTCCAAGACCCTCAAGCGCCGCGAAGCCGAAGAGCGCGCGCTGCACTACCTGGAAAAAGTCGGCCTCAGTGCCTTTGCCGACGCCTACCCGCACACCCTGTCCGGGGGCATGAAAGCCCGGGTGGCCATCGCCCGCGCCTTGGCCATGCAACCGAAAATCCTGCTGATGGACGAACCCTTCGCCGCCCTCGACGCCCTGACCCGGCGCAAGATGCAGGAGGAATTACTGCTGCTGTGGGAAGAGGTGCGCTTCACCCTGTTGTTCGTCACCCATTCCATCGAAGAAGCGTTGGTGGTGGGCAACCGCATCCTGTTGTTGTCGCCGCACCCCGGGCGCGTGCGGGCAGAAATCCACAGCCATCAATACGACCTGCACAGCCTCGGCGGTGTGGAATTCCAGGCGTCGGCGCGGCGTATTCACCGCCTGCTGTTCGATGAAGCGCCCGAAGCCGAACGTGAGTTGGGTTTCGCCGATATCCGCATTGCTTACTAAGGGGCCGCACCATGCGCCAGGAATTTGAAGTCACCCTCGAACCACTGCTCAGCGTCCCCGTCGAGCGCGAATTGCCCCTGCGCCAACGCCTGTGGCAGCAAGGCTGGCTGCGCAAGGGCTTGATCCTGATCGTGCTTGCGATCCTCTGGGAGGCGGTCGCCCGCTACCAGAACAACGACCTGCTGCTGCCGAGCTTTTTGCAGACCTCCCAGGCGCTGTTCGACGGCTTGCTCAGCGGTGAACTGTTGAGCAAGGTCTGGATCTCGCTGGCGGTGCTGATCAAGGGCTACCTGATCGGCATCGTGTTGGCGTTTGCCCTCACCACCTTGGCCGTGTCCACGCAATTGGGCCGCGACCTGCTCAGTACCCTGACGTCGATGTTCAACCCGCTGCCGGCGATTGCCCTGCTGCCGCTGGCGCTGTTGTGGTTTGGCCTGGGGCAGAACAGCCTGATCTTTGTGCTGGTGCATTCGGTGCTGTGGGCGTTGGCGCTGAACACCTATTCGGGGTTTCTCGGCGTGTCCGAAACCCTGCGCATGGCCGGTCGTAACTATGGCCTCAAGGGCATGCGGTTTGTGCTGTTCATCCTGATTCCGGCGGCGCTGCCGTCGATCCTGGCCGGCCTGAAAATCGGCTGGGCCTTTGCCTGGCGCACGTTGATCGCCGCTGAACTGGTGTTCGGCGCCACCAGCGGTAAAGGCGGGCTGGGGTGGTACATCTTCCAGAACCGCAACGAGCTGTATACCGATAAGGTCTTTGCCGGCTTGGCTGTGGTGATCCTGATTGGTCTGCTGGTGGAAAACCTGGTGTTTGATACCTTCGAGCGTCTCACCGTAAAGCGTTGGGGCATGCAGCGCTGAGCCACTGATCCCTGCTAGGATTGCGTGCAATTCACTCCCCACTGGTCACGAGTGCTTGGCATGCAACTACCGGACATGAACCTGCTGGTCGCCCTCGACGCCTTGCTCGACGAGGGCAGTGTGGTCGGCGCGGCGCGGCGGATGAACCTCAGCCCGGCGGCCATGAGCCGTACCCTTACGCGGATTCGCGAGGCGGTGGGCGACCCGATTCTGGTGCGTGCCGGTCGCGGCCTGGTGCCGACGCCCAAGGCCTTGCAGTTGCAAGGCCAGGTGCGCAACGTGGTGGAACAGGCGGCGTTGCTGTTTCGTTCGGCGGACGAGGTGGACCTCAGCACCTTGCGCCGCCGCTTCAGCGTGAGGGCCAACGACTTTTTTGTCGGCGTGTACGGCGGTCGTCTGTTCGACACCATGGAGCGCATGGCGCCGCTGTGCGAGCTGTGCTTTGTACCCGAAGCCGACACCGACGATGAAGCGCTGCGCGAAGGGCGCCTGGACCTGCGGGTCAGCAGCAACGTGCCGGCCACCCCGGAAGTGAAGGTGCAGAACTTGTTTTCCACCACATTCGTGGGGCTGGCGCGGGAAGACCATCCGCTGTTCGACGAAGAAATCACTGCCGCGCGTTTTGCCAGCTACTCCCATATCAGCATCTCGCGGCGTGGCATCGCCCGTGGCCCGATCGACACCGCGCTCAATGCCCAGGGCCTGGAACGCCGCGTGGCGATGATCGCTCCGGGGTTCCACGGTGCGATGTTCATGCTGCCCGATTCCGACCTGGTTATGCCGGTGCCCAAGGAAGCGCTCCTGAGTGCCAATCGCCTGAAGCTGCCGCTGCGCGCATTCACGTTGCCGATCTCGCTGCCGACCCTGGTGATCACCCAATCCTGGCACCCACGCTTCGACAAAGACCCGGCGCATAAATGGCTGCGCGAAACCATGCGCGAGAGCTGCCATGCCACCTGGCTCGAAGCCCAGCCCAGCAGCTGAGCTGCACTTGATCCATGTGGGAGCTGGCTTGCCTGCGATGGCGGTCTGACTGTGTAGGGATTCATTGCCTGACCCACGGCTTACACAACTTTTAAAGGCAGCCAATTACCCTTGTGGCGAGCAGGCTTGCCCTGCGTTGGGCTGCGAAGCAGCCCCAGTAAAGGCACTGCAGTTTTTCCTGAAAGTACTCAGCGTCTGGGTTTGGGGCCGCTTCGCAGCCCAACGCAGGGCAAGCCTGCTCGCCACAACAGCTCACTTGCCACAGACTTCGTGTTTACCCTCTTAGGATTGCGTCTGGCGCACTTATAAGCTTCCAACAAGTAACTTTTTTGTCATGTATGCACCCCATTAAACTGCTCGGGTATTTCTAATTCCGAGTTGCGCGTTCATGACATCCCTCGCTGCCCCCGCTCTCCAGGCTGCAGCCAAACCCACTGCCCTGAGCCCGCCTGTGTTCGGCCCGCGCATCATCATCGGCTTGGTCGGTGTGTTGTTGGCGGTGCTGGTCTCGGGTCTCAATGAGATGGTCACCAAGGTCGCCCTCGCGGATATTCGCGGTGCGCTGTTCATCGGTTTTGACGAAGGTACCTGGCTGGTTGCGGCCTACACGGCCACCTCCGTAGCGGCCATGGCCTTTGCGCCGTGGTGTTCGGTGACGTTTTCGCTGCGACGCTTCACCCTGTGCGCCATCGGCCTGTTTACCTTGCTGGGCATCCTGTGCCCGTTTGCGCCGAACTACGAAAGCCTGTTGATATTGCGAACCGTGCAAGGCCTGGCCGGCGGCGCATTGCCGCCGATGTTGATGACGGTGGCGCTGCGTTTCCTGCCGGCCCACGTCAAGCTCTACGGCCTGGCCGGTTACGCGCTCACCGCCACGTTCGGCCCGAGCCTGGGCACGCCGCTGGCGGCGTTGTGGACCGAATACGTCGGCTGGCAATGGGCGTTCTGGCAAATCGTCGGGCCGTGCCTGCTGGCGATGGTCGCGGTGGCTTATGGCTTGCCGCAAGACCCGCTGCGCCTGGAGCGCTTCAAGCAGTTCAACTGGCGCGGCCTGCTGCTGGGTTTTCCGGCGATCTGCATGCTGGTGATCGGCCTGTTGCAGGGCAATCGCCTGGACTGGTTCGAGTCGGGCCTGATCACCTTTCTGCTGATCGGCGGCAGCGTGTTGCTGGTGCTGTTCATGCTCAATGAATGGTCGCAACCGGTGCCGTTTTTCAAGTTGCAGATGCTCGGCCTGCGCAACCTGGCGTTCGCCCTGATCGTACTGGCGGGCGTGCTGATGGTGCTGACCTCTGTGATCATCATCCCGTCGAGTTTTCTCGCCCAGGTGCAGGGTTACCGGCCACTGCAAACCGCGCCGGTGATGCTGTTGATGGCATTGCCGCAATTGATCGCGCTGCCGCTGGTGGCGGCGCTGTGCAACCTGCGTTGGGTCGACTGTCGCTGGGTGCTGGGCATTGGTTTGAGCATGCTGGTGCTGTGCTGCATCGGCAGTTCGCACCTCACCTCAGCGTGGATACGTGACGATTTTTACGGCTGGTACCTGCTGCAGATTTTCGGCCAGCCCATGGCCGTATTGCCGTTGCTGATGCTCTCTACCGGCAGCATCCAGCCGATGGACGGGCCGTTCGCCTCGGCCTGGTTCAACACCGTCAAAGGCCTCGCGGCGGTCATCGCCACGGCCGTGCTGGACACGCTGACCACCCAGCGTGAGCACTTCCATTCGACCCTGTTGGTGGACCACCTGGGCAACTCGCCCCTGGCCGACGGCGACGCGCCGGGCCTTGCCCACCGCCTGCACCAGCAGGCCGTGGTGCTGACTTCTTCAGACCTCTATTACGTCATGGCCGGTGTCGCGGTGGCGTTGATCCTGCTGATTTTCTGGATGCCCACGCGGATCTTTCCGCCTCGCGCACCGACCTAGCCTCAAGGACTTCTCATGAAACGCAAAGACAAAATTGCCGTCTCCGTTATTGCTGTGTTTGCTGTCGGCGTATTGGTTTATCTGGTCGCGCCGGGCGTGCTGGGCAGCAAGCGCCAGACCACCAACGACGCTTTCGTCGCCGCCGATTTCACGCTGGTGGCGCCGCGCGTGGCGGGTTTTATCAAAGAAGTGCTGGTGGAAGACAACCAACAGGTCAAGGCCGGCCAACTGCTGGCGTTGATCGACGACCGCGATTTTCGCGCTGCCGCCCAAGCCGCCGACGCCGACACCCTGGTCGCCCAGGCCCAGTTGAAGAACGCCACCGCGACCCTGGAGCGCCAAAGCTCGGTGATCGCCCAGGCTCAGGCCACCGTCGCGGCCGACCGTGCCGAAGTGGCGTTTGCCGAGCACGAACTGAACCGCTACAACCACCTCGCCGGCGTGGGCGCAGGCACCGTGCAGAACGCCCAGCAAGCCAAGACGCGTATCGACCAGGCCACCGCAAACCTGGCCAAAGCCACGGCGGTGCTGGCGGCTGAACGCAAGCAAGTGGAAATCCTCACCGCCCAGCGTGACGCTGCCGACGGTGGACTCAAGCGCGCCCAGGCCGCATTGGAAATGGCCAGCTACCAACTGTCCTACACACGCATTGTGGCGCCGGTGGATGGCATGGTCGGCGAGCGTGCCGTGCGGGTCGGCGCCTATGTGACGCCGGGCAGCAAGATCCTCGCGGTCGTGCCGTTGGCCGAGGCCTATGTGGTGGCCAATTTCCAGGAGACGCAACTGTCGCATATGCATGCGGGCCAAGCCGTAGAACTCAGCGTCGACAGCCTCGACGGCGAATTGCTCAAGGGCCACCTGGAAAGCCTGGCACCTGCTACCGGCGTGACCTTTGCGTCGGTCAGGCCGGATAACGCCACCGGCAACTTCACCAAGGTGGTACAGCGCATTCCGGTGAAGATCATCCTGGAGCCGAACCAGCCCCATATTGAACGCCTGCGCGTGGGCATGTCGGTGCAAGCCACAGTCGACACCCGGCCTGTCGCGCAGTCGCGTGAGGTGGCCCAGCAATGAAGTCATTTGCCTGGCTCACCTTGAGCCTGATCAGCCTCAGCGCCTGCACGGTCGGCCCGGATTTCCAGCGGCCCCAAGGCCCGCAAGTTACCCAGTGGAGCGAACCCCAGGGCCGTCAGGCGGCGAGCCACGCGGTGACCGACCCTTTGCAGGAACGCTGGTGGGACGTGTTCCACGATGCAGAACTCTCGGCCCTCACACGCCGTGCGCTCACCGATAACCTCGACCTGAAACTGGCCAGCAGCCGCCTGCAACAAAGCCGCGCCGTGCGTCAGGTGACCACCGCCGAGCGTTACCCCAACGTCAACGCCTCCGGGGATTACGTACGCCAGCGCAACAGCGGCAAAGGCTTGAGCGACCCGTCCAAAAACAATGGTCAATCTGCTTACAACCAATGGGACATGGGCTTCTCCGCTGCCTGGGAGCTGGACTTCTGGGGCCGTGTCAAACGCGAAACCGAAGCCGCCGACGCCACCCTGCAAGTCGCCGAAGATGACCGCCGCGCCGTATTGCTGTCGGTACTCGCCGACACCGCCCAGGACTACATCCAACTGCGCGGCGTGCAGAACACGCGCGCCGTCACCGAGCAAAACCTCGACGTCGCCCGCCACAGCCTCAAGCTCTCGCAGCTGCGCCTGGCCGACGGCGTGGCCACCGACCTGGATGTGGCTGAAGCCGCCGCCCAGGTCGCCGCCATCGAAGCGCGTTTGCCGGATTTGCAGCAGCGTCAGGACCAACTGATCAACGCCCTGAGCCTGCTGATGGGCGAGCCGCCGCAAGCGCTGCATGCGCAATTGTCCAAGGACGCCGCCGTGCCGCAAACCCCGCGCCAGGTCGCCATCGGCTTGCCGTCGGAACTGGCCGAACGCCGGCCCGATATCCGCCAGGCGCAAGCGCGCCTGCATGCGGCCACTGCCAGTATCGGCGTGGCCAAAGGCGACTTTTACCCGCGTATCACCCTGTCCGGCAGCCTCGGTTCCCAGGCCCTGCAACTCTCGGATTTCGGCTCCTGGGGCTCGCGCGCGTTTGCCTTCGGCCCGCAGTTCAGCCTGCCGCTGTTCAATGGTGGGCGCCTGCAAGGCATGTTGAATTTGCGTGAAGCCCAGCAACAGGAAGCGGCGCTGGCGTACCAGCAAACCGTACTGCGTGCCTGGCATGAAATCGACGACCAACTGACCCGCTACAACGCCAGCCAACTGCGCCGCGACAGCCTCGCCGAAGCGGTACGCCAGAACCGGATCGCGTTGAGCACGGCACAACAGCAGTACGTCGAAGGCGTGGTGGATTTCGTCAACGTGCTCACCGTGCAAAGCGCGCTGCTGGCCACGCAGGAGCAGTGGGTAGAAAGCTCCACCGGCGTGTCGCTGGCGATGGTGGGGCTGTACAAGGCGTTGGGCGGTGGCTGGGAGTCCGTCTACCCCGAAACAGCTTCTATTCCCGCAGGCTGAACATAACCCACTGTGGGAGCGGGCTTGCCCGCGATAGCGGTAGTTCAGCCAACGTTATGTTGACTGAAGTGCCCTCATCGCGGCATAGGTATTTACATAACTCTTGAAGGCCGCCACTTTCTCCTGTGGCGAGCAGGCTTGTCCTGCGTTGGGCTGCGAAGCGGCCCCAAACCCTGACACTGAGTACTTTCAGGAAAATTGCAGTGCCTTTACTGGGGCCGCTTCGCAGCCCAACGCAGGACAAGCCTGCTCGCCACAACAGCCCACCTGCCACAGACTTCGTGTTAACCGGTTGTGTAGATACCTATGCTCATCGCGGGCAAGCCCACATGGAATATTGCGTGATTCAAGGGTTTTGCAAAAAAACCACATACCCCCTGAACCATTCACTCCTTTTCAAATACCCCGGCTCTTCCCACACGCCGCCCTGAATCAGCCCCACCTTGAACGGCAGCCCCAGCCGGTTCATGCGTGGCAAGTACGCCGCGTAATCCGGGATGCTGTGGCGCCCTTGGTAGGTCTGTACCACCACTTCATCCACCACGCCTTTGAGCTGGGCGATGGCGTGCGGGTCGGCGTTGCTGCTCCAGTCCATCAAGCCGGTAATGCTCAGGCGCAGGTCGGCAGGCAGGCGTTGGCGCAGGTCGCGCAGGAAGCTTGTGTATTCGTGCAGGTATTGGGTGCGGGCGTCGAAGTCGATCTGGATGCCGACCACCGGGTTGCCCGCATCGCGCCAGCGTTGCACCTGGCCGAGCAGTTGGGTGTAGACGCGCTCGGGCCAGTGCAGGGTGTGGGCGCGGTATACCACCCAGACCTGGCCTTGGGTGATGCGCGGTACGCTGATGCCTTGGGCGATAAACTGCACGCCCCGTTGCGGTGCGCGGCGCGTGGAGTTGATCTGGCCCTGGAGGATGTACAGGGTTTTCGCCTGTTTGAGCACCGGCTGCGGCGCGACCCCGCTCCACAGCCAGAAGGCGTCGTAGTCACGGGCGTCAACGCCGGCAAAGGCCGGGCTTGCCAGGAGCAGCAAGCCTAGCCACAGGTGTTTCACCAGTAGTACTTCAGCGACTGCGCCCACTCGGTGTCGGCAAACCCGGTTTTGAGCTGGCGGAACCAGCCTTTGCGCACGGATTTATCCACATCTACACCGCCGCAACCGTTATAGCCGGCCCGCGCATAGCAGTTGATCGCGCGGAACAGCGCGTAGGCCTTGTCGTTGTGCGGCGCCTTGGGGTTGGCAATGACCTGGCGGTAACCGTCGAGCCGCGAGAAGGTCTCGCCCTTGAACAACGAGGCGGTGCTGCCCAGGCTGCCGGCGGCGCGCACTTGGTCCAGCGGCATGCCATCGAGGTTGTTGCGCAGGATGAACTCACCCAGGCAGTTCAGGCCCTTGGGGTTTTTCCCATCGGCCTGCAGGGCGCTGGCGATTTGCGCAATGCTCGGGCAGGCGTAGCCGGACTCCGCCTTATCGCCGTTCCACTGAAACAACTGCAGCGAACGGCCATCGCCATACACATAACCCAGGCTGGTGCCGAGTTTGTCGGCGGGCGCCGATGCCGGCAGTTGCTTGAGGTCATCGGCGAAGGTGGCGTACTGGCCGCGCATCAGGTCTTTGTACAGCAGCACAAACTGGGCGGTGGCGCGCTCGACCGGGTCACTGGCCTGGGTGATCTGCTGGCGCAGCAGGTCCTGGCCTGCGATGTTGCGCAGCAAGATATAGCGCACCTGCTTGGCGCTGATCGGCGAATCGCTGGCGAACACGCTGGCCAGTTGGCCGTTGCGCTCGTAGTTCATCGCCAGCGCCAGTTCCAGCTGGTCGCGCTGCAAGGGTTGCTTGGCGAGGGGCAGCAGCTTCAGCCAGAGGGCTTGCGCGCCTTGCCAATCCTTCTTGGCTTCCAAAGCAAGGCCGCGCAGGGTTTGCTGGCTGAAGGCGAAGTAGTCGAGGCTGGCGGGCACGTCCTGGGGCAGCAGTTTCAAGGTGGTGTCGGGCTGATGTTCGACGTACAGCGCAAACGCCGCTTGCACGTAGTCGTACAGCGCAGGCTCCTGGGCAAACACCTGTTTTTGCGCGTCCAGGGCCGTGCGGCTCAGCAGTGGCGGGTTGCCGGCGCGCATCCACATCAAGTCGTTGACCGCCAGCATCAGTGGGTTGGCCGAAGGTTTTTGGGTGGCACTGAGCAGCTTGTTGTCGGCTTCCTGCACCAGCTCGTCCAGCGACACATTGCGCTGTTTGGCGCTCAACTGCGCGGCCAGGTCGTTGGCCAGCTTGTCGGTATCGCCCGCCAGCCAATGCACCCGTCGCAGCAGGCCCTGGGCAGAGACGGCGTATTCGCCCTGTGGATAGGTTTTCAGGTAGAGGTTAAAGCTGGTGTCTGCATTGGCCAGCACCGACTTATCCACATGCTCCAGTTGCGGCATGCCGTATTCGTCGAAGGCGTTTTCCTGGGCCTGGTTCAGCTCGGTGCGGGCGATCATGTAGAACGCGGCTTCCTTGACCCACGGCAGGCTGCCGGCGGCGGCAGCGACAAAACCACGTTGCGCATCGCCAAACCGGCCACTGTAGAAGTCGCCGGCGGCTTGCAGGTAAGCGCGCAGCTCGCGGCCTGCGGCGGACTGGATCTGCTCCGGGTCACCCAGGCTGGCACCGTCCCAAGTGCAGGCGCCGAGCATCGCTACACGTCCCTTCGCCAGCAGAAGGCGCTCCGCTTCTGGCACGTCGGCTTTAACCACTTGGCTGATAAACGCCGTGGCACTGCTTTCATCATTGCTGCGGCAGCGGCTGCCTTCGCCGGTCAGGAAGGCGTCACCCGCCGCCTTGTCGCCTTCACGCTGAATGCCCAGTGGCGCGAGCAACTCGTCGAGTTTGCTGGGTGTGGGGGCCACGTCGGTTTTTTCGTCGGTGGCGTCGGCCACCGGGGTCAGGCGGTACACCGGAAACGGCACCGGGCCGAAGCCTTCTTCCAGGTCGGTCTCGCCCAGTGCATTGGGCGTCAGCGCTGCCACCTGTTTATCCGCCAGCAACAGGCGCAAGTTGACCCGGCTGTCATTGCCCGGGCTCAGGAAGGGCAGGTTGCTGCAGCCTTCAAGGCTGTCGCGTGAGACCCGCCAGTCGGGGTAGCACGAGTCATCGCCGCTGGCCTGGGCCTGGAAGGAAAGGCCGGCGAGCAATGCCAGGGCCAGTGGTGACAGAAAACCGATGCGCATGACGTGTCCTTGATCCTGAGTCCTTTGAGGGACGCCATAATAGCGTGATCTGACAAATGCTTCGGTGAAGGCCTACACAAATCGCCGATTTGTCCGATTCCAGCAGCGAATAAAGGGTTTTTGTCCTAGAGTGGCGGTCATTCACGCGCAGGGCTTTTTGGCCGGCCGGAAAAGGCAATGGTAGGGGAATCGAGGTGCGACGGTCTGTGGTAGAGCAAGATGAAAAGATGGCGGCGTTGCCCGCATTTGATCGCGTCGCGAGTAGCTGGGACGTTGCCGGCTGGATGAGCCGTCTGTGGTGGGTACCGATCCTGGTACTGGCCGTCGCCCTGCGTTTTTACAACCTGACCTCCTCCGCAATCTGGGGTGACGAAGGCTCCAGTCTGCTGCTCAGCGAATACGCTGCCGGTGACCTGTGGTTTCACGCCGCCCACGATGTGCACCCACCGCTGTACTTTTTCATGCTGCGTGGCTGGATCGAGCTGTTCGGTGACAGTATCTGGTCGATTCGCAGCATGAGTGCGATCCCCGGTGCGATCGCCGTGGGCCTGGGCATCTGGTTGACGCGGCAACTGTCTACCCGACGTGCCGCCGTGCTTGCCGGGATCCTGCTGGCGCTGCTGCCCACGGCGGTGCGCTACAGCCAGGAAGTGCGCATGTATTCGCTGTTGGCCGTGTGGCTGCTGGGCGCCACGCTGGCGCTGGTGTACTGGGTGCGCCAACCAGAGCGCACGCGCTATCTGGCGGCGTATGTCGTGCTGATGAGCGCCGGTTTCTACACCCATTATTTCACTGCCCTGTGTGTGCTGGTGCATTGGGCCTATCTGGCCTTGTTGAGCTCAACCCAGGCGCCCGGCCAGCGTCTGCTCAAACGCCCTGCGTGGTGGGTGGCCAACGCGGCGATCGTCGTGGCTTACCTGCCGTGGCTACCCAATGTGTTGGGCCTGGTGCAACACATTGAACAACTGAAGGTGGGCGGGGACATCGGCTGGGAAGACCCGGTCAACCTGTTTTCACTGCCGTCGATGATCTGGCAATTCATTGTCCAGGACGAGGGCATCGGCTTTTGGGCGCCGTTGTTCTGGTTCATCCCGTTGCTATTGATTGCAGTGGTGGGCATCACCGCCTGGCAGGATCGCGAACGCTATCGCCCGGCCAGCCTGCTGGCGCTGTTTGTGCTGCTGCCGCTGCTGTTGGTGTATGCGGTTTCGTTCGTTTCGCCGGTGTTTATCGAGCGTTACCTGACGGTATACGCCCTGGGTTTGCCCATCCTGGTGGCGCTGGCCATTGATCGCCTGCCGACACGCTGGTCATGGCTGGGCGTAGCGTTGTTCGTGCTGTTTGTCGGCATGGAGCTGATGGGGCTCAAAAACAACTTCACCGTCGATGAACATGACCAGTTCAACGTGCCCGTGGAGTTCGTCAATCGTAATTACCAGGAAGACGACCGCATCGTTCTCAGCGACATGTTGTGGTACCTCAGCTACGTGTATTACGACCAGACCGACGCACAATTGCAGCTCTACACGCCGCCCAAACCCGACGGCACGCCGACCCGCCCGAACGCCTACGGTTTCGGCACATTGGTCGATCAGGACGGCGGGCGCATTTACCTCGACCGCCTGTCGGCATTGCCTGCCGATACTCACCGCGTCTGGCTGATCAGCAGCAACGAAGCGCCGGATGAGTTCGCGCCCTTACCTGAAGGCTGGCGTGAGTTGAGCCGTCAGGATGGCGGTGGTGCGAGGGCGCGACTGTTCGTGCTGTGCAACGGGGCGCAGCCGCAACCTGAAGGTTGCCGCTAGACTCAATTAAGTATTCTTTACCTGGAGCCCGCCATGGAATCGCCTGTGCACAGCTTGCCATCACTGTTCAAACAGCTTGGGCTGCCGGAAGACCCGGTCAGTATCGAGAAGTTTGTGGCCGTGCATTCGCCGCTTAAACCGGATCTGAAATTGGCAGATGCCTTTTTCTGGAGTGCCAGCCAGAGAGCGTTTCTGCGCGAAGAAATTCTCGACGATGCGGATTGGGCTGAGGTGGTGGATGAGCTGAATCTATTGTTGCGGGAAGGGCGCGGCGTGTAACGGCCGATCGTTCCCACGCTCCGCGTGGGAATGCCTCCTGTGACGCTCTGCGTCACGACTTCAAGAGCGGACGCGGAGCGTCCTGGGCTGCATTCCCACGCAGAGCGTGGGAACGATCAAAACGGGCGGGGAGTGTGAGAAGTGGGACAGCTTGGGAAGTTTCCTACCGGTTAAACAGAAACGCACGATAGTCGCCAGAATGAAGAGCCCGCTATTTACAGACGCTGATTTCCTCTTATGGCCACGTCATGCAGCGTCTGATCCCTCACAAAGAAATTGAAAACTATGATCTCACCAAAATCGAAAGCCCCTACTTTGCTGGTATCAAGGTAAGGGAATTCTTTCGCGCGCCTTATGCATTGCAGGGGCTGTGCGAGCTGCTAGCCGAGTGCAATGTTTCTCCTGTTCGGTGTTCAGGGGATAACGATCAGCGCCGAGTTTTGGACAAGTTGGCATCCGGTGATTGGCTGTTCGTAATGGACCGGCCTTTTCTTCCGTTAAGTCGAGAATGCCGTGTTAAGTATGGGCATTTGATGGGGCGCCGACTGTATGTCGGGCCTGGTAAATGGGAAAAGGTAAGTATCGATTACGATGGGGTTAAAAATACTGCGATCCTGGCCGCAAACCGACTGGCATCTATGGGTGACGAAGGACGAATGTTCTTATCCGACGGGAAAGATCTCGCGAACACCACCAGGGTCATGACGCAGCGCTGGGTCCGTATGGATAGTCGTGATGACCAGTTCACCCACAGATCGGTTGAGCACCGATACGGGGAGCTGCGGCAAATCAAGCAACGCTATCTGGAGGGGGATGACAATTGGCAGCAGGGTGGGAAATCCTGGCATTGGCAGCCTGTAACACCGGATACAGCGTATGAATACAAGGATGCGAAACAGTGACGCGCAAGCAGGTCTTTTGGTTTTGGGGAGTGATGGATGCCATTTATCTGGTTCGCTATTGGGTCACCAGTGCGGTGGAGGGGCGAGTTCCTTACTTGAGCGATATCGAGAGCGCATTATGGGTTTTGCGTGACCACAGCGTGCTGCAGATTTACACCTTTGGCTTTGTCATGTTGCTGCAGATCTCGATAGTGGCATCCTGTTTTTTATTTCTTCTTAGCAGTGAAAAGGTCCGCTGGCTTGTTTACCTTCAAACCCCGTTACGGCTAGTTTTTTTTATCCCTTCAATTTCGCTACTGCTAATAGGCGCTCAGTTAGTCCCAGGCTACAGCGTGTTGGTGATGGCGGTGCTAGTCGTCGCGTCCGAGGCAATGAAGGTTTGGAGTATCTGGCGATGGGGCAAGGAATCTGACGTTTCCAGCATTCGGCGGTAGTCAATAAGCCAGTTGCACAGCCTCAACCATCCCCCCTATAGTTCGCCTCGTCGCCGCACATCGGCGATCGGATTTGGCGATCCGCATTCTATGACGCGTTACAGCGCTCTAACTCCGTGTTCTCCGCTTGGCGGATACATGAGTTCTATGGCGGCTGTGCGCGGGAGATCTTCGGATCTGCCGGGTTTCATAGATAACCGGTTCGCCAACCTGCGTACAGCTGCCACCCATACTCGTTTGGCGACGGGGAAGGGTGGTCAAAATCTTATCTATGAGGCTTTATCGATGGACCAATACAAACCGCTTCAAACCAATCCCACCAGCGTTCCCGTTCTGGCTTTCAACACGTTTGCGCCCTCGCACCTGCTCCATGAAACAGCCCGAAGCCGCGTGCGTATCGGCACCGAGCTGTTGGAAACGCTCAGCGCCAAAGCAGACAGCCAGAACCTTCATCACCTCGTCACCGCAGCACTGGTTTCGTTGCGCGATGGCTTGGACATGATGGGCGAAATCCAGCGGCGCCTGGATGCTCAGGCCGAACAGCCAGTCTGAGGCCAACACGGGTCCAAAATGTGGGAGCTGGCTTGTCGGGTCGCCGCATCGCTGCGATGGCGGTGGTTCAGTCAACATCAACCTCGGCTGATCCACCGCTATCGCAGCGATGCGGCGACCCGACAAGCCAGCTCCCACAGGTGTTTTGTTCTGCCGGAATTCTAACGTTCTCGCTCAAACGCGCTTTACTTACCCACAAACCCACCACCCATCACAAAAGTGTTTCAAAACTTGACGGCTTTGGATCCATCCACCATATTGATAGTTAGCAAACTAACTGTATGTGAACAATCCAGTGTCCCAAACCCTCGAACAACTCCATATGAACCTCAGCAGCAGCATGGTGGTGGGCGCCCGTAACTGGCGCAAAATCTGCCAGACCACGCTGGTGAGCTATGGCATTTCCGAAGCCTGCGCCGTGCCGTTGCTGATGATCGGCCGCTTGGGCGACGGTGTGCACCAGGTGAAAGTGGCCCAGGCCTCCGGCATGGAAAGCCCGTCGTTGGTGCGCTTGCTTGATCGTCTGTGCCATGACGGTTACGTATGCCGCACCGAAGACGTTCACGACCGTCGCGCCAAGGCCTTGAGCCTTACCGAGCGCGGCCGTGAGTTGGTGCAGGCGGTGGAAGTGCAACTGGTGCGCCTGCGCCAGGAAGTGTTGGCCGACATCGCCCACGGTGACCTTGAAGCGGCGTTGCGTGTACTGCGGGCCTTCGAGGCGGCTGAGGCGACCTCTTGAACGGATTTTTTACCGGCATGCCGCCGGCCCGCGACTGGTTCTACGGCGTGCGCACCTTTGCGGCGTCGATGATCGCCCTGTACATCGCCATGCTCATGCAAATGCCGCGTCCGTACTGGGCGATGGCCACGGTGTATATCGTCTCCAGCCCGTTTGTCGGCCCCACCAGCTCCAAGGCGTTGTACCGCGCCATCGGCACCTTCATGGGCGCGGCGGCGGCGGTGTTTTTTGTGCCGATGTTCATTCAGACGCCGTACCTGCTGGTGGTGATCATTGCGCTGTGGACCGGCACCTTGTTGTTTTTGTCTTTGCACCTGCGTACCGCCAACAGCTACGCGCTGATGCTGGCCGGTTACACCTTGCCGCTGATCGCCTTGCCGGTGGTGGATAACCCGCTGGCCGTGTGGGATGTGGCCGAGGCGCGTACCGAAGAAATCTTCCTCGGCATTGCCGTTGCGGCCGTTGTGGGCGCGATGTTCTGGCCGCGGCGCCTGATGCCGGTGTTCGACGGCTCGGTGGCCAAGTGGTTTGCCGATGCCCAGGTCTACAGCCAGCGCTTTCTGACCCGTAACGTTACGCCCGACCAAATCAGCACCTTGCGCGGCGGCATGGTCGCGACCTTCAACACCCTGGAACTGATGATCGGCCAGTTGCCCCACGAAGGCGCACGGCCGCAGACGGTGCGCAACACCAAGGAGCTGCGCGGGCGCATGATTCACCTGCTGCCGGTGATCGATGCCCTGGACGACGCGGTCTACGCGATCGAACACCGCGCCCCGGAGTTTCTCGACCGGCTCACGCCGTTGCTGCAAGAAGCCGACGCCTGGCTGGCGAGCACCACCGAAGAGGCGCCGCTGGAACGCTGGCGCGTGTTGCGCGACAGGATCGACGCCGCGCAACCCCAGGGCGAAGCGCTGGACGACCGCCACACGCTGCTGTTCTCCAATGCCTTGTATCGCCTCGGCGAGTGGGTGGACCTGTGGCAAGACTGCCGCAGCCTGCAAGCCGCCATCCAGTGTGAAAGCCAGGACACCTGGCGCGCCGTATACCGCCACTGGCGGCTGGGCCGGCTCACGCCGTTCCTCGACCGTGGCCTGATGTTCTACTCGGCGTTTTCCACCGTTACCGCGATCATCGTCGCCTCGGTGCTGTGGATATTGCTGGGCTGGACCGACGGCGGCAGCGCGGTGATCCTGGCCGCCGTGGCGTGCAGCTTTTTTGCTTCCATGGACGACCCGGCGCCGCAGATTTATCGGTTCTTCTTCTGGACCGCGATGTCGGTGCTGTTCGCCAGCCTGTACCTGTTTCTGGTGCTGCCCAACCTGCACGACTTCCCGATGCTGGTGTTGGCGTTTGCGGTGCCGTTTATCTGCATCGGCACCCTCACGGTGCAGCCGCGTTTCTACCTCGGCATGCTGCTGACGCTGGTCAACACCTCGTCGTTTATCAGCATCCAGGGCGCCTACGACGCGGACTTCCTCAACTTCGCCAACGTCAACCTGGCCGGGCCTGTGGGCTTGTTGTTTGCCTTTGTGTGGACGCTGATCGCACGGCCGTTCGGCGCCGAGTTGGCGGCCAAACGCCTGACCCGCTTTAGCTGGCGCGACATCGTCACGCTCACCGAGCCTGCGACCCTGGCCGAACACCGGCAAATGGCCGTGCAAATGCTCGACCGCCTGATGCAGCACCTGCCGCGCCTGGCCCTGATCGGCCAGGACACCGGCAGCGCCCTGCGCGACTTGCGTGTGGCGCTGAACCTGCTCGACCTGCTGGCCTATTCGCCACGCATCTACGGCGTGCCACGGGTGCTGCTCAACCAGGTGGTCGAAGGCGTGGGCGGTTACTTCAAAGCCTGCCTCAAGGCGGGTGAACGCTTGCCCGCGCCCAGTGGTCTGCTGATGACCCTCGACCGCACCCGCCGCGCCCTCAACGGCCAGGGCAAGCAAGACGAAGAAGACACCCGCCTGCATCTGCTGCATGCCCTGGCCGGCCTGCGCCTGTCGTTGCTGCCGGGCGTGGAATTTATCGACGGCACCGAGCGGGAAGCGCCGTTACCTGATGGAGCGCCTTTATGATCGGTGATCTGGATATCAGCGGGGTGTTCCTGCCCACGCTGCTGGTGCTGATGGGCATTACGTATGTGTTGTTCCTGGTGGTGCACGGGCTGTTGACGCGCATTCACTTCTATCGCCTGGTCTGGCACCGGGCATTGTTCAATGTGGGGCTCTACGCGCTGTTACTGGGCGCCGTGGACTCACTCAGTCGATACCTCATGACATGAAAAAACCTTTTTTGACCATCGGCCGTGTCGTCCTGACGTTATTGATAGTGACCTTCGCTGTCGTTGTTGTGTGGCGCATGGTCATGTACTACATGTTTGCACCCTGGACCCGTGACGGGCATATCCGTGCCGACATCGTGCAGATCGCCCCGGACGTGTCCGGGCTGATCCAGCAGGTCGACGTGCGCGACAACCAGTTGGTGACCAAGGGCCAGGTGCTGTTCGCCGTCGACCAGGACCGTTTCAAGCTGGCCCTGCGCCAGGCCCAGGCCGCCGTGGCCGACCGCCAGGAAACCCTGGCCCAGGCCAACCGCGAGTACAAGCGTAACCGTGGCCTGGGCAACCTGGTGCCGAGCGAACAACTGGAAGAAAGCCAGTCGCGGGTAGCCCGTGCCCAATCGGCCCTGGCCGAAGCCCAAGTGACCGTGGACGCCGCCCAGCTCAACCTCGACCGCTCGGTGATCCGCAGCCCCGTGGACGGTTACGTCAACGACCGTGCACCGCGCAACCAGGAGTTCGTCACCGCCGGGCGCCCGGTGCTGTCGGTGGTGGACAGCAACTCCTTCCACATCGACGGTTACTTTGAAGAGACCAAGCTCGACGGCATCCACGTCGGCATGGCTGTGGACATTCGCGTGATCGGCGACAACGCCCGTCTGCGCGGGCATGTGCAGAGCATCGTCGCCGGTATCGAAGACCGCGACCGCACCAGCGGCTCCAACCTGCTGCCCAACGTCAACCCGGCGTTCAGCTGGGTGCGCCTGGCCCAACGGATTCCGGTGCGTATTGCCTTTGATGATGTGCCGGCGGATTTCCGCATGATCGCCGGGCGCACGGCTACGGTGTCGATCATCGGCGATAAGGTCAAAGACGGAGAGCAACCATGAAGCAGCTGCTGGCAACCGCTGCGCTGGGTTTGCTGCTGTCGGCCTGCCAGGCGGTAGGCCCGGATTACACGCTGCCGGAAACGTCCGCCATCAACCGTGGCGACCTGCAAGGGCAGCTCGCGGGCGAGGGCAACAACGTGGTGTCGGCACCGGTGCCGGCCGATTGGTGGAAGCTGTACAACGACCCGCGCCTGGATGAGCTGGTGCGCCAGGCCATGGCCTCCAACACCGATTTGCGCGTGGCTGCCGCCAACCTGCAACGCGCGCGTTTCCAGACCCAAGAGGCTGAATCCGCAGGCGGTTGGAGTGCCGGCGCCAAGGCTGAAGCCCAGCGCCTGCAGGAGTCGGGCGAAGCGTTTTTGCTGACGGAAAAAGTCCCGGTGGCCAACATCGGCAGCGCCAGCATCAGCACGTCCTACCAGTTTGATCTGTTCGGCACCTTGCAGCGCGGCATCGAAAGCGCCCACGCCAGCGCCGACGCGGCCCAGGCCGCCGCCGATATTGCGCGCATTACGCTGGTGGCGGATGTGGTGCGCTCCTATACCCAGGTCTGTGCGGCCAATGAAGAACTGGCAATTGCCAACGAGTCCCTCGACCTGCAAGGCCAGAGCACCAAGCTCACCCAGCGCCTGCGTGACGCCGGGCGCGGTGACGAAACCCAGGTGACCCGCTCGCAGACCCAATACAAATCCTTGCGCGCCGAGATCCCGCGCTATCAAGCATCGCGTCAGGCAGGCTTGTTCCGTTTGTCGATGCTGCTGGCCAAACCGGTGGACCAGTTGCCCGCGGGCACCGGCACCTGCGCCGAGCTGCCGCACATCGCCCAATTGCTGCCGGTGGGCGACGGCGCTGCGCTGCTCAAGCGCCGCCCCGACGTGCGCCAGGCCGAACGCCAACTGGCGGCGGCCACCGCACGTATCGGCGTGGCCACCGGCGCGTTGTACCCAGACATCAGCATCGGCGCCACGGTGGGCACGGTCGGCATTCTTGACGACCTCGGCACCCCTGCCACCAATCGCTGGGGTTTTGGCCCGCTGATCAGCTGGACGGTGCCGACCAACGGTGCGCGTGCCCGTATCCACGAAGCCGAAGCAGCGACCCAGGGCGCCCTGGCGCACTTTGACGGCGTGGTACTCAATGCCATCCGCGAAACCCAGACCGGCCTTGCGCAGTACACCGCACAACTGCAACGCCGCGACGCCCTGGCCGAGGCCGGGGCGTCCGCCAAGGAAGCTTCGGAGCAGACGCACCGCTTCTTCCAGGCCGGTCGCGCCTCGTTCCTGGCCGACCTGCAGGCCACGCGCACCTACACCGATGTGCGTGCACAGCTGGCGGCGGCGAACACGCAAGTTGCCATGAGCCAGATCGATCTGTTCCTGGCCTTGGGCGGCGGTTGGGAAAGCGGACGAACGCAGGCGTCACAACCCGGCAAACCCTGAGCGAATAGCTATGCTTTGACAGGCGGGCCACCGTGAGGCTCGCCTGACAAAGTTCGCGTTTGCTCATGGGGATTCCAATAATGAAAAACCCTTATGCTCCCGCATTCTGGTGCGTGCTCTTGGCACTGGTGTTGTTATCGGCTGCCTATTTCTACGGCGTCATGCTTGCCCACCAACTCGACAAGGCCATGGTGTTTCTCGACAGCGCCTGCCTGGTGATCGGCACCTTGTCCATCGGCGTGGTGGCCTGGGCGTCCTATCAAAATCAACGGGTGAAGAAAAAGCTGCTTCAACAAGGCAAGACCCGCGTGGCGATCTGGGACACCAAGGTCGCCCTGCGTCGCGTCGAAACCGTATTCGACCGCTATTTCTGGGGCAGCTACTGGCAGCCCGGGCGCACCTTCCAGGAAGTCATGGGCGAGCTCACCGGCACGCCACTGGAAAAAAGCCTCGAAGCCCTGAAAAAACAATGTGTGCTGCTCGACCAGCAGGTCGCCGACGGTAGGCATTGGCTGAATAACGCACGGGAATTGTCCGACGTGGCCACACAAATGGCACGAGAACGCTACCAGCTGGACTTCTGCGACCCCAAGGCCGACACCCCCAACAACGCGGTGATACACCGCGAGTTTGAGGTGTTGGTGTACACCTGGACCGCACGCTTGAAGAGTTTCGATCACCAACTCGATGAGGTTGAATTGGAATACTCGTGAACCAACCGCTGACCTGACCCCTCTGAAAAGCTGGGCCGTTTTCGGCCTCCAGTGCTAATCTTCCCCCGTTTTCGGCGGGTTTGAGCCAACCCCTCCTGGGGTTCAAGGAAGACAGCCCACTTCTCACAGGATTTGATCAGGTCACTTCATGAATAAGCCAGCAGTTGTTTTCTTGGGTTTCGTTGTCGCCGTCGGCGCCATCAGTGCAGGCGGCGCCTGGTACACCGGTAAGCAACTGGAGCCGGTGTTGCAAACCGCGATCCAGAACGCCAACAAAGAACTGCAGACCTCCATGGCCGGCGTCGATGGCACGGTGAACCTGGAGCTGGTGTCCCTGGACCGTGGCCTGTTCAGCAGCACCGCGCACTACCGTCTCAAAGGCCAAGGCAGTGTGTTCGGTGAAGAAAACCCGAACCCTGAGCTGTTGTTCGTCGACCATATCGAACACGGCCCGCTACCGTTCTCGCGGCTGGTGACGCTGAAATGGCTGCCGGTCATGGCCACCAGTCACTATGAACTGGAAAAGAACGCCACCACCGAAAAATGGTTTGCCGCCAGCAAGGACGTGTCGCCGCTCAAAGGCGTGGCCAATATCGGCTACAACCGCTCGGTCGACGGCAACGTCGAACTGCTGCCGCTGGATATCAAGGACGACAAGTCTTCGGTGAGCTTCTCGGGCGCCAACCTTGACTTCGACAGCAGCGCCGAAGGCAAGAAGGTCAAGGCCAGCGGCTACATGAACAGCCTCAAGGTGGCAGTGATCGACGCCAATGGCCAGCCGCTTGAAGCCGAGCTGTCCGGCCTGACCGTGGCCAGCAACCTGGAAAAATCCACCTTCGGTTTCTACACCGGGCAAAACACCGTTGAGCTGACCGACACCAAAGTCACCTTCGGCCCGCAGAAAGCCGTGCTGACCCTCAAGGGCTTCGAGCAGAAAGACACCAGCGAAACCAAGGACAACAACCTGGCGGGTCGCGTCGACTACAAGATCGACGAGATCGGCTACCAGGGTAAACCTGTAGGTTCGGCCGCCATGGCCCTGAGCATGAAGAACATCGACATCCCGGCGATGCTGGTGCTGACCAAGCTCTACCAGGACAAGATGCAGCCGGTGCAAGCCGCCGCTGCTGCCGGCCAGCCAGTGCCTGAGCTGCAACTGACCGAAGCCGAGCAGACCCTGGCCGAGGCCAACGTCAACCAGGTGCTGGCCGCCAAACCGCAAGTGGCGGTGGAAAACCTGTCGCTGAAAACCACCCACGGTGAAAGCAAGTTCAACCTGGTGGTGGACCTGACCAAACCCGCTTCGATGGAGCTGCCGCCGGTTGAGCTGGGCAAGCAGGTTATCGCGCTGCTGGATGCCAACCTGACCCTGTCCAAGCCGATGATCGGCGACGTCGCTGCCCTGCAAGCTGAAGTGGGCGGTGTGACCGACCCTAAAGCCATCGAGCAGCAATCGCAGATGGCGGCCGAAATGGTCAGCGGCATGGCCGTTGGTACTCAGCTGGCGACCCTGGTGGGCACCGACGTGGTTTCCAAACTGCACTACGCCAACAATGAAGTGACCTTCAACGGCCAGAAGATGACCGTGGAGCAGTTCATTGGCTTCGTGATGGCCAAAGCGGGTGCGGTCAGCGGCGCGCAGTAAGATTTCTTACATCGGTAAGAAATAAATAATGGAGGCGCAGGTTGGCCTGAAGCAGCAGTCAAACAACCGGCGTACAGGCCGGCTGTGATTGCTTGGCTCAGGCAACCCTGCGCCTCCATTAGTCTTTCTGCGGTTGGACAATTCTGAACAATTGTTCTGATTTGGGCATTTCTCTACATCCTTAAGGGATAGTTCCTACAGGAAAGCTAGGCCGGGTCACGAGACGCCGGCACCCTGATGCGTAGCGCTCAGGACCACCTATCGTTACAGCTTTCCGTGTGTAAGGAAGCTCACGATATGCTGCGAACACTACCCATCAGTGCTTCAGGCCGGTTGCGTCTGCTCATTGGGGCCGCCTTATGCAGCCAACTGCTGACGCCCAGCCTTGCCTTCGCCGACCCAGCCTATGACGCCCTGATTATCCAGGCGCGTAACGGCAACTTCACTCCCGCGCTGACCCAGTTGCGCCAACTGTCGCCTGAACGCCAGACACCTGGCCAGATCAGCGATCACCTGGTGATTGCCGGTTGGGCAGGGCAAGACGCCGAAGTGCTGAAGGTCTACGAGGCCCAAGGCAAAAATCGCAACCTCACCACCCAGGCGCTGGCCACGGTGGCGCGCACTTATCGCAACCAAAAGCAGTGGCCACAGGCCCTGGCGGTTTATCAGCAAGCGCTGGTGCGTGAGCCGGGCAATGTCGACCTGCAACTGGGCCAGGCCCTGACCCAGGCCGACGGTGGCCAGGCCGCGACAGCCGTGCAGCGCCTGCGCGCACTGGTAGCGGCGCAACCCAATGACCCCAACCGCCGCATGGCCCTGGGTTATGCGCTGACCCGCGCAGGCTTGAACTACGACGCCTTGTTTGAGTTCGACCAGGCCTTTACTCGCGCCGGTGACAAACCTGAAGTGGTCCGCGAATACATCGTCGCCCTGCAAAAGGCCCGCCTGCCGGAGCCGGCGCTGCGCCTGTCGGCCAAACATCCGGGGCTGCTCGACGCGGTGACCCAGCGCCGCCTCGAAGGTGACCTCGCCGCCGAGCGCGTGCGCATGGCCGAGTTCGCCACCCGCACCGAAAAAGAACGCTACGTGGTTGCCGACCGTGCCCTCAATGACTACGACAAACTGCTCGCGCGCTGGACTCCGGACCCGAGCGCCCATGACGACGTGGTGCGCTGGCGCATCGACCGCCTGGGCGCCCTCAAGGCGCGGGCACGCACCGCCGATGTGATCCGCGACTACGAAACCCTCAAGGGCGAAGGCGTGCAATTGCCCACTTATGCCCTGCGCTGGGTCGCCGCGTCTTACCTCGACCAGCGCCTGCCGGAAAAAGCCGAGCCGTTGTACCGCCAGGTGATCAGCGCGGCCGATGCCGAGCCCGATGACCGGGTCGAAGACACCACGGCCCTGTTCTACGCCCTGCAGGAAAGCGACAAAGGCGCCGATGCGCGCGAAGTTGCCAACAGCCTCGCCAACAGCCAGAAACCTCGGGTCGAACTCAAGGGCTTGCCCATCGGTAACCCCAACGACGCCTGGATGGACGCGCAACAACTGTCGGCCCAGGCCGGCGTCTACGGCGGTGACCTGCCGGGCAGCGAAGCCGGGCTGGACGCGTTGGTGGCCAAAGCCCCCGGCAATGTCGGCCTGCGCCTGGCCCAGGCCGACATGTACCGCGCCCGCGACCTGCCGCGCCGCGCCGAGGGCATCCTCAAGGAAACCGAAGCCCAGACCCCACGGGATATCGGCCTGGAAGTCAGCCAGGCCTACACCGCCATGGACCTGCAGGAATGGCGGCAAATGGACGTGCTCACCGATGACGTGCTGGCCCGAAACCCCGACAGCCGCCAAGTGCAGCGCCTGAGCCGCCTGCGGGATGTGCACGACATGGCCGAGCTGCGGGTGGAAGCCTACACCGGTAAAAGCTACGGCGGCGGCAATAACAACGACACCGGCGCGGTGGCCGGCAGCCGTGACTGGGGCATCGAAAGCGTGCTCTACACGCCGCCTATCGATGAAGACTGGCGCCTGTTCGCCGGTGCCGGCTATGCCACCGCTGATTTCAGCGAAGGCACCGGCCAACACCGGTGGCAGCGCGTCGGCGTGGAGCGCCGCACCCGTGACATGACCCTGGAAGCCGAAGTCTCCAACCATTCCTACGGCTATGGCTCCAAGCAGGGTGCGGCCGTGTCGATTGCCCGCGACATCAACGACAACTGGCAGTACGGCGGCAGCCTCGGCTACCTGCTCACCACCACGCCGCTGCGGGCGTTGAATGCCGATGTTACCGCCAATGGCGGCAGTGGTTTTATCCGCTGGCGCGCAAATGAAAGCCGCGAGTGGAAACTGGCCCTGAGCCCGTCCCACTTCAGCGATGGCAACAACCGCTTCGAAGCCGTGCTGACCGGCCGCGAGGGCATCTACAGCGCGCCCGGCGTGCAGGTCGACCTGGGCCTGGAAGTCGGCACCAGCCATAACAGCAAAGAAGACACGGTGTACTTCAACCCCAAGTCCGACTTCACCGTGTTGCCCACGGTCACGGTCAATCATGTGCTTTATCACCGCTACGAGACTCAGTGGAGTCAGCAGTTCCAGCTCGGTGCAGGTACGTACAGCCAACGGGATTACTCAACCGGTGGCGTCGGTTTGATCGGCTATGGCCAACGTTTTCGCTGGAACGATGTACTCGACGTGGGCGCCAACCTGAGCCTGATCAGCCGACCTTATGACGGTGATCGCGAACGCGATCTGCGCTTGCTCGTCGACCTCACTTACCGTTTCTAAAAGAGCCTGACCATGACCGTCCTTTGCCGTTGCCTGTTGGTCCTGGGTGTAATGCTGGCCAGTGCCTGCGCCCAGCAACCCGCGCCCTTCACTCCACCCGCCGAGCGGCCGATAGCGGCCAACGAAGCGCCGTGGCCGAAAAACCATTTCCTGGGCATTGCCTACCACGACGTCGAGGATCGCGACCCCGACCAGGCGGTGGTGGCAGTGCGCACCGAGCGCTTGATCGAACAGCTGGCGTGGTTGCGCGAGAATGGCTACCAGGCGGTCAGCGTCGACCAGATCCTGGCGGCACGCAACGGCGGCCCCGAGTTGCCGCCCAAAGCCATCATGCTCAGCTTCGATGACGGCTATTCGAGCTTCTACACCCGCGTGATGCCGATTCTGCGCGCCTATCACTGGCCGGCCTTGCTGGCGCCGGTGGGCTATTGGATCGATACGCCGCTCAATCAACCGGTGGACTTCGCCGGCTCGCCACGCCCACGTGGGGAATTCCTCACCTGGCAACAGATTCGTGAAGTGTCGCAGTCGGGCCTGGTGGAAATCGCCGCGCACACCGACAACAACCACAAAGGGATTTTGGCCAACCCCCAGGGCAACCTGGAGCCGGCGGCGACCAGCCTGCGCTTTGATCCGGCCACCGGTCGTTATGAAGACCAGGCCAAATTCGATGCGCGCATGCGGGCTGATGTCGCGGCGATCACCAACAAGATCCGCAGCGTAACCGGCAAGGCGCCTCGGGTGTGGGTGTGGCCTTACGGCGCCGCCAAAGGCACCGCGCTGGAGATTGTCGGCGCGCAGGGCTACAAGATGGCGCTGACCCTGGAAGACGGCCTCGACAGCCTCGGCAACCTGATGAACAGCCCGCGCTTTCTGGTGGCTTCGGACCCGGATGGCGAGCATTTCGCCAACAGCATGGTGGCGGTGCAAACCCAGGCACCGCTGCGCGTGCTGCACGTGGACCTCGACAACGTCTACGACCCGGACCTTGCCCAACAAGCGCGTAACCTCGACCAGTTGGTACAACGTGTGGTCGACATGGGCGCGGGCACCGTGTTCCTGCAAGCCTTCGCCGACCCCAAGGGCGACGGCCTGGTGCATTCGCTGTACTTCCCCAACCGCCACTTGCCGGTACGCGCTGACCTGTTCAACCGCGTCGCCTGGCAGTTGCGCACCCGTGCCCACGCCAGTGTGTATGCCTGGATGCCGGTGCTGAGTTTCGCCCTCGACCCCAAGCTGCCGCGCGTGACCCGCTGGGACCCGCAAACCGGCCAGGTCGGCACCGACCCGGACCAATACAAGCGCTTGTCGCCGTTCGACCCGCAGGTGCGCAAGATCATCGGCGAGATCTATGAAGACCTGGCCCGCAACAATGCCATCGACGGTGTGCTGTACCACGACGACGCCGTGCTGTCCGACTTCGAAGACGCCAGCCCCGCGGCGCTCAAGGCTTATGCCGCCAACGGCCTGCCGGGCAGCATCGCGGCGCTGCGTGCAGACCCTGCCGTGATGCAACGCTGGACGCGCTTCAAGAGCCACTACCTGATCGACTTCACCAACGAGCTGACCGCCAAGGTCCGCGCCATCGGTGGCCCGCAGGTGCAGACCGCACGCAATATCTTTGCCGAGCCGATGCTCAACCCGGCCAGCGAAGCCTGGTTTGCGCAGAACCTCGATGACTTCCTCCAGGCCTACGACTGGACTGCGCCCATGGCCATGCCGTTGATGGAAGGCCAGGAGCTGAACACCTCCAACGCCTGGCTGGAAAAACTCGTCGCCACGGTCAAGGCGCGCCCCGGCGCGCTGGATAAAACCGTGTTCGAACTGCAAGCCAAAGATTGGCGGACCAAAGCGGCACCCGATATCAATGGCGCGCAAATGGCCGAGTGGATGGGCGTGCTCAAACGCCAGGGGGTCAAGAGCTTCGGCTACTACCCGGATAACTTCCTGGAAAACTCGCCGGACCTGAAGACAGTACGTCCGGCCCTTTCCAACCAGTGGAACCCTTGATCATGTTTGACAGAATCCTGGCTCTATTCGTGTTGGCGCTGGTACTGGGCGTGCCCCTGGGCCTGATCTTCCTGGTCACCGGGCAGTTCTTGATGGACTTCGTGTTTTTCTACCCGCTGTTCATGTCGGCGTTGTGGATCGCCGGCGGGCTGTACTTCTGGCTGCACTGGGAGCGGCATTGGCCGTGGGATGAAGACACGCCGGCGCCGACTCTGGCCGGCAACCCGCTGATCTCGATCATCATCCCTTGCTACAACGAGGGTGATAACGCCGCCGACACCATTCATGCCGCACTCGGCCAGCTGTACCCGAACGTTGAAGTCATCGCGGTCAACGACGGTTCCAGCGACAACACCGCCGCCGTGCTTGATGCCCTGGCCCTGGAAAACCCGCGCCTGCGCGTGTTGCACCTGGCGCAAAACCAGGGCAAGGCCGTGGCCTTGCGCATGGGCGCCGTGGCGGCGCGCAGTGAGTACCTGGTGTGCATCGACGGCGATGCCTTGCTCGACAAAAACGCTGCGGCCTACATGGTCGCGCCGATGCTCGACAACCCGCGCCTCGGCGCCGTGACCGGCAACCCGCGCATCCGCACGCGTTCAACCTTGATCGGCCGGGTGCAGGTGGGCGAGTTCTCCTCGATCATCGGCTTGATCAAGCGCACCCAGCGCGTGTTCGGGCGGATCTTCACGGTGTCGGGTGTGGTGGTGGCGTTTCGCAAGAAAGCGCTGGACCGTATCGACTACTGGTCCACCGACATGATCACCGAAGACATCGACGTGAGTTGGAAGCTGCAACTGGACCACTGGGCGATCTTCTACGAGCCCCGTGCCCTGTGCTGGATCCTCATGCCCGAAACCGTTGGCGGCTTGTGGAAACAGCGCCTGCGCTGGGCCCAGGGCGGCGCCGAGGTGCTGTTCAAGAACATCCGTGGCATCTGGCAGTGGCGCCATCGCTACCTGTGGCCACTGCTGTTCGAGTACTGCCTGTCCACCGGCTGGGCCTTCACCTTCCTGCTTTCGGTGATCTTCTGGGGCGTGGGCAAGTTCGTGGTACTGCCACAGGCGATTGCCGTGGATTCCCTGATGCCACCGGCCTTTACCGGCCTGGTATTGGCGATGGTGTGCCTGCTGCAATTTGCGGTGAGCATCCTGATCGACCGGCGCTATGAAAAGGACCTGTGGAAAACCCTGTTCTGGACCGTGTGGTACCCGATGGTGTTCTGGCTGGTCAGCCTGTTCACCACCCTGGTCAGTTTTCCCAAAGTGCTGTTCAACCAGCACCAGAAACGTGCGCGCTGGGTCAGCCCGGACCGCGGCATCAAACCCAGTGAAGAGGAGGCGTGATCATGAAGCTGGTCAGAACTCGCCAAAACACCGTGATGTGGATCATCGATGTGCTGCTGACGCTGCTGGCGTGGGGCGGGTTGATCTGGCTGCTCGCGCGTGGCATCGGCGCCATGCTGGAAACCCACGGCGGCCCGCGTATTGAGGCGCCCATATTTGCGGCGCTCAACACCTTGCAGATCTACCTGTGGATCGCCTTGTTCAACGCGGTCATCCTGATCAGTTGGGCGCGTTATCAACAACGCCGTGGGCGCAAATTCGCCCAACGCCGCGCCGAGGCCAATGCGCTGAGCGACAAACACCTGAGTGAGAGTTTTAATTTGGGCGACGGCCACCTGGAGCAGTTTCGCAAGCCGGGTGTGCTGGTGATCCACAACGACGAAGACGGCGGCGTGGAGGATGTGAAGTCGCACGTGTCCCGCGACGTGGAGCGCCCCGGCCTGGCCCTGGTGCCCGGCGCGGAAAAAGGCCAAGACGCCGGCTAGAAAACCCAAAGACACCTAGAAGATCGTTCCCACGCTCCGCGTGGGAATGCATCCCGTGACGCTCCGCGTCACCTAGTGCTGATATCACCGGGACGCGGAGCGTCCGAGGCGGCATTCCCACGCAGAGCGTGGGAACGATCCCATCTGCATCGCCTGGAATTCCGATAAATGGGATCCCACTCACAAAACAGCCAAGAACTTTTCCTCATTCTCCTGCACTAACCTAACTCGGCAAGTAGTTGATGGCTAAATAATGGCATTTGCTCGGATGTTTGCCGAATGACTATCAAAAGAGTTGCCGCTGGTCGGAATAAAAGTTCCAACGACCGCCGTCATCTCTTATTGATAATTCTTTGTTGTTAATAATCAATGTGTTGCGGATGTAATAAGTACGAATGTGCAACTGTCCCGGTTTCTTGGGCCAGCGCTAGTTCGATGGTAGTTTGCCGCCCCTTGATAATCGATGGATCGAACATGTCTTTTTTATCGCCACGGACTCGGTATGTGTTGTGCACTTTCATGCTCGCCTGCCTGAGCCTGAATACGGCCATCGCCGCCCCTACGCCAGGGGATCAAGACCTGATCCGCGATCGGCAGAATCGCCTGCTCGAAGAGCAAAGCCGGCGCCTGCAAGAGCTTCAGGACCTGCCCGGCAAAGAAGCCAAGCCACAGGCACCGGCTACGCCTGCCGACACCCGCTGCTTCCCGATCAAAGACATCGAACTTAAAGGCGCCGACAGCCTGCCTGCCGGCGACCGTGCGCTGCTGCTCAAACCCTATACAGGCCAATGCCTGGGCGTCTCGCAGCTCAATGAGCTGCTCAAAGTCATCACCGACTATTACATCGCCAAAGGCCGCGTCACCAGCCGTGCCTACTTGCCGCAACAAGACCTCTCCAGCGGCCATCTGCAGGTGTTGGTGGTCGAAGGCAAACTCGAAGCCGTGCGCAGCGCCGAAGGCAGCAACGTCACCGAGCGTGAACTGGCCATGGCGTTTCCCGGCAAGGTCGGTGAGGCGCTGAACCTGCGCGAAGTCGAGCAACTGGTGGACCAGCTCAACCGGTTGCCGTCCAAACAGGCGCAAATGGAACTGACCCCCGGCAAGCAAGTGGGCGGCAGCGACGTGGTGGTCAAGAACACCCCGCAAAAGCCCTGGCGCGCCAGCCTGTCGCGCAACAACGACGGGCAACGCAGCACCGGCGAGCAACAGTGGGGCGCGGGCCTGGAGTGGGACAGCCCGCTGGGCCTGGCCGATCAACTGGTGCTGCGCGGTGGCCACGATGCCATCAGCGACCACCAGAAAACCTCGAAAAACACCCTGCTCTACTACAACGTGCCATGGGGCTGGTGGAACTTCACTTACACCTACAGCGAGAGTGATTACCGCGCGCTGGGTTACACCGACACTTTCAAGTTCAAGCAGTCGGGCGACAACCAGAACCACCAGTTGCGCGCCGAACGTGTGATCCACCGCGATGACGTGAGCAAAACCTCGCTCAACGTCGGCTTGGCTCATCTGCGCACCAACAACTACATCAACGACGCCCAGCTCGAAATCAGCAGCAACCGCCTCAGTGAGTTGCAGTTTGGTATCAACCACGGCCGACGCATCGGCAATGCCTTCGTCAACATCGACCTCGGCGTACAGAACGGCATCGGCGCCTTTGACGCTCAGCGTGACGACCAGCACCGCGACCAGTTCGGCAACCTCACGCCCACCCCGGATTACCGCAAATACACCGCCACCGTCAGCTATTTGCAGCCGTTTCGCCTGTGGGGCGAGTCGTTCAGCTTCACCAGCCTGGCCACCGGGCAACGCAGTGAAGACGTGCTGTTCTCGCCGCAGCGCATCAGCCTCGGCGGCTCGTCGTCGGTGCGCGGTTTCAAGGACCAGCAACTGTCTGGCGACAGCGGCGGCTACTGGCGCAACGAAGTGCGCTGGGCCCGCCCGGTCACCCTGGAATGGTTGCGCCCGGCCTTTGCGGAATACGGCACCAGCCTCGGTTACGACCAGGGCGTGATCCGCAACGACCGTTACAACGGCGACAACCACGGCCGCGTTTCAAGCAACTCCGTGGAACTGTTCGCCCGTGGCAAATACGTCAGCACCAGCGTGACCTTTGCCCACTCGTTAGAAAGACCTGGAGTGGTGACGGAGCGCGAAGCGCCGATCTACTTCCGCATGGATTTCTTCCTGTAATTCAACGCCCCGCTGCAACGAGAATTTGACCATGGATGTTCGCCACTTTGCCTTTCTGGCCCGCCAACCTTCTGCTGCCTTGAAGCGCCGCGACGCGTTCTTCGGCCTGCCCAAGCGCGGCCTGGTGCTGATCCTGGTCAACGCGCTGTTCTGGCAGCCGTTGCTGGCCCAGGCCGAAGGCATTGTGGTGAGCAACCCGGCCACCAGCGTCGGCCAGGCCGGCAATGGCGTGCCGGTGGTGAACATCGCCACCCCTAATGGCAGTGGCTTGTCCCACAACCAGTTCAAGGACTACAACGTCGGCCCCAACGGCGTGATCCTCAACAACGCCACCGGTGCGGTGCAGAACACCCAACTGGGCGGTTACATCGTCGGCAACCCCAACCTCAAGGGCGGCGCGGCCAACGTCATCCTCAACGAAGTCAACGGCGGCAGCCCGAGCCAGTTGCGCGGTTACACCGAAGTGGCGGGGCAGTCGGCCAAGGTCATCGTCGCCAACCCTTACGGCATCACGTGCAGCGGTTGCGGGTTTATCAACACGCCCAACGTGACCCTGACCACCGGCAAGCCGATGATGGACAACGTTGGCCGCCTGGACCACTACCAGGTGGACGGCGGCGCCGTGACCATCGACGGCGAAGGCCTGAACGCCAGCAACGTCGACCGCTTCGAAATCATTACCCGCTCGGCCAAGATCAACGCGCAAATCAACGCCCGTGAACTGGCCGTGGTCGCCGGGCGCAACGACGTCGACGCCAAAAGCCTCAAAGCCACTGCGCGGGCCGACGACGGCAGCGCCAAACCCGAGCTGGCCATCGACTCCAGCGCCCTGGGCGGCATGTACGCCGGCGCAATCAAACTGGTGGGCACCGAAGCTGGTGTGGGCGTGAAACTCGACGGCACGTTGGCGGCCAGTGGCGGCGATATCCAGCTCGATGCCAATGGGCATTTGAGCATGGCGCAAGCCGCCGCCAGCGGCGCGGTCAACATCAACGCCGCAAGCCTTAACGCCAAAGGGCCGGTGTATGCCGGTACCGCCCTTAACGTGAACACCCAGGGCGACCTAACCAACCGCCAAAGCCTGGCCGCCCGTGACCGTATTGCGCTGTCCGCCGGTGGCACCTTGACCAACGGCGACATCATCGAAGCCGGGGTCAACGCCGACAACACTCGCAACGCCACGGGCGACGTGAGCCTGCGCGGCAAGGCCGTCACCAACACCGGCGCCAGTGTGATTGCCAGCCGCGCGTTGAGCGTGGATGCCCAAGCGTTGAACAACCAGGGCGGCACACTGGGTGCCAAACAGCGCACCCAAATAACCGCCGCCGCAGTCGACAACCAGAACAAAGGCCGCATTCTCAGCAACGGCGGCCTGGCCATCACGGCCGATCGCCTGCAGAACACCCAAGGTGGGTTGGTCACCAGCAATGGGCCGCTGACCGCCGTCGTCGGTGAGGTGCATAACCAGGGCGGTGAACTTTCAAGCCTCGACACCGCAGCGCTCACGGTCGCGACCCTCGATAACGTCGCAGGCCTTATCACGGCGGGCAATGCGCTGAGCCTCAACGTCGGCAGCCTCAACAACCAAGCCGGGCTGGTCACCAGCCAAGGCACGGTAAGCGTGGCCGGTAATAGCCTCGACAACCGCCAAAAAGGCTTGGTCGCAGGCGTGGGTGGTGTGCAGGCCAATGTCGTCAATATCGACAACCGCAACGGCGAGCTGTCCAGCCGTGCGGGCGTGCAGGTAACCGCTACGCAACTGGATAACAGCGACGGCGGGCTGCTGATTGCTGGCGCCGGTGCAGGTTTGAATGTCGACCAACTGCTTAACCGCAACCAGGGTCTGATCAGCAGTGAAGGGCTGCTGAGCATCACCGCGCGCACGCTGGCCAACGGCGGCGGCACGCTCTCCAGCGCCGGGCCGCTGACCCTCAGTGCACTCGGCGCGGTGGACAACCGAGGCGGGCGGCTAGTCACCGATGGCAGCCTGATACTCAACGCCGCAAGCGTCGACAACAGCCAGAACGGCACCCTCAGCGCGCGCCAGGCCCTGTCCCTCGGCACTGCCGACCTGAACAACCAGCAAGACGGCCAGATCACCAGCGCCGAGGCCCTGACCCTGGACCTCAACCGGGGCGAGTTCAATAATCAGAACGGCCTGATCAACGCGCCGCTGTTGATGCTCAACAACCTCAAGAACGTGCATAACCAGGGCGGCGAAATCTCCAGCAGCCAGTCGTTCACACTCACCGCCGACAACCTCGATAACAGCAGCGGCAAACTGCTGAGCAACGCCGCGCTGACCCTGCGCATCGGCCAGGCCCTGGCCAACGTCAAAGGCATGATCGCTGCCGCCTCGGTTGACGCCCACGCCACCGACCTCGACAACAGCGGCGGCACCCTCACCAGCCGTGGCGACACGCTGCTCAACGTGGCTGGCCGCCTGACCAACCGCGACCAGGGCCTGCTCAACGCCAGCAATACGCTGACGCTCAACAGCGCCGCGCTGGACAACCAGAACGGCTCGCTGCTGGGCAGCGCGATTGCCCTGGATTTCGGCACCGCCACCGGCGACCTGAACAACGCGGGTGGCCTGATCACCACCGCCGGCAACCTCTCCATCAACCACCTGCGCGACCTCAATAACCAGGGTGGCGAACTCTCCAGCGCGCAAACCCTGAACCTCAACGGCCGCACGTTGAACAACAGCAACGGCAAGCTGATCAGCAATAACCTTCTGGTGATCAATGCCGAAAACCTGATCAACCAGAATGGCCTGATGTCCGGCTGGCAGGGCCTCACCGTCAGCGGTGCAAACCTGGACAACCGCAACGGCGGCACCTTGTCGAGCCGATACGGCGACCTTAACGCCACGCTGACCGCCAACCTGCTCAACAGCGCAGGCGGGGCACTGGTGAGCCAGAAAGCGCTGACCGTTAATGCCGGCGAACTGGACAACAGCAACAAAGGCGTACTCTCCAGCGCGGCCGGGCAGACGCTGACCGTCGGCGGCTTGCTGAACAACGCCCAGGGCGGCGTGATCGACAGCGGCGCGGCCCTGAGCCTGACTACGCAAAACCTGGACAACAGCGCCGGCAGCATCAGTGGCGGCACCGCCACCACCCTCGACCTGCTCGCGACCCTGACCAACACCAACGGCAAACTGGCCAGCGGCGACCCGCTGTTGATCAGCCGCGCGGCGCAGATCAACAACCAGGGCGGCCAGATTGCCAGCCAGGGCCTGTTGACCCTGCTGACCGGCGGCCTGGATAACCGTAACCGTGGCACCCTGGCTGCCAACGACCGCTTGAGCCTTACCGCCAGCGGTCTGGTGCAGAACGGCAACGACGGCTTGATCTACAGCCAGAACGCCGACCTCAGCCTCACGGCCAACCGCTTGGACAATGGCAAAGGCACCTTGCAAAGCCAGGGCGGCATGACCGCCAACGTGGCCGACACGCTGGATAACCAGAGCGGCAAACTGATCGCCCAGGCCGGTGACCTCAGCGTCAACGCCGCCAGCCTCGACAACCGTGGCGGCACCCTCGCCAGCCTCAAGGCCGCGCTGCAAACCCAAGTGGTCGGCGTGCTGCGCAACGGTTACGACCTCAACAACAACCGCCAGGGCGGCGTGATGCAGGGGCAAAGTCTCAACCTGCAAGCCGGCAGCGTGGACAACTATGGCGGTCGCATCGCGGCGCAGGGCGGCAACGCACTGGTCACCACCGGCAACTTCGACAACCGCAACGGCGGGCTGTATGCCAAAGGCCTGATGCGCGTGGTCGGGCATGATTTCGATAACAGCGGCGACAACGACGGCCAGATCGCCGGCCAACAGATCGACCTGGACCTCAGCGGTGCACTCAACAACCGCCTGGGCATCATCGAAAGCGAAAGCAGCCTGAAGGTGCGCGCGGCCAGCCTCGATAACCAGACCGGGCGCCTGCGTGCGCTGGGCACGGCGGGTACCACCGAATTCGCCATCGGCGGTCTGTTCGACAACCGCAACGGCGTGCTGGAAACCGCCAACAACGACCTGACCCTCAACGCCGGCAGCTTCCAGAACCTGGGCGGCAACGTACTGCACGTGGGCACCGGCAAGTTCGGCATTGCCCCGGCCAACCTCAACGACGTGGGCGGCAGCCTGGTCACCCGTGGCGACCTGACCATCACCCAGGGCAACTGGACCAACAGCAGCGTGATCCAGGCCGGGCAACTCACCGTTAACGTCGACAGCCTCGACCAGACCGCCACCGGCCAACTGCTCGGCGCGCGGCGTTTTGTCGGCAATGGTGCCAACTGGACCACCCACGGCCTGATCGCCAGCGACGGTGCGCTCGACCTGACCTTGAGCGGCGCCCTCAACAGCAGCGGGCGCATCAGCAGCCTGGGCAACCTCAACCTCAGCGCCGCACAGGCCAACTTGAGCGACACCGCTAGCATTGCCGGCGGTGGCGTCACCACCGCCAACATCGCCGGCACACTCAACAACCGTGGGCGCCTCACCGCTGCCACCGACCTGGTGGTCAACGCCGGCACACTCAACAACTACGCGACCCTGGGCAGCGGCCAACGACTGGTCGCCACCACCGGCGCCTTGCTCAATGACCACGGCCTGATCTTCAGCGGCGGCGACATGAGCCTGCGTGTGGACGCGCTGAACAACAGCTACGCCGACGTCTACAGCCTGGGCAACCTCAGCGTCGACCGTGACGGCAAGGGCGGCCTGGCCAGCAGCATCCTCAACAGCTCATCGACGATTCAGAGTGACGGCAACCTCAGCCTGTCCGCCAACTCGATCAAAAACCAGCGGGCGGTACTCGACGTCAACGATGCGGGTGTCTACACCGCCTCGGCCACCGAAGGTACGTGCATCAAGTACGTTAACGCCGGTGACTGCAAAGCCGGCGGCACCCCGCGCAACTACGTGTGGGAACTGGTGACCCGCGACAAACTGGAAGTCACCGCCGCCAGTGCCGGTTCAAGCATCACCGCCGGCGGCAACATGACCCTGGCCGGCGGCGACCTGCTCAACAGCAGCAGCTCGATCGCGGCCGGCGGTAACTTCACCGCGCGCCTGAACAACCTGGTCAACACCGGCATCGAAACCGGCGAGACCGAGACTTATCGTCTTTTCACGTCAGAGCGCACCAAGCACCCTGAAGGTTGGTTCGGCGCCGCCGCCGCACTCACCAACAAATACTGGTACAAAAGCGCCGGTTACAACCCCAATGACCTCGGCGGCCTTGAAGCCACCGTGGCCAACTTCATCGGCATGATGGAGATCGAGCGCACCCAGTTCGGCAAAGTCACCAAAATCGCCAGCGATGACCAACGTTACGCCGCCGTGATTCAGGCTGCCGGCGCGGTAGACGTCAAGGCCCAAGCCGGGATCGACAACAGCGTAGTGCGCCTGGGCTACAACTACATCGGTGCGGGCGCCAAAACCACCACCGACGCCACCGGTGCCAGTGGCGCAGCCGGTTACTCCACCCGCGTCACGCTCAACCAGCAACTGCCGCCGGACCTGGCCCAACAGCAGATCAACCCGCTGAGCCTGCCCGGCTTCACCTTGCCAACCGGCCAGGGCGGGCTGTTCCGCCTCAGTGGCCAGAGCGCCAGCGCGCCTGCCAGCACCGGCCCGCAAGGCTGGACCCTGGGCGGCGGCAGCGTCGACCGCACGCCGGTTACCGGCCCGGTCGTGCCCGGCAGCGGCACCTCGGCCGACGGCGTGGTGATCAACCGCGTGCAAGGCCTGCCAGACAGCCAGTTCGTCTCCAACCCACAGAAATACCTGATCGAAACCAACCCGCTGCTGACCAACCTCAGCCAGTTTTTAAGCTCCGATTACATGCTGTCCAAACTGGGCTACGACCCGGACCAGGCACAAAAGCGCCTGGGTGATGGCCTGTATGAACAGCGCCTGATCCAGCAAGCCGTGATCGCCCGCACCGGCCAGCGTTTCATTGATGGCCAGACCAGCGACACAGCGATGTTCAAGTACCTGATGGACAACGCCATCGGCACCAAACAGGCGCTAAACCTGGCCGTAGGCGTGAGCCTCACCGCCGAGCAAGTCGCGGCCCTGACCCACGACATCGTGTGGATGGAAAACGCCACCGTCGCCGGCCAGCAAGTGCTGGTGCCCGTGCTCTACCTGGCCCAGGCCAACAACCGCCTGGCGCCCAACGGCGCACTCATCACCGGCAGCGACCTGAACCTGGTCAGCGGCACCGACCTCAACAACGTCGGCACCCTGCGCGCCACCAACAACCTCGCCGCCAGCGCCGGGCGCAACATGGTCAACGGCGGCCTCGTGCAAGCGGGCAACCGCCTCGACCTGCTCGCCGGCAACAACCTCACCAACCGCGCCGGCGGCATCATCGCCGGGCGCGACGTCAGCGTGAGCGCAGTGAATGGCGATGTACTCAACGAACGCACCGTCACCAGCCACCAGAGCAGCAGCGGCTACCGCACCGAGCGCACCGACTTCGTCGACAACGCCGCCCGCATCGAAGCCGCCAACACCCTCACCCTGCAAGCCGGGCGCGACGTCAACAGCACCGGCGGCGCCTTCAAAAGCGGCGCCGACCTGGGCGTTCAAGCCGGGCGCGATGTAAGCCTGGCCACCGCCGAACAGCGCAACGCCAATGCCGTCAGCACCTACATGCGCAGCAGCAGCGCAACCCAGTACGGCACCGTGATCGAGGCCGGTCGAGACTTCCAGGTGGTGGCTGCGCGGGACATCAGTGCTATCGGCAGCCAGTTGAATGCCACGCGTGATCTGGCGCTGGTAGCCAAGGGCAATGTGAACCTGGCGTCGGCGGCGAATGAACAGCATTCGGCGTTTAATTCCAGGAAGGTCACCAGTGTTGAAGACCATGTTCAGCAGGTATCGACCGTGCTCAAGGCTGGCGGTGATGCCACCCTGAGCGCCGGGCAGAACCTGCAACTGGTGGCCAGCCAAGTGGACGCGGGCAAAGAAGCGTACCTGGTTGCGGGTAACGACCTTGCCCTCAAGGCGGCTGAAAATCAGGACTACAGCTTCTACAGCAAAACCAAGAAGACCTCGTCCGGGAAGAAATTCCGTCTGGATGAGACATCCGCCATCAACAATGTCGGCAGCCTGGTCAGCGCGGGCACCAACAGCACCGTCGTGGCGGGTGCAAACCTGTTGCTGGCCGGCAGCGCCGTCACTGCCGACAAAGGCGCTGCGCAACTGGTCGCAGGCCAGGACGTCAGCATTCTTGCGGTCACTAACTCCGACAGCGCCCGTCACGAACGCAAAGAAAGCAAAAGCAGTTGGGGCGGCCTGAAGTCGAGCAAGGTTCAGGACAAAGTCGACGAAAAACGCACCACCGCCCTAGGCAGCATGGTCTCCGGCGAAACCGTCACCATCGCCGCCAATCGCGACGCCACAGTCACCGGTTCCAACCTTGTCAGCACCGGCGACCTCGCCATCCAGGCCGGCCGCGACCTGACCATCGACGCGGCGCAAAACACCTTCGCCCGCACCGACATGCACAAGGAGAAGAATCGCGACCTCACCGGCGTGCTGACCGGCAACAAGCTCGGTCTGGACGATGTGACAGGCAACCAGAAGCTGTACATCAACAGCTCGAAGCACAATGGCACGGCCAATGAAATGACCTTGACCGGCAGCACTATTGGCTCGAGTGCGGGCAATGTGTCGTTGACAGCGGGGCGTGAGTTGAAGGTGGTGGCCAGTGATCTGGTGAGCACCAAGAACATGGAGTTGAGTGGGGCTGATGTCACCGTTACTTCGGGGATGGAGACGGCCAGTCAGACCAGTAAGGACAGCTCCAAGAGCTTGGCGGTTGGGCGGGTGATCGCGGGCTCGGTGGTGGACACCGCCACCAGCATGCGCGATGCCGTCAAAGCGGCCCGTAGTGCTGATGACCCACGCCTCAAGGCAGTCAAAATCGCCCAGGCTGCCCTCGCCGCCTACAACCTGAACGGCCAGGCTTCGGACGCCAATGCGCAAAGCTCCGGTTTCAAAAATAAAGTCGGCGGCACGCCCGGCAACGGTTCGCTGATCAAAATCGGCACCGAACTGGCCAATAACCGCAGCAAGAACAGCATCGAATTCAACAGCGTCACCGCCAAGCAGAGCACGCTCAACGCAGGGCAAGACTTGTCGATCGTTGCCACGGGCGCTGCGGCGGGTACTCAGGGTGATATCCAGATCACCGGCAGCCGCTTGAAAGCCGCCAACACGTTGTTGTTAGCCAAAAACGATGTGTTGATGCAAAGCGCACAAAACACCACCGACCGCAAAAACGAAGGGTCGAAAAATAAAACCGCCATCGGAGCCAGCTTCAATATTGGCGAGCAAAACGGCTTCACCCTCGACCTCGGTGCGCAGGGTGCCAAGAACAATGGCAACGGTAACTCCGTCACTCAGGTCAATAGCACCCTCGATACGGGCAGCCTGTTGTTACAAAGCGGTGGCGATACCACCCTCAAAGGCGCCCAGGTTCGTGCGGACCGTATCAAGGCAGATATTGGCGGCAACCTCAATATCATCTCCCTCCAAGACACCGAGTCGTCGCGCAGCAAACAGAGCAGCGCAGGCTTCGGCGCGAGTATTTGCATCCCGCCGTTCTGCTACGGCTCTACCGTAGCGGGCTCGGCGAACCTTGCCGCCGCGAATATGAACAGCGACTACAAGGGCGTGACCGACCAGAGCGGTTTGTATGCGGGCACGGGCGGCTACGACATCAATGTCGGCAAGAACACCACCCTGCAAGGCGCGGTGATTGCCAGTGAGGCGTCAGCTGATAAGAACCACCTAAGCACTGACCGCCTGATCGTCAGCGACATCAAGAATGTCAGCGAAATCAAAAGTCAATCTGCCGGTATTTCGGTGTCTTCCAGCAGTACCAGCGGTGCGTCGATGGGCGGCAGCATCCCGATAGCGCTCAAGGAGAAAGACCATAGCTACACCCGTAGCGCGGTCAGCGAAGGCACGATTGTGGTTCGCAATGCCGAAGGTGCCAATGACCTGGTGGGGCTAAATCGCGATACCGACAACGCCAATCAGAAACTTGACCGGCCTGATGAAAAGGCGATGCAAGAGCGTATTGACCTGATCCAAAGCTCGGCGCAGTTGGCCAGTGGGGTGATCAGTGCGGTGGGGAAGGCGAAGGCGGATGAGGCGAAAGCACTGGCCGATAAAGCCAAAACCCAGACCGAAGCCGGTTCGCCGGATGCCACTGGAACGGTGCTCGCAGCGAATGCCGCTTATACGGAAGCCCAGCGCTGGCAGGTCGGTGGCGACAAACGCTTAATGGCCGATATCGCGTCCGGACTAATCGCCGCAGGGCTGGGTGGCGCGCCTGTAGGAACGACGGTTGGTATTGTCGCCAACACGGCCTCCAGCGATATCTTCAACAAGATTGGCGATTATGCCCAGTCGCGTGCGACTGATCCTAAGTCGGATGCGGCCACTCGGGCGGCTTGGGCTGAAGGCGGTGCGGCACGTGTGATGTTGCACGCGTTGGCGGGGGCGGCTATTGGGTTGTCCAGTGGCAATGTGCAAAGCGGCGCGTTGGGCGCGGGAACATCGGCTGCCTTGATGCCGACCATTGCCGACGCGCTGGGGAAAAATGGCATCAAGGGTGTGGATCAAGATGCAATGGCCGCCTTGATCGCGGCAGGCGCCGGGGCCGTGGTTGGCTCTGGGCGAGGTACCTCAGGTGCTGTTGTCGCGGGAGGAAACGCGATGTCGGTGGACGTCTATAATCGAGCAGCTCATGAGGCGGAGGTGGCGGCGATCAAGGCTGAGGCTCAGAAAGGTGACTTCACGGAAGCGAACCTGGAAAAGGCCATGTGTTACATCATCAAGTGCTGGGCTCATCTGGAGCGAGGGACCAAGGAGTATCACGATGCATACTTGAGTGAAGCCGATATGGTCGGGCTGAGTAATGAGCTTGAATGGGCAGATGCGCAGAGGGATAAAGGCCTGTTTAACTATTCGCTCACTGACTCGGTTTTTGATGCGGGAACGCGTGATGTCATTCCTGTGGTAGCTAACACCGCCAAGACTGTCACGGGAGGGGCAAGTGTTTACTCGGGGGGCACTCTATGCGGCACAGTGGCCGGGTGCTTTTTCGGTGGGCCTATGATTGTATTCGGATTAGGGAATATTGAGGAGGGCACCTCAGCCCTTTATAACCATGTTAATAATGAAGAGGGCAGTTATAATCATGTTAAACAAACTTTTGATCAGATTCCTGGCGGATATGGGCCGGTGATATATAGTGCCGCAGATTTCGCGTTATCAATTGGTTCGGGGTTTGTAAAGGTGCCTCTGAAGATGGGGTTGGCTGATGGTTTGAACAAGAAAAAATCAATATTTGATGTGACGGTCAGAAAGTTTGATAATAACCAATTTATTCTTGGTAAAAAGGCGCCGTATGGCGGTGCAATGTTGCTATATTTTCTGTCCGTGGGCGCGAAAGGCAATAGCCTTTACAATGAGGCGGTCGATGCGAGCAAGTAAACTTATAAATACCCTGCTGCTGATAGTTTCATTGTTGGCGGTGGTGTGTGGGGTGAGTACGTTTTTCGGCATGATGGTCGCCATAGTGGTTGGTATACTGCTTCGCACAGATTCGAACTGGGTGTTCATCTGGATTGGATTTCCCTTGTCAGGAATATTTGCTGTGTACTGGATAGTTACACGGTGGGATTATGTGAAATCCTTTATGTCCGGGCGTGGTGGGTGGTAGAGCGGGTAATCGAGGTCAGATCACGTTTGTATGTGGTCTTACTCCTGGCTGCGCTACTCAATGGCTTTCTACGATTTGACGGTAGCTGGAAGCGCTTTTTCCTCATGGTGCTGGTGCAGTTGTGGTTTGGCCAGGCGGTCTACAGCTATGCGCGAGGCGCCAGGGTGGCCATCGCGCCGGGCGGCATGAGTAAGGATGCCGACCCGGAGTGGCGAGCGGCGTTGGCCGGCTTCGCCCTGTTTTTATACGGGGTCGTATTTTTTTTGAGTTTTTGAACCTTGCATAGCCCATGTATGTATACGGAAAACCCTTATGAGAAAAGTTGCCTTTATCCTCTCGGCCCTGATCCTCGCGGGCTGTCACTCCAATGCGCGCGACTCGTCGTCCAGCCTGCTCAAAGACGGCGTGCAGTTGCAGCAGAACAAGGTCGTGGCCGATGCCGAGCAAGCCAAGGTGATCATGCGGGCCACCGGTTTTACCTACCCTGTGCAGTTCTCCGTGCGCCGTGGCGGTGATGCGGATCAGCGGCCGGAGATCCTCGGCACGGTGGTAGATTCAGGCCGTGGCAAGGTGTTCGGCTGGATCGCCAAGATGAGTGAGGTTGCCAACAGTGCGGCGGTCAAGCGCTTCCCGCAGTTGGAAGTGTTGGCTGATCCGTGGCAGACAATCGAGGTATTGGGCGAGTCGCGGGTGTATGACTCGAACTACTACCGCTACGCCGAAAAAATTGTCTACGCCTGCGGCCCTATGAGCTCGGCGTTCAAGCCGCAGAAGCAGAAGGTTTACCTGGTGGAGTTCGTAATCGTCGGCGCGGGCTGTGAGCAGCATGTGTATGACATCACCGATCCCGCGCAGCGTATTCCCGTCCTCGAGTGAAATAGGGGTCATGAAATAGGCAGAAATAGGGGTCAGACCACGTTTTTGTTTTTTAGAGTTGAGCAGAGTTGCTCTTTAAAAACATGATTTATTTTTTGTAATTATTCCACTCTGTTGGCCTGTTGAAGGGCGGCTAAGCTGTAAGCTCTTATCCAGTTAGGGGTTTATATGGCTCGCCGTCCTAGGGTTTTACTGCCGGATATCCCGTTGCATATTATTCAGCGGGGAAACAATCGGTCTGCGTGTTTTTACTCAGATGAAGACTATATTTTTTACATTGATACATTAGCCGTGCTTGCTGAATTGTATGGCTGTAAAGTTCACGCATTGTGCTTGATGACAAATCATGTTCATTTGTTGTTGACTCCCACCTGCTGCGCAGGGGCCGGCCTGCTTATGAAGGGACTGGGGCAGCGCTACGTTCAATATGTCAATCGAACATATCAACGAACGGGCACGTTGTGGGAAGGCCGTTTCCGCTCCTGTTTGGTTCAACAAGACAACTATGTTTTAGCTTGCTATCGATATATCGAAATGAACCCGGTCAGAGCNGGCACGTTGTGGGAAGGCCGTTTCCGCTCCTGTTTGGTTCAACAAGACAACTATGTTTTAGCTTGCTATCGATATATCGAAATGAACCCGGTCAGAGCCGGTATGGTTGCTCATCCGGGCGACTATCGCTGGACCAGCTATAGGGCAAACGCACAGGGCGAGCTATCAGGCTTTATAAGCCCGCATGCGGTTTATAGCGAATTAGGTAGCGGCACCGCGCAACGAGCCGAAGCTTACCGGTCTATATTCAATGATCGACTTTCACCTGGGCTGATAGAACAAATCCGATCTTCTACAAACGGTAATTATGTTTTGGGCGATCAGAAGTTTGCGTCCGAGATCGCGCNAATGATCGACTTTCACCTGGGCTGATAGAACAAATCCGATCTTCTACAAACGGTAATTATGTTTTGGGCGATCAGAAGTTTGCGTCCGAGATCGCGCAGGCATTAGGTAAAAGAGTTTCGCAGGGCGTGTCAGGACGCCCAAAAAAGTATGAGTTAAAAGAATAGTGGTCTGACCCCTATTTTCTTTCGACAGCAGGGTTCACCGATGCGCGCTCGGGCGTGGGTGGCACGATTCCGTTGTTGCTCAAGGAATCCGACAGCAACAAAACCCGCAGCGCCGTCAGCCCGGGAACAATCGAGGTAAGGAACGCGGCCGGGGCCAATGACCTGGTCGGCTTGAACCGTGACACCGCCAACGCCAACAAGCCGCTCGACCGGCCCGACGAAAAGGCCATGCAAGAGCGGATCGACTTGATCCAAAGCTCGGCGCAACTGTCGAGCACCGTGATCAACAAAGTTGCCGAAGCCAAGGCGAACAAAGCCGCAGCATTGAGCAAGCAGGCAGATGATCAGGCCAAGGCGGGCTCACCCGATGCTGAGCAAACCGCACTGGCGGCAAACGCGGCATATCTGGATGCCAAGGGCTGGCAGGTGGGTGGTGACAAACGATTGATGGCCGATATTACTTCCGGCCTAATTGCGGCCGGATTGGGTGGCGCGGCAGGGAGCACCGCTGTAGGGATTGTTGCTAATACATCGTCCAGCGACATTTTTAACAAAATCGGCAGTTTCGCTGATGGGCAAAAAAACCGTAAAGATATTGATGATGTGACAAGAGCCGCCTGGGCCGAAGGTGGTGCCGCGCGCGTTCTATTACATGCATTGGCAGGTGCGGCTATAGGTTTATCCAGTGGCAATGTACAGAGTGGCGCGTTGGGCGTTGGAACCTCTGCTGCGATTATGCCGTCAGTGGGTGAAGCTCTAAAAGGTACTGCATTAAGTGAGGTAGAGCAGAACGCACTTTCGACGCTGATAGCCACTGCTTTGGGGACCTCTACTGCATCAGGCAGTGGAGTCAGTGGCGCGGTTGTAGCAGGTAGCGGTGCGGCGGCAGTCGACCTCAATAATCGCCAGCTGCATGCCATAGAAATCAATAGGATCAAGGCGCTGGCAGGGAAATTTGCCGAAGAAAAAGGAATTTCTCTTGAGGTTGCCGAAGCTAGGCTCCTAGCCCAGGCGCAGCAAAACGTCGATAAAGATTTTGCTAATGACCATGCGATGGTCGATGTCAGTGCAATGTCGTTTCTGCGCTCCCAGGCAAATACATTCGTAGACGAAAACGGGCGTGCGATGTTGATGTTCGCGCCCGGCGGTAAAGACGCTTATGAAAACGCAGGGATGTACGGCCATACCTGGGGTAAGTTTTCGGCTGAGCAGCAAGCGATGTTAGCCGCCGCTTCAACCAAGAACCAGACTCAAAAAGACAGCGAGATATGGGAGGCAACACGTAATACTGCACTAGCGGGCCTCGGCAAAGGCGTGGTGAATTACCCCAGTGACGCCCTTAATGGAATCATCGACTTCGGAAAGCAGATTCTTCACCTTGATGGCGTCGGTAAGGAGGTTGTTACCGTACCGCTGGATTACAGCAATCCGGTCGAGCGAGACATTGCCAACGGTACGCAGCACCTGATAGATAATGCGATGATGGCGGTGGGCGCCGCGTGGTCTTCGGTTAGGAGTGCAAAAGAAGTAGCCGGAACGAGTAAGAATAATTTGCCTGTTCTTTTTGATGGGGAATTCGCTACTAAGCAGTTGCTTGGTACCGCTATGACACCTGGTGGTAAGCAAATTAACTTTCATGCTGCGGATCGTATGGTAAATCCGCCTAAAGGCAGAGAACCGATGACCATTCTGGAAGTAGAGGATTTTATTGATACAGCAGATAAAATTAGAAAAATAAAAATAGATGATCGTGGTACCTCTGTTACGCTCATGAACTCTAAATATCCTAAAGCTCAAATTGCTGTGGATGGGAATCGTATTATCACGGTTGTTAATCCGGTAAAGAAAAAATGACGATAGATAATTTGATTGAGCATCTTGATAGATTTGTGAGTGGTTCTAATATTTCGGTTCAATGGGCAAAAGATACGGAAACTCTTCTGGATGAAATTGAAGAAAATGAAGGTTTTGGTAAGTTTGAAAATCTCTTTGATGAGCTGCAGGAAAAGCTCTCGCTTTATCGGCCTGGAGGCGGCGATCATCTTATAGATGAGTTCGAAATGAAACTGTTTTGTTTAAGGGTTGTTTCAGCACTTTTAGAAGAGAGGTAGGCAATAGGGTCAGTCCGATATTGTCCTGCTGTAAAATGGTGCAAAAGGGCCGGGTTCTGCTGGTACGGGCACGACGGCGGAGAAATAGGGGTGAAATAGGGGGCAGACCACGGTTTAGGGTTTTGTTTTTTAGAGTTCAGCAAAGTTGCTCTTTAAAAACATGATTTATTTTTTGTAATTATTCCACTCTGTTAGCCTGTTGAAGGGCGGCTAAGCTGTAAGCTCTTATCCAGTTAAGGGTTTATATGGCTCGCCGTCATAGGGTTTTACTGCCGGATATCCCGTTGCATATTATTCAGCGGGGAAACAATCGGTCTGCGTGTTTTTACTCAGACGAAGACTACATTTTTTTACATTGATACATTAGCCGTGCTTGCTAAATTGTATGGCTGTAAAGTTCACGCATTGTGCTTGATGACAAATCATGTTCATTTGTTGTTGACTCCCAGCTGCTGCGCAGGGGCTGGCTTGCTTATGAAGGGACTGGGGCAGCGCTACGTTCAATAGGAAATAGGGGTCAGACCACGGTTTTCGTTTTTTAGAGTTCAGCAGAGTTGCTCTTTAAAAACATTATTTATTTTTTGTAATTATTCCAATCTGTTGGCCTGTTGAAGGGCGGCTAAGCTGTAAGCTCCTATCCAGTTAGGGGTTTATATGGCTCGCCGTCCTAGGGTTTTACTGCCGGATATCCCGTTGCATATTATTCAGCCGGGAAACAATCGGTCTGCGTGTTTTTATTCAGATAAAGACTATATTTTTACATTGATACATTAGCCGTGCTTGCTGAATTGTATGGCTGTAAAGTTCACGCATTGTGCTTGATGACAAATCATGTTCACTTGTTGTTGACTCCCACCTGCTGCGCGGGGGCTGGCCTGCTTATGAAGGGGCTGGGGCAGCGCTACGTTCAATATGTCAATCGAACATGTCAACGTACGGGCACGTTGTGGGAAGGCCGTTTCCGCTCCTGTTTGGTTCAACAAGACAACTATGTTTTAGCTTGCTATCGATATATCGAAATGAACCCGGTCAGGTTTGGTTCAACAAGACAACTATGTTTTAGCTTGCTATCGATATATCGAAATGAACCCGGTCAGAGCGGGTATGGTTGCTCATCCGGGCGACTACCGTTGGACCAGTTATAGAACAAACGCACAGGGCGAGCTATCAGGCTTTATAAGCCCGCATGCAGTTTATAGCGACTTAGGTAGCGGCGCCGCGCAACGAGCCGAAGCTTACCGGTCAACATTCCTGGATCGGCTCTCACCTGAGTTGATAGAAAAAATTCGATCTTCTACAAACGGCAATTATGTTTTGGGCGATCAGAAGTTTGCGTCAGAGATTGCGCAGATAGTAGGTAAAAGAGTTTCACCGAGCGTGTCGGGACGCCCGAAAAAGTGTGTGTTAAAAGTTTAAGAATAGTGGTCTGACCCCTATTTCCCCAGGAGCAGAGAGAGACGGTTTCAGCGTTGTCTGGTTTGGCCGCAGGGCTGGCGGGTGGGATTGCTGGCGGTGACCTGAGCGGAGCAGTGACGGGCGCGCAGGCGGGGACTAATGCTGTTCAAAACAACTATCTGAGTAAGGAGCAGAAGGCTCAACGTGATGCAGAAATGGCAGGCTGCGCGGGTCTGGGATGCCGGACTGGAACTGCTACCAAGTGGATGGCAATCGACATCGCGCAGGACGCAAGTTTCACAGCAGGTACAGCCGCGGGAGCTGTGTTGGGGCTCAATGACGCCGTGGACAGTATCGTGCACACCGCCGGCAACCTTAAGGAAACTTATGCGGCGCTCAAAGCCGTGGTTGAAAGCGGTGGCGTTTGGGATTCAGTCAAGCAAACGTACATCGACCGCATAGATAACTTGCAAGCGCAGTTTGAACAAGCTGGGGCGAGTGGTTCCTTCCAGGCTGGGGTTGAAACTGGAAAGCTGTTGAGTGACATGGCGGGTGTTCTTGCTGGTGGCGGAGCGCTCGTGAAAGGCGGCGCCATGTTGGCGGAGAAGGTTGCGGCCAAGGTCGCCAAGGCCGAGTTGCAGGCGGTGGCAAAAGAGGCAGGCGAAGCCGTTGCAACAAAAGGTCCAAACACTGCGTTACCTGGGACCACTTCGAAGGGGGAATACAGCAACAATCTCCCGGCAGGCTACGATCGGGGTCCCATTACCGTTGGTGGTAAGGCGGTTGATGGCGCTACGGATTTTAGTCTTGGTGCAAAAGAGCCCTCGGCGCCTGTAATGGGGGGATTGGATCTTTCGAAGGTCGATGTATTGACCATAAAAGACGCACGCAAGCTTGAGGGCGAAAATAAAGGTTTGATCTTCGTACAAGAGCCTCAGGGCGATTTTAGTAAGCCGTTCGTGAAATTCGAAGCGGGTACAACAGGAGCTTTTTCAGACGTTCTGTCGCAGCGTAAGGCCGTGCCCGCAATACGGTTTGACAACCCAAATCCTAACGGTAACAATTTCGTGAAGTTTGATGGTGTTGAGGATGTCGATGGTATTACCTTAATTGACCGAAAAACAGCATTGACATCGTTTGATAAGCAACTTCAAAGTGTTCAGCGAGTATCGAATGCGTTGAAACAAAATCCCGGTATCAAAGCCGTTTTTGAATTTCCAAGTCAAAAAGCGGCCGATAGAGCAACTGATATTTTGATTGAGCAAAATATCAGAAACATTACTGTGAGGGTTGCACCCTAATGGCTACGCATAAGCTTGAATTTCGTCATAGGCCAAAATTTTCAGAGTCGATTGAAAAGCGACACGAAAATTTTCTCGAAAGGTTGTCCGGCTTAGGTGCGCCATGGGATTTGGCCGGTGCTGTAGATGTTCCCGATATTGAAGGCGAGCTTGTTGTTTCTGTTTCTTTAGATAAATTCCTTCCAAAGGGAATAAAAGGTCGAATTGCATATTCTCTTAGAAGCGAGAGATATCTAGAAGATGATGCTCAATTTGATGACTCTATATTCATTGAGTTTTCGAATGCTAAAATTGATTATTTGGACTTGTTGAAAAGAATTTTCCCTGCGTACGTAGAGGCTTTTGGTGCCTATAGAGCTGCACTGCATGATTGGTCTGTCACTAGAAGCGACTGGCCGGCAGTAGTAGCTGCATGCGATGCTACAAAAAAAGATGTTAACGGGAGAGATGGTGTTTTTCGTATAAATGCGGCGAATTATTTTGATGAGAAATTGTGCCTTCGCGCATTTGGGAAAAGCCCTCAACAGATTATTAACTGTCTCAAGGGGCACGTTGAGGAGGCCTCGGAATTGGCCGGAGGTGTGTTGATTGTTGTTAGCTATACGCCGCTGACCACCAGCGAGATAGCTACTGCTGGAGAGCGATTAAAAGAACTTTTGGTTGGGTGATGCGAGGGGAGGCTAGGTCCAGAAGAGCCGGGGCCAACTGGCGCACTCCCAACAATGACGACTTGTTGCCCTGCCTGCTGTCCGCACGTGACCTCCACGCTTGGCAAACTGGTAAGACAACTCGAGACCAGTCGACCAAGATTAAAGGATGTTTCAAGGGCCTAATAACCCCAGCAGCATACAAAAAAGGGACTGTAGAAAAAGGGGACGGATTTATTTAATTGTCCAAGTTCTTTTTTACTTAAATAAATCTGACCCTTTTCGCCTTCAGATGGGGAAATAGGGGTTAGACCACGTTTGAGTTTTTTAGAGTTCAGTGAAGTTGTTCTTTAAAAATATGTTTTATATTTTGGAAAAATAGGGTGGACCACGGTTTTACTTTTTTAGAGTTTTGTAGAGTTGCTCTTTTAAAAGCATGATTTATTTTTTGTGATTATTTTATTTCGTTGGTCTAGTAATTTCAACTAAGCTGTAAGCTCTTATCCAATTAGGGGTTTATATGGCTCGCCGTTCTAGGGTTTTAATGCCGAATATCCCGTTGCATATTATTCAGCGGGGAAACAATCGGGCTGCGTGTTTTTATTCAGATAAAGACTATATTTTTACATGGATACATTAGCCGTGCTTGCTGAACTGTATGGCTGTAAAGTTCACGCATTGTGCTGGATGACAAATCATGTTCACTTGTTGTTGACTCCGACCTGCTGCGCGGGGGCTGGCCTGCTTATGAAGGGGCTGGGGCAACGCTACGTTCAATATGTCAATCGAACATATCAACGTACGGTCACGTTGTGGGAAGGCCGTTTCCGCTCCTATTTGGTTCAACAAGACAACTATGTTTTAGCTTGCTATCGATATATCGAAATGAACCCGGTCAGAGCGGGTATGGTTGCTCATCCGGGCGACTACCGTTGGACCAGNTTTGGTTCAACAAGACAACTATGTTTTAGCTTGCTATCGATATATCGAAATGAACCCGGTCAGAGCGGGTATGGTTGCTCATCCGGGCGACTACCGTTGGACCAGCTATAGGACAAACGCGCAGGGCGAGCTATCAGGCTTTATAAGCTCGCATGCAGTTTATAGCGACTTAGGTAGCGGCAGCGCGCAACGAGCCGAAGCTTACCGGTCTTTATTCAATGATCGACTTTCACCTGGGCTGATAGAACAAATCCGATCTTCTACAAACGGTAATTATGTTTTGGGCGATCAGAAGTTTGCGTCCGAGATCCAATGATCGACTTTCACCTGGGCTGATAGAACAAATCCGATCTTCTACAAACGGTAATTATGTTTTGGGCGATCAGAAGTTTGCGTCCGAGATCGCGCACGCATTAGGTAAAAGAGTTTCGCAGGGTGTGTCAGGACGCCCAAAAAAGTATGAGTTAAAAGAATAGAAGAATAGTGGTCTGACCCCTATTTTCCGTTGCAAAAGTTAATAACGGACGCAGCCCATATTCTGAGTTAAACGGAGCAATTGGGGAGGCTCGTGGCTGGAGTCAGGCTATTGAATCGGGGCAAACACCAATTTCCGGACCTGGGAAAGCGTCACTTCCAGGTGCAGATTACATTACGTATGATCCATCATCGCGATCTGTGATCGTCTGGGACGCCAAGTATCGTGCTCCTGGCGGAAGCTATCCGACTTCCTTACCAGATTCAAAGTTAAAGGCCTGGCAGTCAGAGATCATAAACTCCGTTAAAAATATGCCGGAGGGATCGGCCAAAGCAGCCGCGGAGAGCGCGCTTAAGGCTGGCAGGGTCGAAGGTCGAATATTCAAATGGCCACAGTAGGCTTGAGGTATTTAACATGAAAGAATGGTCATCGCTGTGCAAGTCAAAGGTAGGGGACGTCGTTGTTGAACGGGAGCAATGCGTTATCGCTATGGGCGACGGTGCATACAAAATTTCAGACGATCAGTATTTTTTAGCTGACGCTTTTTCTGATGAGGGAGAGGAAAAACTTCGTTTGCTATCCCTCTACTGGGCCTGCAGTGAGCCTGCATTTAGAAGAGCCTACTACAGGGATGTTGAAAATGATGACATGGCCGTATGCCGGCCGCCGCCTGAATTGCTTCCAGTTGGGGCGGGGGAGACCTATAGTCAGATAAAAAATGCTCTTGGCTCTCTTGGTTCTGACAAATTTATTGAGTACGCCTCCTATCGTGTTATGTCTGATGGTGCATTTGTTCATAAGGGCTTAGAAAGCTCATTGGCTGTTTATTATTTTCGCTTGCATGATATTGTTGATGAAGAGCTGCCTTACGCGATACTGTGGAAGCTTTCTAATGTGTGATTTGATGGAGGGGAAAGGGGACGGATTTATTTAATTTTACGAGTGCTTTGTTAATTAAATAAATCTGTCCCCTTTCCGCCCGTGGCAAGTACACCGGCACCATCGTGAAAGGCTGGGAGCAGATTTGCGCCGGGAGGAAATAGTGATCGATTGAAGGAATAAAGGTTTTGGACGCGAGGCCGTAAAATGAATAACTATGAGAGTGCTGTACTGGTTCTTGAGGAGATGGCTACCTTGCTCGATATGGCGGGAACTCGGGACTGAGAAGAATAGTGGTCTGACCCCTATTTTTTACTATTTTTTACGGCGCTTATAAATCGCTACGATTTTTGCTGGATTCCATTTGCCTTGCTTAAGATTGCTGGCAAGCAACCATGGCTCCCGTTCACGCCTGGCTGACTGTCGGCTGAGCTTACTTTTGGCGATTGAGCCGGTCACTCGTTGATGCTTGCGGCCCTTGGCTGAATGTCGCAAGCAGTACAAATCGATCAAGTGCGGAGCGCTACGTGTCATCTCGACCCGGCCAATCGACTTGGGTGACGAGATGGCCAACGCATACAAATTTTTCACGGGCAGCCACTCATTTTCGTCACCACGATATAGCTCACGATTTCGTATGCGAGCCACGTAGTACCAGCCCTGCGCAGCCACTGCTTTCATCCATGGTCGCCGGAAACCTGCATCGGTAACCATCACTGGAACACATCCATCGGGCAGTAGTTCAGCCAGTGTTTTGAGCAGGTGGTTTTGATATTTGGGGCAACCCTCACGCTCATGAACACTTTCATAAATAGGAAATGAGCGCCCCGCCAGCGGTATCGCGGCTCTCAACAAAAAAGCGTTGCCGGGAGCATCAATCCGGGACCAGTCAACCAAGACTAATGGGTGCTTCACCGACCCCAGCAATGCCCGCAGGATCACCCAGTAGAACAGCGGGCGCTCTGCTCTGTGGTGTTGATTGCCCAGCAACCGATCAACCCGCTTGATCGCATGTTTGGGAAACGCCTGACCTGGCATAAAACGTCCGAGCGCTGTCAGCGTCAAGCGGCGGCCTTGCAGTAACGAACTGACACAACTCATCAGTGTTGTCAGGCGACGAGAATGGATTGAAGGCAGTGCTTGAGCGAGCGCTCTGTGTAAAAATCGGATGGCTTGCATGGGTCGGGGATCTTGTTTTTGTGTGGTGCAAACCAAGTTGCCGACTCATGCAGGCTTCTTCAATAATTCCAACTTCTTGATTTTTCGTAAGAAAAATCGGGGATCCCTCAGGGTCTGACCCCTATTTCCCTAAGGGTCTGACCCCTATTTCCTTCCTATTTTCTCCATCTATTAGTGCCCGCTTGTACTACCAAGAACGGTGTCCCAATACCAAGTCCACCAAGAGTTTTCTTTATATTCTGGTTTTTTATCTTGAGGTTTTAGGTAGGGTTTCCACGTCATCATTAGTTCAAATCGCCGGATTGTGCCTGGCACCTCATCAATAACTTCCATACGGTAGAATTGGTTCTCGGATAAGTTTTTTGACACGTGCTGCAAATATTGCTCTAGTGTGGTTGTTAAGTTTGCGCTTCCGCCAGGTTCCATTGAGAGCAGCCACAAACGGCTATCTCCAGTTGTTACTATTTGTGCATTACGCCTCCAACCACTTTCATGCATCTTCTGTGGGTCGTCGGCAAGGTCCGTATGTACTTTTCTAATGAATGAAATAGCTTCCGGCAACAATGTGAATGATTCTTCGCCAAAGTACTTGTCCATTTATGAGTCCTCATATCTACTATGTTTGCTATCCGGCTCACCGGTGTCGTATGAAAGACTATGGAACTCTGCGTTTTTATAAACCTGTGAGAATTGACAGTTTTTTAGAGTTTTTTGTTATAGCTGTTATACAAGAACTGTCGCGAAAATCCTGATGTAAAAAATTGATTGGTCAAGAAAGCCCCCACGCCTATATCCGCAAGCCGGGCGGCATGCGAGCCGCCCGGTTGTTACTCAGGATGGATCGGCATTGAGCCTGCGAATGATGACATCCAGCAAATCACACCCATCACGCAGCGGTATAGCCAGTAGTTGGGCGAAGTCTTGAAGCACCACAGCATCGCTGCTTAGCTGTTCGCGGAAGGCAAGGTTTTCCAACAGTTGGGTGACGGCTCGAATCCGGTACGCGGCGGCGTCGTGGAGCACGTCGAGGGGCGCGCGGGTGTCGATAAGCAGAGCGGGGACGGTGCAGTCGTGGCCCGTTAGGGGCATGTATTGGTTCATTTTCAGTACTCTGTTGGTGGATTAAGCCACCACGCATTCGTCGCCAAACGAATGGGTGGCAGCTGTACGCAGGTTGGCGAACCGGAACAGAGTAACCGGCAGACCCGAGGGTCTCCCGCGCACAGCCGCCATAACATGCACAGCTTTGCGGGTGCAAAAACACCTGCATAGAAGCGGGTTGCTTTTGCACTCTGTTGTCAGGTCGCCAAACCTGATCGCCATATGGGCGACGGGCCGGACTATAAGCCCCCCACCCAAACCCACGCAAGGCACCAACGCCCTGACTTAACCCCCTTTCGCCTATTCCCAACCCCACCATCCCCAACGCATTCCGCCGTCTGCTCACGGATATCAGGCAAACCCTCGGTAATTTGGGGAGGTTTCCTACCGCAAAAGGAACCATTTCCCTCAAACCCGGGTCTTTACCCCGCCCACCCGCAACCGGTCGGGCTGCATGGACTGCAGCGTTTTAAAACGACATTAAGGATTAATGTGAACTTCGCCTCCCCATTCCCTTGTCTGCCACCGGCTGCGGTGCGATTGCCCGCGCCTGTGGTTCAGCAAAGTGCCTTGGGGAATGCATTCGGATCATCTGATCCCTCGCTCAGCACACCTACAGCCGCCGGGCGTATTGGCGGCTTTGACTGTAGTTCATGGAGTTTGAAATGAAGCGTAAGCCGTTCCAGAAAACCCTGCTGGCCCTGATGGTCAGCGCAGGCGCCGCGCATGTTGCAGCGGTGGAATTCGACGTGAGCAGCGGCCAGAACAAGTGGAAAGGCCAGGTGTTCAACGAGCCTGTCACCTTGGTCGGGTCGCGCAATGTGGTGGCCACCCAGCGCAATGTCGATGGGGCCAGTGTGGCCGAGACCAATGTTCAGGGTTCGCTGATCAACCGCGCCGACTACAACATTGATGGCAGTGGCCTCAACATCCGTGGTTTTGTGGTGGATGGCGCGCTGGACTCTGATCTGCGGGCCCGTGGCGGCACGATCACCGGTGATGTGATCCAGGCCGGTACGATCAGGCTTACCAACCAGACCTGGGCCGAAGGTTTTGAGGTGGGCGCCGCGAACATCGGCGGCAGCGTGATCAACTCCGGAACTATCGTCGCCGTTGACGTGCCGGGGTCGGACAGTGACGGCGAGGGCATGTACCTCAATGGTACGACCGTTGGTGGTGACGTGATCAACTCCGGCCTGATTGATGTCACTTCCATCTACGGCTACGGCCTGATCCTGGATACCCATAACAACATGCCGGTGACCGTCGGCGGCAAAATCCTCAACTCCGGCACCATCCGCGTCACGGGTGAAGAGGCGTTGGGCATTGAAGTTGAAACCGACACCAGTGACCTGCGCATAGAAAACAGCGGTGTGGTGACGGTTAACGGTGGCATGGCCAGGGCCGTACAGTTCAACTCCGGTACCTTCGATTACTTGCTCAACACCGGCACGATTGAAGCCAACGGCGCCAATGCGGTGGCTGTGCATCTGACCGGGGCGACCTTTACCCAGAACCCGCAGCCGGGCGCGCGCGGGGTTATCAACCGTGGCCTGATCAGTGCCGACAGCACCGCGATCCTGGTCGATGCCCGTGACCAGACTTCGCCGTTCGAGATCAACCAGCAAGCAGGCGAGATCCGCAGCAAATCCGGCACGGCCATCGACGCTGCCAACCTTGCCACGCTGAACTGGACGGGCGGCAAAATCACCGGCGACCTGCTCAACCTGAGTGCGGTGAACGTCGCTGGCCAAGCTGATTTTGTCGGCCAGCGCATCATCGCGCCGGTCTCGATTAATTCCGGCTCGTTGAACCTGGCCGCGCCCGGTACCACGATCAGCGGCAACCTTAACGTCGCCAGCGGTGCGGGCATTGATATGCACCTGGCCGACAGCGTGGTGCCGACCACGCCGTATCTGTCGGTCAACGGTACGGCTAATTTCGCCCAGGCGTCGAAGCTCACGGTGAGTGCGCAGCCAGGCGACTTTGCGCGTACTAATAACGGCACTCAATACACGCTGTTGCAGGCTACCAGTGTGCAGAACAACGGCTTGTCGGTTGCCAGTTCGTCATCGCTGCTCAACGTGCTGAGCTACTCGGCGGATGCGCAAACGGTCAAGGCTGTCGTCGCAGTTAAAGACAACCAGCAAGTGCAGCAGGAACTTGCCGGTGCAGGTGCCAGCGCCGCAGCGGCCACGGCGGTGAATACGTTCAAGAACGATGTGCTCGGCGGCCTGAACCAGAACGACCCAGTGTTCCAGTCCCTCGCCAACGCCGGGACTGCGCAACAGCTTGCTCAGGTGAGTGAGCAACTCAAGCCGGACGTGAACCGTGGCGCGCTGGATGTGGCGTTGTCGGGGCAGACTGTTATCAATGGCGCGATCTTCAACCGCCTCACTGATCAGCGCGAAGGCCATCAAACCGGCGGCGTGTGGGTGCAGGGTTTGAGCAGCAACATGGACCAGGACGGGCGCGGCGGTAACAACGGCTACTCGGCCAACAGCAGCGGCATGGCCGTGGGTGTGGATGGGCGTTTGAACGACACCACCACCTTGGGCGTGGCTTACAGCTACCTCAATTCCAACATCCATTCGGACCTGGGCAACAAGACCGATGTGGAGGGCCACGCGCTGTCGTTGTATGGCAACTGGGCGCTGCAAAACTGGTTTGTGGATGGCAGCCTCAGCTACGGCCACAACGACAACGACAGCAAGCGCCATGTGGCCGGCACCACGGCCAAGGGCAGTTACGACAGCAACGTGTTGGCAGCCAGTGTGATCGGCGGCTACAGCTTCAAGCCATCGCAGGCGGTGGTGATCGAGCCACGCGTGGCGGCGCGTTATGCCAATGTGCGCATGGACGGTTTTGACGAGAAGGGCTCGGCCGCCGCGTTGAGCACGCGCTCGCAACGTTATGAAGTGGGTGAGCTGGGCGCGGGTGTGCGTTTGGCCGGCAACTTGCCGATGGGCGCAGGCAGCCTGCAACCGGAAGCGACTTTGATGGCGTATCACGACCTGATGGGTGATCGCGTCGCGCAAACCTCCAACTTTGTCGCGGGTGGTGCGGCGTTCACCACCACCGGCGCGTCGGTGGCGCGTGACAGCTACGAGGCGAGTGTGGGCGTGAACTACCACGTATCGGACTTCACCGTGGGCGCCAGCTACACCCGCCAGGCACGCAGTGGCTTTGACGCCGATGGCGTGATGCTCAAAGCGCGTTACGCGTTCTAAGCCCCAGCGCTGATCGTTCCCACGCTTTGCGTGGGAATACCGCCCTGGACGCTCTGCGTCTGCTTTTAAGGCCGTGACGCAGAGCGTCACCGGATGCATTCCCACGCGGAGCGTGGGAACGATCGGTAACACCGCCGAACCCCTGTGGGAGCGGGCTTGCTCGCGAAAGCGGCAGGTCAGTCGATACATGCATTGGCTGACACACCGCCTTCGCGAGCAAGCCCGCTCCCACATGTGGATGTGCGGCGCACCGTAGCCCCGGAATAATCCCCGCCCCTCAAGTGTTCATCTTACTGAACAGACCATTCTCCGAGGCCTACCTGCATGAACCGACGTCCTGATAACACCTACGTGCTGGTCGCGGGGGCGTGGCATGGTGCCTGGGTTTGGCGCGATGTGATACCGGTGGTGCGCGGCATGGGGCACGCGGCGAGCGCACCGACGTTGAGCGGTTTGGGCGAGCGTCGTCACACCGCCGATGCGTGCGTGGGCCTGGGTACGCATATCGAGGATGTGGTGGCGCACATCGAGATGGAGGACTTGCACGCGGTCACGCTGGTGGGCTGGAGTTATGGCGGCATGGTCACCACGGGTGTGGCGGCGCGCTTGCCTGGGCGGATCCAATCGCTGATCTACCTGGATGCGTTCGTACCCGAGCCGGGCAAGGCACTGGTGGATTACGTGCCCGCCGAGCGCCGCCGGCGCACATTCCGACCAGCAATGTGTATTGCGAAGGCTACCTGGGCAGTGACTTCGGGCAGTTTTACAACCGCTTCAAAAATGACCCGCACGTGCGCACGGCGGTGCTGGGCAGCGGGCATCACTGTATGTTGCTCGACCCTTTGGCCACCGTCGAAATGCTCGTGAGCCTGGCCTGACCTGGCAGTAAAGGGCCGCTGCCGTTGGGCGGGGAACGCCCCCGCAGCAACGAAACCGCTTGAGTACACAGGGCAACCCCGTAAAATACCGCGCACTGGATACAAGGCATTTTTCAAGGACGAATCAAGCAATGCGCCTCTCTGCTTTTCTCCCTGCCACCCGCCTCACCGCGGGCCGCATGTTTCAACCGCACTGCTGCATGGCAGTCACTCTTCCTGATACCGCTATTGGCGGGCTCGACACTATTGATGTTGAGGCCGTGTGCAAGCATTCGCGCTTTTTCAGCAAAATCTGATCGCCGCCACTTGGTTGATAACGTACACCACAGCCCTTTCCGTTGGTTTCACCTCTAGGAGCACCCTGTGAAAACACTGTCCAAAATTCTGCTGTCGGGCTTTGCCGCCGCAGCGCTGCTGAGCGTGGCCGGTTGCGCCACCGAGAGCAACCGTGCGATGCCGGTGGAGCAAGTTGCCAGCGCCCACGTCGCTTATTCCGGCGTGCGTGTGCCAATTGCCGTGGGCAAGTTCGATAACCGTTCCAGCTACATGCGCGGCATCTTCTCCGACGGCGTTGACCGCCTTGGCGGCCAGGCCAAGACCATCCTGATCACCCACCTGCAGCAAACCAACCGCTTCAGCGTGCTGGACCGCGACAACATGGGCGAAATCTCCCAGGAAGCCGCGATCAAAGGCGCCGTGCAGAAGCTTAAAGGCGCCGACTATGTGGTGACGGGCGACGTCACCGAGTTCGGCCGCAAAGAGACTGGCGACCGCCAGTTGTTCGGCATTCTCGGCCGTGGCAAAACCCAAGTGGCCTACGCCAAGGTTGCGCTGAATATCGTCAACATCAGCACCTCCGAAGTGGTGTATTCCACCCAGGGCGCCGGTGAGTACGCGCTGTCAAACCGTGAAGTCATCGGCTTTGGCGGCACTGCCAGCTACGACTCCACCCTCAATGGCAAGGTTCTGGACCTGGCCATGCGCGAAGCGATCAACCGCCTGGTAGACGGCATCAACGCCGGCGCCTGGAACCCGCGCAACTAATAACAAAACGCCAAGGAGCACTACACGGATGAGCAAGGCAGTTAAGTTGGCGCTGATGCTGACAGCAATCGCGACGGTCGCCGGGTGCCAGACGGCGCCCCAACCCCTGTATCAATGGGAAAGCTACCAGCCGCAGGTTTACGAGTACTTCAAGGGCGAGCCCAAGGAAGCGCAGGTGGAAGCCCTGGAACGCGACCTGCAAAAGATCAACGCCAGTGGCCGCAAGGCCCCGCCGGGTTACCACGCGCACCTGGGCATGCTGTACATGAGCATGGGCAAGGATGACCAGATGGTGCAGGAGTTGCGCACCGAGAAGGCGTTGTTCCCTGAGTCCGCTGCGTACATGGATTTTCTGCTGAAAAACGCCAAGGCTGGAGTCGCCACTAAATGAACCTGTTAAAACTCACCGGCGCCTTGCTGGCCCTGGCGTTGCTCGGCGGTTGCGCAGCGCCCAAGACCATTGATTACACGGCCTTCAAACAGGCTCGGCCGAAGTCGATCCTGGTACTGCCACCCATCAATGAATCGCCGGAAGTGCAGGCGTCCTACAGCCTGGTTTCGCAGGTCACCTACCCGTTGGCCGAAGCCGGTTACTACGTGCTGCCGATTGCCCTGGTGGACGAGACCTTCCGCCAGAACGGCCTGACCACCGCCAACGATATCCAGGGCGTGGCACCGGGCAAGCTGCATGATATTTTTGGTGCGGACGCGGCGCTGTACATCACCATCAGCGACTACGGCACCAAGTACATGCTGATCTCCAGCGACACCTCCGTGACGGCCTCGGCCAAGCTGGTGGACCTGCGCACCGGCACCACGCTGTGGACCGGCTCGGCACGCGCTTCCAGCGAGGAAGGCAACAACAATGGCGGCGGCCTGGTGGGCATGCTGGTCTCGGCAGCGGTGAAGCAGGTGATCAACAGCTCCACCGATGCGGCGCACCCGATTGCCGGTATTGCCAGTGTCCGACTGCTGTCGGCGGGGCAGCGTACCGGCATTTTGTATGGCCCGCGTAACCCGAAATACGGCACCGACTGAGTGCCTGTTCAACCGTGAACAACCTTTGCTGGCCGCTCGGGTCCGCAAAGGCTTCGCGGGTTTGGTATCCGCGCGTTGCAGTCAGTTTACAAGCACGTCCGGTGGCCTGATCACTTGCGTACTGGTCACCACGAAGTCTGCTGTGCGGTTGCCGGTCAAGTCGATGGCGATGAAATGGCGCTGGGTCTGGGGGTTGAAACCCACGATCGCGTCGCCAATGCGCCCGCTGAATGCCTTGACGGGCTTGAATTGCGTATTGGTTCTTCGCTCCAGCCCGCGCAGGTCAATCTTGTCGGTGCCGCTGGTGAAGTCCATGATTTCATCCGGGTTGGCAGGTGTGGAGTCGCTGGCGTAGTTGTAGACGAAACTGTCGGCGCCGCCGCCGCCGCGCAAACGGTCTGCGCCCGCCCCACCGGTGAGCCGGTTATCGGCCTCGTTACCGATCAGCACATCGTGGCCCGAGCCACCGATCGCGTTTTCGATGAGGCAGTTGCGGGCGATAGAGACGTTGCCTCGCCCGTTGCCCACATCGGAGAACGAGCCCGCCCTCAGGTTAATGACTTGGTTGGTGTGATAACCCGATACGTCCAGTGTGTCGTTGCCGGCGCCGTCCCATATGCAAAAATAGGCGGAGTCCTGAGGGTTTCTCAGGGAGTAATAGTCCCTGCCGGTATTGGAGTTGAAGCCATAGGTGTTGTTTTCTCTACGCGTTTGGTAATTGGCACCGTAAAAATGTTGGATTGCACTGATGTCGTCCATCATGCCGGCCAATGGCCTGTCTTTTGCATTTTTGCCACTTTCAGCAGCCGTGTAATAGCTCATGAGGGTATGGGCTTTAGAGTCTTGGGCATATACGCGCGTAGAACTGTGGGGGTCCCCCCTGTTGTAATCGCCAGGGTGAGTCAGGCCGAGCGCGTGCCCGATTTCGTGGGTTAGGACTGGGCGCTCCACTGCGTGCGGTCGGTAACGTGTATCACCGGCCTCACTGTCCAAATTGTGTGTGTAGGGGTATTGGCCAGCGGCATAGTCGACGGTGTTGGACATTCGGAAGGTCAACCGTCCTTCCGCCGGGCCACCGTTTTCAGTAAAGGTCAGGTTGGCCACGTCGGCCCAGGATTGGAGGGAGCGACGGGCTTCTTGTCTCTGGTGGTCATTGAATCCCATGCCTCGCTCGTGAGTGAAGTAGTAGGAAACCTCAGTCTTATTGTTTCGGTTCCTGTCCTCCCATCTTCTTGTTCCTCGCGTGAGCTGCCTGACGGCCTGCTCTTTGTTAAAAGACGGGCTATTGACGTTGCGTATGTAGGGGTCGTCCGGGCGTTGAGTCGCGTCATAGCTGCCCCCGTTGGTGTCGTGTTGGCGACGTTGGGCCAGTGGGGCGGTACTCGGATGAGGGTGATAGAAGGGCGTACTCGGATTTATTCTCAAGGTCGTTGTTCTCACTGGGTAATAACACTTGTCCTTCTAGATGACGCAGGCAGATTCCATGTTGCTAAGTGTGAAGTTGCCAGTGTTGGCGTTACTTTCCAAAGCTCGATGTGTGTCCGAGTGAGTCGGTTTTCTGGTAGGTAAAGTGTTCCTACACAGGCTTAAGCCAATGCCCAGTCCTGGGCTGAATTTTCGCCCTGCATCAGAAAAAACGGCCATCGCCGATGGCCGTTTTTCACACGTGTTCAGGTACAATGTTGAACCCTGGCGCGACCGCGTGCTTAACCGGAGGCATACCGTGAGGTCGTCAGCCCACTGATATCCTGGGGCCTTATCAACCGCGTGCTTTTCAGCAGAAAGTCCGTCTGGCCGTTGCCGGTCAGGTCAATGGCGACAAAGTACCGATTACTGTAGGCGTTGAACCTCACTACCGTATCGCCCGCGCGACCTGTATAGGCGTGCACCAGCCGCAGTTGAGTGCGGGTGTCCTGGCTCAACCCGGTAAGGTCGATCCTGTCTCGGCTGCTGACAAAATCGGTGATCAGGTCGGCGTTCGCTACGGTCGAGTCGCTCGCCTTGTCGTATACAAAAACATCCGCGCCCCCGCCGCCCCTTAAGGTATCTGCGCCGCCCCCGCCCTTGAGGCGGTTGTTAGCGTGGTTGCCGATCAACGTATCGTCATGGCTGCCGCCAATGGCATTTTCCATGATCACGCCCTTGGCGATGGAAACATTGCCTTTCATACCGCCCACATCAGAGAAGGCCTCGGCGTTCAAGTTGATGGTTTGTTTCTGACTGAAACCGGAACAGTCCAACGTATCGTTGCCGCCGCCATCCCATATGCAAAAAACCGGCGCGTCCTGCGAGGACGTCAGGCTGAAATAGTCGCGCTCGGTGTTGGAGTTGAAACCGTAAACGGTATCGCCGCTACGGGTCTGGTAGTTGGCGCCGTAGGCGGCCTGTATAGCGGCAATGTCATGCATCAAGGGCGCCACCGAATAGTGGGTCCACTGTGCGTTTTTTGCGAAGTTTTGCCCGCTGCTGATTTCGGGGTTATAGCTCATCAGGCTGTAGGCTTGAGAGTCTTCAACGTATCCGCGCTTGGCGGGTTGCCGGTTATAGTCACCGCTATGGTCAAGGCCCAGCGTATGCCCAATTTCGTGGGCCATGACATGTTGGTCGTAACGGTCAGTCCTCGGCTGTGCGTGCCCTGAGTCCAGCCATGCCTCACCGCCTTTTTTGAAGCTTCTGGGAAAGGGCAGGGTTGCATAGGATTCCTCGTTGCCCTCGTAAAGACCCAGGGTCAGCCGCCCCTCGGTACTGGCGCTTTTGTGCGAGAACTTTATACGGGCGACATCCGCCCAGGCTTGCATCGACGTAAGCGCCCGTTTCTTTTGTTGTTCATTCAACTCACGGGCACCCTGGGGCACATGACTGACCCGGTGCGGCTCATCCTGCGTAAAGAACTCATAGGCAATATCAATGACGCCGTCGCGGTTGTGGTCTTGCCATTTCAATCCCATTTCCCGGCTGGCGCGTAGCAGGTGCCTGGCGGCTTGGGCGCTGGTGTAGGACACCAGTGGCGTGTCCTTGACGCCACCGGGTAGTTGATACACAGGTTCAAATAGTGCAAGCGCCGTATAAGGCTTGTTATTAACGGGGAGCATCTACTTGAATCCTTTTAATAGGCGAACGGAGGCGTGAACGTTAAAGCTCATGGGCAATTAAATTTCTCAGTGGGGCGGGTGGGGTTAAACCTTTGGAAGTGCTACCCGCGTGAAAATAACTTGGTGGGTGTTTGAATGTTTGCAGTCAAACCCATAATGTCCTCGGGTTTTATCGGTTGAGTGCTTTTGACCAGGAAGTCGGTGCGGCGATTGCCCGTAAAGTCCACGCCCACAAAGTATCGACCACTGCGTGCATTTAACTTAACGACGGTATCGCCAATGCGGCCTGTATAGTTATCGACAAGCCGCAGCGGTGTGCCGGTATTCTTGGCCAAGGCAGTGAGATCGATCTTGTCTTTGCCACTGACAAAGTCCTCAATCAAGTCGGCATTCTGATAGGACGAGTCACTGACCTTTTCGTAACTGTGTGTCATTGAACGATGGGAGGGGCGGGTGGGTGTGAGTGTGGATCGAGTAGTGGGGGTGTCAGGCTGTTGATGATGGGCTGTGGTGTTTGCGGAGGCGACAATATCGTCTGCTTTGACTTGCCCATAAGTGCGGATCAGCAGGTCGGCTTTGCCGTCGCCCGTCAGGTCAATCGCCACGCTGCCCTTGCCGCTTTGTTGATCGTAGGTGAGCACGGTCTGACCGGCCTTGCCTGTCATCTCACTGACGAAAGCCAGGGCGCCGACATTGGCGTGCTTCATGGCCACGGACACATTGATTTTGTCGGTGCCGCTGACAAAATCCATAATCGTATCGGGGTTGTCGGGCGTGGAGTCACTGGCACTGTTGTAGTCAAATGTATCCGCGCCGCCGCCTCCGCGCAGCCGGTCTCCACCCGCGCCGCCGGTGAGCCGGTTATCGACATCGTTGCCGATCAGCGCGTCGTCGCCTGAGCCGCCGATGGCGTTTTCCATGACGACACCCCGGGCAATGGACACGTTGCCCCTGAGCCCGCCGACATCGGAGTACGAGCCAGCCTTGAGATTAATGGTCTGGTTGGAACGGTAGCCGGAAACGTCCAGGGTATCGTTGCCACCGCCGTCCCATATGCAGAACACGGCAGTGTCCCGGTTGGAATTGAGGGTGTAGTAGTCGCGCTGGCTATTGGAGTTGAACCCGTAGGTGGTGTTGTCCTGACGGATCTGGCGGTTGACGCCATAGAGCGCCTGGATGGCGGAAATATCATCCATCATGGCTGACGCTGGTTCGGCGCCGCCATGGCTTTTGCCGCTCAGTGCCGCCCCGAAATAGCTCATGACGCTATGAGCCTGGGAATCCTGTACGTGACTCCTTCGGTTCTCGTCATAGCCGCCATCGTAGTTTCCGGTATGCGACAAACCCAGGGCGTGACCCGTTTCATGAATCAAGTCGTAGCGCGTGACCCTGGTGGGGTTATACAGAGTGTTACCTCCATTGGGATGGTTACTTGGGAAAGCGCCTACGGCGCTGGGGACTGCGCTCGATATGCCAAATGACATTTTGCCTTCTGTGCGTGGCCCATTCTTCTGAAAGGTGAGATTGGATACATCGCTCCATGACTGCATGGCCCGTCGTGCCATTTCTCTCTGGCGCTCATCGAACCGCCGGGCGGCGCCGTCGAACGAGTAGGAAACAGAGACTTTGCCATCGCCATTTCGGTCATGCCATTTAGCGTTTGCTCGAGTGAGATTCTCGCTTGCCTGGCGTTCATCGAACGAACGCACATTAATGTTGGCCGCGTAGGGGTCGTTGGCGCGCAGGGTTGGATCCTTGCCGTCCCAGTAGCGTTTGGTGGCGGTGTCGAATGTCGTCGGGTTGGTTGTTGTGGTTGGATTAAATGGCCGCCGTGTGGGTGGCTGAATAAAGGGCTGTACGAACTTACGCACGAATGGGTGTTTGAGAAATGGCTGCACGAAAGGTCTGAAGACCGGGTGGTTGAGAAAGGGTTGGGTAAAAGGCTGAATAAACGGGCGCAGAAAGTTTTGGCTGTAGTCGGGTTGCTGGAAGATAGACGGGCGCGAGTCGATTCTCATAAGATTAATCCTGGTTCTTGTTGTTGGGCTATTCCTTGTGTAGGGAAGTGCATGTCCGTGTGCTGGAAATACCTTCGCACCCTATAAGTTAATTTCCAATAGGGTATTTATTTCTAGTGTGTGTCAACAGGCCGGTATGACATGGTTTGCAACGGCTGTTTTGTTTATCCGGTTTTTAAATTTAGTATCGAAGAGGCGGGTTCCCCAAGTATTACTCGTCTTGTTGAAAGCTGATATGTCGTTTGTGTTTAACGTGTTTTTTTTGGAAATATAGAATTGCTTACAGTGTGAGTATTTTCGTTAAGACCTTTCTGGGGTTTCTCCGTAGTCGTCAGTTATTTCGGGCTCGGCATCGTTGAGTGACCTACAGGGCTCGATGCTTCCAGCTGACGCCCGAAGGCTTGGTGCTCTGTAGGGGAAGCGTGTCGTATGCGTAAATTCCGGGATTTAACCCGAACCCGAAGTGCTTTGCGTCTGAGCCTATGAACGGATTATTCACTGTTGAGGTTCTGCGCCATGTCACATGCTCGTTTAGTGCTGCGTCCCCTTGTCTGCAGCGTTGCGGTTGCCGTACTGGCTTCGCTGGCCGGCTGTGGGCTTTCATCGTCCCGAGAGGCGGCCAAGCCTCCCGTGCCAGCGGCCGCCGAGCCTCAGGCTGAGGGTGCCTTGAGCAAGCAGGCCGCGATGCCTGTGCTGATGGCCGCGCCAATGGCCATGCGCGACGCCGTGGCCTATCGGGCCGAGCCTCAGGAACGCTACCAGGACCTGCCCGACAACCCGGTCCACAGCGTTGCGCAAACCCCGGTCTCGACCTTCAGCGCCGACGTCGACACCGGCAGCTACGCCAATGTGAGACGTTTCCTCAACCAGGGGCGGCTGCCACCTGACGGTGCCGTTCGACTGGAGGAAATGCTCAACTACTTTCCTTATGACTACGCGTTGCCCACTGACAGCTCGCCTTTCGGCGTGACCACCGAAGTTGCCACCACACCCTGGAACCCGCACACACGACTGCTGCGCATCGGCATCCAGGCCTCTGACCGTGCGGTGGCCGACCTGGCACCGGCTAACCTGGTGTTCCTGGTGGATGTGTCGGGCTCCATGGACCGCCGTGAAGGCTTGCCGCTGGTGAAAAGCACGCTGAAATTGCTGGTGGATCAGTTGCGTGATCAAGACCGTGTGTCGCTGGTGGTTTACGCCGGTGAATCGCGTGTGGTGCTTGAACCCACCAGCGGGCGAGACAAAACCAGGATCCGCAACGCCATCGACCAACTCACCGCCGGCGGCTCTACGGCAGGCGCCTCCGGCATCGAGCTGGCTTACCAGATGGCCCGTGCCGGCTTTATAGAGAAGGGCATCAACCGCATCCTGCTGGCCACCGACGGTGACTTCAATGTGGGCGTCAGCGACTTTGACAGCCTCAAGCAGATGGCCGTCGACCAGCGCAAAAGCGGCGTGTCCCTGACTACCCTGGGTTTCGGTGTGGATAACTACAACGAGCACCTGATGGAGCAACTGGCCGACGCCGGCGACGGCAACTACGCCTACATCGACAACCTGCGTGAAGCCCGCAAAGTCTTGGTAGACCAGCTCAGCTCGACCCTGGCGGTAGTGGCGCGGGACGTGAAATTACAGGTGGAATTCAACCCGGCCCAGGTCAGCGAGTACCGCTTGCTGGGTTATGAAAACCGCGCACTCAACCGTGAGGATTTCAACAACGACAAGGTCGACGCCGCAGAGATCGGCGCAGGGCACACCGTGACCGCCCTGTACGAAATTGTGCCCAAGGGCGAAAAGGGCTGGTTGGAGCCGTTGCGTTACGCCGCCGCGCCTGCGGCCGAAAACACCTCCGCTGAGCTGGCCATCCTGCGTGTACGCTACAAACCGGCCGCGGGCGGTGCCAGCCAACTGATCGAACGGCCCATCCGCAACGAAACCACCCCAGCCAGCGCCGACCTGCGCTTTGCGGCAGCGGTGGCCGCCTTCGCCCAACAGCTCAAGGGCGATGGCCGCTACACTGGCAGCATGAGCTTAAAGGACACCGCCGCACTGGCCCGCTCGGCCCGCGGCGATGACCCGTTCGGGTTGCGCAACGAGTTCGTGCAACTGGTGGAACTGTCGCAGAGCCTCAAACACTGATCCCGAACATGGCACCAATCAACTGTGGGAGCTGGCTTGCCTGCCCCCACAGTCAATGTGCATCGATCCATCGAAAGGAGTTCGCGACCTACATGGCCGTAACAGATGACTCACCCAGCGACGAATCGCTGCTGGCCCGCTACCGAACCGGCGACGCTGCCGCGTTCGAAGTGTTGTACGCGCGGCACCGCCAAGGCCTTTACCGATTCCTGGTATCACTGAGCAACAAGGCCGAACTGGCCGAAGAGGTGTACCAGGAAACCTGGCTCAGCCTGATCCGCAGCACCACCCAGCCACAGGGCCGGGCGAGTTTTCGTACATGGCTGTTCCAGATTGCCCGCAACCGCCTGATCGATCACTGGCGCAAGCACGGCACCCACAAACCCTTACATGACAGCTACGACGAACAACTGCACGCCCAGGCCGACGACAGCGCCGGCCCTGAACAGCAACTGAGCCTGAGCCGCGACCAGGCGCGCCTCGACGCCGCTTTGCAAGACTTGCCCGAAGACCAGCGCGAAGTCTTCCTGCTACGCCTGCACGGCGACCTCGAAGTGCCGCAAATCGCCGCCCTCACCGGCGCCCCGCTGGAAACCGTAAAAAGCCGCCTGCGTTACGCCCAGCAGAAACTGCGCCGCCTGCTGGCCGAGGAGATACTCGTATGACCCACTCCCCACACACACCTGACGACGAGCTGATCCAGCATTTGCGTCAACACAGCACCGGCGAACCGCCTGCGTCCCTCGACGCCTTCCTCCTCGCCACCGCCCGCCGCGAAGCCCCCAAGCCGCAACCCAGCCTGTGGCAACGCTGGCTGCAAGCCTGCCGCCAACCGCGCTGGCAGATGGCATTCGCCACCGTCGCCGGTGTGGCACTGATGATCGGCGTGGTGATGCGCGTGCCCGTGTCGCAGCCGGAGATATCCACCGCCACGTTTTCCGCGGCGCCGGCGCCACAGATGTATGCCGCGCCTGCGCCTGCGCCCATGGCGCGGATGGCGATTGCGCCGAGGGTAGAGTCTGCACCGGTTCAGGCTGAAATCGCCGGTGCGACGGCGGATGCACCCGTGGCGAAGCTGAGCAAACGCGCACCGGTCGTTGTGCCTTCGTTGGAGGAAGGGTTGCAGGAGATTGTGAATCTGCGCGTGGCGGGGCAAGCCAAAGCGGCGGATGAAAAGCTGTTGACGCTGCATGAGCGCTTTCCTGAGGAGGATTTGCCGGCGCGGTTGGAGGCGTTGCAGAAGCGGTAAATGCCTTCAAAAAAAGCCCGCCACCGACTACTCGGTGGTGGGCTTTTTAATGGAATCTTGAAAACAACTTTGCCAAAAATGTGGGGCTTGCCCGCGAAAGCGGTGTATCAGTCATACCTGTATTGGCTGACACGCCGTCTTCGCGAGCAAGCCCGCTCCCACATTTTGATCATCGTTTGCCTGGAAAGGCGCTGGGGGGGAATGGGCACAGATTTATTGACACCCGCAAGTCAACTATTCAGACATTGCGGATACTCGAAACTCAAGACATACAAAAACTCGCCCACAAAAAAGCCCCAAATCTTTCGACCTGGGGCTTTTTCATCTGTATCTGGTGCCCCGGCGTCGTTTGAACTGGGCAGTAATATGCCCGTATTCATTGGGTGTCTTTGGTGGTGCTTCGGTTAGGCATACATGTGGGCATACACGGCGCTTCCGTCTGGCCACTTTTTTCGAGGTATCCCGTAGGGTAAAGCAACACCAAATGGTTGCTGATGTGTTGCCATCCGGCTTAGTGGTTACTTCTTCGTTCGACCTTCTGCTGCCAGTGAGGCGAGCGCAAGGGTGATGAATCCTGCATTTCCATCCAGGGTATCCAGTGCCCCTCGAATGTTCTGTGCCACTTCTGTAGATCCTCTTTGCTCAACCCAGTTTGACAGCTCCTCGATAGCTGCCCCCAGGGCCAGTTGGTTTTCATTCATGCGCTTGAGCAATGACGCAAGCAAAGGGGTGTCTTCCATGATGTTCTCCCGCCCTGTTATCAGGTAGTCAATCTACCTCTAGTCAGTAGCATTGCATATCAGCTGTCCTTACCACCTGGTGATCAGAAATCACGCCGACCATCTTGATTCCCTAGATGCGTAGTTGCATGGACTTGTCCACCCATTTGCATTCGACTTGACCAATCGTTTGCATCGGATTTGACCAGCACACTGGGTGGCCTTGATCGGCAGAAAACGGCCAGGAGCAGACCTTCCTTAAATCTCCAAATAGGTTTACAAACCAGATACGTTCACAAGTTTAGGCAAGACGGTATGACCCTTTCCAAGGGCAGTATAATAAAACTGATCACTATTGACCGGGCAGCGGTGGTACTCAGGGACTGGATGAACTCTCGGGAGGCGGCTCCTGGAGATATCGCCGTGGTGGAAAGGGTTTCAATGGGGGAGGCTGGATGTACCGTTCTCTTGTTGTGCGAGCCAGAAGTAGGATTCCTTGAGTGGAGAGCGTCATATTTTGAGGCTGGGTTGACCTATGAGGTGCTTAGTAGCAGTCCCACTGACGTCGCCTCTTGAATGTCTGCTCAGGGCCGATTTCTACCTGCCGCCACCGTCAGCTTTGGGTCGTCTTCTGCCCGTCGCGAGACGGAAGAAAACGACCCAATACAGCCAGTCGACACTGGCAGAAGTGGGCCAAAAGCGGAATTTATCTGCTATGACACCAATGACGAGTTGGCCTGCGAGGCAGGCTGTAAAAATATGATCACTACAGTGAACCAAGATGATTGCTTAAGCTATTTCGTCGTCGTGCATGGCATTGACATTGAGACCTTCGAACGACTGGCCGTTCACTTCGAATGTCGTCGTGGCGGCATACGAGTGACGGACGGAAGCCGGTATATCTCTATCCCAGTCACGATGGCTGCCGTAGGGGGCACCCTTGCTTGGGTCAAAACCGAACTCGGGGGGCGCTACTGTGAGCTGTATTTAATAGTGTCCGTCGCAACCAAATTGTCTTGGAGCGAGGTTGTCATCAACTCTGAGATAGCTTTGCTCGCTGGTCAAGCTGGTGCGGCGATTAAGGTTGCTTTTAAGCTTTCATCTCTGCAGTATCCACATTGGGTCGACTTCTGCCAATCAGGGCCACCCAGGGTGCTGGTCAAATCCGATGCGAACGACTTGCCAAGTCGAATGCAAATGAGTGGGCAAGTGCAATGCAGATGGGTGGTCAGGTTGAGTGCAATTACCCACCCTAGAGGCCAACCATGTGGTGTAGGGCCAATTTGGAAAGGCAGCATGAGAGCACGTATCCAGCCCCCATCCAAAACTGGTGTAACCGGTGTTACGAGTGTAACGCTCTTCACCAAACGCCCGGTTTCATTGGCTTTCATGCCTGTTACACAGTCGGGCGACATAGCGTACCTCCGATGTAACGCTGCCACTGCGTGTAACGCTAAAGTCAGCATCCGGGTGTTGTGGGCAGGCGCTTTGCGCTCAAGCCTACCAAGCGAATTTCGCGGGCTCCGCCTTTCGATGAAAGGAAATCACGCTGGGGACCCTGAGAGCTTTAGCTTCACACGGGGCATGAAACCCGCGGGATCGAGTTAGTGGGAGGCGTGGGAAGTTACTGAAATTTCAATCGTTGAAATTGAAAGGATCTTAAAGAAATTAGGTCATCGTTACCGTCCTGGTAACGATGACCTCAGATCGCCCAAACGGTAGGGCAAATGCACAGGTGAACTGGAGTTCACCAGGTTCACCTGTTCACTAAGCTGGGAGGCTCCCCGCTAACACGATTCCGCGGGTTTCCTACCCCGTACCTTCAAGAATACGCCAGGGTCCCAACCATCGAACCAAAGCTAATAGCATGACCGACCTCGCTTCGCTGGAGGAGCAATAATAATGGGGCTTGGGGATGCCCTAATAAAACCGTGTTACAGGTGTTGCGCGTGTTGCGTCTTTGTATAAGTCTTTGATTTTAAAATTTTCATTATTAGTTGCATAGCTGTGACTTGTTTGCCGATTTACGTGTTACATGGCAAATAGGTGTTACATCAACGAATATTCTGGAGGAGCGGTTTGTGATGATTTAGAAGGGAGTAATCGACCTAGGGGCTTTCGCTTATTAGGTCGCTACCGGACTCAAGTAGAAACTGAGTCAAGCTTAAGCAACACATTGAAGTGGATATGGTGCTTAAAATGGGGCAGTAATGGGAGATGTGCCGCAGATTCAAGTCCGGTAACTTTGGGCAGTCTATGACCAAACGGGTTGCTAATGCGAGTGAACCCAGCTATCACTAACCAATTATCAGACGTTGAACGGAAACGTGCCTTGAGCCACACACCGCAAAATCCCTTCCCCAGTGACCGAATAGGTGGTGGTGGCGCTGCGACCAGCGCCGGGATACGTTTCGAACAACAACTCGGGGCGCTCTTCTCATCATGGATTCTCGCTGGCGACAGGCTAGACGACAGCTTTCGTCTTGGCGCCGCTACTCCTGAATGGGTCCGTTTTGAAACAGAGGCACCCGTCGACGATCTTCTGATCAAGACCAGCGTCGGCGGCTACATCGCAGTTCAGGCTAAGACAACTGCAAATCTTAGTGACGACCCTAGCTCCCCGTTAGGGAGGACAATCTCGCAGTTCGTTCGCCACTGGCTCGTCGCTCAGCAAGGTGATGGCACTATGGGGTGGAATCGCCCCCTCGATCCGGTCCGAGACCGATTGGTGCTAGCTGTAGGCCCTCAAGCCTCAGCCCAGATTAAGAACGATTTACCGACCGCGCTACGCCTCATTTCACAGCCAGGTGGAGGCGCACTCAACCAGGCACAGCAACGCGCTTATCAAGTGTTCTCAAGTTTGGTCGAGCGTGCTTGGTCGAGCGTTACCAAAAGTCCATTTGATGATGATCTGCTGCTGGAGCTAGCGAAACTTGTAGACATATTCACCTTTGACGGAGACCAAGGGTACGCGTTAGCGAGGGGCTCCCTTATCAAAGTCTTTGGGCCAGACGTAGATGCTGCGGCAGCTTTCGCTTCCTTGTCCGATTTAAGCGGTCAACTAATGACGAAGCGTGGCGGCGGTGACCTACCCGTCTGGCGACAACTTCTCGCCAGCCGTGGTATCGCGCTCAATGCACCTCCCGAGTATCTCAGTGATATCCAGGCGCTCAAGCGACATTCCAAGCAAATCGCAGAAGCGCTCGCCAGCTATGAAAAGATCGATGTAGGCAACGGCGAATCGTTGTCCGTACGTCGCGACTGCCAAACCGCGATTGAGACGGCAGTGCGAAGCGGTCCCTTGCTCATTATTGGTGAGCCCGGTGCTGGCAAGAGCGGGGTTCTGAATGCCCTGGCGAAGAAATTGGACGAGGATGGTTTAGATGTTCTTCAACTCGCCGTGGATCGTTACTCAATTGAGAGCCTCGAAGGCTTATCCCGTGAGGTCGGATTAAAGCATCCTATTCTTGATGTCCTTGAAGCCTGGGACGGACCGGGCGAGGCCTATTTGATAGTTGATGCATTGGACGCGACGCGCGGCGGTCATGGCGAGAAAATCTTTCGAACTCTTATCGAGCGAGTCCTTGAACGGAAGGGGCGCTGGAACGTTGTGGCATCGATTCGTAATTTCGACCTGCGTATGGGGCAACAGCTACGTGCTCTGTTTCGAGGGACGCCGCCGCAGACGTCGCTCGCAGATCCAGCTTTTTCAAACGTTTTACATATTCAGGTGCCCTCTTGGTCAGAAGCGGAGTTTGAGCAACTTCTCCAACAGTCACCTACCATGGCTACGTGTCTTGCAAACTCGCCGCCGCGTCTGCGTGACTTGGCTATGGTGCCCTTCAATACCAGACTTCTGAGCGAATTGATCTCGGGGAACGCGGTCAAGGAACTTTACGCAGTCGCTTCCCAAGCCGACTTATTAGGCCTTTATTGGGAGCACCGTGTGGAAGGCCACGGTTCACCAGCAACGAATAGCCTCAGCCGCGTCGTTCAATCCATGATCAAAGCGAGGGCGCTTCGCGCATCAAAATCTGAGGTGGCGTTCGATGCTCCCGCAATGATCGACACCCTCTGTAGAGAAGGTGTACTTGTTGTCGTTGATAACGAAAGGTGGGTACAGTTCCGACATCATCTCCTATTCGATTATGCAGCCGCGCGGCTTTACCTAGACCCCGACGCCATAAGCAACAGAACTTATCGATTCGCTAAGGTTGAGGCGCTGGGGATGATGCTATCACCAGCACTTGGATTCGTACTTCGCGAAATTTGGGAGTCTGATCCTGCCCACGTGCGGTTTTGGGGGACCCTAGGCAACCTCATCAATGAAAAAGATGGCGACCCAATCATCCGCAGCACTGCTGGCAGATTGGGTGCAGAGTTTCCAACTTCGGCGAATGACTGCATTCAACTCGGGAATCTGGCTATCGCGGGTGACAAGGGGGCTCTAGAGACGCTCTCCCATGTGACAGGTGCTTTTGCTGTGCGGCTGGAAGATGAGAAGGAGATAGTTTTGGGGCCATGGGTTTGTCTCGCCGATCGATTGGCTACCTCTCCGAGCAACGTTAGTAATATCCTTCGATTTCTGCTCCACAATCTTATTGGAAGAGCCGAAGACGACGCGTTCAAGCCGATGCTTGGCCAAGCCGCACGCGAACTACTGACTTACGGACTTAGCCAGCCCGAACCGGGGTTCATTGTCAGGAGCGCCATTGATTTCGTCATCGCCACATACGGAAGTGACATTACTGCTTCTCGGGGCTTGATAGCCCGGTTGTTCGGCCGTGATCGGCTAGACCGTTTCGGGCATGCCGAGGTACCAGCGGTCTGTTACAAAATTGCAGCAATCGGAGAAGCCGATCCAGAGTTCGTCGCTTCAGTTATCTACCGGACGGTATTTGATTACGAAGTGACGGACGATCAGCAAACCAGGATCAACAATAGCCAAATCCTTAGCCTTACTTCCAATGCTCGGCAGGATTACGAAATGGCGCGATGGTCCCTAGGCGAGTACCTGCCAAAATTTCTAAAACTGCATCCAAGAGCTGCGATCACTGCTGTCGTCTATGCGCTCGAAGGATACGTCGCACGTGAGCATGCAATTTCCGACGAAGCCCTAAACATACGGTTTCAGGCTGGAGGAAGATCAATTCATCTGCGAGAAGACCACAGCTACGTGTGGGCTCATAACCCCGACGGCACTCACGAGCGTGATGCAGAGCGCCTAGTGGCCAAGTTGCGCGAGCACCTCAAAGTCGCAACTGAGGCTGAGGCTTTGGCTTTGATCGACATCCTAATGGATGAGGCTTCTTTAGCGATCCTCTGGTCTCGAATGTTCCTCTGCGCCGTCGAGCGCTCCGACGGTCTAGTAGACCTGCTCTGGCCCATAGCAGTGACCGAGCCCTTTCTCGTTCTTCCCGACACCCGAAAAGACGCAATTGATCTCGTTGCGAAAGGCTATGTTCGACGTTCAAAGCAAGAGCGGCAGGCACTAGAAGAGGGTGTGCTTCACTTCGATTTTTCAAAGTTTACACATCACGTCGACGCTCGCTTTTCCTTCTTAGAGCGTCTTTTTGGTGCGCTAGGCAGAGACAACTTGGTCACTGAAGAAGCTCGCCGAATCTGTAACACGTCTGTCCAAGGTCCGACACCAACAAATGACAGGCTATTCACAGTTCATACCGGCTGGAGCAATCCGGATGACTTTTTCTGGATGCGAGATCTAGACAAGGATGCGCCTGAGAACTCGCGTGTCATAACCGCGATCAAAGCTGCGGAGACACTGCTTGGACTTGAATCGAAGTCTGAAAACGCCTCAGTGGCTTCGCTTAAAGACTCGCTTGCAGCACTCAACCGCATACAAAACCTACTAGACGATGCGGCACACTTTGGTCTTAAGCGGCATGCGGAGGGGGTCATTGGTCAAGGCTGCGAAGCCATCGTATCGCGACAGTTGCTGGTATCGAAGGACGTGCCTCCTACGCCTGAAGAAGATGCAGAATTTATAGCATTGTTGGAAGTCGCTGCTAGATCCGAGAGTCCGGTGCTTGAAGCCCACACGGAGACCGAGTTCGAAAAGTCTGCTGCATGGGGGAGCCCAGCAGCACGGGTTGAAGCAGCGCAAGCTTATTGGGATCTCTTTGCTCAACGAGCAGATCTCTACCCAAAGCTGGGTGCTCAGGCGGAGGAACTGCTTTCTGATACTCACCCTGCGGTCCGGCTGAGTGCTTCGGTGCGCCTTGTCCGAATTTGGGACTTAGATCGTGACCGATTCTGGAGCCTACTGAATGGACACTTTACGAACGAACCTAACCTAACTGTCATCGAGCATCTTCTCGGTGGGGTCGTCTCACGCTTGATACATTCAGATCAGCAGCGAACTCTAGAGCTCTTACTGATGCTGTCACAGCGTGAGACATCGGGGTCAGATCGACAACGGCGTCTGTATAAAGCCATCGCAGGTAACCTTACAGTTCTTTGGGTTACCTACAGTTTTCCGGGGGCAAAGGCTGTTATCGATAAGTGGGTAGAAGAGCCGTGGAAGCACTCCGAAGCAATAATTAAGATCTTAGCCACACTACGCGACGCTATTGTTGCCGGGATCGCTGAGACCCCCGGCAAGTATGTCGGCATCCGCCAGCGCTCCCAAGCGCTTGTCTCCGACATTGTAAATGCTGCAAATACCCTGCTTGCCAGGTATGTGATGGCTCAAGATTTGGACGTAACAGCAAGCGAAGAGGTTCGGGAATGCGCGCGGCTGATTGACACTGCAGGAATGCAGATGTTTTTTGCGACTGACGAGAGCCGCAATAGCTGGGCTGACAACGCATTAGGTTTCCGCTCAGGTCTGGGGGTATTCCTGCAAGAAAACGCAGATATCCTAAAGCGGATCGGCGAGTATGCTCAACCGCACACTACATATTATCTGCTTCAGCTCGTTGAGCGGTTAGTCGATGTAGACGCGGGTATGGCCTTCGATTTAGCAATTAGCATTCTTCAATCTAGTACGCGACTAGGCTATCAAAACGATACTTTGGGTGTAGACCTGCTTGTCAAACTCATCGGGATCTTTCTTGCTGACCATAAGGAAATCTTTGAGGACGCGGCCAGGCGCGCGCAGCTAATTGATTGCCTAGAAATATTTATGGATGCCGGGTGGCCGGCGGCACGGCGCTTGCTTTATCGCTTGCCGGAATTTATCCAGTGAATCGGTCTGCGTTACAAAACCTATTTAAGCGGGGGCTCAGCGACCTCCTTACTGAATTGGAGCGGGAGCTGGCAAGACCGCAGCGTGATCCTTACGCAGAGCTCGACCTCAGTCGCCGCCCCCACGAACACGATACGCGTCTGCTATTCGTGGATGAATTACTCACTCACCTTGGGTGGCGACTCGGCGCATTGGGCAATGTCCTTGAAGAGGCTCGCCTACAGGCGAACACTACGAGGTTCATGGACTATTTAGGTGTGTCCGACATTAATGGGACACCACTCCTGCTGATAGAAGCCAAAGCTTGGGACAAACCTGCGATCTCTGCTCGAGGGGACGGTCAACACGATAGTGAAGCCGCACTACTTGTTGCCGCGATCCAACATATAAGGGGCGGAAAGACCGAGGCTACTTCGCCGATCATTGGAGAATGGGACAAGTATCTGCGGCAAGTCAGCGGCTATGTCAAAACGCTCAAAGAACGGTACAGTCACAACTTACCCAGAGCCGTCATCATCAGCGGGGAGTGGATGGTGGTGTTCAAGGCGCCAGTTGAAACTTTCCTGGGAGCTGCTCGGCCTGACGATATCGCGATCTATGCACGCGCACAGCTTAAGGAGCATGCTGAGGAGATCTTCGACCTTCTTCATCGTTCGATGTTAACCATAGACGCACCAGTGCCTTTGCGTCCGGCGCAACTGACGCGTTACTTAGAACTGGGCGAAGTCTCTAGCGCCTTTCAGGGTATGCATGTCCACTATGAGCGAACTGGCAGCAAGCTATTCACACCTATGCCGCGGATCCTGATCTACCCAGCACTATTCGTTATCCGCACAGATGGCGCTCTATTCACCGTGATCCACAATGAGACCCCGGTCGAACTCGACTATCGAAGGAATGATGATGACATCGAAACACTTGCGCCGCACCTGGATGAAGTGCGCGCCCTTGGCGCCACGCTTGTTGCAGCATGCGCTAGGGAGCTTGGTGGAGAACTGACCCTCGCTGAGCTTTCAGCCTTTCCGGGATTTCGTAATGATCGTTTGTCGAAAGCACCGGTGGATACACTACCAGAAGCGGACGAATGGCTCGTCGCAACTGGTAGTGCAACGCACTTTCTCCTCGCGGACCCCCGCGTGCAAGAATGTAAATATCATACTTGGGCTGAATGCGGAGCTAATGCCACAATGAATTCCGCAATCAGCGTTCGTACGGTCAATCCTCCAGCGTTTTTTGTTGATACTCAGCGCCACCACTGTGCACACCAAATTGTTCAAGACCGTCGAGAAGCGCGCTGCCTCATCCAAGCAATTGACAGCCGGACCTGCTGCCAAGCATGTGTATTTCTGGAGCGGTGCTGGACAGAGGATGAGCGGGCGGCTTTGCCTTGTGGTCTATAGCGATACCTCTAACAGTATTTAATGTCCGCAATACTTCGTAATTAGCCTTTGTAAAGGGCAGCTATTGGCCGTTGCCCGTCGGTCGCGAACGACCGATTAAACCCACAGGTAGGAGCGGGCAGTAAAAAAGGTTGGTGACATTAACGCTTCTCAGGTTAACTTTTGGCGATGTTAAAGTGATATGGCTCTATTGAAACGTTTCTGCGGCTTAGTGTGATGCCCCTCAAACCAGGACTTGGATCGATTCATGAAGAAACAGATGACCATCAACCAACACTACGTTCCGCAACACTACATGAAGCTGTGGGCCGATACGAGCGGGAAAGTCTGGTTGCATGACCTAGCCCACAATATAAAAGGCAAAGTGGGAACAAAGAGTGTTCTTTCAGATGAGTACTTTTACGAAGATGACAAAAATAAGCCAACCAACGAAATTGAAGATATTCTAGGAGAAATTGAAAATAAGGCAGCTCCTGTTCTTAAGGCAATCGCTGAGCTGAAGCCGGATGAGCTGCTAAAAAATGAAATGGACATTCATAAAGAAATTTGCCAGCGCGCAGCACTCGTCTTAGCAAAAGCAGGGGCGTTAGAAAAATTATTGAACTTCATCTCTGCGCAGTTAATACGCACTCCCAATATTGTCCAGCAGATGGCGAAAATTATTAAAGAGGCCCCACTGTCGAGTGAAGAGAGAGAAATCTTCACCATGCAGAACGAGCCAAGTCAGCTAGTCAGGCTTGGGCTAGAGCGAATACCTAGACACCTACAGTCGAGTTATGAAGTTGTTCTTGGGTTTTCCAGTGATACGCCTTTCGTCACTAGTGATCATCCTGTTTCCGAGTTTTTTACTAGTACAGCCGAAGTTCTTCCGCAGCCTGTATATAACCTTTTGCATGAGACCCAAATCATGGTACTTTTCCCCATATCGCCAACGTTTCATTGCACCCTGATCCATAGAGATAATAAGCAAAGGCTCGGGACTCCCTACCATTCTAGAGAATTGAGTTCAGATAGTCTGAATGGCTTGCCAATTTCATGGATGTGGATTGACGAGGCGCTCATCTATTTTTTCAGAGGCATGCATTCACGCTTTGGCAGGAAACATATGATCAGCAATCGTGACGAAGCGGCCCTATTGAATAACTAACTGCGCTTTGCAAAGAAGAAAGTTCAGTTGCGTATAGTCTAATTTTGCGCGCTGATATAGGGCTTTATATAAAACGAGCCCCGTAAAGAGCGCTACGAAAACTAGAAGGCGATGTTATTCCCTGTTCTATGATGTCCTTTGGATGTTTTGTTTTGGTGTTGCGTTTCGTGGCGTGCATTTGCGTTTGGAACCGTCACTGGTCCCGAATTCGACGTAATCAAGGCATGTTCAACTCTAAGATTGAAAATGAATGGCCTTGAGGGTCTGCTTTTGGCCGAAAGCGGTTATAAGTCCACAGCCGTCACGGATCGGAAACCGAAAAATCTGGAGCCTTGCTTGTAATGAGAGGGTCTGACGAAGCGGAAGCTGCTTAAGCTTCCGCTTCTTCATCAACCGCTCTTTCTTTTGAGCTTGAGATCTATGAAATCAATCTCTGCCTTGATTGCATCAATCGTGAGCGTCGCGACTTTAGTATCTTTGTTTGCTCTTGCATTGAGCTTTTTTATGCCGCCCAGGACGACAATTATTTCGTTCAAATGAAGCTTCCGCGCTTTTAGGTGATCGGGCATCTCAGCGCTGTTCTGTGGTGGTTTATTCATGATTAGACCGTTGGTTGGCCCGAAGCAGCCGACCCTCGCCGGTTGCTTCGGGGAGGGTTCAGGTTAGGCCGCCAGTAGGTCAATAAGGCTGTGTTGGCCTGAGCGATCTATGAGCTCTCGCCAGGTCCAGCTTCCAAAGTGCTCGCCCTGTTCAGGGATATCCAAGTTCATCAGTGCAACCGGGTCACGATTAATCAGATTGCATGCGGCCCACAGCTTACCGCCAGTTTCCAGCAACTCTTTCGCGGCCTCGTTCCACTTTTCCTCTAACACGGTGTTCGCCAGATGTGCCGCTTTGTTCTCGATCTTGGCGCGTTCTTTTTGTGCCTCCGTGATATGCAGGTCAATCGTCTCCAGCTCCTGCTCCAGGGCGGTGATGAGCAATTGTTGGCGGCGGTGATGTTCAATCGCAGTGGTGAGGTTTTTTGCTGCTTTTTGAGCTCCGGCGTTGGCCACTTTCTCGCCCTCCACATCGCCCCAAGCGACCGCCTGCGCATAAGCGGTGGCTGCGTCCGTTTCAGCTTGTCGCGCTTTTGCCATGTCCTCCTGATCGCTCTGGCGGACCTGCTGCAATCGTGTCTCGATGCTGTTGCGCTTCTCGTTGAGTTCCATTTCGTCTGCTTTCCAGTTCGCCATATCGCTGAGATAGCCCGCAGCCAAGCTCTCACGGTTTGCCAATGTCTCAAGGCGATCAATCTTCTGGTTCAGTTTACTGATCTCCAGATCTCGCGAGTCGATGCGCCTTTTGTGATCGTTGATTTCATCCTGCACGGCCCGTTGACGGCCCTGCTGGATAACCTCGGGACTTTCCAGCGCTTCTTCGAAGGGCGCCAGGTCACCCTGAATGCTCTTCATTTCGAGGGTCAGTGTGTCGCGGCGGTCTTTCAGTTCTTGGATAGTGTTCATCTGTATTGTCTCTGGGTATTGCGGTTGATAGGGATGGTTGTCGAACGGCTGGCGAGGCCGGTAATGAGCCGGCGCTACCTCGATCAGCAGGCATGCCGTCAGGCAGCCCCGGCCTCGCTCTCTTCCGTGCCCGGAATCGTCTTCACGATGTAGCAGCGTTGCTGACCCAGACCGGGTAACCGAACCAGACTCGACGCCTTGCCGTCGCTGGACGGTTCCAGCACGCCCCGTTGCAGCAGCTCCTTGTTCACCGCACTGATATTCATGCCCTTGAAGATCTCGGCCCTCCAGGCTTCCGGTAACACGTAGTAGGTGTTGGTGGTGTGCAGGGCATCACCCATGCCGTGCTCCATCGTCTTGCGAAAGCCCAGTCGATCAATCGTGCGTGGGCCGTGTTCATCGATCTTGGCGGCGGCAGATTCCCATCGGGTGAAGCGGCTCTCTCCAAACCGCTCGATGACCTGGTGCAATCTCGCCAGAATCGCATCACCCTCGAAGTTACCGGCGCCGCCGCGCTCGGCTAGCCATGCATGCAGGCAAACCCGTGCAGCCGTCGTGGCCGTACCATCCGGCCAACCAGTGACCCCGAAGGCGGTGGCCAACTCTCCGGCCGCTGCTGCGAGGCCAAAGCGAAGGGCTGCACGTTGGGCTTGACCACTGGCCGAGGCGGGTAGGTTTTGGGTGATGAACTGCTCCACCGTGCGGCGAATGATCACCGTCCATCTGAGCATCTCGCCAGGCGCGCACAGTGCGTGCAGGAAGGCGGTGAGGGGTGTGCCGTAGTATTTGGCTACACGGGCCTTGAGTGCGTCAGAGAGGGCCGCAGCGTCCTCAAAACCGGTCAACACATCGAACATGCCGAGGCCTTTGCTGGCATCCGCAGGCACGGCGAGCATGCGCACCTCCATACCGGCTTTCAACTCCTTGTTGGCATCCGCCATGTGCTGCGCCAACGTCTTCTCGCCGGTCGAGAGAAACAGCAAGCGCCACTCCTGCACCTGTCGGCCCGCTTGTCCTCGATCATTCGCCCGGGCCTTGCCGGTGCCATTGCCGAGCATGTACACCGTTTCTCCAATAATGCGTGGGTCGCACATGCCGATTTCGTCCAGCACCAGGAGGCCGTCTGAGTGAGCGGCGGCGATGGACTCCAGGGCGTTGTCTGTCGAACGCCACGAACGCACTAGGCGCGGCCCGCCATAAACCGATGCAGCGACTTGTAGGTGAGTGGTCTTGCCTCCGGAGCTGTCGCCATACAGGTGGAAACCGCCCGACTCATGCCCCAGCATGTTCAGCAGAGGCCCTGCAAACGCCACAGAGACGACAAACGCCAAGCGATGGTTACCAACGCATAGCGCGCCGATTTGCTGCTGCCATTGCTCCAGAGAACCCGCCTCGCTGATCGGCGGCAACTGCGCGCCGGCCTCATAAAAATGCAGATGTTCGGAGTGCGAGCCGATTTGTTGTTCGGGCAATAGGAACGCATTGTCGTGCCAGCCCAAGCGCGTCACTAATCGTGCGCGCTGGGCGCTATCGAAGCCGCCGAGATAACTCTGCAGGTCATTGCGTGCGTTACGTCCGGATCGGCTTCCTGCAAGGCGCAGGCCCATGTCGACCAGTGGGCCGAGTACGTCCTTGCCGAAGTCGCCGGTCATGGTCCTGGCTGGAATATTCCAGCGTTTTTTGGCGCCGTCCGGGTCATCGAACTCGACCAACAACCCCCAGTTGTGGCCCTTGTCGTCGCGAGTGCGGGCGATGATTTCCAAAGGCGAACACACGGGACGCGCCTCGCCATCATCGCCGGAATAAAACACCCCTTCAGGCGTCAGGCGAAAGCCGCCCGGCAACAGATCATTTTTCGATTTCGCGGGGCGTTTGGCGGGCGCATTGGCCTTCGGTTGTTGAGGTTCAGTTGGCTCAGCGGCACCGCCGAAAAACTCACCGCTGCGCATCAGCTCGGCTGCGTGGTCAGCGGTCCAGCCTTTGGCTAATGCGTCTGCTGCATCGTCGCCGTCTCCCCATTTCCCACCTTTGACGAGTGTCGGCTTTCCGCCTTTGCTGCTGGGCTTGAGCTTGAAGACGTCGAGCGAGATTCGTTGTACCGAAGCGGCGCCCAGCTCAATCACCTTGAGCTCAATGGCGTCCATGCAGGCCTTGCCGCTGGCATCGTTATCCGGCCACAGCACAACGCTTCGCCCTTTGAGTGGCGTCAGATCGGCCTTGTGCCAAGAGTTAGAGCCGTTCGGCCAGCAGGTGGCTACGTGGTCGGGCATGAGTTCAGCAGCGGCTTCAGCGGCCTTTTCGCCTTCACACAACACCACAGGCGCGTCGGCGCGCTTTGCCAGCTCATCCAGGCGCAGCAATGGCCGAGGTTCCGGCAACCCTTGCCAGCGCCATTGTGTGGTTTGCCCATCGGAGCGCTTGCACCAGGTCAGCGGTGCAAAGACCTTCCTCGGTTTTCCTTCTTCATCTGGGCCCAGGTCGAAGCGATACAGCGCCATGACTGGCTGACCCTGAGCATCGCGATAGATCCACACCTTTGACGGAACACCGTGTTGCCGGTGCTTGGTCGGACACTTGTTCATGGCCTCGGCCGGGATCGGCTGAAGAGCGATCCATTCCGGCGCTGCGGGCTTGGTCGGTGCGTTATTGGTGGTCGCAGAGCCAGCGGAAACGCTGAGCAGACCTGCCAGTTTTTTACAGGCCTCAACGTCCGTGCCGCCGTCGATGTAACGCACCAGGTCGATCAGATCGCCGCCCTTATCGCCGGTGGCAAAATCCGCCCAGGTGCCTTTGCTCAAATTGACCTTGAGTGAGCCCGCACGTTTGTCCGTGCGTGTGGGATTCGGTGCGGTGTATTCCTTGCCGCCATCAACACGTTTGCCGTTTGGCAGCCAGTGAGCAAGCACACGGTCGATGTTCTTCAGGGCTGCGCTTTTTACGTCGGCAAAGCTGGGGCGTTTTGAGGTGTTGCCGGTGCGTTGAGTCATTGGGCGGTCCTCGACTCCAGCAACGCCTCGTTCAAGTCATCGATCAGCGCTTTGGCCATCTCGCCGAGGTAGAACGCAGGCCAACTAAAACGCTCGCCCGCATCGCTGATGGCGGCGTCGAGGATCAGTTGATTGGCGTGGTGCAGAATTTGGGAGACGGCTTCAAGTGCGTCTTCCAGCGGGATACCGGCATTCACCCGAAACAGGTTTTGGCCGTTACCGTTGGCAGGGGAGAACTCGGAGCGTCCACGCGTGCTGGAGTGGGTCACAGCGCACCGCCTTTCTGGCCCATCGGCACAGAGGAGGCATCACCGTACATGGTGAGTGTTTTGATCAAGCCCAATGTGCCGCGCACGTCCCAAATAACAGACGACAGCACGCGGTTGGACAGCAGGGGTTTATCCCCGTCTAAGTGGTCTTCCAGCAGCATGAGAACGGAGTCGGCACGGTCGAGCGCGCAGGTGATGGCGTCTATAGGAAGACCGGCTTCGGCGTCTTGGCTGACGCAGAGTAGGTCCTCGGGCAGTGCAAAGCCTGGGAGCATGCTCATTGGGCACCCCCTGCGGCTTCCAGGGCGCGAGCCTTGGACATATGGGCGTTGTAACGGGAGAGGCGTGTAGCGAGGCTGGAGTTTGCGTGTAGAGCGGCGAGAGCCATTGCTCGATGAGCAGCAGCGCGAATTTTGGACGGATTGAAGGCGTGTTTCATCTGTGTAGCTCCTTGATTTGAGGAGCTGCCACGTTCGTTACCAAGCGAATGGGTGGCAGCTGTGCGCAGGTTGGTAAACCGGGAATCAAGGAACCCGGCAGGCACGAATGCCTCCCACGCACAGCCGCCATAACACGTAACTGCGGGCACAAAAAAAGCGCCTGCAATCGTAATGGGGGCGCTGTTGCGCCTTGATTTCGTCGGGTTACCAAGCCCGGTCGCTGAATTTGCAGCGACAGCCAGAGAGTAACGCCCGTTTTTTGAAAGTGCAACTGTGCAGATCACTTGCGGATTTTTTCGATGCGGCATAAATTGATCAGGCATGTAGATTTACCTCAACGCCTCCGGTTGCCGCCGGGGGCGTTTTCGTTTCAGGCATGGATGTCCCAGCGCAGGGAGACAAAGGGCAACAGGTCGTCTTCGAGGCACGCGCGCGCATCCTCGTAGGCATCGATTTGTTGGCCTTCGTCGACGATGATTGCTTGAGGGGCTTGGCAGGGAACTGACAATGCGCACCAGATGCCATCTCTCCATCGCATAACCATCACGTCCCGGTTCAGGCGTTTTTGCTCTGTGCGGTAACGTTCAAAACGCTGCATACCGCGTGATGAGAATCCGACTGTTCTGAGTACAGAAAAGGGCTGCAAAATGGCGTTGCTAGCGGCTCGATTTTTCATGCCGCCACCCTGTCTCGAGCTGCGATTCGTGCGCGCGTCCAATCTAAAACTTCAGCCAGTACCCATGCGACGGGAGCGCTACGTGCGCTACTACCGCTTAGTTTTACTGGAATTGGGAAGCCGCTATCCGCTTGCTGCATAAGTTTGTAAATCGTTGGACGTGCTAACCCGACTATGCCCATTACTTCCGGCATACGGATCAGAATCGCTGAAGGATCTGCAGCAGGGTGACTGGTTCGCTTGGCGCTCAGATCGCTCGTTTCGTAAGAGCGGATTTCGGTGGGATTTGCGTACTTGCGGGTATGGTCTTTCATGGATAACCCCTGGTTATGGATACAGGGGTATCTATCTATACATTTATCTAGACGAAGAAAACCACTTTTCCCCTAGACCGATCAATGTGTAGTCAATATGGGGGCAACGCAGGGTGAACGCGGCGGTTTAGTAATTGCGCAGCTAGCACTGTTCGATCAGGTGGCAGGCGTCAGCGACCTGTCCACGGCAGAGATCATAGAGCGGTTGCGCTGAGAGAGATTTGAGCAGACCGGTGGTTAGCGCCGAATGCAGTAGGGTTTGGCGATCAGTCATTGCCAAGTGTCTCCTGCGCTGTGTAACCGAAAGTCCCACGCCCTGCGCTTGAAGGGCGGAGCCAGCGAAGGTAGCTTGGTAGGGCTCGGGTGAAAAGCGGCTGCCCGCAGCACCCGAGCGCTGACTTTTGCGTTACACGTTGGGGCTGCGTTACATCGGATGTACGCTATGTCGCTCAACTGTGTAACGGGTGTGAAAGCCAATGAAATCGGGTGCTTGGCGAGTGGCGTTACACGAGTAACGCCCGTTACACCGGTTGTGGAGGGGGGCTGGGTATGTGCTCTCATACTGCCTTTCCAAATTGGCCCTGCACCACATTTCCACTCACTAGGGCATCAAGATGATCGGCGTACCACTGCATCATCACTCTACGCTGAGGCAGGTACACCGCTTTGTTATAGACCCCGGCAATACCCTCTTTTGCATGAGAGAGCTGGGCCTCAATGTGATTCTCATCGAAACCCTGCTCATTGAGTATGGTGCTCGCGATGTGACGAAAGCCGTGGCCTGTTTGCCGACCGGCATATCCCAGTCTGCGGAGCGCCATTAGAAAGACGGTGTTACTACGAGGGATTGTCCTGTCTTTCCTGCCTGGAAATAGGAGAGGGTACGCACCTGTAAGTGTTCGTAATTCAGTGAGCGCTTCGATCGCCTGTCGAGAGAGGGGCACCACATGTTCGCGACGACGTTTCATTCGCTCGGCTGGGATCGTCCATAGCTTTTTGGAGAGATCAATTTCTGACCAGCGTGCTTCTCGGATCTCGCTCGGGCGCGATGCTAATAAGGAAAGCAAGCGAAGCCCTATGCGAACGTCCTTTGCGTGAGGGTAGGAGTTGATCGCCCGAAGTAGTGCAGGCAGTTCTTCAATCGAAACGTGTGCATAGTTTTCAGCGCTACGTGATTGCAGGAATTTGCTGAGACCTTCAAGGGGGTTGTGGACGGCTCGTCCTGTTACGCGGGCCAGGTCATAGATCTCTTTGCAAAAGGCGCGAACTCGGCCCATTTGTTCAATGATCCCCTTCTGCTCCATGCCACGTAGAAACTCCATCCATTCCAGGGGCAATATTTCTGTGTACACGCGCTTGCCGAAGACAGGGAACACATGAAGCTCCAGTGCTCCCAGTACTCGTCGGGACGTACCTGCTTCCCAGCTTGTGCGTCTGGCTTCAAACCACTCACGGCCTAACGCCTCAAAAGTGTTGTTGGCAGCAACCTGGTCGGCAACCTTGCGAGCTTGCTTGCTCACTAATGGGTTTTTGCCGGTCGATGCGTCTTCCCGCAGTTGAGCTGCTTTCTGTCTCGCTAATGAGCCACTGATATCGGGGTAGCCGCCGAGGCCCAGCCACGACCATTTCCCGTCTGGCTTTTTGTAGCGCAGCTCCCACGATTTTTGCCCGTTAGGTTTCACTCGGAAGTACAGGCCATTCCCGTCCTGCTCACGATACGTAGCGTTCTCCGGCTCCAGCCCTGCAAGTGTGGTGTCTGCTAAGGGGCGGCGTTTGATTTCAGTGCGTTTCACTGCATGTATGCCTCCAGTTATAGGAATCTCAAAGCATACACGTGGGCATACACGGCGGGAAGTTATAGGGGTAGACAGGGATGGATAGCCAGAAACAAGAAAGCCCGCACGGGGCGGGCTTCTTGGGGTGTTTCGTAGACTGTCTGAGACAGCCCGAGACTGCTATATGGTGCACCCGGCGGGATTCGAACCCACGACCCCTGCCTTCGGAGGGCAGTACTCTATCCAGCTGAGCTACGGATGCTTGTGCGGGCGACATCATACCCATGTCGACCTTGGGCGTCCATGCTGGTCTTTGGCCGTTTATGGGTAGGAATTTGCTGCCAGGAGGCTCTGCGCCGCGTACCAGTGATCGAAAGGTTGGAACCCGGCCGAAACACGCTGATCAGAAAGATTCGGCAAATGCGCCGTTTTCGTTCTTTTTTTCGAACAGACTATTGCCCTTTACCCCCATTGATCCTAGGATTCGTTTGAGATTTCAAACGCTCTGTCTCCCGTGCGCTATTCCACTTATCTCTCGCACTGGGTGATTTCCCTGACGGCAGCCCACAAGGCGCCTTTCAACAACTCTAATTCGCTCCGCGTGCGCGCGGTGCTGTTAAGGAAAGCCGACATGCAGCTCAAAGATACCCAGTTGTTCCGCCAACAAGCCTTTATCGATGGCGCTTGGGTCGATGCGGACAACGGTCAAACCATCAAGGTCAACAACCCGGCCACGGGCGAAATTCTCGGCACTGTGCCGAAGATGGGCGCGGCTGAAACCCGCCGCGCCATCGAAGCCGCCGACAAGGCCCTGCCGGCCTGGCGTGCGCTCACCGCCAAGGACCGCGCCAACAAGCTGCGTCGCTGGTTCGAGCTGATCATCGAGAACCAGGACGACCTGGCGCGTCTGATGACTCTGGAGCAGGGCAAGCCGCTGGCCGAAGCCAAAGGCGAAATCGTCTACGCCGCTTCCTTTATCGAGTGGTTCGCCGAAGAGGCCAAGCGTGTCTACGGTGATGTGATTCCTGGCCACCAGCCGGACAAGCGCCTGATCGTGATCAAGCAACCGATCGGCGTTACCGCGGCCATCACGCCGTGGAATTTCCCAGCTGCGATGATCACCCGTAAAGCCGGCCCGGCCTTGGCCGCCGGTTGCACCATGGTGCTCAAGCCGGCTTCGCAAACCCCGTACTCTGCGTTCGCCCTGGCTGAACTGGCCCAGCGTGCCGGTATTCCAAAAGGCGTGTTCAGCGTGGTTTCCGGCAGCGCCGGTGATATTGGCAGCGAGCTGACCAGCAACCCGATCGTGCGTAAGTTGTCCTTCACCGGCTCCACCGAAATCGGTCGCCAGCTGATGGCCGAATGCGCCAAGGACATCAAGAAAGTCTCGCTGGAACTGGGCGGCAACGCGCCGTTTATCGTGTTCGACGACGCCGACCTGGATAAGGCCGTCGAAGGCGCGATCATCTCCAAGTACCGCAACAACGGCCAGACCTGCGTGTGTGCCAACCGCCTGTATATCCAGGATTCGGTGTACGACGCGTTCGCCGAAAAACTCAAAGTGGCCGTGGCCAAGCTCAAGATCGGCAACGGTCTGGAAGAAGGCACCACCACTGGCCCGCTGATCGACGAAAAAGCCGTGGCCAAGGTTCAGGAACACATCGCCGATGCCCTGAGCAAAGGCGCCAAGCTGTTGGCCGGTGGCAAGGTGATGGAAGGCAACTTCTTTGAGCCGACCATTCTGGTCAACGTGCCCAAAGATGCTGCTGTCGCCAAGGAAGAAACCTTCGGGCCACTGGCGCCGCTGTTCCGCTTCAAAGACGAAGCCGAAGTGATCGCGATGTCCAACGACACCGAGTTCGGCCTGGCTTCCTATTTCTATGCCCGCGACCTGGGCCGTGTGTTCCGTGTGGCTGAAGCCCTGGAATACGGCATGGTTGGCGTCAACACCGGGTTGATCTCCAACGAAGTGGCGCCGTTCGGCGGCATCAAGGCTTCGGGCCTGGGCCGTGAAGGCTCCAAGTACGGGATCGAGGATTACCTGGAAATCAAATACCTCTGCCTGGGCATCTAAGCTCGGCACGAGATTGCAGCAAACGCAGAGGGCACGAGAGCGCTGACCCTTTGCGTGTTTCAAGACGTTATTCGTAGTGGCCGGGAAAGCTGTGGCAGTCGATCATCGCATGCTGCCGTAGTTGCCTCCCCGCCACGTATTCCTTGGACCACGCCACCCGATGAGTGGCGAATGAGGACTTTATGAGCAAGACCAACGCATCCCTGATGAAACGCCGCGAAGCCGCTGTACCGCGCGGTGTTGGCCAGATTCACCCGATCTTCGCCGAATCCGCGAAGAACGCCACCGTGACCGACGTTGAAGGTCGCGAGTTCATCGATTTCGCCGGCGGTATCGCCGTGTTGAACACCGGCCACGTGCACCCGAAAATCATCGCGGCCGTGACCGAGCAACTGAACAAGCTGACTCACACCTGCTTCCAGGTACTGGCCTACGAGTCTTACGTGGAGCTGTGCGAAAAGATCAACGCCAAGGTGCCAGGTGATTTCGCCAAGAAAACCCTGCTGGTCACCACCGGTTCCGAAGCGGTCGAAAACGCCGTGAAAATCGCCCGCGCCGCCACTGGCCGTGCTGGCGTAATCGCGTTTACCGGTGCTTACCACGGCCGCACCATGATGACCTTGGGCCTGACCGGTAAAGTCGTGCCGTACTCGGCCGGCATGGGCCTGATGCCAGGCGGCGTGTTCCGCGCACTGTTCCCGAACGAACTGCACGGCGTGAGCGATGATGACGCTATCGCCAGCATCGAACGCATCTTCAAAAACGATGCCGAGCCGCGTGACATCGCTGCGATCATCATCGAGCCGGTGCAGGGCGAAGGCGGTTTCTACGTCGCGCCTAAGTCCTTCATGAAGCGCCTGCGCGAACTGTGCGACAAGCACGGCATCCTGCTGATCGCCGACGAAGTGCAAACCGGTGCCGGCCGTACCGGTACGTTCTTCGCCATGGAACAGATGGGCGTGGCTGCCGACCTGACCACTTTTGCCAAATCCATCGCTGGCGGCTTCCCGCTGGCCGGTGTGTGCGGCAAGGCCGAATACATGGACGCCATTGCGCCAGGCGGCCTGGGCGGCACTTATGCCGGTAGCCCGATTGCTTGCGCTGCTGCGCTGGCGGTGATGGAAGTGTTCGAAGAAGAGCACCTGCTGGACCGCTGCAAGGCGGTTGGCGAGCGCTTGGTGACGGGCCTCAAAGCCATTCAAGCCAAGTACCCGGTGATCGGCGAAGTGCGTGCCCTGGGCGCGATGATCGCGGTGGAGCTGTTCGAAGATGGCGACAGCCACAAGCCGAACGCGGCTGCCGTGGCTTCCGTGGTGGCCAAGGCGCGTGACAAGGGCCTGATTCTGCTGTCCTGTGGCACCTACGGCAACGTGTTGCGTGTGCTGGTGCCGCTGACCTCGCCGGACGAGCAGTTGGACAAAGGCTTGGCGATCATCGAAGAGTGCTTCTCCGAGCTGTAAGCGGATGCTGACTTGATCGACAGAAAAAACCCGCCTCGGCGGGTTTTTTTGTGCCCGGTGCAGCACATTCAGGCCATGTTCATTGTACGCAGGCGGGGTGATTGACTAAGGTGCAAGCATTGCCGATGGAGCGTGCTGGATGACTGCTGTTGATTTACCCGCTGTACCCCGCGTGTTAATTGCCGAGGCGGACCCTTGGTCGCGGGACCTGCTCAAGCAAGTGTTGTTGAATGTGCGCTGTGACGCGCGGCTGGATGTGTGTGCCGATGGCCAGGAAGCGGCCACGCTGTTGCGAGACAAAACCTACGACCTGATCCTGGCAGATTGGGAGTTGCCGGGCATCGATGGCTTGAGCCTGCTGCGCAGCGTGCGCCAGAAGCACCGTTCGCTGCCGTTTATTCTGCTGAGCAATCGCAATGACAGCGCCAGTGTGCGCGAAGCCTTGCCCCTGGCGCCCACGGCGTATCTGACCAAACCCCTGAACATGGAAGGCCTGACCCAGCGCCTGCAAGACCTGCTGCTCAATGAGGGCGAAAGTGTGTATTGCGAGATACCGCCGCTGGCCCCGGGCATGGCCTTGCCCATGTTCCTGGAACGCCGCCGCGACGTCTGCGATGGCGCGCCGCTGCGGGTTGATGTGAAGGCCGCCGTGCAACACAGCCTGGCGCCGGACGGCCTGGACCTCAGGCAACTTGAAGAACAGGTAAAAACCGACCCGCAAATTACTGCTGTACTGATCGCCGCCGCCAACAGCGCCGGGCATCACGGCACGCCGGTGCAGACCCTGGCCGCGGCACTGCAAAAGCTCGCCGCCGGGAAGAGCATGAATCTGATTCTGGGCCTGGCGCTCAAGCACAACGTGGTGCTGGGTGACCCGGCGCTGGTGGCCTACGCCGAGCGCCACTGGCAGTTGTCCCAGGACACCGCCGACTATGGACGCCGCCTGGCGCGCATGTTGGAGCTGGATCACGAACGCTGTTACTGCGCCGGCATCCTGCATCGGCTGGGTGATTTGGCGTTGTTGCGCTGCCTGGAAGACTGGCGCCTGGGTGGCGGGGCGCTGGATGACGAAGTGATTGGCGAATCCCTGTTCACCTTCGGCGCCGCTTACGGCTCGGCGTTGCGCACGCGCTGGCGCTTGCCGCTGGAGTTGCGGCAGTTGATTGCGGCGACGTACTCACTTGAAGGCGGAGTGTATTCGCGCGACGCGCTGGTGGTGAACCTGGCGGCGCAGATGGCACGCCTGACTGAGCATGAGGGGCTGGAAGCGCTGGCCAAGGGCAAGACCGCGCGGCTGCTCAAGGTAGGCTTGTCGGAGCTGATGCGGGTGCGCAAGGCCTAATCAGCAACGAGGTTCAGGTCTGGGAGTAGGCTTGTGTGGGAGCAGGTTTGTGTGGGAGCCGGGCTTGCCCGCGATAGCATCGACTCGGTCCCTCTGATAGACCGAGGTGCCGGCATCGCAGGCAAGCCAGCTCCCACAAAAGCCAGCTCCCACACAGGCATGCTCTCAGGCAAGCCAGCTCCCACACAGGCCGGTTCCCACTGGTTGATCGAGTGCTAGCCTTCTATGACGCGGTTCTTGCCTTGGCGCTTGGCTTCGTACATCGCGGCATCGGCCCGTGCGAACAGGCCGTCCAGGGTTGAGTCGTCTTCGCGCAGGTTGGCCAGGCCTTGGCTGACGGTCACGGTAAAATCCCGGCCTTCAAAGCTGAAACTCAGGGCCTGGATTTCCTTGCCCAGCCGCTCGGCCACCTGTAAGGCCATCTGCGGGGCGCAGCCAGGCAGCACGGCGGCGAACTCTTCGCCGCCAATGCGTCCGAACAGGTCGCCACGGCGCAGTACGCCGCGACCGCTCTCGGCGATACGCCGCAACACCTGATCGCCTTCCAGGTGGCCGTAGCTGTCGTTGACGTCTTTAAAGTCATCGATGTCCAGCAGCAGGAACGCCAGTGGGGCGCCTTGGGCGCAGGCGCTGTCGAAAGCCTGGTTGGCGCACTCGAAAAAGTGCCTGCGGTTGCTGCTTTGGGTCAGCACATCAGTGGTGGCGAGTCGGTGCAGCTCCAACTCCATGTGCTTTTTTTCGGTGATGTCTTCGGCCATGCCGACCACAATCACCGGCTTGCCGGGTTCGACCTGTTGGTTGATGTAGCACTTGTCGCTCAACCAGCGAATCTGACCGTCGGCGGTGATAATGCGGTACTCGCGGTCCTCCACGGCGCCGTCTTCGATCACGCGGGCCAGGCTGTGTTCGGCGTAGTCGAGGTCTTCGGGGTGAATGCTGTTGCGCCATTCGCGGTAGTCGGCAAGCAGTAAACCGGCGGATCGGCCAAATACCCGATCGTAGGCCGGGCTCACGTACAGCACACGCCGGGTTTCCCAGTCGATGGCCCACAGCACGGCATTCACGCTGACCAGCAGTGAACTGAGCAGTTGTTCGCGCTCACTCAGCCGTTCGACTTCACCCTGGGCATGCATCAGCGCCAGCAGAGTGGCCGCCGCAGCCGGGCGTGGGTGCTCAGCGACAGGGGCATCGGTTGAATAGGGCTTTTCGGGAACCATCGGCACAACTCTCTCTGGGCTCGCCGCAGGATGGAGCAGCGGTCAGTACAAGGGCCACCATGATGGCGAAGTGTTCCTTGAGAGAGGGGATTTGCGGTGAAGTTCCGTGAACGGGCTGACTAAGAAATGGCGTCAGAAACCAGTTTGTAGTGAGCGGGGTTGCCCGCTCACTACAACAAGCCAGCCTGTCAGACCGCTGCAGGGCGCAGCGAGTAGGTCTTCAACTGGTGGGCAAAATCGCGCAGGGACTGAATGCCGCTGGCCTCAGCCTCATGCACCCATTCCTTGATTGCCGCCAACATGTCGTGGCCATTGGTGCTGGTCTTCAGCCAGATCTGCTGCAGCGCCAGGCGCTTCTCGTAGATCACGGTCAGCGCGTGGCTGTGTTCGAGCATGCTCTGGATGCGCACGTGATGGCGGTCATCCAGTAGGCTGGTTTCACGCGACAGCAGGCGCTTGGCACGGTGGAACTGGTGGCGCACCGAATGGTCGACCTTTTCCAGCTCCTGCTTGACCAGTGGGCCGATCACCAGCTTGCGGTACTGGGCCATGATCTGGAAGCGGTTGTTGAGGATCGCCATGGCGGTGTCCATGTCCAGGTGGCCCTTGCCTTCCACGCGATGCGCGATGGGCGCGACGCGTTGCACCTTGGCCAGGCGCAGGAAGCTGAACACCTTGATCCAGGCCCAACCCAGGTCGAATTCCCACTTCTTCACCGACAGCTTGGCCGAGTTCGGGTAGGTGTGGTGGTTGTTGTGCAGCTCTTCGCCGCCGACGATGATGCCCCACGGCACCAGGTTGGTGGCGGCGTCACGGCACTCGAAGTTGCGATAACCGACCGCATGGCCCAGGCCGTTGATGACGCCGGCGGCCCAGAACGGGATCCACATCATCTGGATCGCCCAGATGGTGATGCCGATGGTGCCGAACAGCAGCAGGTCGATGACGCCCATGATCGCCACGCCCAGCAGCGGGTAAGGCGTGTAGATTTTGCGTTCGATCCAGTCATCCGGGCAGTTTTTGCCGTAGATGCGCAGGGTCTCGGGGTTCTCGGCCTCGGCGCGGTACAGCTCGGCGCCTTTGCGCAGCACGGTGGACAAACCCTTGATGACCGGGCTGTGCGGGTCGTCGACGGTTTCGCACTTGGCGTGGTGCTTGCGGTGGATGGCGGTCCACTCGCGGGTGTTCTGCGCCGTGGTCAGCCACAGCCAGAAGCGGAAGAAGTGTTTCAGGCCGGCATTGAGCTCCAGGGAGCGATGGGCTGAATAACGGTGCAGATAGACCGTGACCCCAACAATGGTCACGTGGGTCATCAACAGCGTGACTGCCACCAGTTGCCAGGCTGACAGGTCAAGAAAACCGTTGTACCACATAGGCTGTATGGCCCTCAGATAAAGAAAAAAACAGCTCACGCATTATCACTAAGCCTACAGAGAAAACCAGCCGCCCTTTCAGATAGGAGTGACTGGATGTTTCTTATTCTATAATCCTCAGCCTTTGTAGGGCGATTTTGTTTTTTGGGTAAGGATTACTGACCATATGCTGTTTTCGTACCGAGGTGCCCTGCGTGTAGGGTTGGTATACCTGCTGGTTTCCATTGTGTGGCTCCAGCTCAGCAACCAGCTATTGATCAACTTTCTCGATGACCCGAGGCAGTTAGGGCGTTGGCTGCAGGTGCGCGGCTATGTGTGGGTGGCCCTCAGCGCGTGGGTCATTTACCTGATCTGTGCCCGTTTTGCCCGCACCCACCGGCTGCAGCAACCCTTGAAAGAAAACCACGAACGCCTGCAACAGGCTGCCGCCGTGTTCGATTGCACCCGTGAAGGCGTGTTGGTCACCGACGCCCAGGGGCTGATCGTGCATGTGAACCGGGCGTTCATGGAGATCACCGGTTACAGCCGTGAGGACGTAATGGGCGAACGGCCGAGCCTGTTCAAGTCCGGGCGCCATTCGTCGAATTTTTATCAACAGGTGTTTCAGACCCTCGAGCGCACGGGCGAATGGAGCGGCGAAATCTGGAACCGGCGCAAAAGCGGTGAGATTTATCCACAGTGGCAAACCATCCGGGTTATCCACAATGACCAAGGCCAGGTCAGCCATTACGTCGCGGTGTTTTCCGACATCAGCGCCATCAAGGACTCCGAGCACGAACTGGCGCACCTGGCCCACCACGACCCGCTCACCGACCTGCCCAACCGCCTGCTCTTTACCGACCGCGCCGAGCAGGCGCTGGCCTCGGCGCAAGTGCACAAGCGCGGCTGCGCGCTGCTGTTGATGGACCTGGACCACTTCAAGATCATCAACGACAGCCTCGGCCATAACGTCGGCGACCAGTTGCTCAAGGCCGTCGGCGAGCGGCTAAAGGGCTTGTTCGGCCCCGGCATGACCCTGGCGCGCCTCGGCGGCGATGAGTTCGCCGTGCTGGCCGAAAGTTGTCCACAGGTGGTGCAGGCTGCCGCGCTGGCGCAGCGCATGCTCGACGCGATGAAAGAGCCGTTTGTGTTCGACGGCAACCAGTTATTTATCAGCGCCAGCATCGGCATCAGCCTGTTTCCCAGTGATGCCCTGAGCGCCGAACAACTGCTGCGCAATGCCGACTCCGCACTGTTCAAAGCCAAGAGCGCCGGCCGTGAAGGTTATGCGCTGTACACCGAAGAGCTGACCGCTCACGCCCAGCACCGTGTGGAAATCGCCAGCGAACTGCGCCGCGCACTCGATCAGCAGGAGCTGCGCGTGTACTACCAGCCCGTGCACGACCTGCAAGACCGCCGCCTGGTCGGCGTCGAAGCCCTGGTGCGCTGGCAACACCCGGAGCGCGGCCTGGTGCCGCCGGGCGAATTTATCCCGATTGCCGAGCGCACCGGGCTGATCGCCGATATCGATGCCTGGGTGATGGACCAGGCCTGCCGCCAGATGGGCCAATGGCTGGCCGATGGCGCGCCGTTGAGCTTTATTGCGGTGAACGTCTCCAGCCGTTTGTTTGCCCGGCGTGAGCTGTATGAGCAAGTCGCCCAGGTGCTGCACACCACCGGCCTGGACCCGGCTTATCTGGAGCTGGAGGTCACCGAAAGCGCGGTGATGGAAGACCCGGAAGTCGCCCTTGAACAACTGCACCGCCTGCGCGAGCTGGGCTTGCGCCTGGCCATCGATGACTTTGGCACCGGTTATTCGTCACTGCTGCGCCTCAAGCGCCTGCCGGTGCAGAAGCTCAAGATCGACCAGGGGTTTGTCGCCGGGTTGCCGTGGGATGAAGACGACGCCGCGATTGTGCGCGTGGTGATCGCCTTGGCAAAAAGCATGGGCATGCAGGTTCACGCCGAAGGCATTGAGCAGGTGGAGCAGGCGCGGTTTTTGCTGGAGCAGGAGTGTGATTTGGGCCAAGGGTATTGGTTTGGCCGGCCAGTGCCGGCGCAAGAAATGGATTGGGCCAGGTCACCGACCATCATGACTTGAAATACAGGCCAATGTGGGAGCCGGGCTTGCCCGCGATGACGGTGTGTCAGGCACTGATGTTTCGACTGACACTGCCTCATCGCGGGCAAGCCCGGCTCCCACAGGGTTCAGCGGTGCCTGGGTCTCAGTATTTTCCAGGCCAAAACCTTCGCAACCCCACGTCCTGTCAGAAAATTCTTTCTGGTTATATAAACATTCTTAAATAGTATTTTTAAGAATATCCGCGCTTATCTACTATCGCCCTCACGCCGCAAGCAGTGCCGCCACTGCCAGGCACTATTTATTTCAGGAGCGAGACCATGAGCGCATCTCTACGTAGCGTCGACGGCCAGGACGAAGCAGCCATTTTGCGTGAGATCCAGAGCGCCTTGCGCGACCTGCGGTTTGGCGCGGTGGAAATCACTGTGCATAACGCCCAAGTGGTACAGATCGAACGCAAGGAAAAATTCCGTTTGCAGAACCCCGGTAACAAACCGAGCTAAGCACCGACGGCGATTCGCATGCTAGACCCGCAACTATAAGAAAAAGCCAACACCCAAGAATTTTCAGGAGCTTCTATGTCGTCGATTCGCCGTTATGCCCTGGCTGCACTGGCCAGCGCCGTGTTTGCCGGTTCCGCCGTTGCCAAGGACTACGAGTTGCTCAACGTCTCGTATGACCCGACCCGTGAGCTGTACCAGGACTACAACGCTGAGTTCACCAGCTACTGGAAACAGTCCCACCCTGGCGACAACGTCAAGATCCAGCAATCCCACGGTGGCTCGGGCAAACAAGGCCGGGCGGTGATCGACGGCCTGCGCGCCGACGTAGTGACCCTGGCCCTGGCCGGCGACATCGACGAAATCGCCAAACTGGGCAAAACCCTGCCGGAAAACTGGCAAACCCGCCTGCCGGATGCGAGCACCCCGTACACCTCGACCATCGTGTTCCTGGTGCGCAAGGGCAACCCTAAAGGCATCAAGGACTGGGGCGACCTGATCAAAAAAGACGTTTCCGTTATCACGCCTAACCCGAAAACCTCCGGCGGTGCGCGCTGGAACTTCCTCGCCGCGTGGGCCTACGGCCTCAAATCCGGCGGCAGCGAAGCCAAGGCCCAGGAATACGTAAAAGAGCTGTTCAAGCACGTGCCGATCCTCGACACCGGCGCTCGCGGTTCGACCATCACCTTCGTCAACAACGGTCAGGGTGACGTGTTGCTGGCCTGGGAAAACGAGGCATTCCTGGCACTTAAAGAAGACGGCGGTGCCGACAAGTTCGATATCGTCGTGCCGTCCCTGTCGATCCTCGCGGAGCCGCCGGTTGCCGTGGTCGACAAAAACGCCGAGAAAAAGGGCAATACCGAGATCGCCACCGAATACCTCAAGCACCTGTACAGCCCGGCTGGCCAGGAGATTGCGGCGAAGAACTTCTACCGCCCACGCGATGCAAAAGTGGCCGCCAAATACGCCCAGCAGTTCCCGAAACTGGACCTGGTGACTATCGACAAAGACTTCGGCGGCTGGAAAACTGCCCAACCGAAATTCTTTAACGACGGTGGCGTGTTCGACCAGATCTACACGGCGCAGTAAGCCAAATTAAACTGTAGGAGCCTGACTTTCTGTAGGCGCTGGGCTTGTGTGGGAGCTGGCTTGCCTGCGATAGCATCACCGCAGTGTGTCTGACACACCGAGGTGCCTGCATCGCGGGCAAGCCCGGCTCCCACAGTAGAACCAGCCCCCACAGAAAGCTCGCTCCTGCAGTGGTATCTACCCGCTAACCAAGGACTCTTATGTCGCGTCGTATTTCCCCCGTCATACCCGGCTTCGGGCTGACGCTGGGCTACACCGTGGTGTACCTCAGCCTGATCGTACTCATCCCCCTGGCGGCGATGTTTGTACACGCCGCTCAACTCACTTGGGATCAGTTCTGGGCCATCATTACCGCACCGCGGGTGCTGGCGGCGTTAAAACTGAGCTTCGGCACCGCGTTCGTCGCGGCGATCATCAACGGCGTGATCGGCACACTGCTGGCCTGGGTGCTGGTGCGTTACACCTTCCCCGGTCGCAAGATCATCGATGCAATGATCGACTTGCCGTTTGCCCTGCCGACCGCCGTGGCCGGTATCGCGCTCACCGCGTTGTACGCTCCGGCCGGTCTGGTCGGGCAGTTCGCAACCGACCTGGGCTTTAAAATCGCCTACACCCCACTCGGCATCACCCTCGCACTGACCTTCGTCACCTTGCCCTTCGTGGTGCGCACGGTGCAGCCGGTGCTGGCCGACATCCCGCGTGAGATCGAAGAAGCCGCCGCGTGCCTGGGCGCCAAACCCTTGCAAGTGTTCCGCTACATCCTCGTACCCGCATTGCTGCCCGCCTGGCTGACCGGCTTCGCGCTGGCGTTTGCCCGTGGGGTGGGTGAGTACGGCTCGGTGATCTTCATCGCCGGCAACATGCCGATGAAAACCGAGATTCTGCCGTTGCTGATCATGGTCAAGCTCGACCAATACGACTACACCGGCGCCACCGCCATCGGCGTGATGATGCTGGTGGTTTCCTTTGTTCTGCTGCTGCTGATCAACTTGCTGCAGCGGCGCATCGAAACCCCATAAGGAGGCGCGGAACATGTCCCAATCGTCTATTTCCGCTGCGTCCTCGGCCAACGCTGCCCGTCGTGGCAGCGCGGTGTCGCGTCGCATCCTGATCACACTTGGCTGGCTGGTGTTCGCGCTGTTCCTGCTGCTGCCGCTGTTTATCGTGGTGTCCCAGGGCTTGAAGAACGGCCTCGGCGCGTTCTTCGCGGCGATCCTTGAGCCGGACGCGCTGTCGGCACTCAAGCTCACGGTGATCGCCGTGGTGATTTCGGTGCCGCTCAACCTGGTGTTTGGCGTCAGCGCCGCATGGTGTGTGAGCAAGTACTCGTTCCGTGGCAAGAGCATTCTGGTCACGCTGATCGACCTGCCGTTCTCGGTGTCGCCGGTGATCGCGGGCCTGGTCTATGTGCTGATGTTCGGCGCCCAGGGCTTCTTCGGCCCGTGGCTGCAAGACCATGACATCCAGATCGTGTTTGCCCTGCCGGGCATTGTGCTGGCGACCATCTTCGTGACGGTGCCGTTCGTGGCCCGTGAACTGATCCCGCTGATGCAGGAGCAGGGCACCCAGGAAGAAGAAGCTGCACGCCTGCTGGGCGCCAACGGCTGGCAGATGTTCTGGCATGTGACCGTGCCGAACATCAAGTGGGGCCTGATCTACGGCGTGGTGCTGTGTACCGCGCGGGCGATGGGTGAGTTCGGCGCGGTGTCGGTGGTGTCCGGCCACATTCGCGGGGTGACCAACACCTTGCCGCTGCACGTCGAGATCCTCTACAACGAATACAACCATGTCGCCGCGTTTGCCGTCGCGAGCCTGTTGCTGATCCTGGCGCTCTTCATCCTGCTGCTCAAGCAGTGGAGCGAGAACCGTATCAACCGCCTGCGCAACAGCGCCGGTGAGGAATAAGTCATGTCGATCGAAGTCCGTAATGTCAGCAAGAACTTCAACGCCTTCAAGGCCCTGAACAGCATCAATCTGGACATCCAGAGTGGCGAGCTGGTGGCGTTGCTGGGCCCGTCCGGCTGCGGCAAGACCACCTTGCTGCGCATCATTGCAGGCCTGGAAACCCCGGACGCCGGCAGCATCGTGTTCCATGGTGAAGACGTGTCCGGCCACGACGTGCGTGATCGCAACGTCGGCTTTGTGTTCCAGCACTACGCGTTGTTCCGCCACATGACCGTGTTCGACAACGTTGCCTTCGGCCTGCGCATGAAGCCGAAAAACCAGCGCCCGAGCGAAAGCCAGATCGCGGTCAAGGTGCATGAATTGCTGAACATGGTGCAGCTCGATTGGCTGTCGGATCGCTACCCGGAACAACTCTCCGGCGGCCAGCGCCAGCGTATTGCCCTGGCGCGCGCTCTGGCGGTGGAGCCCAAAGTGCTGTTGCTGGACGAACCCTTCGGCGCCCTCGACGCCAAGGTGCGTAAAGAGCTGCGCCGCTGGCTGGCGCGCCTGCACGAAGACATCAACCTCACCTCCGTGTTCGTGACCCACGACCAGGAAGAGGCCATGGAGGTAGCCGACCGTATCGTGGTGATGAACAAGGGTGTGATCGAGCAGATCGGCTCACCGGGCGAAGTCTACGAAAACCCGGCCAGCGATTTTGTCTATCACTTCCTGGGTGATTCCAACCGCCTGCACGTGGGCGAAGACAAGCACGTGCTGTTCCGCCCGCATGAAGTGTCGCTGTCACGCCACGAGCTGGAAGACCACCACGCGGCGCAAGTGCGTGATATTCGCCCGCTCGGCGCCACCACGCGGGTGACGCTGAAGGTCGAAGGCCAAAGCGAGCTGATCGAGGCCGAAGTGGTCAAAGACCACGACAGCCTGACGGGTCTGGCGCGTGGCGAGACCTTGTTCTTCAAACCCAAGGTCTGGCAAAAAGCCTGACCCTCCGATCGTTCCCACGCTCTGCGTGGGAACGATCATGTGGGAGCTGGCTTGCCTGCGATAGCATCACTACGGTGTGACTGATACACCGAGGTGCCTGTATCGCAGGCAAGCCAGCTCCCACATTCAGATCTTGCTCGGCTTTAGATCGCGGCGTTCTACCGGGCCAGACCGCGCCTCAATCTGCTCTTTAAGGTCATGCCGCAACCCCAGCCCAAACGCCAACTCCGCCACCACAAACAACGGCCCCACAATCAATCCCGACACATCGTCCACAAACGCCGGCTTCCTGCCTTCGTAATAGTGCCCGACAAACTGAATCACCCAACCCACCACAAACATCCCGATGCCGCTGCTCAGCCACACCAGTGTGCTTTGCGCCGCCAGCGCATGCCCGGCCCACACCGACAAGCCCATCAGCACCGTCATCAGCACGCCCAGCGCCAGTTCCAGGCGCAGATAAAACCACGCCGACAACAACGCGAGTACCACCGCCGGAGATATCCACAGGCTGCCGACGGCCCATTCGGGGCGCGACAACAGCACCGCCACGGCGACGACGATCAACGGGATGCCGACAAAGTGGCTGGCGATATTGCGCGGGTCGCGGTGGTAGGCGGCGTATTGGCTGAGGTGGTCGACGAGGCTTTTCATTGTTGTTCCTCCTGTAGGATGCTTGATCATGCCCTGCCAGCCTGGGATTGACTGTCAACTGGGCGACAATCTTCGGAGTGCTCATGGACACAGAGAAATGGCGTACTCGCTTGGCCACCGGCCACTGGTTCAGCCACCTGCCTGCGCCTTTTCAGCATAGCCTGCTGGCCCACGCCCGACAGCGGCAGCTGGCGGCGGGGCAAACCCTGTTCAAGCGTGGCGACCCGCCCTGTGGCCTGTACGCGGTGCTCGACGGCGCCTTGCGCATCAGCGCGGTGAATGAGCACGGCAAGGAGGCACTGTTGAGCCTGGTGGAATCACCCTTTTGGCTGGGTGAAATTTGCCTGTTCGATGGCCTGCCCCGCACCCACGACGCCTGCGCCGTTGGCCCGTGCACGTTGTTGCAGGTGCCGCAACAGGCGCTGCTGAATATCCTCAATGAACACCCGCAGTACTGGCGTGATCTGGCGTTATTGATGAGCCAGAAGCTGCGCCTGAGTTTTATCAATATCGAGCAACTGAGCCTGATGCCGGCCTCGGTGCGCCTGGCGCATCGGTTGTTGATGATCGTTGAGGGTTACGGCGAGGCCGAGTCTTCAAAAAACGTGCTGCAACTGCCCCAGGAAGACCTGGCCGCCATGTTGAGCCTGTCACGCCAGACCACCAACGCCTTGCTCAAAGACCTGCAGGCCCAAGGCGTCGTGCGCCTGGGCTATGGCGAGATCGAAATCCTCGATGCCCGGCGACTGCGTGAGGCGGCGCACACCTGAGGGTGTTAGCCTGCAAACCTGATTAATCGAGGTGTGTTATGCGCGTGCTGTTAGTGGAACATGAATCCGAAGAGGCACAGCGGATGGCCCAGGGCTTGAACGAGGCCAGTTACAGCGTCGAAGTCGCGGCCAATGGCATGGCGGCGTTGCGCCTGGTTGAAAGCGCTGAGTACGACCTGGTGATCCTGGATGTCATGCTGCCGGGCCTGAATGCCTGGAAGTTGCAGCAGGCGATCCGGTTGAAGGGTGAGACGCCGATGTTGTTCCTGACCACGCCGGGCGGGATTGAAGACCGCTTGCGTGGGTTGGAACTGCATGAGGATGATTATTTGCTCAAGCCGTTTGATGCCAAAGTGCTGGTGGCGCGGGTGAAAAAACTCTTGCGGCGTGGTCGCTGAGCCACCGCTATCGCAGGCAAGCCAGCTCCCACAGTTGAAATGCATTCCCCTGTGGGAGCTAGCTTGCCTGCGATGAGGCCCTACCTAACGCAGCCCGTCGCGAAACTGCCCCGGCGTCATCCCCGTCCAGCGCTTGAACGCTCGGCTGAAACTGCTGGTATCGGCAAACCCAAGCAAATAACTGATCTCGGCCAATGAGCAGTGCGGATCGCGCAAGTGCAGCAGTGCCAGGTTCTCGCGGCACTCGTTGAGCAACGCATCAAACCGACAGCCTTCATCCGCCAGATGCCGCTGCAGGCTGCGCAGGCTCAGGTGCAAGGCCTGGGCGATGCGCTCGGCGCTCGGCTCACCCTCGGGCAGTTGTGCCTCGATGGCCGCGCGCACCTTGCGCTCCCAAGTCAGCGGTTGCAGTTGGGCCAGGGTGCGCTTGAGCACGGTTTCATTGTGCTCGGCCAACTCGGGGTTGGCGTCGTCCAGGTGGCTGTCGAAGTCCTGGGCGGAAAATTCAAGACGGTCCTCCTCGGCAGCGAAAAACACCGGTGCGCGAAAGACCGTGTGCCAGGGTTTTGGATCCGCCGGTTCCGGCCGCCGCAGGTACACCGCCAACGGCGCGTAGTCACGGCCCAGGCGATTACGGCAGGTGCGCACATAGATCGCTGCAAACGCATCAATCGCTTCCAGCGCGGGTGCCGGACTGTCCGCAGGTCGCAGCAGACGAAAGCGGTAACGCTCGCCATCTCCGCTAAGCTCCAGCGTCAGCGCATCGCTGACCACCTGGTGATACCGCACGATGCGCTCGAACACCTCACGCAAGCTGCCGCTGGCCACCAGCGCATAACCCAGCGCATGAAAGGTGGTCGGGCTCACAAACCGCGACACGCGCAAGCCGATCGCCGGGTCGCCACTGGCCTGCACTGCCAGCGCCCACAGACGCGTGGTGGCCGACAGCGGGTAACGCGCATTGGGGTCGTCCATCTGCTGCGGGTCGAGCCCGGCCTCGATGCACAGCGCGGCGCTGTCCAGGTTCAGGGCGTCGAGCTGCTTGCGCAGGGCGCGGGTCCAGCTGGCGAGGGAGGTGGGTTCAGTCATGGTGATTGGCGCTTGCGGTCAACAGGTTGGCGTCCGGGGCTAGCGTCCCGCCCGATCGCGTGGGGCAGGATGGACGTATCACTGAACAAGAGGATGGGAGCATGGACGGTACTTCTGCAAGTCCCCAACAGATGAACGCGCAACAGCGCTCGGCAAAAATCCGCGAAGTGGTACTCGCCGAAGGCGTGCGGTTGCGCCAACAGCACCCCTGGCTGCTGCATCAGGACGCGTTGGGCACCGGGATCCTGGCCTTTGCCTTGCTCGGCATGCTCGGTTCGGCGACGCTCTATATCACCGGCCATATGGCCTGGTGGGTGTGCCTGCTGCTCAATGCCTTCCTCGCTTCACTGACCCACGAGCTGGAACACGACCTGATCCACAGCATGTATTTTCGCAAGCAACGTGTGCCGCACAACCTGATGATGGGCCTGGTGTGGCTGGCGCGGCCGAGCACCATCAACCCGTGGATTCGTCGGCACTTGCACCTTAACCACCACAAGGTGTCCGGCACCGAAACCGATATGGAAGAACGCGCCATCACCAATGGCGAGCCCTGGGGGGTCGCGCGGTTGCTGATGGTGGGCGATAACGTGATGTCGGCGTTTATCCGCATGCTGCGCGCCAAAACCTGGCGTCACAAACTCAAGATTCTCAAGCGCTCGCTGCTGGTGTACGCACCGCTGGCGCTGCTGCATTGGGGCGCGTGGTATGTGTTCCTGGGCTTTCATGCCGCCAATGGCATCGCCAGCCTGATGGGTGCGCCAATCCAGTGGTCCGCCGGTACCTTGCAGATGATGCAGGTGATTGATATTGCCGCCGTGGTGATCATCGGCCCCAACGTGCTGCGCACTTTTTGCCTGCATTTTGTCAGCTCCAACATGCACTATTACGGTGATGTGGAACTGGGCAACGTGATCCAGCAAACCCAGGTGCTCAACCCGTGGTGGATGTGGCCGTTGCAGGCGTTCTGCTTCAACTTCGGCAGCACTCACGGCATCCACCATTTTGTGGTGAAGGAGCCGTTCTACATCCGTCAGATGACCGCCAAGGTCGCCCACCCGGTGATGCGCGAGATGGGCGTGCGCTTCAATGATATCGGCACGTTTGCCCGCGCCAATCGGCTGGAGCGCCAGGAACGGCCGGACGCCGAATTGGCGTTCAGCAAGCAATAAACGCCAGCGGCAGGTCGCGAATCTGTTCGCGCAGCGGCGGCTGATAGTGGTCGTCGCTGATCAGCTCATGCAGCAGCTCTTCGCGCAGTTGGTGGAACTCGAAGCTGCTGCGCTGGCGCGGATGGGGCAGGGCGATGTCCACCACCTGCTTGATCCGCCCGGGTCGCGGCTCCATCACCACCACGCGGTCAGCGAGGAAAATCGCTTCTTCCACATCGTGGGTCACCAGCACCGTGGTGATTTTGGCGCGGGCGCGAATGGCCAATAGCTCGTCCTGCATTTGCTGGCGTGTCAGCGCGTCGAGGGCGCCGAACGGCTCGTCGAGCAACAGAATGCGCGGGCTGGCCACCAGGCCACGGGCGATAGCCACACGCTGCGCCATGCCGCCGGACAGCTGATGCGGATAAGCGCGGGTAAAGTCGGTAAGGCCCACCAATTCGATAAAGTCACCGATGCGACGGTTGCGCTCGGCCTCGCTCAACGGCTCGTTGACCAGGCCCAGGCCGATGTTTTCTGCGACGGTCAGCCAGGGGAACAAACGATGCTCCTGGAACACGATGCCTCGCTCGCCGCCGATGCCGCTGACAGCTTTGCCATCCACTCGGATCTCTCCGCGAAACTGCGTGTCCAGCCCCACCAGCAGGCGCAGCAGGGTAGATTTTCCACAGCCGCTGGAGCCTACAATCGCCACGAACTCGCCTTCGGCAATGTCCAGGTTGAATTCGCGAATCGCCTCCAGCTCAAAGCCGTCGACGTCAAAGGTCTTGCCCACATGGTTGAAGCTGACGATAGGTGCGTTCATGCGTGTCTCCAGCGCGTGGCGCGGGTTTCGATGCGTTGGCCGATAAGGTTGAGCGTGGCGCCGGTAAGGCCGACCAGCAGCATGCCGCTCATGATCAGGTCCATGCGCAGCAACTGTTGGGCGCCGATCATCAGGCTGCCGATGCCGCCATTGGACGGCATGAAATATTCCGCGCCGATGGTGCCCAGCCAGGCATAGATCAGGCTCAGGCGCAGGCCGGCGAAGATCCCCGCCGCCGCGCCCGGCAGCACCAGGCGGCGCAGGCGCTGGAACAGGTTCAGGCGCAGCACTTGCGCGGCTTCGCGCAGCTGTGGCGACAGGTTCAACACGCTGCGCTGCGTGGCGATAAACAGCGGAAAAAACGCCGCCAGGGCGATAAACACCCACTTGGCCAATTCACCCAGGCCGAACCAGGCGGTGAGTAATGGCACCCAGGCGAAAATTGCGATCTGGCGCAGTGCGGCCAGGGTCGGCCCGAGCACTCGCTCGCTGCGTCGCGACAAACCCAGCCACAAACCCATGGCAAATCCCAGGCTGCCGCCGAGCAACAAGCCTCCCAGCGTGCGGCCGAGGCTTTTGCCCAAGGCGCCGGACAGGCTGCCATCCAGCACGCCGGCGGCGGTGGTTTGCAGCACGGCCCATGGGCTGACCAGAATATTGGGGTCCACCCAAGCGTGATCCGTCGCCACCTGCCACAACGCCAGCAACAGCAGCGGCAACAACCACGGTTGCAGGCGTTGCCACCCCTCATAACGCGGGCCGCGGCGAATCTGCGCGGTGGCCGGGTGCGGCCAGTGCACCCATTTGCGGTCCAGCCAGCCGATGCCGCGATCCATCACCACGCCCAACACGCCGATGACCACGATGCACACGAAGACAATATCGAGCATGAACAACTGGCGTGCCCAGACCATCAGGTAGCCGATGCCTTCGCTGGACGCCAGCAGCTCCACGGCCAGCAACGAGGTCCAGCCCGCCGCCAGCGCCAGGCGCACACCGGCCATGAAGGCCGGCAATGCAGCGGGCAGTATCAACCGACGAATCAGCAGGTGAGTGGGCAGGCGCAGCACGCGGGCGGCTTCACGCAGGTTGGGTTGCGCGTCACGCACGCCGACCAATGTGTGCAAGGTGACGGGCACCACAATCGCCTTCACCAGCACCACCAGTTTCAAGGTTTCGCCGATGCCGAAAAACACCATGAACAACGGGATCCAGGCCAGGGTCGGCACTTGCGACAACGCGCTGAAGGTCGGGAACACCAGGCGTTCGGCGCGCGCGCTGAAACCCAATAGCGCACCCAATACAGCCCCCGCGCCGATACCGGCCAGCAGCCCCCAGAACAAACGCTGCAAGCTGATCGCCAGGTTGCTCCATAACTCGCCGCCGGCCAGTTCCATGGCGCTGCTCCACACCAGTGAAGGTGCGGGCAAAATTTGTTCGCTCATCCACTGATGACGGCTGGCCAACCACCACAGCCCGAACAGTGCCAGCGGCAACAGCCAGGGCAGCAGACGCTCACCGAGCAAGGGCCAGCGCGGCATGGAGGCTGAAAGAGGCAGGCTCAACTGTGAAGTGCGGGCCATGGTGGACCTCCCTCGGCGTTATGTTATTTCGATCTTATAAAAATGGAATCAAGATGATTGTGAGATAAGAAAAATCATTTAAAGCCTCTGTCCGACACGCATCCAATGCATTCGAAGAATATTTTTGATGCTGTTTATGCATACGCCGCTGGAGCCAGCGTTTCTGCTCGCATAGTCCAAAAAGCTATTAAATTGTGAATTTATAGTATTTAAAGTTTTGCTCGGGCTATGCCTACTTTCTGCTCCCCAGGCGACCGTCGCCCACCAGGAGCTGCGCTTATGAAACTGCCCTTCAAACGTTTGATCAGCCTGTTCGCGGGCACCGCCCTGGCCGGGTTGGTGCACGCTGCCGACCTCAAGGAAATCCGCATCGCCGTGCCTGACCTGAGTGCCGGCAGCCAGCACAGCGGCGGCGGTATAACGGATGTGTTGCGCGAGCAGCAGATCTTCGAAAAAGCCTTTGCCGATCAAGGCATCAAGATTCAGTGGAATTACTTCAAGGGCGCCGGTCCCGTGATCAATGAAGCCTTCGCCAATGGCCAGGTAGACCTGGCCTACCTGGGCGATCTGGCGGCGATCATCGGTCGCTCCAATGGGCTGGACACGCGTTTGCTCAGCGCCACCGCGCGCGACATCAAGCAGTACCTGGGCGTGGTGCCGGGCTCGGGGATCAAGACTTTGAAAGATCTCAAGGGCAAACGTGTGGCGGTGTTCCGTGGCACGGCCAGCCAGTTGTCGTTCGACAGTGCATTGGCCAGCCAGGGCTTGAATGAAAAGGACCTGAAGGTCATCAACCTGGATTTCAACGCGGCGGGCGCGGCATTGGCCGCCAAGCAGATTGATGCGACCTGGGGCGGTTCGAACCTGACGGCGTTGCAGGCCAAAGGGCTGGCGGAAATACCGCTCACCACCAAGGACCTCGGCGGTGCCGGCAGCATCCAGGCGGTGCTGGTGGGCAGCAAACAGTTTGTCGACGAACACCCTGATGCGGTGGCCAAGTTGCTCAAGGCCCAGCAGCAAGCGGTGCAGTGGTTGACCACCGACAGCAACAAGCAGGCCTACATCGAGTTGGTGTCGGGGCGTGCCAGTTATCCACCGGTGATCCTGACCAACGACTTGAAAGACCAGCATCTCAGCGAGATTTTTCCGTCGACCCTGGATCCGGTGTTCCTGGGCAAGTTGCAGGGCGCGGTGGACTTGGCGTCCAAGGAGCGCTTGATTCGCAAGTCGTTTCAGGTGAGTGACTGGGTGGCGCCGAACCTGGCCGCTGCGGGCCTCTGAGGTCTTTTTTGGTGCCTGCGATGAGGCCCGTCAAACCGCCACACTCACCTCCTGCCTGTCGACCTCCACCAGCGTCTCGATCATCGCCTTCGCCGCCGGCGACAACCTCGACCCCGTGCGGCTGACAATCCCGCACCGCGCACTCATGGTCTCCATGTTCTGCGGCAGGTTGCGCCAGTGCAGCAGCACCAGCGAACCCTTTGCGATGTCCTCGGCAAAGGCTTCCTCGGTGCCCACGCCGATGGCATTCGATTGCAGCACGATTTTTACCAGCGCCGGGAAGTGTTCAGTCTGAATGCTGGGTGAAAAATCCATGCGCCCGCTCAGGTTTGCCAGCAGTTTACGAATGCCCTGAGAGATCAGCGGCGAGGCCAGCGGGTAGTCGAACATGTCGTTGGTCGACAGGCTGTCCTTGGCCAGTAACGGGTGGCCTGGGCGGCAGAAAAATACGCCGCGTTTGGGCGTCAATGCGCGGGTCTGGAAGTTCGGGTCGGCCTCGAACTGGCGGATGTCGGCGATAAAGAATTCGATCTCTTCGCGGCTCAAGGCGCGGCTGAGTTTTTCCCAGTTATCCACCTGGAAACTGGTGCGGATTTTCGGGTGCGCGCCGATAAAACGCGCCACTGCATCCGGCACCAGTTTTACCGCTGGCGCCGGGCCGCAACCGAAGCGCAGGTCGCCGGCGTCGAGCTTGGTCATGCGCGTAACTTCACTGCTCAGCAGCGCGGCGCCGTGCACCAGGGTCAAGGCATGTTGCAGCACCACCTGGCCCTCTGGCGTGGGCCGCAAGTCCTTGTGGCCACGGTCGACCAGCACGCAGCCGAACTCCTGTTCGAGCCCCTGGATGCTGCGGCTGAACGCCGGTTGGGTGATGCCCATGGCGTCGGCGGCGCGCACGAAACTGCGGTGTTCGTTGAGGGCGATGAAGTACCGAAGTTGGCGAAGATCCATATGCTTTCCCGGCATTTGAAAAATAGGTCGAAGGCATTTGCGACCGTGGGAGCTGAGGTTTTAAATGCAAGCTCTTATTCCGTCAACGAAGCATTGATTCATTTGCTAGATCTAAATTGCATATGAATAGAGCGTTGCAGGAAAGCATCCCACCATCAGCAGGCACATGAGGGTCATCACAATGAGCAACGCCGCATTAGCTGTTCAACCCGTCGCCCAGGCGCTCGACATCCACCCGGTGGCCGGCCGCATCGGCGCCGAGATCCGTGGCATCAAACTCTCCGGTGACCTGGATGCCGCCACCGTCGAGGCCATCCAGCAAGCGCTGGTGCAGTACAAAGTGATCTTCTTCCGCGAGCAAACCCACCTCGATGACCAGAGCCAGGAAGCCTTTGCGCACCTGCTCGGCGAGCCGATCGCACACCCCACGGTGCCGGTGCGCGACGGCACGCGCTTCCTGTTGGAACTGGACGGTGCCCGTGGCCAGCGCGCCAATTCCTGGCACACCGACGTGACCTTCGTCGATGCCTACCCGAAAGCCTCGATCCTGCGTTCGGTGTTGGCGCCAAAATCCGGTGGCGACACGGTGTGGGCCAATACGGCCGCCGCCTACAACGACCTCAGCGCCGACCTGCGCGCACTCGCCGACAACCTGTGGGCCGTGCACAGCAACGAGTACGACTACGCCGGGCGCAAGCCGGATGTGTCGCCGGAAAAGCTTGAGGAATACCGCAAAATCTTTACTTCCACCGTGTATGAAACCGAGCACCCCGTGGTGCGTGTACACCCGGTCAGCGGCGAAAAAACCTTGCTGCTGGGCCACTTCGTCAAACGCCTGAAAGGCTATTCCCAGACGGAGTCGGCGCAGCTATTCAACCTGCTGCAAGGCCACGTCACCCGCCTGGAAAACACCGTGCGCTGGCGCTGGAACACTGGCGACGTGGCGATCTGGGACAACCGCGCGACTCAGCATTACGCGGTGGATGACTACGGCACTCAGGAACGCATCGTGCGTCGGGTCACGCTCAAGGGCGATGTGCCGGTGAGTGTGCAAGGGCAGCGCAGCCAGACCACCAAAGGCCTCTAAACCGGTTGGAGATTAAACAATGTGGGAGCCAGCTCCCACATTAGTTTTTTGTGTGTTTACCAGACGCCGATTTTCACTACTTTTTCCGCTTCCGGCTCACCGTACCGGAACCATTGGCCACGCGAATCAACCTCCGCATGACTGATGGTCGTACGCCGCTTCAACCCACGCAGCCATTCGAACAAATACCCCAAGTGCGTCTCGCGCACCGCCGCATACGCCGGGTCTTCGCCCAAGTCCTGCACTTCCTGCGGGTCATTTTCCAGGTCAAACAGCTGTGGACGAAAGCCGTCATAGGCCAGGTATTTCCAACGCTCACTGCGCACCATGGTCATGCGGCAGCGGTCGATAGGCTGCGCCAGCCTCTCGCGGGCGGGAGCCTGGAAGGCATAGTCATATTCAGCGATGGCGTAATTGCGCCAGGTGATCGATTCGCCGTGCAACAGCGGGATCAGCGAGCGGCCTTCCAGGCGATGGTCTGCGGCGGGCAAGCCCAGGGCATCGAGGAACGTTGGCAGGGCGTCGATGGTTTCCACCAGGCGCTCATCCACCGTGCCCCGGCTGATATCGGCACTGGCACGCGGGTCGCGCACGATCAGCGGAATGCCCACCGCAGGCTCCAGCAGAAACTCTTTTTCGCCCAGGAAGTGGTCGCCGAGGAAGTCGCCATGGTCACTGGTGAACACGATCAGCGTGTCGTCCCAGCGGCCGTTGCTTTGCAGAACATCGAACAGCCGCCCGAGTTGATCATCGACTTGTTTGATCAGGCCCATGTAGGTCGGGATCACCGTGAGCCGCACTTCATCACGGGAAAAATTCACGCTCTCCTGATGCTGACGGAACGCCTGGTAGACCGGATGATCACTGGTGTGCGCGGGCTGAATCGGCGCCTGGATATGCTCCGCGCCATACAGCGCGTGGTACGGCGCCGGCGCGATGTAAGGCCAGTGCGGCTTGATGTACGACAGGTGCAAACACCACGGCTGCTCGCCTTGTTCAGCGATAAAGTCGATGGCGCGGTCGGTGGTGTAGACGGTCTCCGAATGCTGCTCGGCTACCCGCGCAGGCAGCCCGGCGTTGCGCATATGCCAGCCGCTGAGTACCTCACCGTTTTCGCCGGCGGCGGCGTTGGCCCATTCATGCCAAGGGTTGGTGCCGTCGTAGCCGTGCTCGCGCAGGTACTGGGTGTAGGGCGCGGACTCGCGTTTTTCTGCGAACAGCGGGCTGTCGGGGTAGATGCCGTCATGGCGCAGATATGCGTCGAAACCCACCTCATTGAAGGGCTCGGCCTGCGGGCTTTCAGGGTCGATATTCAGGCGCTGCAGGGCCTCCAGGTTTGGCGTGGCGTGGGTCTTGCCCACCAGCGCGGTGCGGATGCCGTGGGGGCGCAGGTAGTCGCCGATGGTCAGCTCTTCCAAGGGCAGCGGCACCGCGTTCCAGGCCACCTGATGGCTGCTGACATAGCGCCCGGTGTACGCCGACATCCGCGATGGCCCGCAAATGGTGCCCTGGGTGTAGGCGCGGCTGAAACGCACGCCGGCGGCGGCGAGGCGGTCAATATTCGGCGTGTGCAAATGCGCGTGGCCGTAGCACGACAGGTAATCGCGGCGCAGTTGATCGCACATGATGTACAGCACGTTACGCACGGGTTGGGAGTTGGACATGAGGCTTCACCGGACTGAGGACAGGTGAAGGTTTTCGCTGTTCAAGTGGTGTGCTGGCAAGTGCATTTGAGGACTGGGTTTTATGCAGGGAATGCATGGGTGTTGCTACCGGCGCTATCGCAGGCAAGCCAGCTCCCACAGTTGAAATGCGTTCCCCTGTGGGAGCTGGCTTGCCTGCGATAACGCCCGCTCAGACGGCGAGATTTTCCAAGGCACACACATCCTCATCCAGCTCATCGATCTGCTTGATCTGCTCAATCATCGCCTCCGCCAACGGCGACAGCCGATACCCCGCCCGACTGACAATCCCGTAGCGGGTATAGCGCTCTTCCAAGTCCTCAGCCAGCCCATCAATCTTCAAACACACCAACTCACCCCGGGCCATGTGCAGCACATCGCTGTTGGCGCTGACGATGCCGATCGCATCCGAGCGCAGCACCACTCCCATCAGGCTGTAGCCGTTTTCACACTCCACGTTGGGCAGGTAATCCGGCCGGCCGCTGAGGTCGACGATCACTTTTCGCAGGTTCGGCGGGCGAATCGTCACCGCCAGCGGGTAGCTCATCAGCTCGGCGGCGCTGACGCTTTTGCGCTCGGCCAGCGGGTGCCCGGCGCGGCAGCAGAAGTACCAGCGCCGTGCGCGCAGGCGGTGGGTGTGGTAGTCCGGGTTGGCTTCGAAGTGGCGGGTGTCGGCGACGAAAAACTCGAACTCTTCGCTGAGCAGGCGTTTGCTCAAACTTTGCCAGTCATCCACCTGGAACTGCACGCGGGCCTTGGGGTAGCGCCCGATAAAACTGCCTATGGCACGCGGAATCAACCCGGAAGCGGGCGCCGGGCCGCAGCCGAAGCGCAGTTCACCGGCTTCCAGGCCATTGAACTGGCTGATCTCGTTGGCCAGTTGCTGCGCGCCGCTGACCAGGCGCCGTGCATGTTCGAGCAGCACCTGGCCTTGCTTGGTCGGCGCCAGGTCCTTGCGCCCACGGTCCACCAGTTGGCAACCGGCACTGTGTTCCAGCGCCTGGATGCTGCGACTGAACGCCGACTGCGACAGGTTCACGGCCAACGCCGCCGCGACAAAACTGCGTTGTTCGGCAAGGGCAATGAAGTGACGAAGTTGGCGTAAGTCGATATGCATTTTTCACATCAAAAATATCCGGGAAATGCATTGGCTATGCATTAGGTCGACTCCTTATAAAGGCTATCTCTTATGCAGTAAATGTTCGATAAAACATAAATAAATAACTTTTGGGAATATCCACTGATGGATATTTCCGGGTTTCGGAGCCGCTTATGAGTCTGTTGAAGTCCTTGCCCCTGGCCATGTTGGTGGCCGGCAGCACCAGTTGGTCGCCGACCCAGGCCGCCGAAACGCCTGCGCCTGCCGGCAAGGGCGAAAACGCCAGCGGCCAGCTCGGGACCGTCACGGTGACGGCCCGGCGGCGCACCGAAAGCGCCCAGGCAGTGCCGACGCCCATGAGCGTCATCGGCGGCCAGGCGCTGGAGAGCCAGCGGGTCTACCGCATTCAGGATTTGCAGCAACTGGTGCCCAGCGTCAACGTTGCCTACATGCATGCGCGTCAGTCCAGCGTGTCGATTCGCGGGTTGGGCAACAACCCGGCCAGCGACGGCCTGGAAGGCAGCGTGGGGCTGTATATCGACAACGTTTATCTCGGGCGGCCGGGCATGGCGGTGTTCGACTTGATGGACATCGAGCAGCTTGAAGTCTTGCGCGGCCCGCAAGGCACCTTGTTCGGCAAGAACACCACGGCGGGCGTGATCAATATCAGCACGCGCGCGCCGAGTTTTACGCCGGAGCGCAGCATTGAAACCTCGTTGGGCGAGGACGGTTATTTCCAGACCAAGGGCACGATTTCCGGCCCGCTCACCGACGAGTTGGCGGGGCGTTTTTCGGCCTATCGCACGCGTAGCGATGGCGACATCAAGAATGAATACGACGGCCATGACCTTAACGGCGGCTCACGCCAGGGCTTTCGCGGGCAGTTGCTGTACAAGCCCAGCGACACCTTCAACCTGCGCTGGATCGGTGACTACAACGAGGAGGATTCCAGTGCCGGCACCCGCGTGCTGTACAGCACGGGGCCGACCATCAATGGCACCAACCTCTATCAGTCTCGGGCCGCAGCGGCGGGCGCGACCCTGGTGGATGGCACCCATCGCAAGGTCAACCTGGACAACGACCAGCATGTCACCGTGTTCCAGGGCGGCACGTCCCTTGAGGCTAACTGGACGCTACCAAGTGACTTCACCCTGACCTCGGTCAGCTCCTATCGCTGGTGGAATTTCACCCCGCGCAATGACGATGGCCTTAACGTGCCGGCGTCGTATAACGCCGGTGTGTCGGTGGAAGATAAGCAGTGGTCCCAGGAATTCCGCCTGGCCTCGCCCACCGGCGGTTTCTTCGACTATGTGCTGGGCGCCTATTACTTCGGCAACTCGCTGGATAACAAATCCTTCGCCTATTACGGGCCCAAGGCGGATATCTGGAATGGCATGCCGACCGGCGCCTTGAATGATGTGAGCAGCGTCGGCAACGGGCATATTCGCACCGACAGTTTTGCCCTGTTCGCCCAGGGCACCTGGCACCTCACCGAGCGCCTGGATTTCACCGCCGGTGTGCGCGGCACCTACGAAGAAAAAAGCGCCTGGGTCAGCCGCAATGCACCCGTGGGTGGCGCTGCGGTCACCGGCGCCGCTGCCACGGCGCGGCGTGGGCGCACCGGCGCGTATGACTCGGGCGATCTCAACCAGTACAGCGCCACGCCGTCGGGGCTGCTCAACCTGAGCTATCACTTCAACGACAACCTGCTCGGGTACGCCACGTTGTCCCATGGCGAGAAGTCCGGCGGGGTCAATTTGGTGGTGGGCTCTGCGCCGACGGCCGGGGCGGATTCGCTGCTGGTCGGCACCGAGCGCGCCAACAACGCCGAACTGGGGTTTAAAAGCACGCTGTGGGACCGCCGCCTGCAACTTAATGCCAACCTGTTCTGGACCCAGGTCAACGGCTACCAGACCAACGCCTACGACCAGGAAAACCGCGTGCAATACCTGACCAACGCAGGTTCCGTGCGCTCGCGCGGCGTGGAAGTGGAAAGCACGCTGGTGCCGATCCGGGGCCTGACGTTGAATATCAATGGCTCGTTCAACGATGTGAGTTACCTGTCTTACAAAGATGCGCCGTGCCCACCGGAAGTCAGCTTGCGTCCGGGTGCGCCGGCTTCCTGCGACCTGAGCGGCCACCAAGTGGTGGGCGCGTCCAAGTGGATCGCCAACGCCAACGGCGAGTACAAGTGGAACCTGGATAACGGCTTCGAACCTTACGTGACCGCCAGCTACGCATTCCGCTCCAAAGCGGTGGGCACGGTGGAGGATTCCGACTATGGGCAGATTCCGGCCTACGCGGTGGTCAACCTCTCTACCGGCCTGCGCGGCAACTACCAGCAAGGGCAGTGGGATGTGTCGTTGTGGCTGAAAAACGCCTTCGACAAAACCTACTACACCACCCTCTGGACCGGCGGCAATGGCGGCTACGAAGGCTTGCTGGGCACGCCGCGCACCCTAGGCGTGACGGGCCGCTACGACTTCTGAGTCGGTGCGGTAGGTGGCCGGGCTGAACACCCGCGTCACCACCAGCATCGCCAGCACCGTGACCGTCAGCACCACCCAGGCGCTGACGAAGTTGCCGGTGAGTTCACGCAGCCAGCCGGTCAGCCAGGGCGAAACCGCGTTGATCAAAAAGCCTACGCCTTGCACGAAGGCCGCCAGTTGCCCGGCCTGACGTGGATCGCGGTGGTGGTCGAGGGTCAGCAGCAGGCTCAGGGCGAAACACGCGCCCAGGCCAAAACCGCACAAGGCTACCCACAGGTGCGGGTACTCCAGCGGTGCGAGGATCAGGCCGAGGTAGCCGACAGTCTGTGCCAACAGGCTGATGCCGAGCAGCGGGCGACGGTCGATACCGCGCTGAGCCAGCACCGGCATCAACAGCGCAGCGATCACCTGGAAGATGGTCATGAACGCCAGCAACGAACCGCTCGGCAACACGCCCCAGCCCAGTTGCTGATAGTAGGCCGGCAGCCACGCCACCATGCTCATGTAGCCGCAATTCACCAGCCCGAAATACAACGCCAGCAGCCAGGCCCGACGATTGCGCAGCCCCTTGAATGCCGGCGCGACTTGCTGGTTTCTCGCCGCGCCCAACGGCAGCCAGGCCCACAGCAGCAACGCCCCCAATGCAGGTAACAGCCAAACGCCAAGCCCCGCCTGCCATTGCTGAAAATGCGTAGCCACCACGGGGCTGAGCAATGCCGCCAGGCCACCGCCCGCCATCAACGAGGCCGAATACACACCCATCGCCACCGGCACGCGGTGATGAAATTCGCGCTTGATCATCGCCGGCACCAACGCCTGGATCAGCGCCACACCGGCACCGCCCAGCAACGCGGTAACCAGCAGCGCCGACGCCTGGCCCATCAACCAGCGCGCCAGGCACGCCAGCAGAATCATCATCAAGCCCAGGGCAATGCCGCGCCGCTCGCCCAGGCGCGCTTCCACGCGCACGCCGACCAGCGCCACCAGGCCCATGCACACCACTGGCAGGCTGGTGAGCAGGGCGCTGCTTTGGAAGCTCAGGCCGGTGGCCTGGCGGATCTCGCCGAGCAAGGGGCTGATGGAGCTGAGGATGGGGCGCAGGTTCAGGCCCAGTACGACCAAAAGGCCCCAGCCGGCGAGTTTTCCCGCGAATGAATGGTTAAGCGTCATGCACGGCCTGTCGTCTGCGCAAAAGAGGCGTGAAGTATGGCCAGCCGCCAGAGTATTCTGAAATTAAATATAACCATGCCAATCAGTGGCAGACGTAATGGTGACAAACATGTTTGATCCCGTGTTATTGCGCAGTTTTGTCGCCGTGGTGGATTGCGGCAATTTCACCCGCGCCGCCGAGCGCCTGCACTTGACCCAATCCACCGTCAGCCAGCAGATCCGCCGCCTGGAAGACACGGTGGCGTGCCAGTTGCTCGACCGTGACCAGCGCCGCGTGGTGGCCACGGCCGAGGGCGAGCGTTTGCTGGCGTACGCGCGGCGCATCCTCGCGCTGCATGAAGAGGCCGCCGATGTCTTGATCAACCAGCAAAGTGACGGCGTATTGCGCCTGGGTGTGCCGGAGGACTTTGCCGCCGAGCGCCTGATGCCGTTGCTGTCGGCTTTTGTGGTGGCCTATCCGCGGGTGCGTCTTGAGGTGACCAGCGGCCTGGGGCCCGAGTTGCAGCGCCAATACCGTGCCGGCGAGTTCGACGTGTTGCTGGTCAAGCAGATGGGCGACAGCGACGACTGCGTGGCCTCGTGGCCGGAACCCCTGTGCTGGGTCGACAGCCGCGACATGCCGTCGATTGGGCGCGACCCGCTGCCCTTGGTGGCGTTTCCGGTGGGCGGCTTGTACCGCAATGAAATGCTTCACCACCTGGAAGTCGGCGGCTGGCGTTGGCGTATCGGTTATTCCAGCGCCAGCCTGGCCAGTGTGTGTTCGGCGGTAGCGGCAGGGTTGGGTATCAGCCTGTTGCCGCGACGGGTGGTGCAACCTGGGCATGTGGTGCTCGGCGATGACAGTGGTTTGCCGATGGTGCAGGGCGTGCGCCTGGCGCTGTATGGCCGCAGTGGGTTGGGCGCGGCCGGGCAGACTTTGCAGCAGCAATTGTTCGCTCTATGCGCCAACAACCCATCTTGAAGCGTTCGACGAGCGTTTTTTGTGGCGAGCGGGCTTGCCCCGCGTTGGGCTGCGCAGCAGACCCAAAACCTGCCAACACGCTATGCCTGGCGCGCCGCGTTTTGCCTTAGAGGGGCCGCTGCGCAGCCCAACGCGGGGCAAGCCCGCTCGCCACAATCCATGCGTTTACTGAATATTTTTTATGCCTTTAAAGCATTCAAAAACAACCCCTTCGCCACAGGCCACGGCCAACGTGGCTTTGGCGTTTCAGGATGTTTCGTTTATTCAATTTAGATCTATGTATAACTTTAAAGATTACTTTAAGAGATAAGCGTCTAGCCCCGATGATTCAGCCCTCGACGGCCGCTTTGGCAGGCCTGTCGGTTTTTTTGTGTGAAAACCGTAGGGAGTGAATCAATGGGCAATGTCCAGACCGCCGCCAGTGCACCCGAGGCGCAGTGGCGCCAGGCACCGGGTGGTGAGTTGGTCGACCTTGGCCGGCCGCACCGCGCGCCGTTGGGGCAATTGCGTTTGCAGAAAACCCCGAAGCGTTTTTCGAGCCGTCGCGAGGGGATTCTGCTCGGATTGCTGGTGCTGGCCCTGCACGGTGCGGTGATCTATTGGGTGAGCCAGAAGCCCACGCCGGTGCTGCCGATTGTGCCGCCGGAAATCCCGCCGATGACCATCGAATTTTCCCAGCCGGCGCCGCCGGTGGTGGAGCCGCCTCCGCCTGTGCCGCCACCACCGCCGCCACCTGTGGTCGAGCCACCGCCGCCGGTGGTCGATGAGTTGGCCGCCAAGCCTGCACCGCCAAAACCTGTTCCAAAACCCAAACCAAAGCCGGTCCCGAAACCGGAACCCAAGCCTGTGCCGAAAGCGGTCGAGCAACCGCCCGCGCCACCGACACCCGCGCCTCCAGCGCCCGCAGCGCCACCGACACCGTCACCTGCACCGGTGACACCGGCTTCGGCCAACGCTGCGTACCTGAAGAACCCGGCGCCGGAGTACCCGTCACTGGCCCAGCGCCGTGGCTGGGAAGGCACGGTGTTGTTGCGCGTGCATGTGTTGGCCAGCGGCAAGCCGGGTGAGGTCCAGGTCCAGAAAAGCAGCGGTCGCCAGCAACTCGACGACGCCGCACTGACCGCCGTGAAGCGTTGGAGCTTCGTGCCGGCCAAGCAGGGCGATGTGGCCCAGGACGGCTGGGTCAGCGTTCCGATCGATTTCAAGATTCACTAACTATTCGGCAGCGGTGTGTTGGACACGCCGCCACCTGCACAGAGGGAAAACATCATGGCATTAGCATCTCCACTTGAATCCATCGAAAGCGCGGTGATCTGGCTGCTGGTGGTCTTTTCGGTCGCCACCTGGGGCCTGGCATTATTGAAGGGCGTGCAGTTCGGGCGCCTCAAGGCGCAGGATCGCAAATTCCACAAACAGTTCTGGGCGGCGTCGAGCCTCGACTCCGCCGCTGAATTGGCCGAAACCCAGCCCGGCGCCGCTGCCCGTGTGGCCCAGGCCGGTTATGCCGCGATCCAGGTCGGTGATGCCCCGCACGCGGCAGACTTGAGCCAGGCCATCAATCACCAGGACCGCCTTGAACGCGCTTTGCGCCAGCAGATCGTGCGTGAGCGCCGCTCTTTGGAAACCGGCCTGGCCGTGGTCGCCAGTATCGGCAGCACCTCGCCGTTTATCGGCCTGTTCGGCACCGTGTGGGGCATCATGGAAGCCCTCAAGGGCATCAGCGCTGCCGGCTCGGCCAGCCTGGAAACCGTGGCCGGCCCGATTGGCGCGGCACTGGTGGCCACCGGTGTGGGTATCGCCGTCGCCGTGCCGGCGGTGCTGGTCTACAACTACTTCCTGCGTCGCCTGAAGCTCACGGCGGCGGACCTGGATGACTTCGCCCACGATTTCTACAGCCTGGCGCAGAAGAATTCCTTCCGTGTGCTGCTGCACCCGACCCTGACCAAAAGCGCGGCCGGCACCGCGCAAAAAGTGAAGGAGGCGTCCTGAGATGGCCTTCTCCACGCAAGACAGTGATGAGGTGCTGAGCGAGATCAACGTCACGCCGCTGGTGGACGTGATGCTGGTGCTGCTGGTGGTGTTTATCGTCACCGCGCCGTTGTTGACCAACTCGATCCCGATCAACCTGCCCAAGACCCAGGCTGTAGCCCCGGTGGAGCAGAAGGACCCGCTGGTGGTCAGCATCGATGGTGCCGGCAAATTGTTTATCAACAAGGACGAAATCCAGCCTGACCTGCTGGAATTCAATCTGCAGGCGGCCAAGGCCAAGGACCCGGAGGTGCGGGTGCAGCTGCAGGCCGATGATGGTGTGAATTACGGCGAAGTGGCGCGAGCCATGGCGTCTATCGAGCGCGCAGGCATCACCAAGCTGTCGGTGATTACTGCACGTTAAGTTTCAAAAGCCTCGACAATTTTTTGGCCGTCTCCTTGGCAGGGTGCGGCCTTTTTTTTGCCTGCAATTTAGGCTCTGACACGAATCTCGATGTGCAACAGGGTCCAGTGTGGGAGCTGGCTTGCCTGCGATAGCGGTGGGTCAGTCTATACATCTGTAACTCAGAGACCGCTATCGCAGGCAAGCCAGCTCCCACATTTTAACTATTCATGTGTTTGATTTTTTGGTTATTAATAAATAGCTTCTTATTCCTTAACGAATATAACCCTCGTCCCTATACTGACCAGCAACGTTAAACGCTGCAGGAGGGCACACCCATGCACAGCGAGTCGATTCGTTATCTGATCGTGCCGGGCTGGCAAGGATCGCCAGAAGATCATTGGCAAAGTCATTGGCAGAACAGCCTGCCCAACAGTGCGCGCGTGGAGCAGGCCGACTGGCTTACCCCGCGTCGCGAAGACTGGGTGGCGGCACTGGCGGAGGCCATCGCCGCTGACAGCACACCGGTGATTCTCATTGCCCACAGCCTGGGTTGCATCACGGTCGCCCACTGGGCGGCCACCGCGCCGGTGCATTTTCTACGGCAGGTGCGCGGCGCCTTGCTGGTGGCGCCGGCCGATGTCGAACGCCCAGCCTGCGCCCCCGCCCTGCGCAACTTTGCACCGATTCCCACGCACCTGTTGCCGTTTCCCAGCCAAGTGGTCAGCTCCGACAATGACAGCGCCATCAGCGCCACCCGCGCCTTGGAGCTGGCCCGCAACTGGGGCGCCGAGGCCGGCATTTTGTCCGGTGCCGGGCATATCAATGTGAAGTCCGGCCACCAACGCTGGGAACAGGGTTTCGCCTACCTCTATCGCCTGCAAAACCGCCTTGAGCATCACGCCCGGCGCCGTGCATAAATTTTTTTCAACGCCCCGTCCCTGAGCGGATTTGGGGCGGGAGCCTGCCATGAGTCATGACACCTTTGGCCAGCCGTTGCTGACCTTTCCCGATGCTGAAAAAAGCCCGCTGAGCATCCGCGCCAAGGCGCTGGTGTTTGTCGACCCGCGCTCACGCCAGCTGCGTGAAGAGCTGGAAAGCCTCGCGCCGCGTGCATTGCCGGTGTTGATTCGCGGCGAGACCGGCAGTGGTAAAGAGCTGCTCGCGCGGCATATTCACCGGGGCAGCGACCGCACGGGTTTGTTTGTGTCGGTCAATTGCGGCGCCATCAGCCCCACCTACGCGGATGCCGAATTGTTCGGTTATGCCGCCGGCAGCCACAGCGGCGCAGCCAGCAGCCGCGCCGGCTGGTTTGGCTCAGCCAATGGCGGCACCTTGTACCTGGACGAGATCGGCGACTTGCCGCTGCCGATCCAGGTGAAACTGCTCGCCGCCCTGGAAAACCACGAAGTCACCCGTGTCGGTGCTCATCAGCCAAGCCCGGTGGATGTGCGCCTGGTTGCGGCCACCAGCATCGACCTGGCCCAGGCTGTAGCCGCCGGCAAGTTTCATGAGCGCTTATTTCATTACCTGAGCGAAGGCCAGCTCGACCTGCCGGCCCTGCGTGAGCGGGTGGGCGACATCCTGTCGCTGGCTGAATATTTCCTCGGCATCTACAGCCAGCGCCTGGACCTGCCGGTGCCGCTGATCAGTGATGCCGCCCAGCGTGTGCTCGAGCACCACAGCTGGCCGGGCAATACCCGCGAGCTGGAAAACGTTATTCACTTTGCGCTGTTGGTAAGCAGTGGCGATGAGATTTTGCCCGAGCATTTGAACCTGCCCGCCGCCGGTTCGCCGCTGGAACAACTGCGGCGGATCTTCGCGAGTGCCAGCGCCGCCGAACAGCAAACCTTGCTCAGCTTTCTAAATGAACAGCCGCAACATGAAAAAAATGGAATATCAACGTGAATAAAAGATATTGTTCGGGAATAAAAAATCTAGGTATTGTCCATCCCACGCCGCGATAGCACTTCGCTGGCACACCATAAAAACGGTCGTCAGAGACGCCCCGGAATTTCGATAAGGACACTGCATGAAAAAGGTTCTGTTGTTTACCGCACTGGCGGCTGCCCTGACTGCAAGCTTCGCCCAGGCCAACGAGAAACTGGTGGTAGCGGCTACCCCGATCCCGCACGCGGAGATCCTTGAGCTGGTCAAGCCGACCCTGGCTAAAGAAGGCGTGGACCTGGAAATCAAAGTCTTCACTGACTATGTACAGCCCAACACCCAGGTTGCCGAGAAGCGTCTGGACGCCAACTACTTCCAGACCCTGCCGTACCTGGAAAACTTCAACAAGGGCAAGGGCACCAACCTCGTCACCGTGATTGGTGTGCACGTTGAGCCCATCGGCGGTTACTCGAAAAAGATCAAGAACATTTCTGAGCTCAAAGATGGCGCCACCGTGGCCATCCCGAACGAAGGCTCCAACGCCGGCCGTGCCCTGTTGCTGCTGCAAAAGAATGGTCTGATTACGCTGAAAGACCCGACCAATGCACTGGCTACGCCGAAAGACATCGCCAGCAACCCGAAAAACCTGAAATTCAAAGAGCTGGAATCGGCGCTGCTGCCACGCGTGCTGGACCAGGTTGACCTGGATGTGATCAACACCAACTACGCCCTGGAAGCCGGCCTGAACCCAGCCAAGGACGCACTGATCATCGAAGACGCCAAGTCGCCGTACGTGAACTTCCTGGTTGCCCGCCCGGACAACAAAGACAGCGACGCGATCCAGAAACTGGCCAAAGCCCTGACCAGCCCGGAAGTCAAAGCCTTCATCGAGAAGAAGTACAACGGCGCGGTAGTGCCTGCGTTCTGATGTAAATAAAACCCCCTTCAAGGTTTGAACGCCGACGGCTACTGCAGCGTCGGCGTTTTTTTATGCCTGAAACACCATCAAACCCTGTGGGAGCTGGCTTGCCTGCGATTGATCGTTCCCACGCTCCGCGTGGGAATGCCTCCTGTGACGCTCCGCGTCACGACCTTAGAGCGGACGCGGAGCGTCCTGTGCTGCATTCCCACGCGGAGCGTGGGAACGATCAGCGTTTCAGATATCGCGGCTATTGATCGCCCGACGCAACGCCACCAGCCACTTCACCAACTCCTGCGGATCAATCGGTTTCGCTTCGTTCATCAGTCATTCCCTCGAAACACAGACCCAGCAACCATAGCCGTCACCCACCAAACCCGCGAATCCGCCGGTTATCTTTTTGGGCGATATCAATATGCTATTTCGGTATTTAAATTTTACTTTTTATGCCTTTAAAGTTCGCGCTACCCGACGTTACCCTCGTCGGAACGGACAGCGCCCGCCGCATTACCCCTGCGGCGTCATGGACTCAAGATGACCTTCGATTTTGCTTTTATCCTCAGCACCTTGCCGGCGTTTCTAAAAGCCGTGGGGGTCACACTGCAAGTGGGCTTGATCGCCATTGCCACCTCGTTGCTGGTGGCGGTGATCAACGCGGCGCTGCTGGTATTTCGCACGCCCTACCTGTCACGCCTGGTGGCGCTGTATGTGGAGCTGGCGCGTAACACGCCGCTGCTGATCCAGCTGTTCTTCGTGTACTTCGCACTGCCGGCCCTGGGTTTCAATATCTCCGGGTTCTGGGCGGCGATCATCACCATGACCTTCCTCGGCGGCGCCTACCTCACCGAAGTATTGCGCGCCGGGGTGGAAGCGGTGCCGCTGGCGCAGATCGAGTCGGGCAAGTCCATCGGCCTGTCGGACTGGCAACTGCTGCGCCTTGTGATCCTGCCCCAGGCCGGCATCCTCAGCCTGCCGGCGCTGTTCGCCAATTTCATCTTTTTGCTCAAAGAGACCACCGTGGTGTCCGCCGTGGCGGTGCCGGAGATTCTCTACACCACCAAGAGCTACATCGCGCTCTACTACAAGACCTACGAAATGCTCGCCGTGCTGACGCTGATCTGCGTGCTGCTGTTCTTGCCGCTGTCGCTGTTGCTCAGCCGCCTGGAAAGGAGGCTCCAGCATGGCCAGTTCGGGTCTTGAGTTGTTGTGGGTGTCGTTGCCGCAACTGGGCAAGGGCGCGGCGCAAACCCTGTCGATTTCTTTTTTGAGCATCGCCTTCAGCACCGTCGGCGGCGTGTTGTATGGCGTGTTGCGCACCTTGAATAACAAGGTGATCAACGCGGTGCTGCGGGTGTACCTGGAGCTGTTTCGCGCGATCCCGGTGCTGGTGTGGTTGTACCTGCTGTTTTTCGGGCTGCCGATTTTCTTTGGCCTGAGCATTCCAAGCTTCTGGTGCGCGGTGCTGGTGCTGTCGCTCTGGGGCGCCAGCGAGGTGGGCGAGGTGGTACGCGGCGCGCTGCATTCGCTGCCACGCGGCCAGCGCGAGGCGGGGCTGTCGATTGGTTTATCCGACCCGCAACTGTACGGCTACGTATTGCTGCCCCAGGCCCTGAAACGCATGACGCCGCCGACCATCAACGTCTACACGCGCATCATCAAGACCAGCTCCCTGGCGGTGCTGATCGGCGTGGTGGATGTGATCAAGGTCGGCCAGCAAATCATCGAACGCACCTACGAGTCGGTACTGATCTACGGCGTGCTGTTTCTGTTTTTCTTTTTTATCTGCTACCCGTTGTCGGCCGCCTCCAAGGTGCTGGAACGGCGCTGGGGCCAGTCATGAGCGCATTGATCGAGTTCCAGGGTTTCAACAAATTTTTCGGCGAGGCGCAGGTGCTCAAGGGCATCGACCTGAGCGTGCAGAGCGGCGAAGTGGTGGTAATTCTCGGCCCCAGCGGCTGCGGCAAAAGTACCTTGCTGCGCTGCCTCAATGGGCTGGAAGTCGCCCACAGCGGCAGCCTGCGGTTTGCCGGCAAAGAGTTATTGGACAAAAACACCGACTGGCGCCAGGTGCGCCAGGACGTAGGCATGGTGTTCCAGAGCTACCACCTGTTCCCGCACATGAGCGTGCTCGACAACATCCTGCTCGGCCCGCTGAAAGTGCAAAAACGCGACCCGCGTGAAGCCCGTGAGCAAGCAGAGAAACTGCTGGCGCGCGTGGGGCTCGCCGACAAACGCGATGCCTTCCCGCGCCAGCTGTCCGGCGGCCAGCAGCAACGCATCGCCATCGTCCGTTCGTTGTGCATGAACCCGCAGGTCATGCTGTTTGATGAAGTCACCGCCGCCCTCGACCCGGAGATGGTCAAGGAAGTGCTGGAAGTGATCCAGGGCCTGGCCCGCGATGGCATGACCCTGTTGATCGTCACCCACGAAATGGCCTTCGCCCGCGCCGTCGCTGACCGCGTGGTGTTCATGGAGGCCGGTCGCATTCTCGAACACAACACCCCCGAGGCATTCTTTACGAACCCGCAAACCGCACGCGCGCAGCAGTTCCTCGAGAAGTTCTCCTTTGTTTCAACACTGCCCAAGAAAACCAAGGAATTGGAGCTGATATGAAAAAACTACTGCTGCCACTGTTTGCCGTTGCCTTACTGGCCGGCTGCGATAAAAAGGCCGAAGAGCCTGCCAAACCCGTCGCTGCTGCCAGCTACATCGACAAGATCAAAGCGCGGGACAAGCTGATTGTCGGCGTGTTTACCGACAAACCCCCGTTCGGTTTCGTCAACGAAGCGGGCCGCTATGTGGGGTTTGATACCGACATCGGCCGCCAATTCGCCAAGGACCTGCTGGGCGATGAAAACAAGGTTGAGTTCGTAGCCGTCGAGCCGGCCAGCCGTATTCCGTTCCTGCAAAGCGACAAGGTCGACCTGATCCTCGCCAACATGACCGTAACGCCGGAGCGCAAGGAAGCGGTGGACTTTACCAACCCCAACCTGAAGGTCGCTGTGCAGGCGCTGGTGCCGAATGACAGCGCGGTAAAAAGCCTGGATGACCTGGCGACCCGCACCACCATCGTCACGACCGGCACCACCGCCGATATCTGGCTGACCAAGAACCACCCGGACTGGAAACTGCTCAAGTTCGAGAAAAACTCCGAGTCACTGCAAGCCCTGTCGGCCGGGCGTGGCGATGCCTACGCGCAAGACAACCTGGTGCTGTTCAGCTGGGCCAAGCAGAACCCTGGCTACCGCGTGCTGGAAGAGAAACTCGGCGATGAAGCGCCGATTGCACCGGCGGTGAAGAAGGGCAATATCGAACTGCGCGACTGGGTGAATGCGGAGCTGGCGAAGTTGGGCGAGGAGAAGTTTTTGCTCAAGCTGTATGACCAGTATGTGCGTAAAGAGCTGAGCGATGACACCAAGCCTGAGAGTGTGATTGTTGAAGGCGGTAAGTGGCAGGGCTGATGATCGTTCCCACGCTCTGCGTGGGAATGCCGCTCAGGACGCTCTGCGTCCGCTCTTGGAGTCGTGACGCAGAGCGTCACAGGAGGCGTTCCCACGCAGAGCGTGGGAACGATCTTTATCTCTACTCAGGCCAATGCCAGGCCGGCCCATCCAGAATCCCCTGGCCCACAATCTGAGTCTGCCCCAGCACCTTCTCCAGCACGATGCAATTGCATGCCTCGTCCTGCTGCAACGCCGCAATCAAGCGGCTGGCATGCGACACCACCCACACCTGGCACTGCGTCGAGGCCTGGATAATCAAGCGCGCCAACGCCGGCGATAAATCCGGGTGCAGGCTGGTTTCCGGTTCGTTCAGCACCATCATGGTCGGCGGCCGTGGCGTCAGCAGCGCCGCGATCAGCAGCAGGTAGCGCAAGGTGCCGTCCGACAATTCCGCGGCCGACAACGGCCGCAGCAAACCTTCCTGATAAAACTCAATCGCAAAACGCCCACCTTGCAACGGCTCGATGTTCAGCCGTGCACCGGGGAACGCGTCACTGACGGCGCGCTGCAACGCCTCGGGATCGCCGATTTCGCGGATGGTCTGCAATGCCGCCGCCAGGTCGCGCCCATCGTGATGCAACACTGGCGTGCGCGTGCCCAGTTGCGGCTGGCGCACGGGGGCGTCCACATCGCTGCGAAAATGATCATAAAAACGCCAGCCACGAATGCTTTCGCGCAGCAACAACACCTCCGGCGAGCCGCGCAGGCTGCCGACCTGATCGAACAGGCTGTGATAGTTGGGCGTGTGCTGGGCCAGTACGTCCCAGGCGCGGCCATCGCGGGCGCGCACCATCGGCCCGGAGCGCTGCACCAGCAGGCTGGCCGGGCGGTAGACGTGACCGGCCCAGATGCATTCTTTCTTTACTTCCGGGTCCAGTTGGAACGCGGAAAGGGTCTTTTCCGGCAAGCCAAGGGAGATTGCGTAGCTGAAGTCCTCGGCGGCAAACCCCAGGCGCAGGCGTTTGACGCCCTGGCGCACCGTCGGCTCAACGGCCACCTCGCCATTGCGCATGCGTCGGCTGACGTTCTCGGGCCCGGCCCAGAAGGTTGAATCCAGCCCGCCTTCACGCGCCAGGGCATTGATCACCCCGCCTTGGGCGGTTTCGGCCAGCAAGCGCAAAGCGCGGTACAGGTTGGACTTGCCGCTGCCATTGGGGCCGGTGACCAGGTTCAAGCGGGCCAGCGGCACCACCAGTTTATTGATCGAGCGGTAGTTGGCCACCGCGAGGGTTTTGAGCATGTGTTTTAGTCGGCGTGGGAACCCTTGGAGTATGGGATGCTCCATGCAGATAAGGAACCCTGATCTAAGCTCACAGTCGCATACTCACTGTCACATCGCGTCACGCAAAAGGAGCCTGCATGGGCGGTCGTATTTACACCTGTATTTTCGGACTTGGCCTGCTGACGCTGCTGAGCGGCTGTGGCCAGGAAAAGGCCGAACCCAAGGAGCATTCGCGGGTGTTTGTGCAGACCGTGCAGCCCGCGGATTTTGCCGCCGCCGTGACCCTGACCGGCGATATTCAGGCTCGCGTGCAAACCGACTTGTCCTTTCGCGTGGGCGGCAAGATCATCCAGCGCATGGTCGACGTGGGCGACCGCGTAACCGCCAGGCAAGTGCTGGCCAAGCTCGACCCCAAGGATTTGCAGACCAACGTTGATTCCGCCCAGGCCCAGGTCGTGGCCGAGCAGGCGCGGGTCAAGCAGACCGCAGCGGCCTTTGTGCGCCAGGAAAAGCTCCTGCCCAAGGGTTACACCAGCCGCAGCGAATACGACGCCGCTCAAGCCGCGTTGCGCAGCAGCCAAAGTGCCCTGGCCGCGGCCCAGGCGCAGTTGGCCAATGCCCGCGAACAACTCGGCTATACCGCGCTGGTCGCTGATGCCCCAGGCGTGATCACGGCGCGCCAGGCCGAAGTCGGCCAGGTGGTGCAGGCCACCGTGCCGATTTTCAGCCTGGCCACCGATGGCGAGCGCGATGCGGTGTTCAACGTATATGAGTCCTTGCTGGTGGAGCCGCCGCCCGATGCGCCGATCACCGTGAGCCTGCTGGATAACCCGAGCATCAAGGCCGTGGGTAAAGTGCGTGAAGTCACGCCTGCCGTGGCGGCCAATACCGGCACCGTGCAAGTGAAAATCGCCCTGCAATCGCTGCCCAAAGGCATGCAGTTGGGCTCAGTGGTCAGCGCCACGGCCAATGGCCCGGCCAAGGCCAGTGTGGAGCTGCCGTGGTCGGCGCTGACCAAAGACCTTAACGAACCCGCCGTGTGGCTGATTGACGGTGACGGCAAGGCGCAACTGCACAAAGTCACGGTAGCGCGCTACCTGACCGGCAAAGTGATTATTGGCGACGGCCTTAAAGGCGGCGAAAAAGTCGTGGTGGCCGGCGGGCAATTGCTGCACCCCGGCATGCTGGTCGAGATCGCCCAGCAAGGAGTCCAGCCATGAAGCGCCTGACGGCATTGCTTGCCGCCAGCCTGTTGCTGGTCGCCTGCTCCAAAGAGGAAGCGCCGCCCGAGCCCGTGCGGCCGGTGCTGTCCATGGAAGTGAAATCTGAAGATCAGGAAAACCTCGGCCGTTTCGCCGGCACCATCCAGGCCCGCTACGAAAGCAACCTGGGTTTCCGCGTGCCCGGCCGTATCGCCCGCCGTGCCGTAGATGTCGGCGCCGAAGTGGAGAAGGGCGCCTTGCTCGCCGTGCTCGACCCCACCGACCAGCAAAACCAGTTGCGCGCCGCCCAAGGCGACCTGGCCCGCGTGCAGGCGCAGTTCATCAATGCCCAGGCCAACGCCCGACGCCAGCAGGAACTGTTCAATCGCGGCGTCGGCGCCCAGGCCCAGCTGGATGTGGCCCAGACCGACCTGAAAACTACCCAGGCGACCCTTGACCAAGCCAAAGCCTCGGTCAACCAGGCCAAGGACCAACTCAACTACGCCGAACTGCGTACCGACCACGCCGGGATCGTCACCGCCTGGAATGCCGAAGCCGGCCAAGTGGTCAGCGCCGGCCAGCAAGTGGTGACCCTGGCGCGCCCGGACATCAAGGAAGCGGTGATCGACCTGCCCGCCGGGCTCGCCGAGCGCCTGCCGCCGGACGTGGTATTCCTGGTCGCCGGGCAACTCGACCCGAGCGTCAACACCACCGCCATCGTGCGCGAGATCGAACCCCAGGCCCAAAGCGCCACGCGCACCCGCCGCGCACGCCTGACCCTGGCCGAAACGCCACCTGCGTTCCGCCTCGGCACCGCCATCAGTGTGACCCTGAGCACGGCCATTGCACCGCGTATCGAAGTACCGCTGACAGCCTTGCAGGAAGCCGACGGCAAAACCCGCATCTGGCTGCTCGACAGCCAAAGCCAGACCGTGCAGCCGCGTGACGTCACGGTGATCAGCCGCGATGCCAGCAGCGCCTTGCTCAACGGCGGCGTCAAACCCGGCGAACGCATCGTCACCGCTGGCGTGAACAGCCTGAAACCCGGGCAAAAAGTCAAAATCGACGAGGACAGCCCGCGATGAAAGGGAGCTTCAACTTATCCGACTGGGCCCTCAAGCATCAGTCCTTCGTCTGGTACCTGATGTTCGTCGCGCTGCTGATGGGCGTGTTCTCCTACATGAACCTGGGCCGCGAGGAAGACCCGTCGTTCACCATCAAGACCATGGTGATCCAGACCCGCTGGCCGGGCGCGACCCAGGAAGAAACCCTCAAGCAAGTCACCGACCGCATCGAGAAAAAACTCGAAGAACTCGACTCCCTCGACTATGTGAAAAGCTACACGCGGCCGGGTGAATCCACGGTATTCGTGTTCCTCAAGGACACCACCAGCGCCAAGGCCATCCCGGAGATCTGGTACCAGGTGCGCAAGAAAATCGACGATATTCGCGGCACCTTCCCCCAGGGTTTGCAGGGGCCGTCGTTCAACGATGAGTTCGGTGATGTGTTCGGCTCGGTCTACGCGTTTACCGGCGATGGCCTGTCGATGCGCCAGCTGCGCGACTACGTAGAACAGGTGCGCGCCGAGATTCGTTCGGTGCCGGGGCTGGGCAAGGTCGAGATGATCGGCCAGCAGGACGAAGTGATTTACCTGAACTTCTCCACGCGCAAACTCGCGGCGTTGGGCATTGATCAACGGCAAGTGGTGCAAAGCCTGCAATCACAGAACGCCGTGACCCCCGCCGGGGTGATCGAGGCCGGGCCGGAGCGGATTTCGGTGCGCACGTCCGGGCAATTCGCCTCGGAAAAAGACCTGGCCAACGTCAACCTGCGGCTTAATGATCGCTTCTATCGGCTGGCGGACATTGCCGATATCAGCCGTGGCTACGTCGACCCGGCGCGGCCGATGTTCCGCTTCAATGGCAAGCCGGCGATTGGCTTGGCCATAGCCATGCAGAAGGGCGGCAATATCCAGTCGTTCGGCAAGGCGCTGCACACGCGCATGGACGAACTGACCGCCGACTTGCCGGTGGGCGTTGGCGTGCATAAGGTTTCCGACCAGGCCGAAGTGGTGGAAGAAGCCGTCGGCGGCTTTACCAGCGCCCTGTTTGAAGCGGTGATCATCGTGCTGGTGGTGAGCTTTATCAGCCTCGGCATGCGTGCCGGCCTGGTGGTGGCGTGCTCGATCCCACTGGTGCTGGCGCTGGTGTTCGTGTTCATGGAATACAGCGGCATCACCATGCAGCGGGTGTCATTGGGCGCCTTGATCATTGCCCTCGGCCTGTTGGTGGACGACGCGATGATCACCGTGGAGATGATGATCACGCGCCTGGAAAAAGGCGAAACCAAGGAGCAGGCGGCGACCTATGCCTACACCTCCACAGCCTTCCCGATGCTCACCGGTACGCTGGTGACCGTGGCCGGTTTTGTGCCGATTGGCCTCAACGCCAGCTCGGCGGGCGAGTACACCTTCACCCTTTTCGCGGTAATTGCCGTGGCGATGTTGGTGTCGTGGGTGGTGGCGGTGCTGTTTGCGCCGGTGATCGGCGTGCATATCCTCAGCGCCAACGTGAAACCGCATGACGCCGAACCTGGGCGCATCGGCCGTGCCTTCAATGGCGGCATGCTCTGGGCCATGCGCAACCGCTGGTGGGCCATCGGCATTACCGTGGGCCTGTTTGTGGCCTCGGTGTTCTCCATGCAGTTTGTGCAGAACCAGTTTTTCCCGTCCTCGGACCGTCCGGAAATCCTCGTCGACCTCAACCTGCCGCAAAACGCCTCGATCAATGAGACGCGCAAGGCCGTCGACCGCCTTGAAGCAATCATCAAGGACGACCCGGACATTGCGCGTTGGAGCACCTACATTGGCCAAGGGGCGATTCGTTTCTACCTGCCCCTCGACCAGCAACTGGAAAACCCCTACTACGCGCAGCTGGTCATCGTGAGCAAAGGCCTGGAAGAGCGCGGCGCCTTGATTGCGCGCCTGCAAAAGCGCCTGCGCGATGATTTTGTCGGCATCGGCAGTTATGTGCAGCCGCTGGAAATGGGCCCGCCGGTGGGGCGGCCGATTCAGTATCGCGTGTCGGGCAAGGATATCGATCAGGTGCGCAAACACGCTATCGAACTGGCGACCTTGCTGGACCAGAACACCCACCTGGGCGAGATCATCTACGACTGGAACGAGCCCGGCAAAGTGCTGCGCGTGGACATTGCCCAGGACAAGGCGCGCCAACTCGGGCTGTCGTCGGAAGACGTGGCGCAGTTGATGAACAGCGTGGTCAGCGGCGCCTCAGTGACCCAGGTACACGACGATATCTACCTGATCAACGTGGTCGGCCGCGCCGAAGACGCCGAGCGCGGTACGCCGGAAACCTTGCAGAACCTGCAGATCGTCACACCCAATGGCACCTCGATTCCACTGCTGGCCTTCGCCACCGTGCGTTATGAGCTCGAGCAGCCGCTGGTATGGCGTCGGGACCGCAAGCCGACGATCACCATCAAGGCCTCGGTGCGTGACGAGATGCAGCCCACGGACCTGGTGAAACAGCTGGCGCCGACCATCGATAAATTCAGCGCCGGCTTGCCGGTGGGTTACAAGGTGGCCACCGGCGGCACCGTCGAAGAAAGCGGCAAGGCCCAGGGCCCGATTGCCAAGGTGGTGCCGCTGATGCTGTTCCTGATGGCGACCTTCCTGATGATCCAGCTGCACAGCGTGCAGAAGATGTTCCTGGTGGCCAGTGTCGCGCCGCTGGGCCTTATTGGCGTGGTGCTGGCGCTGATTCCCACTGGCACGCCCATGGGCTTTGTGGCGATCCTCGGCATTCTGGCGCTGATCGGCATCATCATCCGCAACTCGGTGATTCTGGTGACGCAGATCCACGAATATGAAGTGGCCGGCTACACAGCGTGGGACGCGGTGGTGGAAGCCACCGAGCACCGGCGCCGACCGATCCTGCTCACTGCAGCGGCGGCCAGCCTGGGCATGATCCCGATTGCGCGGGAAGTGTTCTGGGGGCCGATGGCCTACGCGATGATTGGCGGGATCATCATTGCGACCTTGCTGACGCTGCTGTTTTTGCCGGCGTTGTATGTGGCTTGGTACAAGATTCGGGAGCCGAAAAAAGAACAGGCCTGACCATCGGAGCCTTCCTGCAAGGATGTGGGAAGGTTCTTTGAAACACTTTTCGAACACTTGCTGAGGCTTATGTGCTTTACCCTCCGGGCCTGATCTTGTCTGGAAGGCCCGTGCCATGCGTCATTTTTTGCTGGTTGTCAGCCTGTTGTTATCTCCACTGGCATTAGCCGGCACCGTGTTGGAAAACGCCCTGTGGCGTGTCGAGCTCGACCCCGCCACGCTCGCGCTGCGCGTTACGCCCGCAGGCGAGGCGTCGGTGCAGGCGTCCAGCGGTGTGGCTGCCCATGCTGTCAGTGATATGCAATCGGGTGCCGAGCAGGCTGCCTGGCAGTGGGACAACGGCGCTTATCGCCTGACGGCCCGCCTTGAGCAGCGCGACCTGTCCCTGACCCTCAGCGCCCGCGAGCCGGGTGAGTTGCCGCTGTTGCGCCAACCCGCTGCGGCCATGGGCAAGGGGTTGATCTGGCCCTTGGCCGAAGGGCATTACATACCGGCCGATAACGCCGTGTGGAAAGCGTTTTTGCTGGAGCAGGGCGAACTCAATACCACTCAAGACCTCAGCCTGCCGTTATGGGGCATGGATCACGGCCGCTTCACGTTGAACTGGTTGCTGACCAACCCCTACAACAACCAGTTGAAATGGCAGGCCGACGGCAAGGGCCTGGCACTCTCGGTGGCGCACGAATTTACCCGTCTTGATCCCGCGGCGCCGATGACCTTGCGCTTGCACCTGGGCGACGCCGACCCATTGGCCGGTGCCAAGCGCTATCGGCAATGGCTTGTGGAGCAGGGCCGCTACGAGCCGCTGGCGGACAAGCTGCAACAAACCCCCGAAGCCAAAAAACTGCTGGGCGCCAGCCATGTCTACCTGTGGGGCAACAGCCTGCTGGCCCCCGCTGATGTGCGTGATTGGCCGCTGCTGGTCAAACGCTTGCGCGGTCATGCACTCAAGGGGTTGATGGACAAAGAGGCGACTCAGGTACTCGCGCAAGCCAAGGCCTTGAACCGTTATGAGCAAGGCGTTTTGCTGCGGGGCCTGAATGCGGCGATCAATCAGCAAGCCCGGCAGGCTTGGCAAGTCGAAGACCCGGACATGACCCGGCTCGCCGCCCGCTATGGTGAGCTGCGCAGCGAGCTGGCCAAGGACTTTGCCGGGGCCTTGACCGATACCCCGGAGACCTGGGGCAACCAGACGATTCAATCCCTGCGCGACGCCGGGCTGCCGCGTCTGTTGGTGACCCTGGGCGAAGGCTGGGAAGGCGGCCTGTGGCATCCCGAAGCGATTCGCGCCGGTGTCGAAGCCGGTTACCTGATGGCGCCCTACGACTCCTATGAAACCGCCTTGTCCGCCAGCGAAAACCCGGACTGGACCACCGCGCACCTGGGCGCCAAGGCCTACCGCGACTGCGCAATTGTGCTCAAGGACGGCAAGCTGAAAACCGGCTTCCAGCAATCGGGCCACTACATCGACCCGCGCTGTATACGGCCTTTGCTGGAAGCGCGGGTGAAGGCGGTGCAGGCCAGGGCCGGTTTTAACGCCTGGTTCCTGGATGCCTACGCCACCGGCATGGTGTTCGACAGCTACCGTGACAGTGCGCCCATGACTCAGGCGCAGAACGCCGAAGGCAATATCGATGCCTCCCGCTGGATCAACACGGTACTCAAACTGCCGGCGGGCTCCGAAGATGGCAATGCCAGCACCGCCCAGGGCACTCTGTTCGCCCACGGCATGCAGACACCGGTGATCGGCTGGGGCGATCGGCAGATGACCCAGGACAAGCAATCGCCCTATTACGTCGGCAACTGGTACCCGCCGGAGCAGCCGGCGGTGTTCTTCAAGCCTGTGCCGTTAAAAGAGCCGTTTCGCACACTGTACTTCGACCCGACCATGCGCCTGCCGCTGTACCAGGCGGTGTTCCATGGTTCGGTGATCACCACCCACCATTGGCTGTTCGACAACCTGAAGCTGAGCAATGTGCGGGCCGAGAACGAGCTGACCCAACTGCTCTACAACGTGCCGCCGCTCTATCACCTCACGGATGCGACGCTTAAGCAGCGGCTGCCGATGATTCAGCGTCAGGACCGTTTTTTCAGGCCGTTGCATCAGCGTTTGGCGGCTCAGGCGATGACCGATTTTCGGTGGCTGACGGCGGACAAACAGGTGCAGCAGACCACGTTTGCCGATGGCACGCGGTTGGTGGTGAATTTTTCTGCGCAGGAGCAAGCGGGGTATGTGGGGCGTAGCGTGACGGCGTTGGTGGTGGGTGAAAAACCGGTGGTGTATCAGGTGAATCCGTAGCGCCGGTTAAATCGCTATCGCAGGCAAGCCAGCTCCCACATTTGAAGGTATTCACACATCAAAATGTGGGAGCTGGCTTGCCTGCGATAGCGTCAGATCAAACAACGAGTCTCTAGGCCTTGCGCCACACACTCGCCAACCAAGGCTGTTGCTCGCGCGGCAACCCGGCCGGTCGGTAGTAATGCTCCAACTCCACAAACCCCGCCGCCGTCAGCAAGCCTTGCCACGTCTCCAGGTCGTGATAAGACCCGTACCGAGGCCCATTCCAGCCTTCCTGATTCTCACCCCGAGGGTTGGAACTGAACAACACACCCCCCGGTTTCAGCGCCCCATGCAGTTGCTTGAGCACCCGTGGCAGTTCCTGCTTGGGAATATGAAACAGCACCGCATTGGCAAACACCCCATCAAAGCGCGCGGCGGGTAAATCCAGCTTCAGGAAGTCCTGCTGCAACACCTCACAACCACTGTCTTCACGCGCCATCTGCGCAAAGCGCTCTGAGCCATCGAGCCCCACGGCGATATGCCCCATACGCGTAAACGTGCGCAAATCCCGCCCTGGGCCGCAGCCGAAATCCAGCACGGTAAACGGTGGCGTGCCCTGGATATGCCGCAGCAGGGCGTCGATGTTCTGGCTCACATCGTGATCGCGCGTGCCTTCGCGGAAGTCTTCGGCGACTTTGTTGTAGTGGCCGAGGGTGGTGGTGGTGATCTGGTCGAGGTCGTCGGGCTTTAAGGTCATGACGGGTAATACCGGGCGCTGAGATTGCCCGACTATACCTCACCTCTCCCTCATCTCTTGTTAAGCACCCGCGCCAACCGATCCCCACCCAACTGAATCACCGCTACCAACACCACCAGCAGCACAATCACCGTGAGCATGATCTGCGTGTCAAAGCGCTGATAGCCATATCGATAAGCAATGTCCCCCAGGCCGCCAGCCCCAATCGCCCCGGCCATGGCCGATGAGTTGATCATGGTCACCAGGGTAATCGTAAACCCGCCGACAATCCCCGGCAGCGCCTCGGGAAGCAACACATGCCAGATAATGTGCCAGCGGCGGCAGCCCATGGCCTGTGCGGCCTCGATCAAGCCATGATCGACCTCACGCAAACTCACTTCGGCAATCCGCGCAAAGAACGGCGTGGCGGCGATGGTCAGCGGTACAACGGCGGCCCACACGCCGTAGGTAGTGCCGACGATCAGCCGCGTGAACGGGATCAGCGCCACCATCAGGATCAAAAACGGAATGGAGCGGAACAAATTGACGAACGCCCCCAGCACACGGTTCAGCGCCGGAGCCTGGTAGATGCCGCCCTTGTCGCTGGTGACCAGGAACACCGCCAGCGGAATCCCCACCAGCAACGCAATCAGCGATGACACGCCAACCATCAACAAGGTGTCGATGGCGCCCTGTAATAAACGATCAAACCACATAGCCCAGTACCTCTACCTGTTGCGCCCAATTCCCCGCGCGGCTGCGCAACTCTTCGGCGTTGTGGGGCGAGCCATTTACCGCCAACAGCAATTGCCCCAGGGCATGCCCCTGAATCCGCTCCACACCGCCTTGCAGCAAGCGCACGCGCCCGCCGAGGGCGCTGAACAGTGCGGCCAGGTCCGGTTCGTCTGCGGTGCTGCCAGTGAACTGCAACCGCAACACCGCCGCCGCCGTCGACGAAGGTTCAGCCTGCAAGCGACTTTGCAATTCGTCCGGCAGCCCGTGTTGCAACGGCGCCAGCAGGGTTTTGCTGACCTCGTGCTGGGGGTTGCCGAACACTTGCCACACCGGGCCTTGCTCGACGATGCGCCCGTGTTCCAATACCACCACGCGGTCGCAGATGTCGCGAATCACCGCCATCTCGTGGGTGATCAACACGATGGTCAGGCCCAGGCGCTGGTTGATCTCGCGCAACAGGCCGAGGATCGACTGGGTGGTCTCCGGGTCGAGGGCCGAAGTGGCCTCGTCGCACAACAAAATCTGCGGGTCATGCACCAGCGAACGGGCGATGCCCACGCGCTGTTTCTGCCCGCCGGAAAGTTGCGCCGGGTAGGCTGTGTGCTTGTCCTTGAGGCCGACCAGTTCCAACAGTTCCCGCACCTTTTGCTCACGCTGCGGCTTGGGCACACCGGCGACTTTCAGCGGCAGTTCGACGTTCTGCCACACCGTCTTGGCCGACATCAGGTTGAAGTGCTGGAAGATCATGCCGATGCGCCGCCGCAGCGCCACCAGACGGTCTTCGTCGAACTCACCAATGTCCACCTGATCAATCAACACGCGCCCGCTGCTTGGTTGTTCCAGGCGGTTGATGGTGCGGATCAGCGACGACTTGCCGGCGCCGCTGCGGCCGATAATGCCGAACACTTCACCGTGCTGGATCGCCAGATCAATGCCTTGCAGGGCATGCACGGCGCCGTCATAGGTTTTGCCCAGGTTGATAAAACGCACATGGGCACGGTTCAGGTCGGGGTGCAGCTCTGTCTGCTCGGCGGCCCTGGGCGGCATGCCCAGGTCGCGCAGTTGGGCGTTGGCGGCGGTCATTTTTTATCTTCCCAGCCGACCTGGTAGAGCTTGCCGAGGGATTTATCCAGCGCCGCACGCACCACTGGCGAGTGCTGGTAAATGTCGACGAACTTGATCACGCGCGGGTCGGTTTTGCTCTTGGGCTGGATCACAAACTGAATCACGTATTCCGGGTGGTCGAGGCCGTCGAACAGCAGCGCCGACTCGGCATCGAAGGTCTTGGACAGGCGGATATACGCCGGGTAACCCTGCACCAGATCGGCGTCGTCATAGGCGCGCACCAGTTGCACGGCCTCGACTTGCAGGATCTTGAGCTTTTTCGGGTTGGCGATGATGTCTTCTTCGGTGGCCTTGTAGCCCACGCCCGGCTTGAGGCTGATCAGCCCGGCCTTGGCCAGCAATTGCAGGCCGCGACCGCTGTTGATCGGGTCGTTGGCAATCGCCACGCTGGCGCCTTGGGGCAGGTCATTGATGGTTTTGTACTTCTTGGAATACAGCCCGACGTTGTTGATGATGCCCGGCGCGTAGGGCACCAGGTCAAAACCGGCGGCGGCCTTGGCGTTTTCCAGGAACGGAATGTGCTGGAAGTAGTTCACGTCAATATCGCCGGCGGCCAGGCTGACGTTGGGCGCGATCCAGTCGGTGAACTCCACCAGCTCGACTTTCAGGCCTTGCTTGCCGGCTTCAGCGACGGCGGCTTCGAGAGGAATCGCGAAGGCGGCGGTGGTGCCGATTTTCAGCGGTGCGTCGGCGGCAAAGACGGCCGAGCTGAACAAGCCGAAAGCCAGGGCCAGTGCTTTGACTGGGTGGGAGAGCCGTGTCTTTTTCATAATCGATTTCCAGTCGTAAGAGATTCGAGCAAACGATGAGGATCTAATGTGGAAGCTGGCTTGCCTGCGATAGCGGTGGGTCAGCAAAAAAGATGTGGCTGACAGACCGCTATCGCAGGCAAGCCAGCTCCCACAGTTTTGGTTCAGTGTCGGTAGGTGGAACCGGTGTGTTGTTCGGGTAGACGAGCCCCGGCGTGAAAGACCTTTTCGCGCAGTGTTCCCTGCTCATAAGCCGTCTTGTACGACCCACGCTTCTGCAACTCCGGCACCACCAAATCGATAAAGTCGACATAGCTTTCCGGCGTCACAATCCGCGTCAAATTGAAGCCATCCAGCCCCGTCTCGCTGATCCAGGATTCCAGCTCATCAGCCACCTGCTCGGGCGAGCCGACCAAGGTGATATAGCGCCCACCCAGGGCGTGCTGTTCGAGCAATTTGCGCCGGGTCCAGTCGTTGTTCTGCAGGTTCTTGGTGGCGGACTGAATCGCGTTGCTCTTCACGTACTGGATCGGTTCGTCGATCTCGTATTGAGAGAAATCAATCGCCGTGGACGCCGAAAAATGCGCCACGCCGGCCTCCGGGCTGGCGTAGCTCAAGTACTCGGCGTGCTTGGCCCAGGCCAGCGCTTCGGTGGCGCCAACGATCACGTTGAGCCCCATGAACACCTTGATGTCCTCCGGGTTGCGCCCGGCCTCGACGGCACTGGCGCGCACCTTGTCCACCTGGGCTTTGGTCGCGGCCTTGTTCTGGCCGCTGATAAATACGCACTCGGCATGGCGCCCGGCAAACAGCAGGCCACGGTCCGAACTGCCGGCCTGGAACAGCACCGGGGTACGCTGTGGCGAGGGTTCGCACAGGTGATAACCCTCGACCTGATAGAACTCGCCGTGATGCTCGACCTTGTGCACCTTGCCCGGCTGCGCGTAGACCCGTTGCTTCGGGTCATTGAGTACCGCGTCGTCTTCCCAGCTGCCTTCCCAGAGTTTGTACAGCACCTGCAGGTACTCATCGGCCTGGTCATAGCGGCGGTCATGCTCCACCTGCTCGGTCAGGCCCATGGCCTTGGCCGCGCTGTCGAGGTAGCCGGTGACGATGTTCCAGCCGACCCGGCCACGGCTCAGGTGGTCGAGCGTGGACATGCGTCGGGCGAACAGGTACGGCGGCTCGTAGGTGAGGTTGGCGGTGAGGCCGAAACCGAGGTTTTTGGTCACGGCGGCCATGGCCGAGACCAGCAGCAACGGGTCATTGACCGGCAGTTGGATCGACTCTTTGAGCGGCACGTCGACCGAGTTCTGGTACACGTCGTACACGCCGACGATATCCGCGATGAACAAACCGTCGAACAGCCCGCGCTCCAGGGTTTGCGCCAGTTCGGTCCAGTATTCGATGGTTTTGTATTGCGTGGAGGTATCCCGTGGGTGAGTCCACAGGCCGTGGTTGATATGCCCGATGCAGTTCATGTTGAAGGCATTGAGCAGGATTTTTTTCTTGGCCATTCAGATGGTCCCCCGCAGTGGTGGGTTTTCATCGTTGAGGTAGTAATTGCCCACCGCGTGGTACTTCCAGCGCACCGGGTCGTGCAGGGTGTGCACCCGGGCGTTGCGCCAGTGACGGTCGAGGCCATGCTCGGCCAGAGTGGCCTGGCTGCCGGCCAACTCGAACAAGGTGCTGCCGGCGGCCAGGGAGATTTCCGTGCTCAGGGCGCGTACTTCAGCGACAGCAATGGAGGCTGCTGCGACGGTTTCGGCATTGCTGTCGGCCTGGGCGCGGTCGAGATATTCACCCGAGCGCTCCAGCAAGGCCTCGGCCGCGTGCAGGCGGATGCTCAAGTGGCCGAAGCTCTTGAGCGTCAGTGGGTCTTCGCTGGCCTTGTCGTTGCCGGCGTCGATCCACGGGCGGGTCTTGGTGCGTACAAAGTGCAGCGCGTCTTCAAAGGCGGCGCGGGCGATGCCGGTGTCGATGGCGGCGTGAAGGATCTGCGCCAGCGGGCCGACGGTGGTCGGGCGCTCGAAGGCGCTCTGGAACGGGATCACGTCCTGGGCGGCCACCCAGACGTTTTCGAATACCACTGAACCGCTGCCAGTGGTGCGCTGGCCGAAACCACTCCAGTCGTCGATCACGCTCAAGCCCTCGCTGTCGCGGGGCACAAACGCCAGTTGCTGCACGCCGTGTTCATCCACCACCGAAGTGGGGATGCGTTGGGCGTAGATCGCGCCGGTGGAATAAAACTTGCGCCCGGTGATGCGAAAACCGTCGCCGTCGCGGCTGATGGAGGTGACGCGGTCGTGGGCGGTTTTGGTGCCGAGTTCCGCCAAGGCGTTGCCGAAACGCTGCCCGGCGAGTACTTCGGCGTACAGGCGTTTTTGCTGGGCCGGGCTGCCATTCACGCGCAGCACTTCCAGCGCATAAAAGTGGTTTTGCGGGATCTGGCCCAGCGAGGCGTCGGCCTGGGCAATCAGGGCGATGACCTTGGCCAGGGTGACGTTGGACACACCGGCGCCGCCATATTCCTTGGGCACGCTGATGCCCCACAGGCCGGAGCGCGAAAACACGTCCAGTTCGGGCAGCGGCAGACGGCGTTCGCGGTCACGCTGGGCGCTGTCACGGGCAAAGTCTTCGGCCAGGTCGCTGGCGACAACAAGGGCTTGTTCGTCGCTGGTGATGACCGCGACGTTAGGGGAAAAAGTCATGGGTTTCTCCAGATGTCTGGTCGGTCAGATCCAGGAATGTCGAGCAGGCAAAGTGCCGTTCAGCCGATACGCGCCGATGGCGTGATACTTCCAGCGCACCGGGTCGTGCAGGGTGTGCACGCGGGCGTTGCGCCAGTGGCGGTCGAGGTTGAATTCGGCGAGGGTGGCGCGGCTGCCGGCCAGTTCGAAGAGCTTTTCGCTGACCAGCAACGACACTTCGGTAGTCAGCACCTTGGCCTCGGCCACGGCAATCGAGGCGCGGGCGGCCGAGTGCGCGGTGATCGGTGCGGCGCCGACTTCGTCCAGCAGCTTGCCGGCCTTGCGCAGCAGGGCTTCGGCGGCGTGCAGTTCGATTTTCAGTTTGCCGATATCGGCGATCACGTACAGGTCATCGCTGGCGCGTTCGACCTTGGCGTCGATCCACGGGCGCGAACGTTCGCGCACGAAGGCGATGGTGTCATCCAGCGCCCCACGGGCGATGCCGGCATCGATGGCGGCCTGGATCAGTTGCGAGACGGCGCCCTGAATATTCGGGCTTTCGCCGAGGCGCCAGTTGTCGACGACCAACTCTGCGTCCACCGGCACCTGATCGAGTAATACCGTGCCGCTGGCGGTGGTGCGTTGGCCAAAGCCCGACCAATCGTCAACGATGCGCAGCCCTGGCGTGCCACGGCGCACAAACGCCATGACTTGCTTGCCGTCATCGTTCAGGGCTTTTACCGCGACCCAATGGGCGAACAAGGCGCCGGTGGAGTAGAACTTCTGGCCGCTGATCACATAGCCGTCATCCCTGGCAGTGAGGCGCGCCTTGAGTTCCAGGGTGTTTTTGGTGCCGCGTTCGGGGCCGCCATTGCCGATGCGCCAGCCGTCGAGCACGCTTTGGAACAGCTGCTTTTTCTGGCGCGCGGTGGCGGTGCTTTGCAGCAGGTGCAGAATGCCGAAATGGTTCTGCGGGATTTGCCCGAGGGCCGGGTCCGCTGCGCTGATGATCGCGAACACTTCGGCCAGGGTCACGAATGACACCTGGGGGCCGCCGTATTCACGGGGAATGGAAATACTGCCCAGCCCGCTGCGGGTGAACTGTTCAAGCTGCGCCCAGGGCAGCTTGCGCTGCTGGTCGCGTTTGGCCGCTTGCAGGCGCGCGGCCTGAGCCAGCTCATGGGCCGCGCTCAACGCCTGGGCGTCGTTGCGCAGCACCGTGGCCGGCAACAGCAGTGGGGCTACGTCCAGATCACTCTGGTGGGGTGTTAGAGCCAAGTTAGACATCAGCGCCGCTCCTTGGCTGCACGTAATGCCCTGGCGTTATGCACCGGGGTAATTCTGACCATACCGACCTCGCATTCAATGAAATAAAAACAGAAAAATCAGAGATGTCCGGTGGTCCGGTGCATATACCCTAAGCGTGTTAAATTTTTAAATAAACTAACTTATTGGAATATGCATAGAAGGGCTGTCACCCAGGCTCGCAGGGCGAGCCGGGCTGGCGCGGTTGATAGGTCGTCGCGGCCCTGACGGAGCGGGCTGGCGGCTGTGGCGCGCAGGTGGCGATGTTCAAGGTGCGTACCGGTGCCCAGCGCGAATTATTGCCGACCCGATCGAGAATGCAGTACGTCACGTCCAGGCGGCTGTCGTCGCCCGCTTCGATAATCACTGTGGAAGGCACCCACACTTGCACCGGCAGGCCGACGCCTTTGGCCTGGATTCTCGGCAGGTCCAGGCGCACATCGCCCCAGCGCAGGGTGATGGCATCGCCCGTGGCCATGTTCAGGTAGGGCTGGATGGTCAGTGGGATGCCGCGCCGCACCTGGCTGCCGTTGACACCGTAGCGGCGGATGGTCTCGGGCAGACCCACGGGGGCGAGGTTCTGGTTTTCATCGTCCAGCAGTGCGCAGGGGTGGCCACCCGGACAGCAGGTCTTCACGGGCACCTGAGTGAGGTCTGAACGGGCCGGGCCGTGGCCGACTTGCATGACCTGGTAGTGAACCCGTGCGGTGCCATCCTGAATAAAACTTTCGGGTACACGCAGGCGGGTCAGGGTGCCGACCTTGCACGCGGTAATCCGACGCGAGTCGGCAAAGCAGTTGTTCCAGAACAGTTCGATCAGGTCGCCCTCGTCCATGCCAGGGTAAGGTGCGATATCCACCTGCAATTGGGTCGCGGCGAGGGCGTTGATGCCGTGTCGATTCGCTTGGGGCAGGGTTGGGGCGGTGAACGTGGCCTGGGGTGCGGTGCGCGTCATAAGTAATCTCCTTGATGCAGCCAGCAGCAATCGTTCCGGCGCCCGTGGCGCGTTTGCGCGTAAGGTGCCGAAAGGAACGATTCAGTGAGTAGCCGGGATAGGATCCAATCCTCTGTGCGCTAGATAAGAGGGTTGGCTGGCAGGCGTCAATGGCGGCAAAAGGCTAAACGGCGAGTTGGAGCAGATTCAGAAAAGGCTGACGCGGCGGGGGATTTTAAGGCGGGTTTGGCGGGGTGTTTTACCCATGGGAACGAGGATTTTGTGTAGGAACGCTGTTAGGTGGGAGCTGGCAAGCCAGCTCCCACAAAAACTGTCAGTGGGCTAGAAACTTGCTCAAAAACTGCTTGGTCCGCTCTTCCTTGGGGTTGGCAAACAGCGCCTTGGCTTCGCCTTGCTCGACGATCACGCCTTTGTCGAAGAAGATCACCCGGTTGGCCACATCGCGGGCAAAGCTCATTTCGTGGGTGACGATAACCATGGTGCGGTTTTCTTCAGCCAGGCTGCGGATGGTCGCCAGCACTTCGCCGACCAGCTCCGGGTCGAGCGCCGAGGTGGGTTCGTCAAACAGAATCACCTCCGGCTCCATGGCCAAGGCACGCGCAATCGCCACGCGCTGTTGCTGGCCGCCGGACAAGCGCCGCGGGTACGCGTCTTCCTTGCCTGCCAGGCCGACCCTGGCCAAGAGCTTGCGACCCAGCGCGGTCGCCGCCTCGCGCGGCATCTTCTTGACCACGATCGGGCCTTCGATGACGTTTTCCAGCGCGGTGCGGTGCGGGAACAGGTTGAAGTTCTGGAACACAAAACCCACATGCTGGCGCAAGCGCCGCACCAGGCCTTGTTGCTGGTTGAGCGGTTTGCTGCTGTCGATCTCGATATCACCAACCTTGATACGGCCGCTGGTGGGTTCTTCGAGGAAGTTCAGGCAGCGCAGCAAGGTGGTCTTGCCGGAGCCGCTGGGGCCAATGATGGCGACCACTTCGCCTTCCTTGACCTCCAGGTCGATGCCGTTGAGTACCACCTGACCTTTGAATTGTTTGGTCAGTTTTTCAACCACGATCATGCTCAGGACTCCAGGTCATGCCGGTTGACCCGGTCTTCCAGGCGATTTTGAAAGTGCGCCAGGATGCTTGCCAGGATCCAGTAGATCAGGGCTGCGGAGAGGTACATGGTGAAGATTTCGAAGGTACGCGCCGACACCAACTGTGCCTGACGGAACAACTCCGGCACCTGGATTGTGGCGGCCAGCGCCGTGTCCTTGACCAGCGAAATAAAGCTGTTGCCCAGCGGCGGCAAGGCCGTGCGCATGGCCTGCGGCAGGATGGCCCGGCGCAGGGTCTGCGCGCGTGTCATGCCAATGCTGGCGGCAGCTTCCCATTGGCCGCGCTCGATGGAGCTGATCGCGGCGCGCAGGATTTCACAGGCGTAAGCGGCCATGTTCAGCGAAAAGCCGATCATGGCCGCCGGGATCGGATCCAGCTCGATGCCCACTTGCGGCAAGCCGTAGTAGATCAAAAACAGCTGTACCAGCAAGGGCGTGCCGCGAAAGAACGACACGTAGACTCGGGCGGTCCAGCTTAGAAGCTTGAAGCGCGACAAACGCATCAAGGCCAGGCCGAAGCCCAGCAGCAAGCCGAAAAACATCCCGCCGAGGCTAAGAATCACCGTGTAGTACGCGCCCTTGAGCAGAAAGGGCGCGGAGTCCAGCGCGAGTTGGAAACCTGCTTCCATTATTCAGTGACGTCAGCGTTGAAGTACTTCTCGGACAGCTTCTTCAAGGTGCCATCGGCGCGCAGCTTGTCGAGGGCCTTGTTCACCGCGTCGAGCAGTTCCGGCTCGCCTTTGCGCAGGGCAATACCGGCTTCCTGACGGGAGAAGGCATCACCGGCAGCGGCGGTGTCCGGGGCTTTCTTGGCGTATTCCAGAGCGGCCAGGCGGTCGATCAGGATGGCGTCGATACGGCCGATGCGCAGGTCCTGGAACTTGGTCGGGTCATCGTTATAGGTCTTGATGATGGCTTTGGGTTGGTTGTCCTTGAGCCATTGTTCGTAGTTGGTGCCCAGGCCCACACCGACTTTCTTGCCGGCCAGGTCGTCGGCGGTCTTGATGCTGTCGACGTTTTTCTTCAGCACCAGCGCCTGGATACCGGAGACGGTGTAAGGCTTGGAGAAGTCATACTTCTTCTTGCGCTCCTCGGAGATGGTCACTTGGTTGACCACCGCGTCCAGGCGCTTGGATTCCAGGGCTGCGAGGATGCCGTCCCACGGCGTGGCCTGCAGCTTGACCTTGACGCCCAGCTCTTTGGCCAAAGCCTCGGACAGCTCGACTTCAAAGCCGCTGAGCTTGCCGCTTTCATCGACAAAGCTGAACGGCGGGTAGGTGCCTTCCAGGCCGATCTTGATTTCGCCGGCTTTTTTGATGGTGTCCAGCTGCTCGCCCGCGATGGCTTGGCCCATCAGACCAGCCCCGAGTGCCAAGCCCAAAGTGCCAACCAGCAACGTGCGACGGAATACAGAAATAGTCATGAAGAGCCCCTGTGTTTTTATGTTGAGCGAAGCAGGTGACGCAGTAGTCGTATCCTGCCTTAAAGCGCGGTGCGCGTCTTCGCCTGCGGCGCGACTATAAAGACAGTTTTTAAGACTTGAAAATAATATAAATTCTATTTGATATTCTTTTATGGAATATTCAGCTGATCTAATGTGGGAGCTGGCTTGCCTGCGATAGCGGTGGATCAGCCAGCCCATCTGTAGCTGACGGACCGCTATCGCAGGCAAGCCAGCTCCCACATTTTGGTCCGCGTTCAGTCCGTTAGAATAGCGTCATACGCAAACAACGCCGGTGCCCCGCCGGTGTGCAGGAAAATGATCGGGCCGTCCTCAAACCGCTGACGGCCGATGCCATCGAGCAAACCGGCCATGGCCTTGCCGGTGTAGACCGGGTCCAGCAGCAAGCCTTCCTGGCTGGCTAATAGCTTGACCGCCGCCAGGGTACCGGCGTTCGGTTCGCCGTAGCGCGGGCCGAAATATTCGTCCCACAGGATCACTTTTAAGGCTTCGGGAATGTCCACGCCCAGCAACTCAGCGGTGCGTTCGGCCAGGCCTTGTACCTTCGGGAACTGGGCTTCTTCGGTGCGCGACACGGTAATGCCCACCACCGGCAGATTCGGCAGCACTTCACTCAACGCCAGCGCGAGGCCGCTATGGGTGCCGGCGCTGCCGGAGGCCAGCACCACGGCGGCGAACTCAATGCCGCTGTCTTCGATCTGCCCGGCCAGCTCCAGCCCGGCGCGCACGTAGCCCAGGGCGCCCAAGGCATTGGAGCCGCCGACAGGGACGAGGTAGGGCTTCTTGCCGTTACTGCGCAGGCGGTCGGCGAGGGCGTTGAGTTGGTCGTCGACGTTATCGAGGTTCTCGACCAATTCGACTTTGGCGTCGAACAACTCCAGCAGCAAGCGGTTGCCATTGCCCAGGTAGTTGGGGTCTTCGGTGCCGGTGGGGTTTTCCAGCAGCGCCACGCAGCCCAGGCCGAGCTTGGCGGCCAGCGCGGCGGTCTGGCGCACGTGGTTGGACTGGATGGCGCCGGCGGTCACCAGGGTGTCGGCACCTTGCGCAAGGGCATCGGCGGCCAGGTATTCAAGTTTGCGCAGCTTGTTGCCGCCCATGGCCAGCGGCGTGGTGTCGTCGCGCTTGACGTAAATGTCCCTGCCCAGCCAGGCCGACAGCCGCTCGAGCTTTTCCAGGGCGGTGGCGCCGCCCAGCAGTTCCAGGCGGTTAAAACGGTCAAGCTGTTGTTTGATCATGGCGACGTACAGTGGCTAAGTGATGGGGCGACTATAGGCAGGCACTTTTCATCGGGCAACCGCCAATCGCTTATGCCGGATAGTTCTTAGCATCACACCATTGGTTCTTAAGGGCGGCCAGGGTGCATACCGTAAAGTGATGGCCATATCGTCAGGAGTGAATACCGTGAGTGAGCGTTCCAGTCATTGGCAATTACAGACCATCGTCAGCCAGCTGCGCAGCGCCCGGGACCAGTGGCGCACGCGCAATGGTCGCCTGAGTGGCGAACACGGTGGCCGTGAGTTGCCGTCCCGCGAGGCGGTGGCGCAGATTCTTGAGTCCTTGTGCGGCGCGCTGTTCCCGATGCGCCTGGGGCCGGTGGACCTGCGTGAAGAAAGTGAAGATTTTTACGTCGGGCATACCCTCGACGTCGCCCTGAATGCCTTGCTTGCCCAGGCCCGCCTGGAGCTGCGCTACGCCGCGCGCCAGGGCGCCAAGGATGACAGCGAGGTCGACGCCCTGGCTATTCGCCTGATCCAGGACTTCGCCCTGGCCTTGCCCTCACTGCGCAGCCTGTTGGACACCGACGTGCTCGCCGCCTACCACGGCGACCCGGCCGCGCGCAGTGTGGATGAAGTGCTGCTGTGCTATCCGGGGATTCTGGCGGTGATTCACCACCGCCTGGCCCACCATCTGTACCGCGCCGGGCTGCCGCTGCTGGCGCGGATCAGCGCAGAGATTGCCCACTCGGCCACCGGCATCGACATTCACCCCGGCGCGCAGATCGGCCCGAGTTTCTTCATCGACCATGGGACCGGCGTGGTGATCGGCGAGACCGCGATCATCGGCGAGCGCGTGCGCATCTACCAGGCCGTGACGTTGGGCGCCAAGCGCTTCCCGGCGGATGAGGACGGGCAGTTGCAGAAAGGCCATCCACGCCATCCGATCGTTGAGGACGATGTGGTGATTTACGCCGGTGCGACGATCCTGGGGCGCATCACCATCGGCAAGGGCTCGACCATCGGCGGCAATGTGTGGCTGACCCGCAGCGTGCCGGCGGAGGCGAACATTACGCAGGCGAATTTGCAGCATGACGACGGTGCGCAGAAATAGAGAATCAGCACAAATCCCCTGTGGGAGCGGGCTTGCTCGCGAAAGCGGTGGGTCAGCCGACGAATCTGGTGACTGATACTCCGCATTCGCGAGCAAGCCCGCTCCCACATTTTGAATGTATTCCAGATTCCAACCGATTTTCCCTCAGCCACCGCTGAACGATTTACCTCTCGCGCCCGTCATACCAATCCTTGAGCTAGTGTAGGAATTGTCTACCACTCGGCCCTGCGATTAGTCCCAAACCGCCAACCTATGTTTAACTTGAATGCTTGTTCAAGTTAAACCCGGTGGTTCGCTGCCCGCTCACAACAGGAGGCTTACCTTTGCTGAGTCCGTTATTTACAGCCACATCACACACCTTCGGGGTGCATCGTTCATGAGTGCATCGTCCACCCCATCCAGCGGCCTGGTGCGCATGAATGCGCCGGTTTTCTACTTTGCCGCAACCTTCATTCTGCTGTTTGGCATCACTGTCATCGCTATCCCGCAACAGGCCGGTGCCTGGCTGCTGGCGGCACAAAACTGGGCGGCCAACACGGTCGGCTGGTACTACATGCTCGCGATGACGCTGTATCTGGTCTTCGTGGTGGTCACCGCGCTATCGGGCTACGGCAAGATAAAACTCGGTGCCGACCACGACGAGCCCGAATTCAGTTACCTGTCCTGGGCCGGCATGCTGTTCGCCGCCGGGATCAGCATCACGCTGTTCTTCTTCTGCGTCTCCGAGCCGCTGACACATCTGGTGCAGCCGCCTCAGGGCGAGCCGATGAATGCCGATGCGGCACGCCAGGCCATGCAGATCCTGTTTCTGCACTGGGGTTTGCATGGCTGGGGCGTATTTGCCTTCGTCGGCATGGCCCTGGCGTACTTCGCCTACCGGCATAACCTGCCGCTGGCGCTGCGCTCGGCGCTGTACCCGCTGATCGGCAAACGCATCAACGGCCCCATCGGTTATGCGGTGGACGGCTTCGGCATCATTGCCACGGTGTTCGGCCTGGGCGCCGACATGGGGTTTGGTGTGTTGCACCTCAACTCCGGTCTCGACTACCTGTTTGGCATCGCGCATACGCAGTGGATTCAGGTCGGCCTGATCACCCTGATGATGGGCGCCGCGATCCTCGTGGCCGTGGCCGGTGTCGACAAGGGCGTGCGAGTGATGTCCGACATCAACATGCTGCTGGCCTGTGCGCTGCTGCTGTTCGTGTTGTTCGCAGGTCCCACCCAGCACTTGCTCAACACTTTGATCCAGAACATCGGTGACTACCTCGGCGCCTTGCCGACCAAGAGCTTCGATGTGTACGCCTATGACAAACCCAGCGACTGGCTGGGCGGTTGGACAGTGTTCTACTGGGCCTGGTGGATCGCATGGTCGCCGTTTGTGGGCCTGTTTATCGCGCGTATTTCCCGTGGCCGTACCATCCGCGAGTTCGTGTTCGGTGTGTTGCTGATCCCGCTGGGTTTCACCCTGGCGTGGATGTCGATTTTCGGCAACAGCGCCATCGACCAAGTGCTCAATCACGGCATGACCGCGCTGGGCCAGTCGGCCATCGATGACCCGTCGATGAGCCTCTACCTGCTGCTGGAAACCTACCCGTGGAGCAAGACGGTGATCGCCGTCACGGTGTTTATCAGCTTCGTGTTCTTCGTCACCTCGGCGGATTCCGGCACCGTCGTGCTGTCGACCTTGTCATCCAAAGGCGGCAACGCCGATGAAGACGGGCCGAAATGGCTGCGGGTGTTCTGGGGCGCGATGACGGCGCTGGTCACCAGTGCCCTGCTGTTTGCCGGCAGTATCGACTCGCTCAAATCGGCAGTGGTGCTGACCTCGTTGCCGTTCTCGCTGATTTTGCTGCTGATGATGTGGGGGCTGCACAAGGCCTTTTACCTCGAATCGCAGAAGCAGATTGCCCAGCTGCATTCGCTGGCACCGGTGTCGGCTGCGCGTAAAGGCCGAGGCGGTTGGCGCCAGCGTTTGAGCCAGGCCGTGCACTTCCCGTCACGCGATGAGGTGTACCGTTTCCTCGAATCGACGGTGCGCCCGGCGATCGAAGAAGTGACGGCGGTGTTTGTCGAGAAAGGCCTGAATGTGGTGACTCAGCCGGACCCGTCCAACGACAGCGTCAGCCTCGAAATCGGGCATGGCGAGGAGCATCCATTCGTTTACCAGGTGCAGATGCGCGGCTACTTCACGCCGTCGTTTGCCCGGGGTGGCATGGGCTCCAAAGAGATCAACAACCGCCGCTATTACCGCGCGGAAGTGCACTTGAGTGAGGGCAGCCAGGACTACGACCTGGTCGGCTACACCAAGGAGCAGATCATCAACGACATCCTCGACCAGTACGAGCGCCACCTGCAGTTCCTGCACCTGGTGCGCTGACCCGCCGATCGTTCCCACGCTCCGCGTGGGAATGCCGCCTGGGACGCTCCGCGTCCCGCCGCAGAGATGACGCAGAGCGTCAATGGATGCATTCCCACGCAGAGCGTGGGAACGATAAAATTCCCGCAAACCCGTGTAATTAAAGGCTTTCTTAAACTTAATTTCATTCGTGAACCGTCTGTTTTGACTCCGAACTGTCATCTGGCCACTGCGTAATTGTGTGAAGCGTTTGACGCTTTCATTTCAGAACAGTGACGGAGACCGGTAACAATGAAGACGTTAATAAGCCCCATGGTGGGTGCCGCCATGGCGAGCTTTATGCTGTCCGCCCATGCCGATTTTATCGACGACAGCCACGCCGACGTGACCCTGCTCAACCGCTATCTCAACCAGCAGGGTCGTGATGTGGTGGGCAGCAACGCCAAGGCGCATAGCGTGCGGGATTGGGGCCAGGGTTTCGAGTTCAACTTCAAGTCCGGCTACACCGAAGGCCCGGTGGGTTTTGGTCTGGATCTGCAGGCGTTTTACGGTCTGAAACTCGATTCCGGCGGCGATCTTAACGACAAAGACCACCAGAGCCGCTACCCCGGCAGCATGTTCCCGCTGGATAACGGCAAGTCCGCCGACCAGTTCGGTGTGCTCAGCCCAACGTTCAAAATGCGCTTCGCCAAGGATGAGCTGCGCGTCGGCACCTTGTTCGGCAACAACCCGGTACTGGCCAACACCGACGGCCGCCTGTACCAGCAGACCAACACTGGCGTGCAACTGGTCTCCAAAGACCTCAGCGACTTCACCTTCACCGGTGGCGATATCTTCAAGACCAAGATCCGCAACGAAACCGGCGACCAAGGCATGATCACCGCCGGCGGCACCAAAGAGAGCGATCGCTTCCTGTTCGGCGGGGCGGATTACACCGGCATTCAGAACACCACCGTGAGCCTGTGGTATTCCAATCTTGAGGACTACTACCAGCAGTTCTTCCTTGGTGCCAAACGCCATGACGCGTTGAGCGTGGGCGCCATCGACACCGACGTGCGCGTGTTCCGCAGCCTTGGTGTAGGCGCCAACGCCGACGGCGATAAAGACTTCACCGGCGCCGGTCTGTATGGCGACGGCACCAGCAAAGGCCGCATCAACCAGACCACCGCCAGCCTGCTCGAGAGCTACAGCCTGGACGGCCACACCGTCGGCCTGGGCATCCAGAAAAACAGCGGCGACAGCGACTTCCCGTACCTCGATTCCGGCCTCAACAGCGGCGACAACCGCCAAGGCCCAGGCTCTGGCGCCGACACCCCGGCGCTCACCAACATGCAGTTGAATAAATTTCAACACGCCGGTGAGCGTACTTGGCTTGCGCAGTACAAGTACGACTTCGGCAAGCTGGGCCTCACCGGCCTGACGTTCTCTGCTGCCTACGCCCACGGTGATGACATCCGCACCGTGCAAGGCACCACCAGCGAGTGGGAACGCAACATTGCCGTGGCATACCAAGTACCGACCGGCACCCTCAAGGGCCTGGGCGTGACCTGGAAAAATGCCCACGCCAGCCCGGACATTACCGGTGCCACCGTCCAAGATGAAAATCGCTTTTATGTCAGCTATGTCGTTCCACTCTGGTAGGAAATTGCTGTAGAACGGAAGGGCAGGCTCAAGCGATTCAGCTGGTTAAAAGGCCTGGGAATAACCTTATTCCCAGGCCTTATTTGCCTACGTCCAAGAGAGGATTCGATGACTTACATTGCTGCCGAAAACCGCTATGAATCTATCCCGTACCGCCGCGTAGGCCGCAGTGGGTTGGTGCTGCCGGCACTGTCCCTGGGGCTGTGGCACAACTTTGGCGACAGCACCCCGATCGACACCCAGCGCGCCTTGCTGCGCACCGCATTCGACCTGGGGATCAACCACTTCGACCTGGCCAACAACTACGGCCCACCGTATGGCAGCGCCGAGATCAACTTCGGCCGTTTGCTGCGTGAAGACTTCAAGCACTACCGCGACGAACTGATCATTTCCAGCAAAGCCGGTTGGGACATGTGGCCCGGCCCTTACGGCCAGGGTGGCGGTTCGCGCAAATACGTTCTGGCGAGCCTGGACCAGAGCCTGCAACGCCTGGGCGTTGACTACGTGGATATTTTCTACTCCCACCGTTTTGACGCCGACACCCCGCTGGAAGAAACCGCCAGCGCACTCGCCACTGCCGTGCAACAGGGCAAGGCGTTGTACATCGGTATCTCGTCTTATTCCGGAGTAAAAACTCGCGAAATGGCTGCGCTGCTGCAAGAGTGGAAAGTGCCGCTGTTGATTCACCAGCCGGCCTACAACCTGCTCAACCGCTGGATCGAAAAAGACCTGTTGGACACCACCGATGAGCTGGGTGCCGGTGTGATTGCCTTCACGCCGCTGGCCCAGGGTTTGCTCACTGACAAATACCTCAACGGCGTGCCGGCCGATGCGCGCGTCAACCGCCCGGGTGGCGGCTCGCTGCAGGCCAAGCACTTGTCCGAAGCCAACATTGCCCATGTGCGTGGGTTGAATGAAATCGCCAAGCGCCGCGGCCAGAGCCTCGCGCAACTGGCCCTGGCCTGGACCCTGCGTGACCCACGGGTGACCAGTGCCTTGATTGGTGCGAGCCGGCCGGAGCAGATCATTGAAAACGTCGGTGCGTTGAAGAACTTGAGCTTCAGCGCGGAAGAACTGGCGGAGATCGACCGGTTTGCGCAGGAAGGCGGGATTAACCTGTGGGAAAAACCGTCCACTGCTGAATAAGCTGGTACAACCCGGTCAAAAATGTGGGAGCGGGCTTGCTCGCGAAGGCGGTGAGTCAGTCGACGAATCTGTTGGCTGACACTCCGCTTTCGCGAGCAAGCCCGCTCCCACATTTGATCTTCAGTGTGGCAAATTCACTCAGTTGTACTCGGTCAATGTGGGAGCCGGGCTTGCCCGCGATGGCGGTGTGTCAGTCGATGAATGTATGGGCTGGTACGCCGCTATCGCAGGCAAGCCAGCTCCCACATTTTTGATCTTCAGTGTGGCAAATTCATTCGGTTGAACTCGGTCAATGTGGGAGTCGGGCTTGCCCGCGATGGCGGTGTGTCAGTCGATGAATGTATGGGCTGGTCCGCCGCTATCGCAGGCAAGCCAGCTCCCACACTTTGATTTTTTCAGTGTGGAAAATTCATTCGGCAGTACTCGGTCAATGTGGGAGCCGGGCTTGCCCGCGATGGCGGTGTGTCAGTCGATGAATGCATGGCCTGGTCCGCCGCTATCGCAGGCAAGCCAGCTCTGACTTTTGATCATCGCCAGGCGCTAGAACGGCACGTCGCCCAGGATCGTGGCGCGATGCATCACGCGCCGCTGCGGCCGGTAGTCATCCACGGCGTAGTGCTGGGTCACGCGGTTGTCCCAGAATGCCACGTCGTTCTCCTGCCAGCGCCAGCGAATGGTGAATTCCGGCCGCGTTGCGTGGGCAAACAGCAGCTTCAGTATGGCCTCGCTTTCCGCCGGCTCCAGTTCGTTGATCTTGGTGGTGAAACCGTCACTGACAAACAGCGACTTTCGCCCGCTTACCGGGTGCGTGCGCACCACCGGGTGTGACAGCGGCGGATTCTTCTTGCGGGTCTCCTCCCAGCGCGCCAGGTCTTCGGCGGTGTTGCCAAAGCGCTCCAGGGGGAAGGATTTGGTGAAGTCGTGCGTCGCCGTGAGGCCATCGAGCAGGCGTTTGAGTGGCTCCGACAAGGCTTCATATGCCGCTATGCCACTGGCCCACAGCGTGTCGCCACCAAAGGCCGGCAGCAGCTTGGCGCTGAGCACCGCGCCGAGCGCAGGCGTCGGCAGGAAGGTCACGTCGGTGTGCCATACGGCGTTGTCGCGCACGTCGGTCACGGCGGTGTCGAGGATCAGCACTTCGGGCTGTTCCGGCACGTTGGGGTAGATCGGGTGAATGTGCAGGTCGCCAAAATTTGCCGCAAACCGCGCCTGTTGCTGCGGGGTGACGGCCTGGCCACGAAAGAACAGCACCGAGTGGCTGAGCAGCGCCTGCTCAATGGCGTCACGTTCTTCAAGGCTCAACGGTTGGGTGATATCGACGCCACTGATCAGGGCGCCCAGGGCGGTGCTGATTGGCGTAACGGTCAGGCTGCTCATGCGGTTCTCACTCAATGTGCCTGGCCATGCCAAGGCACTAATTTGCGCTGCAGGGCACGCAGGCCCATTTCCATGGCGAAGGCAATCAGGGCGATCACTAGAATCCCCAGCACTACCACGTCGGTGACCAGGAACTGCGCCGCCGACTGCACCATAAAGCCCAGGCCGCTGGTGGCGGCGATCAGCTCAGCGGCAACCAGGGTCGACCAACCCACACCCAAGCCGATGCGCACGCCGGTAAGGATGTCGGGCAGGGCGCTCGGCAGGATCACATGGCGAATCAACTGGGCGCGGGTGGCGCCCAACGACTGCGCGGCACGCAGCTTGGCCGGGTCGACCGTGCGCACGCCGGTCGCGGTGGCGATGGCGATAGGCGCAAAAATCGCCAGGTAAATCAGCAACACCTTGGACAGCTCACCGATGCCGCACCAGATCACGATCAGCGGCAGGTAAGCCAGGGGCGGAATCGGCCGGTAGAACTCGATCAGCGGGTCGAGGATGCCACGGGCAATGCGGTTGGAACCGATGGCAATCCCCACCGGCACGGCGGTCAGCACCGCAAAACCCAGGCCCAGGCCGATGCGCGTGAGGCTGGCGCCCAAGTGCTGCCACAAGGTGGAATCCATATAGCCGGTGGTCGCCAGCAGCCAGCCTTTTTGCAGCACGGCGGACGGTGGCGGCAGGAACAGCGGTTCGATCACGCCAGTGGCAGTGACCGCCCACCAGAGCGCCAGCAAGGCGACCAGGGTGAGTACGCTGATCCAGCGTGTGCTCAGGCTACGACGTACCGCAATGACCTTGTGTGTTACCGGCTTGGCGGCCGTGGCGGGAAGTTCGTAGCTGCTCATGCGGACACCTGCCGTTGCGAGAACACTTTGCCCAGCACGTGTTCACGGGTTTCGATAAAGCGCGGATCGGACTTGATCGCCCGCGCCGATTCACCGGCGGCGTAGCGTTGACCGAAGTCCAGGTGCAGGCGCTCGACGATCTGGCCTGGGTTGGGCGCCAACAGGATCAGGTCGGTGGCGAGAAATACCGCCTCTTCAATGTCATGGGTAATCAGGAACACCGGCTTGGCCGTGCGCCGCCAGACTTGCAGGAGCAATTCCTGCATCTGTTCGCGGGTGAAGGCATCGAGGGCGCCGAAAGGCTCGTCCATCAGCAATACGCGCGGGTCAGCCGCCAGTGCGCGAGCCAGGCCCACACGCTGTTTCTGGCCGCCGGAAAGCTGCCAGACACGGCGGCTGTCGAAACCGGCGAGGTCGACCAGGGCGAGCATTTCCCGGGCGCGCACTTCACGTTGCGCCTTGGGCACACCGGCCAGCTCCAGGCCGAAGCCGACGTTGGCCAGCACGTCCTGCCAGGGCAGCAGGGCATCGTCCTGGAACACCACGCCGCGTTCGGCGCTCGGGCCTTTGACCGGCACGCCATCGAGGGTGATGCGCCCGGCAGAGGGTTCGACGAAACCGGCAATCAGGTTCAACAGCGAAGTCTTGCCACTGCCGGACGGGCCGAGGGCCACCAGCAATTGCTGAGGCCCAAGGTCGAGTGAAATATCGGACAGTACCGGTTCTGTGGCGCCTGGGTACTGTGCGCTGATGCGCTCCAGTTGTAGCAAGGCCATCGCGAGGAACTCCTTGAATCAGTTAGTGATGAACTTGGCGCTGACGTAAGGGGCGTAGTCCGGCAGCACGGCGTCGACTTTGCCTTGTTCCTTGAGGAACGCGGCGGTGTCGGTCACAGCCTTGGTAGTCGGTGCGCCCAGCAGGGTCACTTGGTCAGCCGCCAATGGGTAGACGTTGCCTTGCAGCAGCAGTGGAATGTCACTGGCCTTGGCGCCGGAGAGCTTCACCAGCTTGTCGACGTTGCCTTTGTCGGCCAGCCAGGCCTGTGGGTCTTTGCGGTAGGCGGCGTAGGCGTCCAGGGTGACCTTGGCGAAGGCCGTGACGATTTCCGGGTGTTTTTCGGCGAAGTCTTTGCGCACGATCCAGGCATCGAAGGTGGGCGCGCCGAACTTGGCCAGTTCGCCGGAGGTGATCAGCACTTTGCCGTTTTCCTTGGCGACGCCCAGGGCCGGGTCCCACACGTAAGTCGCGTCGATATCGCCGCGCTTCCACGCCGCGATGATTGCCGGCGGTGCGAGGTTGAGAATGGTCACTTTGGACGGGTCGATGTTCCAGTGCTTCAGCGCGGCCAACAGGCTGTAGTGGCCGGTGGAAACGAAGGGCACGGCAATCTTTTTGCCGATCAGGTCCTGTGGGCTGTTGATCCCCGAACCATTGCGCGCTACCAGCGCTTCGGCGCCGCCGATCTGGGTGGCGACCAGGAAGGTTTCCACCGGCACTTTGCGTGTCACCGCAGCGGTCAGTGGGCTGGAACCGAGGTAGCCGATCTGTACGTCGCCGGAAGCGATGGCGGCAATGATGTCGGCGCCATTGTCGAATTTGCGCCAGTCGATCTTGGCGTTGGTAGCTTTTTCATACGCGCCGTCAGCCTGGGCGACTTTCGCCGGGTCCACGGTGGTCTGGTAGGCGATGGTCACATCTGCCGCCTGGGCAAACAGGCTGGCACCGGCCAGGGACAATGCGGCCAAGAGGCGCAATGGGGTAAGCAGTTTCAAGGGGAAGCTCCTCAATCAGGCGGCCGAGGGTCGGCGTGTGAGGAGACTAAATGATCTAAGAACTCGAAAATAAATAACATTTTCGAATTAGCTTATGAGTAGAAGAGTGAGCGCAATCTTCAACCCAATGAAGGCAAATGTGGGAGCTGGCAAGCCAGCTCCCACAGGGGACCGAGCAAGCCTTTAGTTACTGATCGCCAGAATGCTTGCCTGGTACGAGCCGACAAACACGTCAAAGTCGCCCACTTCGTTTTGCTCCAGCTCCACCTGCTGGGCCAGCGACTTGCGCGCCAGCTCTTCAAAGCGTGCCTGCTCCTCGGCCGGTAACGGCTCCTGACGGAAGTGCGCGGCGTGAACCTCGCTCTGGTGCAGTGAGAACTGCGCAAAACTCTCTTTGCGCTCGGCCATCGTTGCCAGCACTTGGGCCGACGGCGTCAGGGACGAGTCCTTGACCTTCGCCAACTGAGCGTCCAGCGCCTGGCTGTGCTCGGTGATGCCATGGCTCTCATCCAGCAAGGCCGCCAGCGGGGCGATCTTCTCCAGCAGCTCGGTGGCCCATTCCTTCATGTCCACCGCCTGGCCGTCACGCTGCAATTGCAGGCCTGGGCGACGGCCCTCCTTGACCACACTAAGGAAGTTGGAGGTGGCATTGCCGCACTCGTTGTTGGCGAACAGCGGGCTGTCGTTCAACGCGCAGTACAGCAGGAACGCATCGAGGAAGCGTGATTCCGGCAGGTCGATGCCCATCGGCAGGAACGGGTTGATGTCCAGGCAGCGCACTTCGATGTACTGGATGCCACGGGCCATCAGCGCCTGGATCGGCCGTTCGCCGGTGTAGGTCACGCGCTTGGGGCGGATGTTGGAGTAGTACTCGTTTTCGATCTGCAGGATGTTGGTGTTGAGCTGCACCCACTCACCATCCTTATGGGTGCCGACTTCGACGTAAGGCGCGTAGGGCGTTGCCACCGCTTCACGCAGGCTGTCGGTGTAGCTGCTCAAATCGTTGTAGCACGGCGTCAGGCCGGCTTGGGCGTTGCTCTGGTAACCCAGGTCGCTCATGCGCAGGCTGGTGGCGTACGGAAGGTACAGCGTGTCGGCGTCCAATACTTCCAACTGGTGCGAACGACCGCGCAGGAAACCCGCGTCCAGCGCCGGTGAGGCACCGAACAGGTACATCAACAGCCAGCTGTAGCGGCGGAAGTTACGGATCAGCGCGATGTAGGCCGTGGACTGATAGTCGCGGTCGGTGCCGACGAAGCCTTCAGTCTCCTTGAGCAATGGCCACAGCTGTTCCGGCAGGGAAAAGTTGTAGTGGATGCCGGCGATGCACTGCATGGTCTTGCCGTAACGCAGGGCCAGGCCCTTGCGGTACACGTACTTGAGTTGGCCGATATTGGAGGTGCCGTAGTAGGCAATCGGAATATCTTCCTCGGCCGGCAACGGGCACGGCATCGAAGGGCTCCACAGGTACTCGCTGCCGAGCTTGCTGTAGGCAAACCGGTGGATCTTGTCCAGGCTGCTCAGGGTATCGGCCGGGTTGGGCAGGGCGGGAGTGATGAACTCCAGCAGCGATTCCGAGTAGTCGGTGGTGATCAATTCATTGGTCAACGCGGCGCCCAGGGCTTCGGGGTGCGGCGTTTGTGCCAGGCGACCCTCACCGGTGACGCGTAGGCATTCACGCTCGATGCCGTGCAAGCATTGCTCTAGCAGGGAGAGGTGTTCGCGCTTGCCGAGCAGGGCCAGGCGGCGGTTGAGAAGTTCGCTCAAGTTGGATTCCTTCACGCGTCAGTCGCCCCAATATGGGGGTGGGCAGGACGGTCTACAAGGGTGAAGTTGAAACTGGCGTTATCGCCTGGTTTAGAGTCGATTTGGCTCACATTGAAAAAGCCTACTTCACTCCATGAATTGGGCTATAGCGCAGCAAGAAAATTCCGACGCTGTTGTCGCAGCGCCGAAATTAACTCAAATCGAGGGCGGGGAGCTAGAGGACAGCGAAGGTGCCTTGTGCTTTTGCGACAAGTCTTTCGCCTTGATACACATCGGCCTCCACCACCAATGTGCGTCTGCCGGCGTGAATCACCCGGCTGGTGCACAGCACATCACCGTCTTCGACGGCGCGGATATAGTTGATCTTGCACTCGATGGTCGCGCTCTGCTGGTCAAAACCATGGGCGCTGGAACAGGCCAGCCCCATGGTGATGTCGACCAGGCTGAAAATCGCCCCGCCATGGAGCTTGCCCGCGCGGTTGCGCAGCTGCGGCTCCAGGGTCAGGGCCACCTCGGCAACGCCCTCGTCCAGGCGTTGCAGGCGGCAGCCGATCAGCTCGCTGAACGCGCTCTGGGTCAAACCGGCCGGGATTTCCATCAGCGTTTCTTCAACTGTTTGGCGTTGGCGAACAACGACGCCATGGCGTTGTTGCTCGGCGCGGCCGTCGCGGTAGGCTCTTTACGCGGCGCATTGCCCTGAGACTGGCGCGGTGCGGAGCCTGGGCGCGCACCACGGGCGCCGTCGATTTTCTCGCCGGGGGTGTCGCTCATGCGCATCGACAGGCCCACGCGTTTACGCGGGATATCGACTTCCATGACCTTGACCTTGACCACGTCACCGGCTTTGACCGCTTCGCGCGGGTCCTTGATGAACTTCTCCGAAAGCGCAGAGATGTGCACCAAACCGTCCTGATGCACGCCGATGTCCACAAAGGCGCCGAAGTTGGTCACGTTGGTGACCACGCCTTCGAGGATCATGCCCGGCTGCAGGTCCTTGAGGTCTTCAACACCGTCCTGGAACTCGGCAGTCTTGAACTCGGGACGCGGGTCGCGGCCAGGTTTTTCCAGCTCTTGCAGGATGTCGGTGATGGTCGGCACGCCGAAGGTTTCGTCGGTGTACTTTTTCGGGTCCAGGCGCTTGAGGAACGCGGCGTCACCGATCAGCGAACGGATATCACGGTCGGTCTCGGCGGCAATACGCTGTACCAGCGGGTAGGCTTCCGGGTGGACCGCAGACGAGTCCAGCGGGTTATCGCCGTTCATGACGCGCAGGAAGCCGGCGGCCTGTTCAAAGGTTTTTTCGCCCAGGCGTGCGACTTTCTTCAGCGCGGCGCGGGTTTTGAACGCGCCGTTCTCGTCGCGGTGAGTAACGATGTTTTGCGCCAGGGTGGTGTTCAGGCCGGAGATACGCGCCAGCAGCGCGACCGAGGCGGTGTTTACATCGACGCCCACCTTGTTCACGCAGTCTTCCACCACCGCATCCAGGCCGCGTGCCAGTTTCAGCTGCGAGACGTCGTGCTGGTACTGGCCGACACCGATGGATTTAGGGTCGATCTTCACCAGCTCTGCCAGCGGGTCTTGCAGGCGGCGAGCAATGGAGACAGCGCCACGGATCGACACGTCGAGGTCCGGGAACTCTTTGGAAGCCAGTTCCGACGCCGAATACACCGAAGCGCCGGCCTCGGAAACCATGACCTTGGTCATCTTCATGGCGGGGTATTTTTTGATCAGTTCGGCGGCCAGCTTGTCGGTTTCACGGCTGGCGGTGCCGTTGCCGATGGCGATCAGGTCCACGGCGTGCTTGGCGCACAGGGCGGCCAGGATGGCGAGGGTCTGGTCCCACTTGTTGTGCGGCACGTGCGGGTACACGGTGGCGTGGTCCAGCAGCTTGCCGGTGGAGTCGACCACCGCAACCTTGCAGCCGGTACGCAAGCCCGGGTCGAGGCCCAAGGTGGCACGCGGGCCGGCCGGTGCGGCCAGCAGCAGGTCGTGCAAGTTGTGGGCGAACACGTTGATCGCCTCGGTTTCGGCGCCGTCGCGCAGCTCGCCGAGCAGGTCGGTTTCCAGGTGGGTGTAGAGCTTGACCTTCCAGGTCCAGCGCACGACTTCACCGAGCCACTTGTCCGCAGGACGGTTCTGGTTCTGGATGCCGAATTGTTGACCGATCATGCCTTCGCACGGGTGCATGGTGCCCGGCAACTCGTCGCCGACTTTGAGCGCGGAGCTGAGAATGCCTTCGTTGCGACCCCGGAAAATCGCGAGTGCGCGGTGCGACGGCATGCTCTTGAGCGGTTCGTCGTGTTCGAAATAATCGCGGAACTTGGCGCCTTCTTCCTCTTTGCCGGCGATAACGCGAGCGCTGAGAATGGCTTCCTGCTTGAGGTAGGTGCGCAGTTTTTCCAGCAGGCCGGCGTTTTCAGCGAAACGCTCCATGAGGATGTACTTGGCACCTTCGAGGGCGGCCTTGACGTCGGCGACGCCTTTTTCGGCATCGATAAAGCGTGCGGCTTCGGTTTCCGGGGCCAGCGACGGGTCGTTGAACAGGCCGTCGGCCAACTCGCCCAAACCGGCTTCCAGGGCGATCTGGCCCTTGGTGCGGCGTTTCTGTTTGTACGGCAGGTAAAGGTCTTCGAGGCGGGTCTTGGTGTCGGCGAGCTTGATGTCGCGTTCCAGCTGCGGGGTCAACTTGCCCTGTTCCTCGATGCTGGCGAGGATGCTGATGCGCCGTTCGTCGAGTTCTCGCAGGTAGCGCAGGCGCTCTTCCAGGTGACGCAATTGGGTGTCGTCGAGGCTGCCGGTCACTTCTTTACGGTAACGGGCGATGAAAGGCACCGTGGAGCCTTCATCCAGTAGCGCGACGGCCGCTTCGACCTGTTGTGGGCGTACACCGAGTTCCTCGGCAATGCGGCTGTTGATGCTGTCCATAAAACCACCTGAAATGCTTGAAAGCAGCTCGCAGGCCCGGAAAACAAGGCGTTGCGAGGCTGGTTGAGCGGCGCCAGCGGCGCCGCTGCCTGGGTCAAAAGGCTGCCTATTGACCCTCGAAATCGGGAAATTGCTGCCCCGCGCTGAAAAAACGGCTGAGGCTGCAAACAGTAAAGTCTGACAGTGCCCTGCATGAAGGCGCCGCATTATAACCAGCGTTCTGCCCTTGGGGGGTACTGCGCCGGTGGTTGTAGGACGTGGGTTCGCTGGCGGTGGAGGAAAAATCTGCTAACAATGCACACGGTGCGTATAACGGCAGCTACGCCATAATGCGCGCCGAGATAAGAGGAGCATCTAATGAGCAGCACTGCACAAACTGCTGAAGGCGAAAAAATTCTCATCGTTGACGACGATCCGGGGCTGAGCAGCCTGCTGGAACGTTTTTTCAACTCCAAGGGCTACCGTGCCCGCGCGGTGCCGAACACCGAGCAGATGGACCGCCTGTTGGGGCGTGAAGTGTTCAACCTGGTCGTACTCGACCTGATGCTGCCCGGCGAAGACGGCCTTACCGCCTGCAAACGCTTGCGCGGTGCGAACAACCAGATCCCCATCATCATGCTGACCGCCAAGGGCGATGAGCTGAGCCGCATCAAGGGCCTGGAACTGGGCGCTGATGACTACCTGGCCAAGCCGTTCAACCCTGACGAGTTGATGGCCCGGGTCAAAGCCGTATTGCGTCGCCAGGCACCGCCGGTACCGGGCGCGCCAGGCAGCGAAGACGAGAGCGTCACCTTTGGTGAATACGAGCTGTCACTGGCGACACGCGAGCTTAAGCGTGGCGAAGAAGTGCACATGCTGACCACCGGCGAGTTCGCCGTGCTCAAGGCATTGGTGATGAACGCTCGCCAGCCGCTGACCCGCGACAAGCTGATGAACCTGGCCCGTGGCCGCGAATGGGACGCCCTGGAGCGCTCCATCGACGTGCAGATCTCCCGGTTGCGCCGGATGATCGAGCCGGACCCGGCCAAGCCGCGGTACATCCAGACGGTGTGGGGCGTGGGTTATGTGTTTGTGCCGGATGGCACTGCTACCAAGTGACCGATGACTTGCAGGCGCGGGCATCCCGGCGTTTGACTCCTTGAGGGTCGACGGGATGCCCGGCGTCTGCAATTCTGCGAGCGCCGCTCGTTCCTGCAAGGTGTTTAGCTGTCTCCTATGAAAACCCCGTTGTGGTTCCCGCAAAGTTTCTTCTCTCGCACCCTTTGGCTGGTGCTGATCGTCGTGCTGTTTTCCAAGGCACTGACGCTGGTTTACCTGTTGATGAACGAAGACGTGCTGGTAGACCGGCAGTACAGCCACGGCGTGGCGTTGACGTTGCGCGCCTATTGGGCGGCCGACCCCGAGAACCGCGAGAAAATCGCCAAGGCCGCCACCCTGGTTCGTGTGGCGGGCGCAGGCGTGCCGGAGGGCGAGCAGCATTGGCCCTACAGCGAGATCTACCAACGGCAGATGCAGGCTGAGCTGGGTGAAGACACCGAAGTGCGGCTGCGTATGCATGTGTCGCCCGCCTTGTGGGTGCGTGCGCCGAGCCTGGGGCAGGACTGGCTGAAAGTGCCGTTATACCCGCACCCGCTGCGGGGGCAGAAGATCTGGAACGTGCTGGGCTGGTTCCTGGCCATCGGCTTGCTTTCGACGGCGTCCGCGTGGATTTTCGTGCGTCAGCTTAACCAGCCACTTAAACGTCTGGTCTTTGCCGCGCGCCAACTGGGGCAGGGGCGCAGTGTGCGCCTGCCGATCAGCGATACGCCCAGTGAGATGACCGAGGTGTACGGTGCCTTCAACCAGATGGCGGAGGATGTCGAACAGGCCGGGCGCGAACGCGAGCTGATGCTGGCGGGCGTATCCCATGATTTGCGCACGCCGCTGACGCGTTTGCGGCTGTCTCTGGAGTTGATGGGCAACCATAACGACCTGACCGACGACATGGTGCGCGACATTGAGGACATGGACGCGATTCTCGACCAGTTCCTGGCGTTTATCCGTGATGGCCGTGATGAGGTGGTGGAAGAGGTCGATCTCACGGACCTGGTGCGTGAGGTGGTGGCGCCCTACAACCAGAATGGTGAACAGGTGCGTATGCGCCTGGAGCCGATCCAGCCGTTTGCATTGCGTCGGGTGTCGATGAAGCGCCTGTTGAACAACCTGATCGGCAACGCCTTGCATCACGCGGGTTCCGATGTGGAAGTGGCCGCCTATGTGTCCGGCGACAGCACTGCGCCCTATGTGGTGTTGAGTGTGATGGACCGTGGCACGGGCATCGACCCGGCGGAGCTGGAAGGTATTTTCAACCCGTTCACCCGTGGCGACCGTGCGCGGGGCGGCAAGGGCACGGGGCTGGGGCTGGCGATTGTGCGGCGAATTGCTTCGATGCATGGCGGCAATGTTGAGCTGCGCAACCGCGAAGAAGGCGGGCTGGAAGCGCGGGTGCGCTTGCCGCTGGGCTTAATGTTGCCTAGAGACGCGGTCTAAAAAACAACAGCAACCCAATGTGGGAGCTGGCTTGCCTGCGATAACGGTGTATCAGTTAACAAATGGGTTGCTGACCCACCGCTATCGCAGGTAAGCCAGCTCCCACAGGTTTTTTCGGTGGGTGGAAGGCCGGGTTGTATCAACCCTTGCCCTTGGTCCGAGTCATATTCGGCCCACCATTCTTCTCCAGATGCTGAATGATGATCCCCGCCACATCCTTGCCGGTGGTGGTCTCGATCCCTTCAAGCCCCGGTGATGAATTCACCTCCATTACCAGCGGGCCATGGTTGGAGCGCAGGATATCCACGCCCGCGACTGCCAGGCCCATCACTTTGGCGGCGCGCAGTGCAGTCATGCGTTCTTCCGGGGTGATCTTGATCAGGCTGGCACTGCCGCCACGGTGCAGGTTGGAGCGGAACTCCCCCGGCTTGGCCTGGCGTTTCATGGCGGCAATCACCTTGTCGCCAACCACGAAACAGCGGATATCCGCACCGCCGGCTTCCTTGATGTATTCCTGCACCATGATGTTCTGCTTGAGGCCCATGAACGCCTCGATCACCGACTCGGCGGCAGTTGCCGTCTCACACAGTACAACGCCGATACCCTGGGTGCCTTCGAGTACCTTGATCACCAGTGGTGCGCCGTTGACCATCTCGATCAGGTCGGGGATATCGTCGGGGGAGTGGGCAAAGCCGGTCACCGGCAGGCCGATTCCCCGGCGTGACAGCAGTTGCAGGGAGCGCAGCTTGTCCCGCGAGCGGGCAATGGCCACCGATTCGTTGAGCGGGAACACGCCCATCATTTCAAACTGGCGCAACACCGCGCAGCCGTAGAAGGTCACCGAAGCGCCGATCCGCGGGATCACCGCATCAAAGCCTTCCAGCGGCTTGCCTCGGTAGTGGATCTGCGGCTTGTGGCTGGCAATGTTCATATAGGCACGCAACGTGTCGATCACCACCATTTCATGGCCACGTTCAGTGCCGGCCTCGACCAGGCGGCGGGTGGAATACAGACGCGGGTTTCGCGACAGCACAGCAATCTTCATGCAGCACCTGGGGCAGAAATAGTAGAGACCGGGAACACCGGCTTGTCTTGAACGTACTTGACGCCGGGGTTGACCACCAACTGGCCGTCAATCAGCGCCTTGGAACCCAGCAACAGGCGGTAACGCATGGCCTTGCGGCAGGCCAGGGTGAATTCCACCCGCCATACTCGGTCACCCAGTGCCAGGGTGGTGCTGATTACATACCGCACCTGTGCGTGGCCGTTGGAGCTCTTGATGGTTTTCATCGTCACCAGCGGCGCTTCGCAGCGACGATGACGCAGTTGCACCACGCTGCCCAGGTGCGCGGTAAAGCGCACCCACTTCTCACCGTCGCGCTCAAAGGGCTCGATATCGGTGGCGTGCAGGCTCGAGGTGCTGGCACCGGTGTCGATCTTCGCGCGCAGGCCGGCCACTCCCAGGTCGGGAAGGGCCACCCACTCGCGCAGACCCACAACGGTCAAATGGTCAAATGTCTTCAATATGGGTAACCGGTCAGTTCGCCCAGGCCTGGGGTGAAACCTCGGCCAAGGCTTTAAATGCAGGCTTGGCGAACCAGTAGCCCTGCATCAGAAATATTCCGCAGTTGGACAGGAAGTCACGCTCGCCGGCACTTTCGATACCTTCAGCAATGACAGTAATCCCCAACTGCTCACAGATTGTGACAATCCCCTGGACAATTACCTGCCGGACACGATCCTGGTCGACATCGCGAATCAGCGCCATGTCGAGTTTGATCAAGTCAGGTTGAAAATCGGCCAGCAGGTTCAGCCCCGAATAGCCGGCGCCGAAGTCATCGATGGCGGTCTTGAAGCCGAATTCGCGGTATTCACGCAGAATATTGGTCAAATGGCGATAGTTATCTACATGCTCGTTTTCCAGCGTTTCGAAAATCAACCGATCCAGCGGGAAATTATGCGCGCGGGCCGCCTCCAGCGTGCTGCGAATGCACAACTCCGGCCGGTACACGGCATTGGGCATGAAGTTGATCGAAAGATAGCTTTGCATTCCCAGGGCGGCGGCCCCCGCAATCGCCTGAGTACGGCAGCGTTGGTCAAAGCGATAACGGTTGCTGTCGTTGACCTGGTCCAGCACCGACAATGCCCCTTCACCGTGAGTGCCGCGCACCAATGCTTCGTGGGCAAAAATCGACCGGTCGCGAAGGTCTACGATAGGCTGGTAGGCGAAGGAAAAATCGAAACCCAAGGCTTCGCTTTGCTGGCAACCTACGCAACGCTGGTTGGGCGAGGTGAGTGAGGTGGGAAAGTCGGTCACAGCGTATCCTCGCGAAAACAGGGGGTGTCTGGCGTATCTTAGGTGAGGCTTGGGATTTATGCGTTGAAGAGGTTCAACGGTAAAGTTGCGACATTTTTCAGAGCGAGGAATTCAAGTGGCTCAAAAGCAGGAAGAGGAAGAAAAGGTCCGTTTGGACAAGTGGCTGTGGGCGGCGCGCTTTTACAAAACCCGTGCCCTGGCCAAGGCGGCCATCGAGAGCGGCAAGGTGCACCATCGCGGCGAGCGCTGCAAGCCGGGCAAGGAACCGCGCGTCGGGGACGAGTTGCAGATCCGCACCGGTTTTGACGAAAAGACTGTGGTGGTGCAGGCGCTGTCCGTCGTGCGTCGTGGCGCGCCTGAGGCGCAGGCGTTATATGCCGAAACCGAAGCCAGTATCGCCAAGCGCGAAAACGCGGCGGCTATGCGTAAGGCCGGGGCTACCGGCATGACCACCGACGGCAAGCCGAGCAAGAAGCAGCGGCGTGATTTGTTCAAGTTTCGCGGCAGTGGCAATGATGATTGATTGCAGATTTCCCCCGGAAAAAAGAGATCAAATGTGGGAGCTGGCTTGCCTGCGATAGCGGTGGGTCAGCCACCCTCTCAGTCACTGACCCACCGCTATCGCAGGCAAGCCAGCTCCCACATTAGGACTACGGTGTTACGCGGCTATGCGCATGACACTTAAGCGCCCGATGACTGGCAGCTTCCCGAGCAACCCGAAAACCGGCGCCGTCACCCGCATCAGCAACCCGGACACCTTCGCCGCATACGGCGTGTAATACCCCCAACCCAACGCCAACAACGCCAGCAACACCCCGCCGATGTAATCGTCCTGGCCCCAATGCGCGCCCGCCACCAGCCTTGGCATCATGAACAACAGCGCCAAGCCCCAGATCACTGCCACCTGGGTGAATCGCTGGGCAAACACCGTCATGAACATGCCCCAGATCAGCAGCACCGACGCATGATCACCCGGGAAACTCTGGCTGGAACGATCCTTCAGTTCCCAGGTTTTCTCCAGTCCCGGGAAATAATCACTCATATGAATCGCGCCGCTGATCACCATCGACGGGCTGCTGTGCTGCCAGCCCATTTGTGCCGTGAGCTTGGAAAACAGCATGCGGATAAACAGCAACAGCAGCAGAATGCTGATGAAACCAAAGAACGCCTGGCGCACCTGGATGGCCTGGAACACCCAGTCACCGCGAATCAGCAGCGTCAGCAAAATCACCCCGACCACGGCATCGAACGGTCGCAAACTGGCCACTGCCCACACATGCAACCACGTCGAATGGCTTGCCAGTGGGTCATTGAGCAGATGAAACAGCCATTCGTCGAAAACCACACACAGCATCTGTCCCGTGGGCCACAGCCAAAAACACAGCAGCCCGATAGCGACTAGATTGCACAAGGCCAACCTCCCGAGGTTCCACCTGGCTTGGAACAAACCCGGATTGTTCATAAACTGTCCCTCTTCGCTCTGTAAAAACGCACCAAAAAGGTGCCAAAGCGTTTAATTCTATAAACCTTGTAACCAATTTGTCATCAATTCAGATACCCAGACCTATGACTGATCTACCGGATACCGACTTCACCCAACGCTTTATCTTCGACGAGAACGACGCCCGCGGCGAACTGGTCTCGCTGGAGCGCAGCTATGCCGAAGTCCTCGCCAAGCACCCCTATCCGGAGCCGGTCGCGCAACTGCTCGGTGAGCTGATGGCGGCGGCCTCGCTGCTGGTAGGCACCATGAAGTTCGACGGTTTGCTGATTTTGCAGGCCCGTTCCGAAGGCCCGGTGCCGATGTTGATGATCGAGTGCTCCAGCGAGCGCGAAATCCGTGGCCTGGCCCGTTACGAGGCCGACCAGATCGCGCCGGATGCAACCTTGTCTGACCTGATGGCGAACGGCGTGCTCGCGATCACTGTCGACCCCACCGAAGGCCAGCGTTACCAGGGCATCGTCGACCTCGACGGCGAAACCCTCTCGGACTGCTTCACCAATTATTTCGTAATGTCCCAGCAGGTCGGCACCAAATTCTGGCTCAACGCGGACGGCAAACGCGCCCGTGGCCTGCTGCTGCAGCAACTGCCGGCCGACCGCATCAAGGACGACGATGAACGCACCGACAGTTGGCGCAAACTGACCGCCCTGGCCGGTACCCTGACGGCTGAAGAGTTGCTGGGCCTGGACAACGAAACCATCCTGCATCGCCTCTACCACGAGGAGGCCGTGCGCCTGTTCGACGCCCAGGGCCTGCGCTTCCGTTGCAGCTGCTCGCGTGAGCGCTCCGCCAACGCCTTGGTTAGCCTGGGCCTGGAAGATGCGCAGCAATTGGTGGTGGAACATGGCGGCAATATCGAGATCGACTGCCAGTTTTGCAACCAGCGCTACCTGTTCGATGCGGCCGATGTCGCCCAATTATTCGCCGGCGCAGGCATCGACACCCCCTCCGACACCCGCCACTAAAACGTTTAAGCACAGGTAAATCACCTGACAAACGCCGGATTAGCGCAGTTCTGACGGGAGGGCCCTACTCTTTTTGGGCTTTTCTGGCATAATCCGGCCCACTTTTTTCGCGGTAGTAGTGCGCAACTTTCTACTACAAAACGTTTGGAGCACTCGGCCATAGGCCGACGGGGAACCTCATGACGCAAGCCAATAACGCCGTATACACCGATCTGAGTGTTGACGATCTGGTCAAAGAAGCCCTGCAGCGCGGTGAAGGCGTGCTTGCCGATACTGGCGCGCTGGTCGTAGAAACCGGTCATCGCACCGGTCGTTCGCCGGTTGACCGTTTCATCGTTGAAGAGCCTTCCACCCAGGACGCAATCGCCTGGGGCCCGATCAACCGCAAGTTCCCGGCCGACAAGTTCGATGCCCTGTGGGCTCGCGTCGAGGCATTCAACAACGCGCAAGAGCATTTCGTTTCCCATGTTCACGTAGGGGCTGCAGAAGACCACTACCTGGCCGTGAAAATGACCACCCAGACTGCCTGGCAGAACCTGTTCGGTCGTTGCCTGTTCATCAACCCGGCCCAGTACAACCCGGCCGGCCGTGATGAGTGGCAAGTGCTGAACGTCGCCAACTTCGAATGCGTGCCAGAGCGTGACGGCACCAACTCCGACGGTTGCGTGATCCTCAATTTCGCCCAGAAAAAAGTGCTGATCGCCGGTATGCGTTACGCCGGTGAAATGAAAAAAGCCATGTTCTCGGTGCAAAACTTCCTGCTGCCGGCCGCCGACGTGCTGCCAATGCACTGTGCCGCCAACATCGGCGAAGCCGGCGATGTGACCCTGTTCTTCGGTCTGTCGGGCACCGGTAAAACCACCCTGTCGGCCGACGAAAGCCGTTACCTGATCGGTGACGACGAACACGGCTGGGGCGAAGGCGTGGTGTTCAACATCGAAGGCGGTTGCTATGCCAAGTGCATCGACCTCTCCGAGAAGAACGAGCCGGTAATCTGGAAAGCCATCAAGCACGGCACCGTGCTCGAAAACGTGGTGATCGACGAGGCCAAGCACGCCGACTACACCAACGTCAGCCTCACCCAGAACAGCCGCGCCGCCTACCCGCTGGAGCACGTTGCCAAGCGTTCCGAGAAGAACCTGGGTGGCGAGCCAAACGCTGTGATCTTCCTGACCTGCGACCTGACCGGCGTACTGCCGCCCGTGTCGATCCTCAGCGAAGAGCAAGCGGCCTACCACTTCCTGTCCGGCTACACCGCTCTGGTGGGCTCGACCGAAATGGGTTCGGGCAGCGGCATCAAGTCGACCTTCTCCACCTGCTTCGGCGCGCCGTTCTTCCCACGCCCAGCCGGTGAATACGCAGAACTGCTGATCAAGCGCGTGCGCGGCTTCGGCTCCAAGGTCTACCTGGTCAACACCGGCTGGACCGGCGGCGGCTACGGCGTCGGCAAGCGCTTCAACATCCCGACCACTCGCGGCGTGATCGCAGCGATCCAGAGCGGCGCGTTGATCGGTGCAGAAACCGAGCACCTCGACACCATCAACCTCGACGTGCCTTTGGCCGTACCGGGCGTTGATACCGGCTTGTTGAACCCACGTAACACCTGGGCTGACAAGGCTGCCTACGACGAAGCGGCGAAAGCGCTGGCGGGTCTGTTCATCGAGAACTTCAAGAAGTTTGAAGTGAGCGATGCGATCAAGGCGGCCGGGCCTAAGTTGTAAGGTTCGGTTGTTGTGAAAAAGCCGCCCTCCGGGGCGGCTTTTTTGTGGGCGAAAGGTTAGACGGCGATATGCAAAACCACGGCGCCGATCAGCACCAGTGCGACGCCCACGACCTGCACTGCCGACAACCGCTCCTTGAAAAATACAAACCCCAGAATCGCCGCAATCCCACCCGACAACGTACTGATCACCGTCACAACCGAAACCGAGCCGGCCATCGCGCCCCACGAAAATGCCGAGAACCCGCCCAGGTTCATCAAGCTCGCGCCGGTCAAGGTCGCGCAGTTTTTCAGTGGTGGAATCTTCAGGCCGTCCTGGATTTTCAGCACCATTACCACCAGCACGCACAGGCCCACCAGGTAACCCAGCCACAACATGGTGATCGGCCCCAACGCCGGCAGCGTGTAGCGGCCTTGCAACCAGAAGCTGGTGCCGTACAGCAAGGCGGCGAGCATGGCGTAGGCGATGGACTGGCGCGGGTTGTTGTGGGGCGTGCCGTTGTCCTTGTGGATGCTGGACAGGATCACGCCGATTACGCAGAGGCCGATGCAACCGAGTTGGATCAAGTTGATGTGTTCGCCGCTGGCCCAGGACAGCAGGGTGGTGACTACGCCGTAAGAGGTCACCAAAGGCGCAACGATGGCAGCTTTGCCGAGTGCGAAGGCCTTGGACAGCGCCAGCGCGCCGGAGACGGTGAGCAGGGCGGCGGTGATGCCCAGGAGCCAGACGCTCAACGGGGCATTCAGGGATTTGAACAGGAAAACCGGGAAGATCACCAGCAACAGCGTCATGATCAAAAAGCCAAGGGCTTGGCCGAAATACACCGCGCGTTTAACGCCCACGGCTCGGGCGTTGAGGCCCACGAGAAAGTCCGTGCCGCCCCAGAGGAGGGCGGCCAGCAGGCCCATTATTACGTCCATGTAAGGTCCTTGTTATTGGGTCAAATCGCCAGACTAACGCATAACCCCTGTGGGAGCGGGCTTGCTCGCGAATGCGGTAGATCAGTGAGAAATACTCTACCTGACACGCCGCTTTCGCGAGCAAGCCCGCTCCCACATTTGATCCTCGGTGGTCTTGGGATCAGCTCAGGTTTTCCAGGGTTTGCGTATCCCAGCTGTGGGTCTTGATCGCCAGATAGAGCATGCCGATGGTCAATGGCACCTTGTCGCCGCGCCCTTTGGCGCGGCGCTTGAGGAACACATCGAACACCGGCGGTTTGAAGTAACGATAAGCATCGTAGTCGCCCAGGTCGAGGGCAAACTCTTGTTCCAGCGCGTCCATCAACTGCTTGGCCTCGCTGCCATCGCAGCTCAGGTCGAAATTGAGCGAAGTTTCCAGGCGAAGGGTCTTGTGCTTTGGCAGGCCGATTTCTTCGTGCAGCAATTGCAGGAGTTGCTGCATCACGGGGTCTTCGGGGAAGTTGGGGGCCAGGTTCATGGTGGGGGCACGCAGAAGTGGGTGAGGGGGAGGGTTGCGTTGGCGGCGGAATTTGTTTCGGGTGATGAAGAGTGCCAAGCCTATCAAGAATACGAAGATAGGGAGCAAGGGCATTCTAAGGATTACTGCCATGTAGGGTAATAAGAACGTCAATGCCAGGCCGGTTACGAGGCACGTGATTGCAAGGCGTTTTCTCAGAATAGAGTCAGTGATCTGGTAATGCAGTAAAAGGTAAAAACCAAAGAAACAGGCTAGTTGCAGGACGATATTCATGACTCTTGAAATCTCCTTGCTTCGAGTGCCCGTGTGTTCCAGCGTTTGGCTTTGACGGCCTGGTAGAGCATGTCGATGGTGAGCGGGATTTTGCCTTTGCTGCCTCTGTCCACATGTCTCAAATACATGTCAAAGCCTCGACGCTTGAAATAGCGATTGCTCCTGTAGTCTCCGAACGTCATGCCGAAATCTTGCTTCAGTGCGGCCATCAATTTTCTAGCCTCAGAGCTGCTGCATCCGAGATCATGATTTATTGAAGTGCTGAGGCTGAGAGCTTGATGTTTGGGCAGGCCCACGTCTTCATTCACGAGCTGCAGGAGGTGACGCATGACGGGGTCGTCGGGAAAGTCGGCTGCCAGGTTAAGTGTGGGGGCGACGAGCAATGGGTGAGAGGACCTGATTCGGCTATAACGGTGCCGATCCAGATATAGGCCCGAGCCTAATAGCAACGCACCTATAGGCAGGCTTGGGAGTCGGACTTCCTGTGCCCAGTAAGGGAGCCATATTGCGCAGATCAGGCCCACAGCGAACAGTAATAAACCGACATATTTTCTAAGGTTTTTGGACCTCATTTTGTTGTCCAGGACAACGCTCACCACGATAAAAATGATCCATTGGACGTATTCCATCAACGTCTCCCTCCTCCCTGAAATTGAATGACCATTGCAGACATTGAGCGCTGAGGACCTATTCCTCCGTCTACCTGAGCTTCACTTCCGACGATCACATCACCTGCGTGATAACTGCGAATGATGTTTTTGGTGAATAGACCCACTGTGACGCCGACAACGCGTGCTACAGGTTTCGAAAGCGGGTGAAGGGGAACGCTGAAGGCCCCAGCCAGTAGCAAGGTGACGATGGTCCCGCGTTCGTTAAGCAGTTCAGCTTGTTGTCGGGTCAGTGGCTTGGAGATCGCGACTGTCATCTTGCAAGGCAAATCTCGGGCGAACATCTTTTCGTAGAGATCCACCAGTCGATAGCGCACTTCGTTTGCCGAAGTACCAGCTTCCAGCAAGCAGAGGTTTGTCAAAACGTGCTTGTGGGTGGGTAAAACGGTAAGGCGAATCACCATGAAGGTGACGCCGTAATGGCCGATGTATTGAGTCCTTTCGATATTCACGGGTTTTTGCCGGGACAGTTGAGAGGTCACCAGTTTCGGTCATATGAAGGGAGGTTATGTAGAGGGTGAGATAGCTGTTTTAAGCAGTTTGGGAAGAGGACTACACGGGGTTTGTCTGCTTCCCACAAAGCTTTCCGGCATTTGCGATTTGACAGTGATTTTTTTGGCAACACCCAGCCAATGTGGGAGCCGGGCTTGCCCGACTCCCACAGGTTTAGCTCAGTGGTTGGCTTGGTTGGGGCTGCGTGTCGACTGCCGGTTGCAGTTGGACGTGCTGCGCTGCTTCCAGCAGATCACAGCCATCCTGCACCAGCAGATATAGGGCATTGATGACGTGGGAAATGCCTTTGAGGTCGGCGTGTTCGTAGGTCAGGCAGGTGAAGGTTTCCAGCAAGTCAGTGGCAGCGCGGATGCGCTGGTGTGCGGCGCACTGGATATCTTCGGCGGCGGCTTCGGTGTCGATGACGAGAGGGTGGGTGTCGGTGAAGTTGGTGCGTAGCTGACGATAGCGATCCATCGTTTCAGGTATTTGCATTTGAAGGTACTCGGTTTGCTGTTAGGTAACCGACATCACCGTGGCCAAACGGTGGGTGGCGGACTGTGCGCAGGTTGGCCAGCCGGAAACAGCAATCCGGCACGTCCGAAGACGTCCCACACACAGCCGCCATAACAGTGCTTTACGAGACGATAGACGTTCGCAAAGCATGTAGTGGCACTTATGTGCGCTGTTTTCGAGTGACCAAACCCGATCGCTGACTTGGCAGCGATGGGCCAAACCTTAGAAGTGGGCGTTATTTCGAGCAATAAACAGATGGTTTAAGTAGGGGCTCAGATCGTTCCCACGCTCCTGCGTGGGAATGCCTTCCGTGACGCTCTGCGTCACCACTGCCGAAGGGTAAAGCCGTGCGCGGATGGCGGGACGCGGAGCGTCCCAGGCGGCATTCCCACGCAGAGCGTGAGGAACGATCAGGTGGGACGGCCATCGCCAAGCCTACAGACGCGAAGCCGCATCCAGGTCCATCAACCCGCGTCCGTAGGCTTCGCTGTTGGCATAGATCCCCGTCCGATTGGCGGTGCTGAGCAAGCGTTCGCGAACCTGCTGCGGGGTCATTTCGGGAAAGCGGCTCTGCAATGCCGCCAGGGCGCCGCTGACCAGTGCGGCGGCCGGGGAAGTGCCTGCTGTCGGCCCATAGCTGCCATCTTTCTGTGTCGTCAGCAGGCCCGCTCCGCCATCGCCGCCCGGTACGGCAATACACCAGCGCGCAGCAAGCCCGCAGTAGTTGGACTTGAGGTTGATCGCGCTACCATCATTTTTGAGGGCCATGACGGCGATCCAGCCTTTTTCCAGTTCCGGCACCAAGGCAGGCAGGCCGGGTTCGGCAAGCGGCTCGCGTTTGACCTCGTTGCCGGTTGAGAACACAAAGACCGCGCCTTCAGCCACCAGGTGTTTGGCCGCCTCCAGTGAGTCGCCCATCAGGCGTTCATAGATCGGCACTTCATTGGTGTTGGCTTCAATGGGGTTTGCCCAGGAGTTACTGAAAAAGCGTGCGCCTTGGGCATGTGCCAGGCGCCAGCCCTGGGCAATTTCGCTGTCGAAATAAAACGGCTCCTTATCGTCGCCGAAGCGCATGGGGATTAACTGGGCGTTGAAGGCGATCCCGTGCATGCCTTGAGCGTTCTTGTTGGCGGCGAGAATACCGGCCATTTGCGTGCCGTGGCCCTTGATGTCGACAGTGCCAGGCTGTTGGCGAACAAAGTCGTAACCGATGTCGGCCAAGCGCCCTTGGAACTCAGGTAATTCACTGTTGAGGCCTGAGTCTATCAGCGCCACTTTCACGCCTTGGCCAGTGCCGCCACGCGCATAGAGGGTGGATGCCTTGACGATGGGCAATGCATTTGCGGCGAAGTATTCAGGCGTTTCAAAGGCGCGCACGGCCAATTGCTCGGAAGTGGGTTTTGGCGGCGCTGCACAGCCCATCAGCAGCAAGGGCAATGCGAGAAGCAAAGAAAACGATGGCATGCGAGACATTCACGACTCCTTGTCGGGGGTTTAATCAAGCGTGCTACTGTCTGCGTTTTTGCGCGGGCTTGCTGGTTTTCTCTGTATCAGTTTGTAGCGTTTATCCCCGACCTTTTACTGATCGCTGGTCTATGTTTTTGACTCGTTCAGCGGTCAACGGAGTGACAGCTTATGCACAACACCCTCCAACAGGTCTTTGGTTATCCACAGTTTCGTTTGGGCCAGGAAGCCGCGATCAGCGCGGTGCTGGCCGGTCGTTCGGCTGCAGCTATTTTTCCCACCGGTTCCGGCAAGTCTTTGTGTTATCAGCTGTCGGCGGTGCTGTTGCCGCACCTGACGCTGGTGGTGTCGCCGCTGTTGGCGCTGATGCAGGACCAGTTGGGTTTCCTGCAGCGCCATGGCATTTCTGCTGGCAGTATCGATTCGGCGCAGAGCCGTGAAGACGCCAATGAAGTGATGGCCCGTGCACGTTCGGGTGAGTTGAAGATTTTGATGATTTCCGTGGAGCGCTTGAAGAACGAGCGCTTCCGTAACTTCCTGCAAAGCGTGCAGATTTCCTTGTTGGTGGTGGATGAGGCGCACTGTATCTCCGAATGGGGCCACAACTTCCGTCCGGACTATTTGAAGCTGCCGGACTACCAGCGCCAGTTCAATATCCCACAAGCGCTGCTGCTGACCGCTACAGCCACGCCCAAGGTGATTGCCGACATGCAGGCCAAGTTCGCCATTGCGCCGGATGACGTGATCACCACGGGCTTCTACCGGCCCAATCTCAACTTGCTGGTAGAGCCGGTGAGTGGCCACGACAAGCGTCGGCGCCTGGTCGAGTGGATGAGCGCGCGGGCCAATCAGCCAAGCATCGTTTACGTCACGTTGCAAAAAACCGCCGAGCAGATTGCCGAGCACCTGAACCGCAATGGCATCCAGGCCGAGGCTTACCACGCGGGGTTGCCCCACGATAAACGCGAGGGTATCCAACAGCGCTTCATGGGCGGGCGCTCCAACTGCATCGTTGCCACCATCGCGTTCGGCATGGGCATCGATAAGAGTGACATCCGCAACGTGGTGCACTTCGACCTGCCCAAATCCATCGAGAACTACAGCCAGGAAATCGGCCGCGCCGGGCGTGACGGGCAGCCGTCCGACTGCCTGGTGCTGGCCAACCGTGACAGCCTCAATGTGCTGGAAAATTTTGTGTATGGCGACACACCGGAGCAGGAGGGCATTCGCCGTGTACTGGAGGAGTTGCAGGCGGCGCGAAGCGAGGACCAGTGGGAGTTCCTGCTGAGGTCGCTGTCGGACCACAGCAACATCCGCGAGCTGCCGCTCAAGACGCTGTTGGTGCAGTTGGAACTCAAGGGTGTGATCGCGCCGCGCTATGCGTTTTACGCCGAATACCGCTTCAAATACCTGATTGAGCCCGAGGCGTTGCTGGCGCGGTTTTCCGGCGAGCGGCAGCAGTTTGTCGCGGCGATCATCCAGGTATGTAAACGCGCCAAAACCTGGGCGACGGTGGATTTCGATGCGCTGTACCAACAGCACAATGCCGAGCGCAGCCGCGTGGTGAAGGCGCTGGACTACTTCCAGGAACAGGGCCTGATCGAGCTGGAAAGCAAGCAGATGACCGAGGTCTACAGCCTGCTCGATACCGACTTTGATCCACAGGCGCTGAGCGCCGAGTTATACACAGGCTTCAAGCACCATGAAGTGACGGAAGTGGCGCGTATCCACGCCATGCTCGATCTTTTTGCGACCGAGCAGTGCCTGGGGCAGCGCCTGGCCAAGTACTTTGGCGATGAAAATGCCCCTCAACGCTGCGGACATTGTTCGGTATGCCACGGCCACGTCGCGCATTTGCCGCCGCCGCCGAGCCTGCCGCCACTTGTGGATAAAAACTTCATGGGGCTGTGCGGTGATTTTATCCACAGGCATCATGAGCACACCATGAACCTGCCAGAAGCGGAGCGGCTGACGCGGTTTCTCGGCGGTATCAGCGTGCCGCTGTTTACCAAGCTGAAGGCGCGGGGCATACCGGGTTTTGCTGCGCTGGAGGATTACCCGTACGCCGAGGTGCGTGAGTGGGTGCAAGCCCATCTGAACGACCTGTAAACCCACTTTCCAGAGAGCCGCCCATGCCTGACTCAATGCCGCAACGCGCTGACTACCCTCACTTCCAGCCGATCATCACGCGTTGGCACGACAATGACGTGTATGGCCATGTGAACAACGTCACCTACTACAGCTTTTTCGACACGGCGGTGAATACCTACCTGATTGAAGAAGGTGAGCTGGATATTCATGACGGTGAAGTGGTGGGGTTTGTAGTGAGTTCGGCGTGCGATTATTTCGCCTCGATCGCGTTTCCGGATCGGCTGGATATTGGCTTGCGGGTGGGCAAACTGGGTAACAGCTCTGTGCAATATGAATTGGCGGTGTTCAAGGCCGGCGAGGATGAAGCCTGTGCGGCCGGGCGCTTTGTGCATGTGTTTGTGAACAGGGCGTCGAACCAGCCGGTGGCGATTGCGGGGAAGTTGCGCGAGGCGTTGGAGCGGTTGGTGGTATGAGACCATTTTTCATGCAATGAAAATCAAATGTGGGAGCTGGCTTGCCTGCGATAGCGGTGGGTCAGGACGCAAATCTAATCCTGACCCACCGCTATCGCGGGCAAGCCCGCTCCCACTCTGGTTATTCAGTGTTCTTTAGGCCTTACCGATGACGGTAGTGATGCTTGTTCTTGCGATGCCCGTAGGCATGCCCGCGTCCACGGTGGTCATCTCGGTCGTAACGACGGTTGTCACGCCCGCGGTAGCGGCGGTCGTCGTCATCGCTCTTGTTGCCCATGTAGTTGCCCAGCGCGCCGCCTGCACCACCGCCGGCTGCTGAGCCGACCAGTGCACCGGTGCTGCCGCCCATGCTGCGGCCCACGACGTTGCCGCCGGCTGCGCCCAGTGCGCCACCAATGGCGGCTTCGCCACGGCTGCGTCTATCGGCACCCACCGCACTGCCGCCTGCGCCACCCAGGGCTGCGCCGATGGTGGAACCTGTGTTGCCGCCCAACTGCTGGCCGACAACCGAACCTAGAACCCCGCCCAATGCGCCGCCCACACCGGCTTCGGTGGTGCCACCGGCCATGGCTGCGCCACTGACCAGGCCAAGGGACAACAAGAGAATCGAGGAGAACTTCATAGAGAGACCTCAAGAGGATGACGGCGCGATCCTGAGGTTGTATCGAGGCGCTGACAATCGAAAACCGACCGGCGGTACAGGTTGTATACAATTTGCTAAGTTGCTGTTTTGTATGAGGAACTTAAGTCTGTTTTGTGAGTCTTTAGCTACTTCGGAAGGGCCGCTTTTATGCAAAAGCGGCTTTTTTTGTGCCTGTTGAAAGGGGACGCAGAGCGTCCAGGGCGGCGTTCCCACGCAGAGCGTGGGAACGATCGACTTAGGCTGAGCGGGCCATGATCAAGCCACTGTCGCTCGCCGCTTCCAGGCAAATCGCGACGAACTTCGACGTCGGCGTATGGCTGCCATCCCCGGTGCTTTCCAGCGGCACCAGCGGGTTCACTTCCGGGTAGTAAGCCGCCGCCTGGCCCGCCGGAATATCAAACGCCAGCAAGGTGAAGCCCTTTACTCGGCGTTCGCGGCCATCTTCCCACAGCGACACGATGTCAGCCTTCTGCCCCGGCTTGAAGCCCAGGCGGATGATGTCGGCTTCGTTGACGAACAGCACGTCACGCTGGCCCTTGACCCCACGGTAGCGGTCGTCCAGGCCGTAAATGGTGGTGTTGTACTGATCGTGAGAGCGCATCGACTGCATGATCAGGTCCGGCACACGGCCAGTGGCGTGGGTGCGTTCGTGGATCAGGTCTTTGGGCAGCACGTTCGGGCGGAAATTGGCGCGGCCCGACGGCGTGTTCCAGCGGCGCGCGCCAGCGGAGTTGCCCAGGTAGAAACCGCCTGGGTGCTTGATACGCTCGTTGAAATCCTTGAAGCCTGGGATGGTGTCGGCAATCAGGTCGCGGATGCGCCCGTAGTCAGCCACCAGCCAGTTCCAGTCCACCGGCTTGCTGCCCAGCGTGGCGGCGGCAATCCCGGCCAGAATCGCTGGCTCGGACTTCATCAGCTTCGACAGCGGCTGCAGTTGGCCATTGGAGCCGTGCACCATGCTGAACGAGTCTTCCACTGTCACCGCTTGCGGGCCTTCGGCCTGGATGTCGATGTCGGTACGGCCCAGGCACGGCAGGATCAGCGCGTCTTTGCCGTGCATCAGGTGGCTGCGGTTGAGCTTGGTGCTGATCTGCACGGTCAGGTCGCAGCTGCGCAGGGCTTCAAAGGTGCGCGGGCTGTCTGGCGTGGCTTGGGCGAAGTTGCCGCCCAGGCCGATAAACACCTTGGAACGGCCTTCGAGCATGGCGTGAATCGCTTCGACCACGTTGTGGCCGTTGGTACGCGGCACCTGGAACTGGAAGCGGCGCTCCAGCGAGTCCAAAAACGCCACCGGCGGGCGTTCGTTGATGCCCATGGTGCGGTCGCCCTGCACGTTACTGTGGCCGCGCACTGGGCACAGGCCGGCGCCTGGGCGGCCGATGTTGCCGCGCAGCAGCATCAGGTTGGCGATTTCCTGGATGGTCGGCACCGAATGGCGATGCTGGGTGATGCCCATCGCCCAGCACATGATCACGTTTTTGCCTTTGGCGTACATGCGCGCCGCTTGCTCGATCTCGACCAGGCTGAGGCCGGACTGCGCGACGATTTCATCCCACGAGGTGTCGTCGATCTGGCCCAGATACTCCAGCACATTGACGCTGTGTTCATTGAGGAAGTCGTGATCGAACACCGCTTCCTTGCCTTCGGCCTGGGCCTGGCGCTCCCACAGCAGCAGGAACTTGGCCATGCCGCGCAGGATGGCCATGTCGCCACCCAGCGCCGGGCGGAAGTACGCGGTGTTGGTCGGTTTGTCACCGTTGGTGAGCATTTCCAGCGGGTGTTGCGGGTGCTGGAAGCGTTCCAGGCCACGCTCTTTGAGCGGGTTGATGCACACCACCTGCGCGCCACGTTTTACCGCTTCGCGCAGCGGTTCAAGCATGCGCGGATGGTTAGTGCCGGGGTTCTGGCCCCAGACGAAAATCGCATCGGCATGTTCGAAATCATCAAAGGTCACGGTGCCTTTGCCGACGCCCACGCTTTGCGCCAGGGCGACGCCACTGGCTTCGTGGCACATGTTCGAGCAGTCGGGGAAATTGTTGGTGCCATAGGCGCGCACAAACAGCTGGTACAGGTACGCCGCTTCGTTGCTGGCCCGGCCCGAGGTGTAGAACTCGGCCATGTCCGGGCTTGGCAGGGCATTGAGGTGCTTGCCGATCAAGTCAAAGGCGGCTTCCCAGCTGATGGCTTTATAGCGATCGGTCTCGGCGTCATAGCGCATCGGCTCGGTCAGGCGGCCCTGGTATTCCAGCCAGTAGTCACTCTGCTCCAGCAGCGCCGTCACGCTGTGCTTGGCGAAGAAGGCGGCGTCCACGCGGCGCTTGGTGGCTTCCCAGTTGACCGCCTTGGCGCCGTTCTCGCAGAACTTGACCATGCCGCTTTCCGGCGAGTCGCCCCAGGCGCAGCCAGGGCAGTCGAAACCGCCGTTCTGGTTGGTCTTGAGCATCATGCGCAGGTTTTTCATGGCGTTGTCGCTGGTCAGCCAGGCCTGCGCCACGCTGATCAGTGCGCCCCAGCCGCCGGCCGGGCCTTTGTAAGGCTTGTAGCGCGGGGTCGGGGTTTGGTCGGCTTGGTGATGCATGCTCATGGCTGGTTCTCCATCGCGGGGCTGTAAACCCGCGGCGCACTTTTCTGCGGCAGGTGGATGAGATTGAGGTTGTGCCGGCGCGCCCATTGCAGGGCCAGGCCGGTGGGCGACGACAGGCTGACCAGGGTCTGGATGCCCGCGCGCAAGACTTTCTGGATCAATTCGAGGCTGCAGCGGCTGGTGACGATAGCCAGGCCACCGTCGGTCGGAATTTTTTGGCGGATCAGCGCGCCGATCAATTTATCCAGGGCGTTATGCCGGCCGATGTCTTCGCGGCCCATCAGCAACTCGCCCTGGTTGTTCATAAAGATCGCCGCGTGCACCGCACCGCTGTGCTGGCCCAAAGGCTGAAAGGCGCTGATGCGTTGGCGCAGGCCGTCGAGCCATGCGGCAGGCGGCAACGGCGCGCCGGGCAGCACTTGCAGGTCTGGCAAGGCTTGCTCCACAGCTTCTACGCCGCACAGGCCGCAACCGCTGGTGCCGGCCAACTGGCGGCGTTGCTGCTTGAGGTTCCAGAAGGCCCGGCTGGAAATCTGCACCTGAGCGTACTGGGCAGAGCCAGCGCCGCTGAGTTTTAGATCATAAATGTCGCTAACGTCGGCGATAATGCCGCTGCCGATGCTGAAGCCGACGATGAAGTCTTCCAGGTCGGTGGGCGTCACCAGCATCACCGCCTGGCTGATGTCGTTATAGGCAATCGCCAACGCCACTTCTTCGGCCAACGCAGTGCTGGCGATTTCCGTGTGTTCGAGATTGCAAAACTGGTAGCTCTGGCTGGCGGCTGGCGCTGGCGTTTCGAGGGCAGGCGCCGCGCAGACTGGGCGCTTGGCGTTCATGGGGCAATACCACCGAGGGAATGATCAATCTTTAGACTAGGCGCGACAAAGGGTCGCGTCTAATCGGCTGTACTGATCTATTGATAGATGGCGTCGATCAAGGCGTCTGTAGCGGGCTTATTCCAGGCAGCGCGCAGGCTAGCGTGTTTGGGTCTTTGGCGGGCCTGGAACCCAAGTCTGCAGGACTGGTCTAGTCTTGGGCATCTGGAACTTAAACCCCAAGGAGAGCGCACCATGAGTATTTTTAGCTTTGTTAAGGAAGCAGGCGAGAAGTTGATTGATCTGTTGACGCCGGGTAATGCCAACGCGAGCGAGCAGTTAAAAGATCACGTGGCCAAGGTCGGGTTGGGTAATCCCAATGTGCAAACCACCGTCGACGGTGACAAGGTGACCGTGACAGGTGAAGTCGCCAGCCAGGAAGAGAAAGAAAAAATACTGCTGGCGCTGGGCAATATTGCCGGCGTTGCCAGTGTTGATGACCAGATCACCGTGACTGGCCCGGCCGCGGCAGCCGCCCGTTTTGTCACCGTTGAAAAAGGTGACACGCTCAGCGCTATTTCCAAGCGCGTATATGGCGATGCCAACAAATACCAAAAAATCTTTGAGGCCAACAAGCCGTTGTTGTCGCATCCGGACAAAATTTACCCAGGGCAAGTACTGCGTATTCCTGAGTAACACACAGAGCTAACTGTGGGAGCAGCTTTGTGTGGGAGCCGGGCTTGCCCGCGATGCAGGCAGCGCGGTGTGTCAGTCACACCTCGGTGATGCAATCGCAGGCAAGCCAGCTCCCACATTGGCCAGCTCTTATCAAACAAAAAATAACTCATTGTTTTTGCTATTAAAAATCAAGCCGCTTCAATCAGCTGCAACCCCAACTTTCGCGCCTTGCGTTCCAGG
>NZ_LMKI01000006.1:0-128847 GCF_001421425.1 Pseudomonas sp. Leaf15
CACCAGTGCTGGTTACGGCCTTTGCCCCGCCCGCGTTCTTCAACCTTACGATGAACCAGTTTGATGCGCGACAGCGCTACATCGAAGAGGTGGCGGGGCCTCCCACATTTTTTGATTCGGTTTCGGCAGTCAGCCATTCATGCTCTGAAAGTGCGCCAGCATTCGCTGCGCATCCGGCGTTTGGCCACTGAACAACTCAAACGCCTTCACCGCCTGAAACACCGCCATATTGCCGCCGTCCAGCGTGCGGCAACCCAGGGCGCGGGCGTCGCGCAGCAGTTCGGTTTCCAGCGGGAAATACACGATTTCCGCGACCCACAGTTCGGCTCGCAACAGCGCCGGCGGCACCGGCGTGCCGGGCAGTTTGGCCATGCCCATGGGCGTGGTGTTCACCAGGCCATCCGCCTCGGCCATGGCGTTTTCCAGGTGGTTGCCAACCTGGGCGCGACCGGCACCAAAGCGCTGCGCAAGGTTATCCACCAGGTCGCGGGCGCGGGCCATGTCCACGTCAAAAATACTCAAGTGCTGCACGCCTTCGGCCAGCAACGCATGGGCCACTGCTGCGCCCGCACCGCCGGCGCCCATCTGTACGACTCGCTCGCGCGCGACATCATGCAAGTTGCGCCGGAAACCTTCGGCAAACCCCAGGCAATCCGTGTTGTGGCCAATGCGCTTGCCATCCTTGAACACCACGGTATTGACGGCGCCAATGCCTCGCGCCTCGTCAGACAATTCATCGAGCAACGCCAGAACCACCTGCTTGCACGGGTAGGTAATGTTCAAGCCGGTAAAGTGCATCAACTCGGCCGCGTCCAGCAGGTCGGGCAGGGCGTTGATGTTCAGTTGCAGCGCTTCCAGGTCGATCAACTGGTACAGGTAGCGCAAGCCTTGGGCGTCGCCTTCCTGTTCATGCAGCGCGGGCGTGCGGGAGGCCTGGATGCCGGCGCCGATCAGGCCGGCGAGGATGCGCGGTTTCATCGGGCGGATCCTTTGAGGCTGTGGCTGAAGTGTTCCAGCGCCAGGTGATAACCGTGGCTGCCGAAGCCTGCAAGCACCGCCTTGGCAATGGGCGATACAAACGAGTGGTGCCTGAACGCCTCGCGCGCATGCACATTGGATAAATGCACTTCAATCACCGGCACTTCACTGGCCACCAGTGCGTCGCGAATCGCTACGGAGGTGTGGGTCCAGGCCGCCGGGTTGATCACGATACCAGCGCAACGGGCGCGGGCACCGTGGATCCAGTCGAGCAGTTCACCTTCGTGGTTGGTCTGGCGAAATTCGATTTTCAACCCCAGGTTTTCCGCGCTGCGACCGCACAGTGCGGCGATGTCGGCCAGGGTTTCATGCCCGTAGGTAGCAGGCTCGCGGGTGCCGAGCAGGTTGAGGTTGGGGCCGTTGAGCACCAGCACGATGGGCGGCATAAAGGGTATCTCCACACTTATTATTGGTTGTGCGGATAAAATGTACTGGATGGTTAATTTGGTCAATTGAAGGCGGCTGATGTGTTCGATTATCGAACGCTTATTCGCAGGCATACCGCCGTAGCATCAGATTCACGATCGATTGAAATCAACCTCGACGCCGAACGACGGCTGTTCATCGCCCGCCGCGACGTGGCGAACGTATTTGCTGGCGCGGATTCAGTTGAAGTATTACGCGGGGTTTCTGAGCGAGCAGGACTTGCGGGCGTTGGCAGGGTATTTCCAGCCGTCGGCATGAGTGGTTACAACCCCGCGTTCGCGGGGTTGTTCGTCGTTACTAATCTGTGAAACAGCTTCGCAAGGATGGAGCCGGTTGTCGGGTGCCACGGAAAAATTGTTACCTGACGGAAAATAACCTAACGGATGGGTTACGATGAGAGTAGGTGCTTACAAGGGATATGTGATTTCAGTGTTTTTGCGGGATGAACACTGCCCGCCCCACGTTCATGTCAGGGGCATGGCATGGGATGCGCGTTTTCGTTTCAGCTTTCTGGATGGAGACGTGGAGTTGTGGGATGTAGAGCCGGATCGCAGGCGGCCATCCACTGCGCTCCTGAAGGAAATACGCGAGGCGATCATGCAGCCGCACTACCTGGCGCGGGCGCGCAGGATCTGGTGGGAGAAGCTGCAAACGGTTTGCCTGGAGAATCATTCCTGGGATTGGGAAGCCGATGAGGTATTGCCGGGGCTGATCATTCAGCGCGGTGTTTATGTGATTGCACGTGCCCGGCACGATGTCGTGGGGCAGAAGACAATTTTGAATCTGGTCAGGGCACCGGGTTTTGTGGAGATTGATTTATGAAAAAAATCGTAAAAGCCAAAGTCGTGCCCTACAAGCCGCTCACTGACGCCGATGTCGACAAGGCAATCGCCCGTGGGCGCAAGCTCAAACGTCTGTACGCCAATGCCAGCAACGTGCGCTATGAACACGAGTGCATTTCCATCGGTTTCAGCGACGGCAGCCGCGTCGTGTTGCCTGTGGCCGGGCTGCCGGAGTTCGAAGGGTTTTCCCTGGAGGACTTTCAGCAGCTGGAGGTCGGCTTTGGCGGCAAGGCGCTGTGCTGTGAGGCGCAGGATCTGGACGTGTCGATCACCGGGCTCATCGCCACCAGCCAGCCCTTGATGGACCTGGCGACAAGCCTGGTAGCATCGCGCAACGGTCGCAAGAGCAGCGCCGCCAAAACCGCCGCCGCCCGAGCCAATGGCAAGAAGGGCGGTCGACCACGCAAGGAGCCGTTGGATAACGGTGATTCAACAGATGCATGAAAACCCAGTGTGGGAGCTGGCTTGCCTGCGATAGCGGTGTATCCGTTGACCGATGCAGGGCAGGCCTACCGCCATCGCAGGCAAGCCAGCTCCCACAGTTTACCGCCGAGTCAATAACACCCCGGATTCCATATGGTGCGTCCATGGGAACTGGTCAAACATCGCACACTGGGTAATCCGGTGCGTGTCATGCAGTTGCGCAATGTTCGCCGCCAACGTCTCCGGGTTGCAGGAGATGTACAGGATATTGTCGAAGCGACGGGTCAGTTCGCAGGTGTCCGGGTCCATGCCGGCGCGCGGTGGGTCGACGAAGACGCTACCGAATTCGTAACTCTTCAGGTCGATGCCGTGCAGACGGCGGAACGGTCGAACTTCGTTGAGTGCCTCGGTGAGTTCTTCGGCAGACAGGCGCACCAGGGTGACGTTAGCCACTGCGTTTTCATCGAGGTTGCTTAAGGCCGCATTCACCGAGGTCTTGCTGATTTCGGTGGCCAGTACCTTACGCACACGGGTTGCCAGTGGCAGGGTGAAGTTGCCGTTGCCGCAGTACAGCTCCAGTAAATCATCCGGGCGATCGCCCAAGGCTTCATAGGCCCAGTTGAGCATCTTCTGGTTCACGGTGCCGTTGGGCTGGGTGAACGCGCCCTCGGGTTGGCGATAGCTGAACGTGCGGCCACCGACCTCGAGTTTTTCCACCACATAATCGTGGCCGATCACATCGCGCTTGCCCTTGGAGCGGCCGATGATGCTGACATTCAAGTCCGCCGCCAGCTTGTTCGCAGCCGTGTGCCAATGCTCGTCCAGCGGGCGGTGATAGCACAGGGTGATCATCGCGTCGCCGGCCAGTGTGGTCAGGAACTCCACTTGGAACAGCTTGTGGCTCAAGGCTGCGCTGGCTTGCCAGGCGGCTTTGAGTTGCGGCATCAACTGGTTGATGCGTTGGCTGGCGATCGGGAATGCTTCGATCAGGATCGGCGTGCGTTTGTCGTCCTGGGAGAACATCGCGTAGTGGCGCTCACCGCCTTCGCGCCACAGGCGGAACTCCGCGCGCAGGCGGAAGTTCTGCAGCGGCGAATCGAATACTTGCGGTTCGGGTGCGTCGAACGGTGCCAACAGGTCACGCAGGCGCGTGACCTTGTCTTGCAGTTGAGCGGTGTAGCTTGTGGCGTCAAAAGTCATGCGTTGAACCAGCCCAGCTTGATCACAAACAGAATCGACAGGATTACCAGTGCCGGGTTCAGCTCACGGTAGCGGCCCGAAAGCAGCTTGATGGCGGTCCAGGCGATGAAACCGAAGGCGATGCCGTTGGCGATGGAGTAAGTGAAAGGCATCGCCAGGGCGGTGACCACCACCGGCGCTGCAACAGTAATGTCATCCCAGTCGATTTCGGCCAGGCCCTGGGTCATCAGCACGGCCACGAACAGCAGTGCCGGCGCGGTGGCAAATGCTGGAACACTGGCGGCCAGTGGCGAGAAGAACAGCGCCAGCAGGAACAGGATGGCGACCACGATGGCGGTCAAACCGGTACGGCCACCGGCACTCACGCCCGCAGCCGACTCGATGTAGCTGGTGGTGGTCGACGTACCCAGCAGCGAACCGGCCATGGCGGCGGTACTGTCGGCGATCAGTGCACGGCCCATTTTCGGCATGTGGCCGTCCTTGCCCATCAGGCCTGCGCGTTTGGCCACACCGATCAGGGTGCCGGAGTTGTCGAACAGGTCAACGAACAGGAAGGCGAAGATCACGCTGACCAGGCCGATATCCAGCGCACCCTTGATATCCAGTTGCAGGAAGGTCGGGGCCAGGGACGGTGGCATCGAGGTCACGCCGCCGAACGGGGTGAAGCCCATCGCGATAGATACGATGGTCACCGCCAGGATGCCGATCAGCACCGCGCCGCGTACCGCCAGGGCTTCCAGCGCCACGATCAGCGCGAAACCCAAGGTAGCGAGGATCGGCGCCGGTTGTTTCAGGTCGCCGAGGCCGACCATGGTGGCCGGGTTGCTGACCACGATACCGGCATTGTGCAGGGCGATCAGCGCCAGGAAGAGGCCGATACCGGCGGCAATCGCCGAGCGCAGCGGCAGCGGGATGCTGTTGATGATCCACTCACGGATGCGGAAGATCGACAGCAGGAAGAACAACACCGCCGATATGAATACCGCGCCCAACGCGACTTGCCAGGTGTGGCCCATGTGCAGGACCACGGTGTAGGTGAAGAAGGCGTTGAGGCCCATGCCCGGCGCCAGCGCGATCGGGTAGTTGGCGATCATGCCCATCACGGTCGAACCGATGGCGGCGGCCAGGCAGGTGGCGACAAACACCGCGCCCTTGTCCATGCCGGTCTCGCCGAGGATGCTCGGGTTCACGAACAGAATGTAGGCCATGGCCAGAAAGGTCGTGATACCCGCGAGAATCTCGGTGCGCACGTTGGTGTTGTGTGCTTTGAGTTGAAACAGCTTTTCCAGCATGCCGGCTCCCTGTGACGCTATTTTGCGTCGTTATTTGTTGACCTCTAAGTCAAAGCACAAACTGCGCCAAGCGGCTGTGGTTTCAGAGAGGATCGGAAAAAGCGGCGCATGATACCAGCAGCCGACGCGATGTGGCGGATAGGCTGCGTATTCTCGAATCTGGCCTTGAGGCATACTGCGCCGACGTTAAACACAGGGTCGTTATCAGCATGAAAAAAGCCAACGCCAGCAGTCTAGCTCTGTTCGCCGTAATCGGCCTGGGGCTCGTGGCACCGGCGTGGGGCGCGGCTGCACCGCCCTTGAGCGAGGTGCGGGTATTCAAGGTCGAATCGGCACGTTGCACGGAAACCATCCCCACGGGAGTGACGACCACCCAGATGTGCACCCATCGTGGGCAGACCAGGGTTTCGGTGATGGAAGTCGGCCTGGGCAAAAGCCCGATGGGGCGCTTCAACGGCGCCGAATTGAATGGGCAACGCACGCCGGTGTGTCAGGTGGGCAACATCAGCGAAGTCTGTAACGGCGCAGGCACTGTGATGGGCTACATCTATGTGTTTGACCTGAATGTCCAGGCCCAAGGCTGGTTCGAATACAGCAATATCTCGATCAATGGCGCGCAGAACACCTTGAAACTCGAGTTCAACATCCTCTGATCAATCCCCTTGAACGCTCACTACCTCGGGAAGTCGTAGCCCTTAGACGGCGACTTTCCTGAACGCCGCGGATGTGCACCAACCCGTGAGGTGTTTATGAGCGCGAACCCTAATGGCACGACGACCCAACCGTTCGTCAGCCACCCGATACGCCTGACCCTGAATGGCCAGGACCGCCAGCTGCAGGTGTTGCCCTGGACCACCTTGCTGGACCTGCTGCGCGAACAGCTGGATCTGGTGGGTAGCAAAAAAGGCTGTGACCACGGCCAGTGCGGCGCCTGCACGGTGTTGCGCGATGGCAAGCGTATCAACGCCTGCCTGACCCTGGCGGTGATGTGCGACGGTGCCGAATTGACCACCATTGAGGGCCTGGCCGACGGCGACCGGTTGCACCCGATGCAGCAGGCCTTTATCCAGCATGACGCGTTCCAGTGCGGCTACTGCACGCCTGGGCAGATTTGCTCCGCCGTCGGCCTCGCCAATGAAGGCCGCGCCCACAACACCGGGCAAATCCAGGAACTGATGAGCGGCAACCTGTGCCGCTGCGGGGCCTACAGCAATATTCGCGATGCCATTGAGGACGTCGTGCTGAGAGGTGACCAATGAACCCCTTCCAGTACAGCAAGCCGGCCGATGTGCAGGAGGCCGTGCACCTGAGCAGCGCGACGTCGCGGTTTATCGCCGGCGGCACCAACCTGTTGGACCTGATGAAAGAAAACATCAGCCGCCCCGAACACCTGATCGACATCACCGGCTTGGCGCTCAACGGCGTAGAGGAGACCGCCGACGGCGGGGTGATGATCGGCGCGTTGGTCAGCAATGCCGACCTGGCCTGGCACCCGCTGATCGAAGCGCGTTACCCATTGCTGTCCCAGGCCATCCTGGCGGGCGCCTCGCCGCAACTGCGCAATATGGCCAGTACCGGCGGTAACCTGTTGCAACGTACCCGTTGCTACTATTTCTATGATGCCAGCGTGCCGTGCAATAAACGTGAACCTGGCAGCGGCTGCCCGGCGCGCGCGGGGTTGAACCGCATCCATGCGATCCTCGGCGCCAGCGAACATTGCGTGGCCACCCATCCCTCAGACATGTGCGTCGCCCTGGCAGCGCTGCAGGCGCGGGTGCATGTAGAAGGGCGTGGCGGTGCGCGGGTGATCGAGTTTGCCGACTTTCATCGCTTGCCCGGCGACACGCCTGAGCGCGACAACCTGCTGGCCGACGACGAGCTGATCACCGCCATCGAACTGCCGCCTGATCATCTCGCCAACCATAGCCACTACCTGAAAATTCGTGACCGTGCGTCCTACGCCTTCGCGCTGGTCTCCGTTGCCGCCGCGCTGGAACTGGAAGGCGACACCATCGTCGATGCGCGCCTGGCCCTTGGCGGTGTGGCCCACAAACCCTGGCGCGATCGCGCCGTCGAAGCCGCGCTGATCGGGCAAGCGGTCAGCCGCGAAACCTTCAGCCAGGCCGCTGACGCCTTACTGCAGGACGCCGAACCCTTGGAACACAACCGCTTTAAAATCAAGCTGGCACGCCGCGCAATTATCCGTGCCCTGAGCGACGCCGCTGTCGCAGGAGAACGCCCATGACCGCCGTCGGCAAACCCCTGGACCGTGTTGACGGTCTGCTCAAGGTCACCGGCCAGGCGCGTTATGCCGGTGAGTTTCCAGGCAACGACTTGCTGCATGGCAGTGTTGTCTCAAGCACGATTGCCAAGGGCCGGGTAATCCGGATCGACGCGTCCAAAGCCCTGGCGCTGCCGGGCGTGGTCAGGGTGCTTGATCATCTGAACCGCCCCCAACTTGCCAGCTACGATGAGGCCTTCGCCGACGCCGATGCGGCCGACGGCTCGCCGTTTCGCCCGCTGTATAACGACCGCGTGCTTTATAACGGGCAACCCCTGGCCCTGGTGATCGCCGACAACCTTGAACTGGCGCGGCACGCTGCTTCGCTGGTCGAGATCGAATACGCGAGCGAGGCGTTTGCCACTGACCTTGCGGCCCAGCAGGAGCAGGCGCACCCCTCGCCGCAAACGCCGCCCAAGCCACGGGGCAACTTCCAGGCTGAATGGGCTGCCGCCGCCGTCAGCCTGGATATGCACTACAGCACGCCCATCGAGCACCACAACCCGATGGAACCCCACGCCAGCACCGTGCTGTATCAGCCGGACGGCACCCTGCATATCCACGACAAGACCCAGGGCCCGCAGAACTGCCAGGCCTATGTGCAAAAAGTCTTCGGTCTGGATAAAAGCCAGGTACGGATTTTTGCCGCATTCGTCGGCGGTGCCTTTGGCTCGGGCCTTCGCCCGCAGTATCAATTACCGCTGGCGGTGATGGCAGCGTTGGCACTCAAGCGTTCGGTGCGCGTCACCTTGACCCGTCAACAGATGTTCACGTTCGGCTACCGCCCGCGCACCCTGCAGCGTTTGCAACTGGGCGCTGCTGCCAATGGTCGCCTGTTGGCGTTGGGCCACACTGCGATTGGCCAGACTTCGCGCTTCGAAGATTTCAGCGAACATGTGGTGGAGTGGAGCGGGATGCTCTACCACTGCGACAACGTGCAACTGACCTACAAACTGGTGCCCCTGGACGTGTCCACGCCGATGGACATGCGCGCGCCGGGCGCCGCGTTGGGCGTGATTGGCCTGGAATGTGCGATGGATGAACTGGCCTGCGCCCTGGGGATGGACCCTGTGCAACTGCGCCTGATCAACTACGCCGAGCGCAACCAGAACGAAGACAAACCCTGGTCGAGCAAAGCCCTGCGCGAGTGTTACCGCGAAGGCGCCGAGCGCTTCGGCTGGAGCCAGCGCAACCCCGAACCGCGCAGTATGCGTGACGGCAACCAATTGATCGGTTGGGGCATGGCCGGTGGTGTGTGGGAAGCCCTGCAGATGAAGGCCAGCGCCAAGGCGCAGTTGGATGCCCAAGGCCAATTGACCGTCAGCAGCGCCACCACCGATATCGGCACCGGCACCTACACGGTGATGACCCAGATTGCCGCGCAAACCAGCGGTGTGGCGATGGCCGATGTGCGTTTTCTGCTGGGAGACTCGTCGTTACCCACGGCGCCGTTACAGGGCGGCTCGTTTACCGTCTCGTCCGTCGGCACTGCGGTGCAGCAGGCCTGCGAAGCGCTGAACGCCAAGCTGCTGGCGATTGCCCGGCAGACTTACCCGGTGTTCAAAGACGCAGAAACGGTGCGCTTTGAAGACGGCCAGTTGCATACAGGGAACGTGAGTGTGTCCCTGGCGCAACTGGTCAAGGACAGTGGTGAGGAGGTATTGACCGTCCAGGTTGACAGCCAGCCAGACAAAAAGCGCGAAGGCTATGCGACGGCGACCCATTCGGTGGTGTTTGTCGAGGTTCAGGTCGATGAAGACCTAGGCACGATCAAGGTACGTCGGGTGGTCAGCGCCATTGCCGCCGGGCGCGTGGTCAACCCGAAAATGGCCCGCAGCCAGATCCTCGGCGGCGTGGTCTGGGGCATCGGCATGGCACTGCATGAAGAAACCCAGGTCGACCATCAACTGGGGCGCTACATGAACCACAGCCTGGCTGAGTACCACATCCCGGTAAATGCCGACATCGGCGACATTGAAGTGATTTTTGTCGACGAACACGACGAAATCGTCAACGCCCTGGGCTCCAAGGGCGTGGGTGAAATCGGCATTGTCGGGGTGGCGGCAGCAGTGGCAAATGCGATTTACCACGCCACCGGCAAGCGGGTTCGGGAGTTTCCTATCACCCTGGATAAGGTGCTGTAGCGCAGGTCTTCAAACCTCCGCAGATCCAATTGTGGGAGCTGGCTTGCCTGCGATTGCGGTATGTCAGCTAAAAATCAGTGACTGACACTCCGCCATCGCAGGCAAGCCAGCTCCCACATTGACTACTTTTCAACCAGGTTATAGCTTGGTTTCTTCCACCGGCACATGCATGCGATCGCGGTTGGCCAGGGTCGGAAACAGCTTGATCCACACTCCCGTCACCAACAGCGTACCAATCCCGCCCATGACCACGGCGGGCACGGTGCCGAACCAGTGGGCGGTAATCCCCGATTCAAACTCGCCCAGTTGGTTGGATGCGCCGATAAACAGGCCGTTGACCGCACTGACCCGCCCGCGCATTTCATCCGGTGTTTCCAGCTGCACGAACGATGCGCGGATCACCATGCTGATCATGTCCGCCGCGCCCAGCACCACCAATACCGCCAGGGAGAACCAGAACGATGTCGACAGGCCGAACGCAATGGTTGCCACGCCAAACACACCGACGGCGGTAAACATCACGCGCCCGACATGGCGGTCTACCGAGAACCTCGCCAGCCACAGCGACATCAACAACGCGCCCACCGCCGGTGCTGAACGCAACAGGCCCAGCCCCCAGGCGCCGGTCAGCAGAATGTCCTTGGCGAACACCGGCAGCAACGCCGTGGCGCCGCCCAGCAATACGGCGAACAGGTCCAGCGAGATGGCGCCGAGAATGTCCGGGCGGCTGCGAATAAAGCGGATCCCGGCCAGCAGCGAATCCATGGTTGCCTTGGCTTTATTGAGCGGCGTCTGGCGCGCGGGCAGGTTGAGGGTCAGCACGCAGGCGATCAGGTACAGCACCACGGTCGGGCCATACACCCACACGCTGCCAAACGCATAGAGCAAGCCGCCCAACGCCGGCGCGACGATGGTGGCCAGTTGCTGCGCCGATTGCGACGAGGCCACGGCACGCGGGAACAGCGCGCTGGGCACGATGCTCGGCAGCAGCGCCTGGGTGGTGGGCATCTCAAACGAGCGTGCGGCGCCGAGCAGGAAGGCGAGGATAAAGATCATCTCGCGGGTCACGTTGCCTGTCAGCCCGCCGATGGCCAGGGACAGGGCAATCAAAGCCTGCACGGTCTGGCAGATGGCGGCGACCTTGCGCCGCTCATAACGATCGGCCACGTGGCCTGTGTGCAACATGAACAGCACGCGTGGAACAAACTCCACCAAACCGACCAGGCCCAGGTCCAGCACATTGCCGGTCAGTTGGTAGAGGTTCCAACCGATGGCCACGGTAAGCATCTGGAAACCGCTGGCGGTGAAGATACGCGCCAGCCAGAACGCGATGAAAGGGCGGTGGTGACGCAACAGCAACGCAGGTTCACTAGGCATCGGGAAGTCAGGTCAGGAGCAGAGGGAGCAGGCAGATTAGCATCAAGCTGTAACAAATAGTTGCAAGAACTGAGCTGAGGCAACCTGTCACGCGTCAATGAACCACACGGCTTTCGTCCGAAAATGGGACTACTCTTTCAGCAATGCTTGATCCAGATCAAAACCGGCCCCGGGATTGGTCTGGCGGCCGCAAGGCCAGAATCCCTACGTGATGGGTAAAAAAAGAAACGAATTGAAATTCGCCACACTCCATATCCGTGGGGGCAGTGGGTGCAGGCTCCCGCCAGCAGCCGGTATTACCTGACAGAGGAAGACTTATGTTCGGTTTGGAGGCGCTAGATCTCGCCCGAATTCAATTCGCGTTCACCATCTCGTTTCACATCCTGTTCCCGGCGATCACCATCGGCCTGGCCAGTTACCTTGCGGTGCTGGAAGGCTTGTGGCTCAAGACCCATAACGATACCTACCGTGATCTCTACCATTTCTGGTCGAAGATCTTTGCCGTCAACTTCGGCATGGGGGTGGTTTCGGGCTTGGTCATGGCCTATCAGTTTGGCACCAACTGGAGTCGCTTTTCGGACTTCGCCGGTGCCGTAACCGGGCCACTACTTACGTACGAAGTGCTCACGGCCTTCTTCCTTGAAGCGGGTTTTCTCGGGGTGATGCTGTTCGGCTGGAACAAGGTGGGGCGCAAGCTGCACTTCTTTGCCACGGTGATGGTGGCCGTCGGTACGCTGATCTCGACCTTCTGGATCCTGGCCTCCAACAGCTGGATGCAGACCCCGCAAGGCTTTGAAATCATCGACGGCCGGGTGATTCCCACCGACTGGCTGGCGGTGATCTTCAACCCGTCGTTCCCCTACCGCCTGATGCACATGGCCACGGCCGCCTTTGTGGCGACCGCGTTCTTCGTCGGTTCTTCGGCAGCCTGGCATTTGCTGCGCGGCAAGGACAACCCGGCGATCCGCACCATGTTGTCGATGGCGATGTGGATGGCCCTGATCGTGGCGCCTATCCAGGCGGTGATCGGTGACTTCCATGGCCTCAACACCTTGAAGCACCAACCGGCGAAAATCGCCGCGATTGAGGGCCACTGGGAAAATATCGGCAATGAGCCGACGCCGCTGATCCTGTTCGGCTGGCCGGACATGAAAGCCGAGAAAACCAAATACGCGGTGGAGATTCCGTATCTCGGCAGCCTGATCCTGACCCACTCCCTGGACAAACAGGTGCCGGCGCTCAAGGAGTTCCCGCCTGAAGACCGTCCTAATTCGACCATTGTGTTCTGGTCGTTCCGGGTCATGGTCGGCCTGGGCTTCCTGATGATTTTCACCGGTCTGTTCAGCCTGTGGCTGCGCCGGGGCGACAAGATGTACACGTCCAGGCCGTTCCTGTACCTGGCACTGTGGATGGGCCCGTCCGGCCTGATCGCGATTCTTGCCGGTTGGTTCACCACCGAAATCGGCCGACAGCCGTGGGTGGTCTACGGGTTGATGCGCACGGCGGACGCGTCCTCCGGGCATAGCCTGGCGCAGATGACCATTACGCTGGTGCTGTTTGTGGTGGTGTACTTCGCGCTGTTCGGCGCCGGGTTGGGCTACATGATGCGCCTGGTGCGCAAAGGCCCGCAGACCCACGAAGGCAGCGAGCCAACCCATGGTGGCCCTGGCCAGAAACGTACACCGGCCCGTCCGTTGTCCGCCGCCGATGACGGCAGCGACGACGACCACGCCCACATCCAGCACAAGGGGAATTGAGATGGGTATTGATCTTCCGCTGATCTGGGCCGTGATCATCATCTTCGGCATCATGATGTACGTGGTGATGGACGGCTTCGATTTGGGCATCGGCATCCTCTTTCCGTTTATCCCCGGCAAAGTCGACCGTGACGTGATGATGAACACCGTCGCACCGGTATGGGACGGCAACGAAACCTGGCTGGTACTCGGTGGCGCGGCATTGTTTGGCGCGTTCCCGCTGGCCTATTCGGTGGTGCTGTCGGCGCTGTACCTGCCGCTGATCCTGATGCTGATCGGGCTGATCTTCCGGGGCGTGGCCTTTGAGTTCCGCTTCAAGGCCAAGGACGACAAGCGTCACCTGTGGGACAAGGCGTTTATCGGTGGCTCCATCGCCGCGACGTTTTTCCAGGGCGTGGCGCTGGGGGCGTTTATCGATGGCATTCCGGTGGTGAATCGCCAGTTTGCCGGCGGTTCGCTGGATTGGCTCACGCCATTCACCCTGTTCTGTGGCGTTGCACTGGTGGTCGCCTATGCCTTGCTCGGCTGCACCTGGCTGATCATGAAAACCGAAGGCAAGTTGCAGGAGCAGATGCACAACCTGGCGCGGCCATTGGCCTTTGTGGTGCTGGCGGTGATCGGCATCGTCAGCTTGTGGACGCCGCTGGCGCATCCGGAAATCGCTTCACGCTGGTTCACCCTGCCGAACCTGTTCTGGTTCCTGCCGGTGCCGATTCTGGTGCTGGTGACCATGTACGGGTTGATCCGCGCCGTGGCGCGTAATGCCCACTACACGCCGTTCCTGCTGACGCTGGTGCTGATCTTCCTCGGCTACAGCGGCTTGGGCATCAGCCTGTGGCCGAACATCATTCCGCCTTCCGTGTCGATCTGGGACGCCGCTGCTCCACCGCAGAGCCAGGGCTTCATGCTGGTGGGCACGTTGTTCATCATCCCGTTTATCCTGGGCTACACCTTCTGGAGCTACTACGTGTTCCGCGGCAAGGTCACCCACGAAGACGGCTACCACTAGGAGGGTCGTTGTATGTCCGGCAAACCTTCGTTACACGAGATTGAACAGGCCGAGAAACAGCCGTTATGGCGGCGCCTGGGGTGGCTGGCGATGATCTGGACCGGCAGCGTGCTGGCCCTGTTCGTCGTGGCCAGCCTGATGCGCATGTTCATGAATGCCGCCGGCCTGACCACTCACTGATATCCCGATCCGGGCTTTGCGGCCCGGTTTTCCAGCCCTCGCTACGAGGGCTTTTTTATTTGCGGGCTTTGAGAATGACGAACTTCGGCGTGGCGGCTACTTGTTCAACGCCACGGAACAAACGCGCCAATTTGCTGTGATAACCCAGGTGGCGGTTGCCGACGATATAAAGGGCACCGCCCACTACCAGGGCTTCGCGCGCCTGCTGGAACATGCGCCAGGCCAGGAAGTCGCCGACCACCTGTTGCTGGTGAAACGGCGGGTTGCACAGCACCACGTCCAAGGATTGCGGTTCCTGGCCGGCGAGGCCATCGGCGGCGCGTACGGTGACCTCGCGCGCACCGAAGGCGGCCTGCCAGTTCTCGGCCGCCGACTGCACGGCCATGTAGGACTCATCCACCAGGGTGTACTGCGCGTCGGGGTTTTGCAGGGCGCTGGCAATTGCCAGCACGCCGTTGCCGCAGCCCAGGTCCGCGACGCGCGCGCTGCCGAGATTGGTTGGCAGGTGCGGGAGGAAGGCGCGGGTGCCGATGTCCAGGCCTTCGCGGCAGAACACGTTGGCGTGGTTCAACAACTCGATGGTCGGTGTGTCTAGTGTGTAGCGAGTAGGGTAGGGCGAGACGGCGGCCGGGCGGTCTTCAGCCGTGGCGATCAGCAACCGGGCTTTTTTCATGGCGAGGGAGGCGTGCATCGGGCCGATATAGCGCTCCAGCAACTCGCCCGCCGCCCGTGGCAGGTGCTTGATCATTGCACCGGCAATGACTTGAGCGCCTGGCGCCAACTGCCCTTGCAGGCGGATCAACTGTTCTTCCAGCAGGGCCAGAGTCTTTGGCACGCGGATCAGCACGCGGTCGAACGGCCCGGCCGGCAGCTGGCTGGCGGGCACGAATGCCACGGCATCAAAGGTCTTGCCGTTGCGTACCAGGTTTTTTTCCAGACCCTGGGCCGCCAAAAACGAGTCGCCGCTGGATGTGACCTGCACCTGGCCTTCAAGGCTGGCCGCCAAGGCGCCGAAGCTGTCGTTGAGCACCAGTACACGGGTTGCCGCGCCAGGCTGCTGCTCGGCCAGGTAGCTGAGCAGGTACTCGTCGGCGGCATCGAAGGCCTGCAACGGGTCATTGTGTTGCTCTGGCTGGCGAATCAGGTCGAGCTGGGCGAAGGGGCTGTCAAGCAGGGGCATGGCGGGGGGAGCTCTGGGTCATCGATGGGGCGGCAGCGGGCACGGGAGGCCGGCGCAACCATCTGAGTGAACAACGAAGTGGCACCCATGCGCCGTATCAACACTCAGAATTGGCCGTAAATGTTACTTTTTTTTCGGCGCGATTACATGCAGTGTTTCTTCAGCGGTTAAAACAACCCGGCTTTGGAGGCGCACAGCACGGCCGCAATCTTGTTATTGACCCCAAGTTTTCTCAAGCAACTGCTGATATGGAAGCCCACGGTGCGCTCCGACAGGCACAGGATCATGGCAATTTCGCACGCCGTCTTGCCCAAGGCTGAATACCTGAGGATTTCTGTTTCTCGTGGCGTCAACTTGCAAGGCGCCGTGACGCTGGTTTTTTCGGCATATTCTTGTGCCACCGCCGCGTGCATCACGTGGCAAAGCCAGAGGACCTGGCCGGCTTTCTCGTAAAGCTCTTCCGGGCTGACTTCGCCGTTGCTGCGGCCCAGGGTGAGCATGCTGAACACGCCTTGAAAGTCGTGCACGGCCTGGGTCCACCCCAAATGCACACCAAAGGATTGGGCCAACGACCATAAATGTGGCGTGGTATTGAATGTTTTTTCATCCCACATGATGGGCATCACACTGCTTTTGCAGTGGGCGACGACCGGATCAATATCAAAGAAATGCGCTTGTTTGTAGACGTTGTTCCATTCGCTTGGGTAGTTGTTGAAGTGAATGGGTTTTGTTTGAGTGCCTGATTGTTGTGAGCTCATCGTGAATGATCAGTATTTGAACCCGAGCTCATAGGTGTGATTGATCACCATCTCATAAATAGTGCTGATCTTGTTCTCACCTTCCAGTTTGGGGAGTCGTGTATTGCGCCAGTTGACCATCGGTAACTCTCCATAGGTGTTATTGCCTGGGCACGTCCTATATCCCAGCGAGTACGGAAATCAGTGTAGGACAAAGCCTACAACTCGTAGCGTGAAAAAAATTTACTGATTGTTGGTATTTTCTTTGTTTAATACTTATACGCCGAGTCATCTTTTGTACATGTATCGCGGTTGCGCTGAGAAAACTAATGATTTTAATGAGTTGGCAGTGATATTAAATTGATAGTGGTTTAAATACACAGTGACAGGTAATGGCCTGTTGGAAGGTGAGAAATAGCTAAATGTTTAGTTGGACTGGATAGATTCGATTTCAGCGCTCGCATGCGAACGGCTACCCGTTGCGCGTGGCAATGCCAGTACAAACCACCGGTGTTTCCCTGCGCGACTTTGAGGGACACTAGGGCACCTGTTCAACGGAGCCCCTCATGACGGCCAGTGCTGAGAAATTTACCCGCCAGACCTTGCTCGAGGTGCAATCGCTGACGCCCAGCCTTTTTACCCTGCGCACCACCCGTGATCCGGGCTTTCGGTTTACCGCCGGCCAGTTTGTGCGCTTGGGCGTGACCAAGGCGGACGGCAGCACGGTGTGGCGCGCCTATTCCATCGTGTCCTCGCCATTTGACGAACACTTGGACTTCTTCTCTATTGTGGTTCCGGGAGGCGAGTTCACCAGTGAATTAAGCCGCCTGAAGGTGGGCGATACCTTGATGGTGGAGCGCCAAGCCACTGGCTATCTGACCTTGAACCGCTTTGTGGACGGGCGTGATCTGTGGCTGCTGGGTACCGGCACCGGGGTGGCACCGTTTTTGTCGATCCTGCAGGACTTCGAGGTCTGGGAAAAATTCGAGCGCATCGTGCTGGTGTACAGTGCCCGAGAGGCCAGGGAGCTGGCGTATCAATCGCTGATTGACACGCTGGGCGAGCGCGAATACCTGGCCGAATACGCGCATAAACTCACCTACATTCCCATCGTTACCCGTGAGCAGCACCCTGGGGCGCTGAACGGGCGCATTACCACGCTGATCGAAAATGGCGAGCTGGAGCGCGCTGCCGGCGTAGCACTGGCGCCGGAGCACTCCCGCGTGCTGATCTGCGGCAACCCGCAGATGGTCGATGACACCCGCCAATTGCTCAAGCAGCGCGACCTGCAACTAAGCCTGAGCCGGCGCCCTGGGCAGGTGGCGGTGGAAAACTACTGGTAATAAAAAAGGCGCCTGAAACAGGCGCCTTTTCCAGGCAAACACCGGTTAAAGCGGCTTGTCGTTCTGTGCTTTGAGCAGATCACGGATCTCACCCAGCAGCAGCTCTTCCTTGGTCGGCGTCGGCGGCAGGCTTGGGGCTACAGCTTCTTCGCGTTTCAGGCGGTTGATGGCTTTCACGCCCATGAAGATGGCGAAGGCGACGATCACGAAGTCGATGACGCTCTGGATAAACTTGCCATAAGCCAGCACCACAGCGGGCACATCACCCTGCGCGGCCTTGAGGGTTATCGCCAGGTCCCCGAAGTCCACACCACCGATCAGCAGACCAATGGGTGGCATCACCACGTCGCCTACAAACGAGGAAACGATTTTGCCGAACGCGGCGCCGATGATGATACCGACGGCCATATCGACCACATTACCTTTGACCGCGAAGGCCTTGAACTCACTGATCACGCCCATAGGTTATTCCTTGTTACAGATGAGAAGGGTGGAGGTCAGTGTAAGTCAGTCGTAGCCCGCTCGCTCGACACAACCGTTAACACTGTCAATTTTTATCGACCCATTAAATCGCAAATAGTTTGCAAAGTGCCACCAATCGCGCGCGGAATACGCTTCAATTCAGGGGCTTACCACATTTTTTTCTTAATCAGCCCGGTGGTGTTTTTCTATTTATCTTCTGACTCGCAGGTCACTAGCCTCTGGCAAGCACAACTGAATGTGCGCTAAAAAAGCCAGAGGAAACCTCGATGAACACGTCAATGAACCGCGGGCCTGTTTCAGCGCGCTATGCGCTGGCACTGGTCACTGCCAGCCTGCTGTCCCTTTCCGTACACGCCGCCAACCTGACCCGCGATAACGGCGCCGCCGTGGGCGACAATCAGAATTCACAAACCGCGGGGGCCAATGGCCCGGTGCTGTTGCAAGACGTGCAACTTATTCAAAAGCTGCAGCGCTTTGACCGTGAACGCATCCCGGAGCGCGTAGTTCACGCTCGTGGCACCGGCGCCCACGGCACTTTTACGGTTACCGACAACCTCAGCGACCTGACCAAAGCCAAAGTCTTCGCAGCCGGTGAAGCCACCCCTGTGTTCGTGCGTTTCTCGGCGGTGGTGCACGGCAACCATTCCCCGGAAACCCTGCGTGACCCGCGCGGTTTCGCCACCAAGTTCTACACCAGTGAAGGTAACTGGGACCTGGTAGGCAATAACTTTCCGACGTTTTTTATCCGCGACGCCATCAAGTTCCCGGATATGGTGCATGCGTTCAAACCGGACCCGCGCACTAACCTCGACGATGACTCCCGTCGTTTCGACTTCTTCTCCCATGTTCCAGAATCCACCCGCACACTCACCGAGTTGTATTCCGACTCCGGCACGCCCGCCAGTTATCGCGAAATGGACGGCAACGGCGTACATGCCTACAAGTTGATAAACGCCAAGGGCGAAGTGCACTACGTCAAGTTCCACTGGAAGAGCCTGCAGGGCATCAAGAACCTGGACCCCAAGCAAGTAACCGACGTGCAGGGGCGTGACTACAGCCATATGACCAACGACCTGGTCACTCACATCAACAAGGGCGACTTCCCCAAGTGGGACCTGTACGTGCAAGTACTGAAGCCTGAGGATTTGGCCAAGTTTGATTTCGACCCACTGGACGCCACCAAGATCTGGCCTGACGTACCGGAACGTAAAGTCGGGCAGATGGTGCTGAACCGCAACCCGGCCAACGTCTTCCAGGAAACCGAGCAAGTGGCCATGGCCCCGGCCAACCTGGTGCCGGGCATCGAGCCGTCGGAAGACCGCCTGCTGCAAGGTCGGGTGTTCTCCTACGCCGACACGCAGATGTACCGCCTGGGGCCGAACGCCCTGCAACTGCCGATCAACGCACCTCGCGTTACCGTCAACAACGGTAACCAGGATGGCGCAATGAACACCGGCAAGACCACCACGGGCGTGAACTACCAGCCAAGCCGCCTGCTGCCGCGTGACGAGCCGCAAGCCGCACGTTACAGCCAGTCGGCGCTGTCGGGCAGCACCCAGCAGGCAAAGATCCAGCGCGAGCAGAACTTCAAACAGGCCGGTGATTTGTACCGCTCCTACAGCCAGAAAGAGCGTGAGGACTTGATCGACAACTTCGGCGGCTCCCTGGCCACCACCGATGACGAAAGCAAGCACATCATCCTGTCGTTCCTCTACAAGGCTGACCCTGAGTACGGCACTGGCGTGACCAAGGTGGCCAAAGGCGACCTGGCGCGCGTCAAGGCGCTGGCAGAAAAACTGACTGACTGACGTTGGTGACGGTCGGCGCCCGCTGATGGGCGTCGACCCCGAGCTGGAGAAAACCCATGCGAATTTCTATCGGTTTACTGATGGCCATGCTGGCCTTTGTCGCCCATGCCGAGTCGCCCGACCCGGTCGCGCTCAAGGCCCAGTTGCAGGACTACTACTTCGACGCCGCCCGCCGTGGCGATATCGGCATGCTCAACACCTTTATCGAATCCGGCTACAGCCTCAACACCCAGGATGACAAGGGTTACACCGCGCTGATCCTTGCCGCCTACCACGGCCAGGCGCCGTTCGTGGAACGCCTGCTCAACGCCGGCGCCGACGCCTGCGTGCAAGACAAACGCGGTAACACCGCCCTCATGGGCGCGATCTTCAAAGGCGAGCTGAAAATCGCCCAGCGCCTGCTCGCCACCGACTGCAACCCCGACCAGCGCAACGGCGCCGGGCAGACCGCCGCCATGTACGCCGGGCTGTTCAAGCGTGTTGAGTTGCTGGATGAGTTAAAGGCCAAAGGCGCCGACCTTAACGCCGAAGACCCGATTGGCAACAGCGCTTCACGTTTGGCCAGTGGTGAAATCCGGACCCCGGCGCCGCGCTGAGCTATCATCGCGGTTTTTCGGTTGGAGGTTCTCAAATGGCAAAGGCCAAGCGCATGTACGGCTGCACCGAGTGCGGCGCGACCTTTCCCAAGTGGGCCGGCCAGTGCACCGAGTGCGGTGCATGGAACACCCTGACGGAAACCATGATTGAAAGCGGCGGCGCTGCTGCTCCCACCGGCCGTGCCGGCTGGACTGGGCAGCAGGCGCAGATCAAGACGTTGGCGGAAGTCAGCGTCGAAGAAATCCCGCGTTTCTCCACCGCGTCCGGCGAGCTGGACCGCGTACTGGGCGGCGGGCTGGTGGACGGCTCAGTGGTGCTGATCGGCGGCGACCCCGGCATCGGCAAATCGACCATCCTGCTGCAAACCCTGTGCAGCATCGCCAGCCGCATGCCGGCGTTGTACGTCACCGGTGAAGAATCCCAGCAGCAAGTGGCCATGCGCGCCCGTCGCCTGGGCTTGCCCCAGGATCAACTGCGGGTGATGACCGAAACCTGCATCGAAAGCATCATCGCCACGGCCCGCATCGAAAAGCCCAAGGTCATGGTGATCGACTCGATCCAGACGATTTTCACCGAGCAGCTGCAATCGGCACCCGGCGGCGTGTCCCAGGTGCGCGAAAGCGCGGCGCTCTTGGTGCGCTATGCCAAGCAGAGCGGCACGGCGATCTTCCTGGTCGGCCATGTGACCAAAGAAGGCGCGCTGGCCGGGCCGCGCGTGCTTGAGCATATGGTCGACACCGTTCTGTATTTTGAAGGCGAATCCGATGGCCGCCTGCGTTTGCTGCGGGCGGTGAAGAACCGCTTTGGTGCGGTCAACGAGTTGGGCGTGTTCGCCATGACTGACCGCGGCTTAAAAGAAGTCTCCAACCCTTCGGCGATTTTTCTGACCCGCGCCCAGGAAGAAGTCCCCGGCAGTGTGGTGATGGCGACGTGGGAAGGCACTCGCCCGATGTTGGTGGAAGTGCAGGCACTGGTGGATGACAGCCACTTGGCCAACCCGCGCCGGGTCACCCTCGGCCTGGATCAGAACCGCCTGGCGATGTTGCTCGCTGTGCTCCACCGTCACGGCGGCATTCCCACCCACGACCAGGACGTGTTCCTCAACGTGGTCGGCGGGGTCAAGGTGCTGGAAACCGCCTCCGACCTGGCGCTGATGGCGGCGGTGATGTCGAGCCTGCGCAATAAGCCGTTGCCCCATGACTTGCTGGTGTTTGGTGAGGTCGGCCTGTCGGGTGAAGTGCGGCCGGTGCCGAGCGGCCAAGAGCGTTTGAAGGAAGCGGCCAAGCACGGCTTCAAGCGCGCGATCGTGCCCAAGGGCAATATGCCGAAGGAATCGCCGCCGGGAATCAAGATTATTGGCGTTACGCGGCTGGAACAGGCGCTGGATGCACTGTTCGAATAACCGTGAAGCAATCAGGCATGAACGCAATGCAACAGACCAATCGTTGGGGGGTATGTGCCCTGTTCGTGGCCTTGCTCGGGTTGTCGGGCATTGCCTTGGCTGAGTCGGCCCCACTGCCGGCCGGTTACCGCCTGGCCCAGGAACTGGCGACAGCAGACGGCAGCGTGCTGCAGGTGCTGGAAGACCAGCGCATCAGCGCGCAGTTGCATAAAGACAGCTGGGGCAATGGCCTGGATGAGGACTCATTTGACGAGCCCGGCGATCTGGTGGAAAACCCGTTGCTCAATGCCCAGGTACGTTTGCTGTCGGCGTCCGGCGCTGTGCTTGCGCACGACGATCTTGGCTACCCCTTGGCCAAGGTCAAGAAGGCCCCGCTTAAAGGCCTGCCGGACACTGTGTACTTTTTGAGCATCGACCAGACGGCGCCGATGGGCAGTTACAGCGGCCCGGCGACTCAGCTGCTGCTGCCGGCCAAACAGCAACTCAAACCAATGAGCTATAAGGGCTCGGCCGGCAAGGTCGAGCCGCTGACCCTGGCCCAGACCGGCAAAGCCGCCTGGCAGATCGCCACGTCAGCCGCCGGCGGTACGGATGAGTTACTGCAGGTCTCGTCCTTTATGGACGGTGACGGCGACGATGATTTCGCAACCCGCTACACGACCTATCGTTTTATCGATGGGCAATGGCAGGCCGTGTCGCGTCAGAAGGCGGGTTATTGGGACACGGAAAGCGAATTCCCCCCGAGTGCCGCGTTTCCCTGAGTGTCGCTTTTCCGTGAGAGCGTCACTACCAGAAGATCATTTTCAACGCCAAGGCAATCACGACTACGTTGAAAGCGCTTTCCATCCACTTATCGCCTTTCTGAAGAGCAAACTTGGCGCCCGCATTGGCGCCAAATAGCGTGCCTATGATCAGGCAACACCCGTACTGCCAATTAATAATTCCGCTGACACCGAATATTATTAACGAGCCGACTGAGAGGATGAGGCCACCCACCTTACGTGTGCCAATTGACTCACTGATCGTTTTTTTAAAAAATATAATATACAAATAAGTTGATAGCTTGGCCTGCCCGCCGAACAGGCCGCCGATCATGCCGACGGGAATAAACAGGATATACCCGCAAAAGCGCCTGAGCGAAGAAGGGGCCGTCTTCGGCGAGTGAGGCTTCCTGATGAGTGAAAGCCCCACCAGTAGCAGTGTCAGACCGCCAATGATTTTATGCAGCAGCGCCGGATCTATTTGCACGAGCAGACTTGCACCGACCAAGGCGCCAGCCAACCCAAGTGCGGCGGCGGGGGCCGCTAACCTGTAATCCACTTTTCCATTGTTATGAAAGTGTCTTAATCCGGCAAACATCGTCCCTACCGATGCCAGGCGGGCTGTCGCTATCGACGCCTGTGGGGATATTCCGAGCCAGATCATCACCGGCACTGTTAGAAATACACTGCCGCCGGTATTGGTGCCGATAAAACCCGTCATAACACCCAGTACGACCAACCCTGCGCCTATCAGCCACTCATGCTCAATCATATTGAAAGACCTGCATCCCTGATGAAGTGCATTAATTGTTATTCGTTCAAGCAGAGGGGGTCTACCCAATGGTAGCAATTGCGGTCCCTACTATTAGCGGTTAGGTGCAGTTTTGCGGTGTGCACAAAGCTATATTCACCAATGATCGGACGACGGCGATCAAAGGTGTCGCCTATCGCTTTTGAAACAAGACTACTGAGTTTTAATACCTTTTGGCTTTTGCCGCTGCACAATATTGAATTGAAATGAAGATTTGTAATCAGTAGACATGTCTCAGTGATACCGCAGCGTTCGCCGATGCCATTCACGGTGCACGACACAAAGGTAGCGCCTGCTTCGATGGAGGCCAGTGTATTTGCCATTGCCAAACCTCTGTCATCATGGAAGTGCACTTCTAAGTCAACGTTGGGTAATGCCTGTTTAATCAGATGAACTGTGGATCGAACCTTGAAAGGCTCGCAGATGCCCAGTGAGTCGGCATAACATATGCGGTCGGCGCCGGCGGTTTCGGCGATTTTATAGGTTTCAATCAATGCTGCCAGATCAGTTCTTGAGGCATCCTCAATGGTGTATCGCACGTTCAGCCCTAGCGATTTAGCATATAGGATGCTACGCCTGACAATTTCTTGTATCTCTTCTTTTTTTTTTCTGAGCCTGTATTTTTGTGAGGCCTCATTAATGCCAGCAAATATCCCTATCCAGTTAGCCCCCGTTGCGTAAACGGCATCAATGTCATCGCGATGCGCGCGCGAGTGCGCCAGTATGTTTTTCGCCAGTCTCGACTTTACCAGTGAGGTGACTCGGTCAAACTCCTGCTTTGATGCATAGGGGTGACCGGCCTCGATAAAGTCGATGCCTGCATCCGCGAGTGCTTGGCCAATGGCCAGCGTCGACTTGATTGTCAGCTTGACGCCTGGCGCTTGATTTCCTTCTCGCAACGTTGAGTCGACAAGCGTAATAAATGTCATCACAAGCAATCCATTGTCTTGAGAGTTAGCGGTGCATTGAGTGTTCGACGACTTTGCATTGTGACGAATACGTCAACAATTTATCTTCGTTGACTTCAACGCCGAGTCCGGGTTTGTCGATAGCGAGTGTTACTCTGCCATCGCAAAATGAATAACCGCTTTCATCAACAATATCATCGGCGAACCTCTCGGCAGGACAGCCATAGCCGGTGGTTGCCACATTTTTGAGCGTGGCAACAAAATGATGAAGAGCTGCAGTGCCAATTCCGAAGGGGTGCATGCTACCCGTGCTGACTTGCAGGTCTGCAACTTCAGCAGCGGCACACAGTCGACGTGAGGCTAATATTCCGCCGGATTTGAAGGGTTTCAGACATATAGCGTGTGCTGCATTGAGGCTAATGATGTCCTTCAGATCCCTAGGGGTAAACAGGCTTTCATCGGCAATTATAGTCGTTGCTACATTCCGCTTTACTTCCGCTAACCCAGCGATGTCATGACCTGGCGTTGGTTGCTCGACAGCGAAAACGCCATACTGCTCAATTCGCTTTATAAATTGGATGGCCGTGGGGACGTCGTAGGCGCAGTTGGGGTCCACTTCGAGCTCAAAGTGATCGCCTAGCGCATGTCTAACCGCTTTGAAGCACGCGTAGTCATCTTCCAGTACACCGGAACCTTTGAATGTCAATCGGTTATAGCCCAATGCCTGTAGTTCAACTGCCCGCTCAGTCACCTCTCTGGTGGAGGCAAATGGCAAACTTCGACTGACGGTATAGCTGAGGTTGTATGCGCCGCCCAACAAGTTGCAGACCGGAATGTTAAGAACTTTACCCGCGAGGTCTAACAGAGCATGATCAATCGCACATTTGGCAAATAGATGCCCTTTGATCAGCGTGTCGAGTTGGCTCATGATAACTTCGAATGCGCAAGGGTCTTTTCCAATGATTGCCGGGCATAGATAACTTTCAAGGACGGCCAACATGGTTTCGGGAGTATCACCTTGAGCAGGATAGCGTCTTGAGATAATTCCGGACTCTCCCCAACCTACCAAGCCAGTATCGGTGGTTAACTTTAATACTATATGCCGCCCCTTCGGGGTTATGTTGGTAGCGGTTTGGTAGGGGTTTTTATAGGGGATTTCGGTCAAGAAGATTTCGGCTTTGGCAATAAGCATGCTTTAACATCCTGTTAGAGGGCCGGGCTGGAAGGGCAGGTGAAATGTAGTTTATTAACTGTGTTTTTATCAAGCGTGCGAACCGTATCGTCTTAATGATCGATCATGAAAATAATTTCATTATTGGAAGTGTTGCTTTTTAAAGAAAGGAGCGGCGTTGCATATTTTTCCCACCGAATTCAATGTGGATTAAGTTGTTACAGTTTTAATTAAAATGACGTATGTCGTTTTTGTGAAGGGTTTATATGTTTCCAGGTGGTCGTGCAGGCGGGGTTGTTATGATGATTTGATCTAAAGGTATGACTTTTATTGATGAGGATGTAGCGGAGGCTGGCGGGTGAGTGGATCTATTCAGACATCCGTAGCCTCTGCGGTTTGGAGGGTTTTCAAATCTCTAACAAGGCGCCCAGCTCACGCTCCAGTTCTTCATGATCGCCCACATTCAGCTCAATCAACCGCCGCAAATGGCTGATCGATTCCAGGTCAATGTGCTCACACACAAACCCCAACTGCCCATGATCATCGTGGGCCAGCCTTACCTGCATCTTTATATGCGCCTGCGGATCCAGACGGATATCCACATCAAACGGCTGAGCGCGATTGCCCTGCCAATCATCAGGGCGCTGCACCAACAAACCTTTGAGCGACAGGTCCACCAATTGCACCGGCCAATTCCAGCGGTCTTGCGCAATGGTCGTTCGGGCATCAAAGGCTATACGCCGGAAACGGCGGCGATCTGACGGGTGTTCGCTCATGGTCAAACCCTCTGTGGATAAGGGAATTGTAGCCCTGCGCCATCATTGGGCCTTTATTTCTGCTTTTTTTAGCGTTGCAAGGCTCTAGACCAACGTAGGGGGGTGGCCTTTAGGGCCAACAGCGCTAAACTCGGGCTGGCTGTCTTTCTGTCCACCCTGGCTGGAATATAAAAATGAAAAATAATAATAGCCTGCTACGCCACCTACCCTGGCTGGTGCTGGCAATCGTAGGAGCATGCGCCCTGGGCGTAGTGGCCTTGCGCCGCGGCGAAGCGATCAACGCCTTGTGGATTGTGGTTGCTGCTGTCGCCATCTACCTGGTTGCGTACCGTTACTACAGTCTGTTCATCGCTAACAATGTGATGCAGCTCGACCCACGGCGGGCCACCCCCGCAGTGCTCAATAATGACGGTCTGGACTATGTGCCGACCAACAAACACATCCTTTTTGGTCACCACTTTGCGGCGATTGCCGGTGCAGGTCCGCTGGTCGGCCCGGTACTGGCGGCGCAAATGGGCTACCTGCCTGGCACGCTTTGGCTGATTGCCGGGGTGGTGCTGGCTGGTGCGGTGCAGGACTTCATGGTGCTGTTCCTGTCCACTCGTCGCAATGGCCGTTCCCTGGGGGACATGGTTCGCGAAGAGATGGGCCGCATTCCGGGGACCATCGCGCTGTTTGGCTGCTTCCTGATCATGATCATCATCCTTGCGGTGCTGGCGCTGATCGTGGTCAAGGCCTTGGCCGAGAGCCCGTGGGGCATCTTCACGGTGATGGCGACCATCCCGATTGCGATGTTCATGGGCGTGTACATGCGCTACATCCGTCCTGGCCGCATTGGCGAAATCTCGGTCATCGGCGTGCTGTTGCTGCTGGGTTCGATCTGGCTGGGCGGGCAAATTGCCGCTGACCCGGTGTGGGCCAAGGCCTTCTCGTTTACCGGGATCCAGATCACCTGGATGCTGGTGGGCTATGGTTTCGTCGCTGCGGTACTGCCGGTGTGGCTGATCCTCGCGCCGCGTGACTACCTCTCCACGTTCTTGAAAATCGGCACCATCATTGCCCTGGCGATCGGCATTCTGGTCACCATGCCAGAGCTGAAAATGCCGGCCCTCACCCAATTCATCGACGGCACCGGCCCGGTATGGAAGGGCGGCCTGTTCCCGTTCCTGTTCATCACCATTGCCTGTGGCGCGGTGTCGGGTTTCCACGCACTGATTTCCTCGGGCACCACGCCCAAGCTGCTGGATAACGAAGTCAACTCGCGCTACATCGGTTACGGCGCGATGCTGATGGAATCGTTCGTGGCCATCATGGCCATGGTTGCCGCTTCGGTCATCGAGCCTGGCGTGTACTTCGCCATGAACAGCCCGGCTGCGGTAGTCGGCGCTGACGTGGTGACGGTGGCGCAAACCGTCAGCAGCTGGGGTTTTGCAATTACCCCGGAAGCCTTGACGGCAGTGGCCCATGACATCGGTGAAACCACCATCCTGGCACGTGCCGGCGGTGCGCCGACCCTGGCCGTTGGTATCGCGCAGATCCTGCACAGTGTGCTGCCGGGTGAAAACACCATGGCGTTCTGGTACCACTTTGCGATCCTGTTCGAAGCACTGTTCATCCTGACCGCCGTCGACGCCGGTACCCGTGCCGGGCGCTTCATGCTCCAGGATCTGCTCGGCTCCTTCGTGCCGTCGCTCAAGCGCACCGAGTCCTGGACCGCCAACCTGATTGCTACGGCAGGTTGCGTGGCAATGTGGGGCTACCTGCTGTACCAGGGCGTGATCGACCCGCTGGGTGGGATCAACACCTTGTGGCCGCTGTTCGGTATCTCCAACCAGATGCTCGCCGGTATCGCGCTGATGCTCGCTACCGTTGTGCTGATCAAAATGAAGCGCCAGCGCTACATTTGGGTGACCATGCTGCCGGCTGTCTGGCTGCTGATCTGCACCGTGACCGCAGGCTTCATCAAGCTGTTCGACGCTAACCCGGCGATCGGCTTCCTGTCGCTGGCCAAGAAGTACAGCGATGCCCTGGCCAACGGCCAGATCCTCGCGCCGGCCAAGAACATCGACCAGATGCAACACGTGATCTGGAACGCTTACACCAACGCAACGCTGACTGCGCTGTTCCTGTTCGTGGTCTTCAGCATCCTGTTCTATGCGCTCAAGGTCGGCGTCGCCGCCTGGGGCAACAAAGAACGTACGGACAAAGAAGCCCCGTTCCAGGCTGTACCGGACGCGTAAACGAGGATTGCAACCATGTTCAATGACATCAGTCGCCTCGGTAAATACCTCGGTCAGGCCGCGCGCCTGATGGTCGGCATGCCCGACTACGACACCTACGTCGAGCATATGCAAACCAAGCACCCGGACAAACCGATGATGGACTACAAGGCGTTCTTCCGCGAACGCCAGGAAGCCCGTTACGGTGGCAAGGGTGGGCCCAAGTGCTGCTAGCCCGATAAGTCAGGCTTGCAGTGATCCCGTGTGGGAGCGGGCTTGTGTGGGAGCTGGCTTGCCTGCGATAGCATCACCTCGGTCTGACTGATAGACCGAGGTGATGCTATCGCAGGCAAGCCAGCTCCCACATGGGTCTGCTCCCACATTTGTTTCTGTGTTTCTTCAAGGAGAATTTTTTGTCCTCTCCCATCCCCGTCACCATCCTCAGCGGCTTCCTCGGCGCCGGCAAAACCACCTTGCTGCGCCACCTGCTCAAAGCCGAGCACGGCCTTAAAATCGCCGTAATCGAAAACGAATTCAGTGATGCCGGCATCGACACCCAACTGTTGGGCGCCGAGCCTGTACAAGTCATGACCCTGTCCAACGGTTGCGTGTGCTGCACCATCCACACCGACCTGACCAAAGCCCTGTACCTGCTGCTCGAGCGTCTGGACAGCGGCGAGATTGCCTTCGACCGCCTGGTGATCGAGTGCACCGGCCTGGCCGACCCTGCGCCCGTGGCCCAGACCTTTTTCATCGACGAGGAGCTGCGCGAGCGCTACATCCTCGACGGCATCATCACCCTGGTGGACGCGGCCCACGCCGAACACCACCTGACCCAGACCATCGCCCAGGCCCAGATTGGTTTCGCCGACCGCCTGCTGGTGAGCAAGCGCGACCTGGTGGACGAAGCGAGCTTCGACGCCCTCAGCCAGCGCCTGACCCGCATCAACCGCCGCGCGCCGATTCGGGTGGTCGACCACGGCAAAATCGATTTGGCCGAACTGCTCGACGTGCGCGGTTTCAACCTCAACGCAGGCATGAGCCTGCGCCCGGTCAGTGCCGCGCCATCCATCGACCGTATTTCCAGCCTGGTGCTGCGCACCGACCAGCCGCTGGATATCGACCGGCTCAGCGAGTTCATGAATGAGTTGCTGGAAGATCACGGCAAACAGCTGCTGCGCTACAAAGGCGTGCTGAACATTGCCGGGGAAGACCGGCGCATGGTGTTCCAGGGCGTGCTCAAGCTCTACGGTTTCGATTGGGACACCGAATGGGCCGAGGGCGAGGCGCGTGAAAGTGTGATTGTGTTTATTGCTGACGAGTTGCCCGAGGACAAAATCCGCGAAGGCTTTGCCCGGGTCTACCAATAATCCCGACTTGAATTGCAATCCTAGGTGGGAGCTGGCTTGCCTGCGATTGATCGTTCCCACGCTCCGCGTGGGAATGCCTCTTGTGACGCTCTGCGTCACGCTTTGGGACGCGGAGCGTCCTGGGCTGCATTCCCACGCGGAGCGTGGGAACGATCGGCATAAAAAAGCCCGGCTCAAGAGCCGGGCTTTTCAGTCACGCAACTGCAATCAAGCGCCGTACACCGGCAGCTTTTTGCAGATGGCCTTGACCTTCTCACGGACCGCGTCGATCACGGCTTCGTTGGAAAGGTCAGCCAGGATGTCGCAGATCCAGCCGGCCAGTTCTTTGCACTCTGCTTCTTTAAAGCCACGAGTGGTCACAGCCGGGGTGCCGAAGCGCAGGCCGGAGGTGACGAACGGCGAACGCGGGTCGTTCGGCACGGAGTTTTTGTTCACGGTGATGAAGGCTTTGCCCAGGGCAGCGTCAGCATCTTTACCGGAAATGTCCTGCTTGATCAGCGACAGCAGGAACAGGTGGTTTTCAGTACCGCCGGACACCACGTCAAAGCCGCGCTCGATAAACACGCTGGCCATGGTCTGGGCGTTCTTCACCACTTGTTGCTGGTAAGTCTTGAACTCAGGCTGCAGGGCTTCTTTGAAGCAGATCGCTTTGGCAGCGATGACGTGCTCCAGCGGGCCGCCCTGGGCGCCTGGGAATACCGCGGAGTTGAGCTTCTTCTCGATCTCGGCGTTGGCGCGCGCCAGGATCAGGCCGCCACGTGGACCACGCAGGGTCTTGTGGGTGGTGGTGGTCACCACGTCAGCGAATGGCACCGGGTTCGGGTAGACGCCAGCGGCGACCAGACCGGCTACGTGAGCCATGTCCACGAACAGGTAGGCGCCAACCTTGTCGGCGATAGCGCGAAAGCGCGGGAAGTCGAGGATCTGCGAGTAGGCAGAGAAACCGGCCACGATCATTTTTGGCTTGTGCTCAACCGCCAGGCGCTCGACTTCGTCGTAGTCGATCAGGCCGTTGGCATCGATACCGTATTGAACGGCGTTGTACAGCTTGCCGGAGGAGGAAACGCTGGCGCCGTGGGTCAGGTGACCGCCGTGGGCCAGGCTCATGCCCAGGATGGTGTCGCCGCCTTGCAGCAGGGCCAGGTACACGGCGCTGTTGGCTTGGGAACCGGCGTGCGGCTGAACGTTGGCGTAATCGGCGCCGAACAGTTCCTTGGCACGGTCGATAGCCAGCTGCTCAACCACGTCGACGTACTCGCAACCACCGTAGTAGCGCTTGCCAGGGTAGCCTTCGGCGTATTTGTTGGTCAGAACCGAACCTTGAGCCTCCATCACCGCAGGGCTGGTGTAGTTTTCCGAAGCGATCAGCTCAATGTGCTCTTCCTGGCGCACGGCTTCTTGCTCCATGGCGGCGAAGAGATCGGCGTCGTACTTGGCAATAGTCAAATCACGGCTGAACATGGCGGTCCTCAAGGATCGGGGGCAGAAAAGGAGGGCATTCTAACCCAATGGGTTTTAGATGGCATATGAAAGGACATCATGTCGCGGACAAGTGGGGCTCACTTTAGCCCCCGATCGTTCCCACGCTCTGCGTGGGAATGCCGCCCTGGACGCTCTGCGTCCGCTGTGGAGGTCAGTCGAACATGAACAGCGCGTCGTTACTGAACTGCGCCTCAAACCGATTCGCCGGCATCGGCCGCCCAAACAGATACCCCTGCACCTCGTCGCAACCATGCTCACGCAGGAAATCCAGCTGCTCATGGGTTTCCACGCCCTCGGCGATCACCGCCAGGTTGAGGCTGTGGGCCATGGCGATAATCGCGCGGGCAATTTGCGCGTCCTGCTCGCCGGACGGCAGGCCGTCGACAAAGGTGCGGTCGATCTTCAACACATCGATGGGGAATTGCTTGAGGTAGTTGAGCGACGAATAACCGGTGCCGAAGTCGTCCACCGCAATGCTCAGGCCCAGGTTTTTCAGGCTGGCGAGGATCTGCATGGCCTCGTTGACTTCACGCATCAGGATACTTTCGGTCAGCTCCAGCTCCAGGCACGCCGGCGGCAGGCCGGTGTCCTTGAGAATGGTGGCGATACGCTCGCCCAGCTGCCCGTCCGAGAACTGCCGCGCCGAGATGTTCACCGAGACTTTCGGCACGCGCACCTTGTTCTGGTGCCAGGTCTTGAGCTGGCGGCAAGCCTCGGAGATCACCCAGTCGCCCACGTCCACCACCAGCCCCAATTCCTCCAGCACCGGAATGAAATCCCCCGGCGGCACCAGCCCACGGCGCGGGTGACGCCAGCGCAGCAGGGCTTCAGCGCCGGTCAGGCGCTTGCCGTCGCCGCTGAACTGCGGTTGGTAATACAGCACGAATTCGTTCTGTTCCAGGGCATGGCGCAGGTCGCTTTCCAGCTCCAGACGCTCCAGGGCGCTGGCGTTCATGTCGGCCTGATAGAACTGGAAGTTGTTCTTGCCGCGCTCCTTGGCGTGGTACATCGCCGTGTCGGCGTTTTTCATCAACTGGCTCAGCTCGTTGCCGTCCTGCGGGCTTAAGGCGATACCGATACTGGCGGTCACAAAGAACTCGCGGCCCTCCAGCACAAACGGCTTCACCAGGCTCGCCAGGATCTGTTCGGCCACGCTGATTGCGCGGTTCAGCGCCATCTCGCGGCTCACCCGTGGTTGCAGCAGCAGGGTGAACTCGTCACCGCCCATGCGCGCCACGGTGTCGTCTTCGGCCACGCAGCCCAGCAGGCGGGTGGCCATTTCCTTGAGCATGCGGTCGCCGGCGGCGTGGCCCAAGGAGTCGTTGATCGGTTTGAAACGGTCGAGGTCGAGGAACATCAGCACCACCCACGACTTTTGCCGTTCGGCCGACTGCAACGCGGTGTGCAGGCGGTCCTGGAACAGCGTGCGGTTGGGCAGGTGGGTCAGGGCGTCGTAATACGCCAAGCGGTGGATGCGCTGTTCGCTGGCCTTGCGCTCGCTGATATCGCTGAAGAAACACACGTAGCTGGCCAGGTCGCCTTCATCGTCGAACACGGCGGTAATGCCGACCCAGGCCGGGTAATGCTCGCCATTGCGACGCTTGAGCCACACTTCGCCTTCCCAGGTGCTGTGCTGATGCAGCTGCTTGAGCACGTAACGCAGGTGGGCTTCCTGCTGTTCGTCGACGGTGAGCATGTTGGGCAACTGGTCGAGCACATCCGCCACGGCATAGCCGCTGACCCGGCTGAACGCCTCGTTGGCCTGCACGATATAACCGGCCGGGTCGGTGATCAGGATCGCCGAGGTTGAGTGCTCGAATACCGTGGCCGCCATGCGCAGGTCTTTTTCGGCGCGGCGTTGCTGGCTGATGTCACGGCCCACGCCAAGGATGCCTTCGAACGCGCCGTGCTCATCCCACACCAGCACCAGGCGCAACTCGATCGGCACCTTGCGGCCATCGGCGCGCAGGCAGTCGAACAGGAACAGTTGCGTGTGTACTTGATCGCGCAGCGTATTCAGCGCGACGGGGTCGCCCAGGGCACGGCTCACCTGTTCCATCAGGCTGTAAATGCCGGCCAGTTGCTGCGGGTTGGCGATGATCGACTGCCAGCCGTTCTTGAACACCCAGTCCACGTCATAACCCAGCACGGCGTTGACCGACGGGCTGACGTAGTTGAGGGCCAACTGGCTGTCGGTGGAGCAGATCACGTCGCTGATGCTTTCGGCCAGCATGCGGTAGCGCTGCTCGCTGTCGCGCAGGGATTCGCTGGCTTCGATCTGGTCGGTGATGTCCTTGGCCACGCCGATGATGCGCGTGACCACCGCGGTTTTGTCGCGGGCCAGGGCCTGCTCGCGGATATCAAAGCGCCGCCACTGGTTATTGCGATGACGAAAGCGCAACTGGCACTGCAACTGCGTGGTGTAACCGACCTCACGCTGGCGTTGGCGCAAGTCGTGGTAGTACTCGGCATCTTCGGGGTGCAGCAGGATTTCCCAGAAGTACTCGCCCATTTGCTGCAGTTCGGCCTTGTTGTAGCCGAGGGTGTGGCCCAAATGGTGGTTGCTGAAAATCATGCGCTGGCTGATCACGTCCTGCACATACAGGTGATCCGGCACGGTGCGCACCACGTCCGACCAGAAACTCTCACGCTCCACCAGCGACAGCTCGATCAGCTTGCGGCTGGTGATATCGTTAATGCTGAGGATCACGGCCTTGAAGTCGTCCTGCTGCTCCGGCAGGCGCATCACCAGCCACAGGTACTGATCGTTACCGGCGACGTCATTGAGCTGGATTTCCAGCTCAAGTTGCTTTTGCTGGGTCAGCACCGCCTCAAGCACTTGATAGCCGATGGCGGTGGCATTGCGTGGGCAATCATCGATCAGGCGTTCCCAGGCTTCCTCGCATGAGCCAACATTCAACAGACGCACGGCCACCTGGTTGACTTCGGTAATGCGCAATTCCCTGAGCAATTGCTGACGTTCTGCGGCGTTATTGTGCAGCCAGGCCTGCAATTGCTCGCGAGTCTGCTCCCGGGTTTTGTCAAAAAACGCCTTGAGCCCCGACAGGTCCAGCACACACAGGGCCACGCCGGTGCCTTCGAAAATATCCTGGTAACGCCGGCGGCCCTCATGCACCTGGCGCTGGCGGCGGCGCATGTTCAGCAGCACGATCAGCGGGATCAGCGAGAACGCCAGGCCCAGCAGGCATTTACCGATAAACGCCGGCAGCAGTTGTTGCAGCACCGCACTGCGGTCGAACAGGCCGCGCAATTGCCAGTCGCTTTTGCTCAGGGGCGTGACCAGTACGCTTTTGTTCAACTCATCCGGCGTCAATGCCGTGGCCCACTGTGCGGGCATGCCATTGTCACGGCTGACCACGCGGTGGTTCAGGCGGTTCTCGATGGCCCACATCGGGCGCTGGCCCTGGTTGTCCTGGCGGGTGAGGTTGCTCAGGTAGTTGGGCGCCAGGCGCAAGGCCCAGTACATTTTCGAGCCGCCACTGGGCTGCTGCAGCAACAGATAGATCAGGGTGCCGTCGGCGTTGTTGCTCAGGTAATAAGGTTGCGAGTGGCTGCGCTGCACCAGTTCTTCGAGCCAGGCGCGGTCCTGGCTGTCTTTGGCGCTGTCACTGATCAATGCGCCGCTGGGGGCGAGCAGGGCGAAACTGCGCAACTCCGGCAGAGTACGTTGCAAGGTGCGCATCAAGGCTTGTTGCTGTTCGTCGTTGCGCGGCGGCTCGACCATCGGCAGCAGGTTCAGGGCGATTTTCGCGCTCAGGGCCATGCTCAGGCTGATTTGTTCAGCCAGGTCGGCGCTGTAGTCGATGGTGTATTGCTGCTGGTTTTTCTGGTTTTGCTGCAGCTGGTCCAGCAGTTGCCAGAACAATAGCGCCAGCAGCATCAGCACCAGCGTCGCCAATGCGCCTTTAAAAGTGCCGTGCAGGGGCGCGCCCGGCGCTATATGAGCGGCGCGCAAGGGCGTAGGCGGCGTGACTTTGGACAAGCTGTGATCCTGCGGTTTGGCTGGACTGGCGCGCGACGTGCACTATAAGCCGGACGCCCGGAGGGCGGCTAGCATGCCTTGCCTTGTGGCAAAGTGCCAGCCCCGCCTGGCTGGACTGCCCAAGCGCATTCAGGTAGCTTTGCCGGTTACGCGGGGGCGTTCCAGCCCCAGACATTCAGGCTTTTTCCGCTCGCAGGCATTGATGATAGTCAACGGCCCGCGCGGCGCATGGCCTGCACGGGCTTCGCCCGCTTAATTCATCAGTCACTGACGCTAGGTTCACCATGGCTCAATACGTCTTCACCATGCATCGGCTGGGAAAAGTTGTTCCGCCGAAGCGGGAAATCCTGAAAAACATTTCGCTGTCCTTCTTCCCTGGCGCCAAGATCGGCGTGCTCGGCCTCAACGGTTCGGGTAAGTCCACGCTGCTGAAAATCATGGCCGGCGTCGACACCGAGTTCGAAGGCGAAGCCCGCCCGATGCCCGAACTGAACATCGGCTACCTGCCGCAAGAGCCGATCCTGGACCCGACCAAGACTGTGCGTGAAGTGGTCGAAGAAGCGGTGGCCGTGATCAAGAACGCCCAGGCCCGCCTGGACGAGGTGTACGCCGCCTACGCCGAAGAAGATGCCGACTTCGACAAGCTTGCCGCCGAACAGGCCAAGCTCGAAGCCATCCTGCAGGCTGGCGACGGCCACAACCTGGAGCGCCAGCTGGAAGTCGCCGCCGACGCGCTGCGTTTGCCTGCGTGGGATGCCAAGGTCGAATTCCTCTCCGGCGGTGAAAAACGCCGTGTGGCCCTGTGCCGCCTGCTGCTGTCGGCTCCCGACATGCTGCTGCTCGACGAACCGACCAACCACTTGGACGCCGATTCCGTCGCCTGGCTGGAGCACTTCCTGCACGACTTCCCGGGCACCGTGGTAGCGATCACGCACGACCGTTACTTCCTCGACAACGTCGCCGGCTGGATCCTCGAGCTCGACCGTGGCGCCGGTATCCCTTACGAGGGCAACTACTCCGGTTGGCTGGAAGCCAAGTCCGACCGTCTGGCCGCCGAATCCAAGCAGCAATCGGCCCACGAAAAAGCCATGAAGGAAGAACTGGAGTGGGTGCGCAAAGGCGCCAAGGCCCGCCAGTCCAAATCCAAGGCCCGTCTGCAACGCTTTGAAGAAATGCAGTCGCAGGAATTCCAGAAGCGCAGCGAAACCAACGAGATCTACATCCCGGCCGGCCCGCGCCTGGGTGACAAGGTCATCGAATTCAAGAACGTCTGCAAAGGCTATGGCGACCGCGTGCTGATCGACAACCTGTCGTTCTCCATGCCAAAAGGCGCGATCGTCGGCGTTATCGGGGGTAACGGTGCGGGTAAATCCACACTGTTCCGCATGCTGATGGGCAAGGAAACCCCGGATTCGGGCAGCATCGAAATCGGTGAAACCGTGCAGCTGGCCTGTGTGGACCAGAGCCGCGAAGACCTCGACGGCAGCAAAACGGTATTCCAGCAAGTCTCCGAGGGTTCGGACCAGATCCGCATCGGCAACTATGAAATCCCGTCGCGCACTTATGTCGGCCGTTTCAACTTCAAGGGCGGCGATCAACAGAAGTTCGTCAAGGACCTGTCCGGTGGTGAGCGCGGTCGCTTGCACCTGGCCCTCACCTTGAAAGAAGGCGGCAACGTGTTGCTGCTCGACGAACCGTCCAACGACCTCGACGTTGAAACCCTGCGTTCCCTGGAAGAAGCCCTGCTGGACTTCCCGGGCGCCGCCATTGTGATCTCTCACGATCGGTGGTTCCTGGACCGCGTTGCGACGCACATCCTGGCCTACGAAGATGACTCCCAGGCGGTGTTCTTCGAAGGTAACTACACCGAGTACGAAGCGGACCGTAAAAAGCGTTTGGGCGATGCTGCTGCCCAGCCGCACCGTGTACGGCACAAAAAACTGGCCTGAGTTGGGCTGGTTTGAAAGAGCGGAGCCTTCGGGCTCCGCTTTTTTTTGCGTGGGTTTCAGGAAGACCGCGGTGGATTCATCGCAGGCAAGCCAGCTCCCACCTTCGACCGCATTACAAATTGGAAACCCGATCAAATGTGGGAGCTGGCTGGCCTGCGATAGCGTTTTACCTGTTGGTGCATTTGCTGATTTTAAATCCCCTTAATGGTGCATAAAATCACAGTAATTTATATATAAAGCACCATTTAAATTCACAAAGGCGACATTTTGCGCTTTTCAGGTGCAGCATGAATTGCTAAGGTCCGGCTCAATCTCATTTAAAAACAATCAATTTGCCGAGACTTCTCCATGATCGAATCTGTCGAATCCTTCCTTTCGCGCCTCAAGAAACGCGACCCCGACCAGCCGGAGTTCCACCAGGCCGTAGAAGAAGTCCTGCGCAGCCTGTGGCCGTTTCTTGAGGCCAACCCTCACTACCTGACGTCGGGCATTCTGGAGCGCATCTGCGAGCCGGAACGCGCGATCACCTTTCGGGTGTCGTGGGTGGATGATCACGGCAAGGTTCAGGTCAATCGCGGGTTCCGCATCCAGATGAACAGCGCCATCGGCCCCTACAAAGGCGGCCTGCGCTTTCACCCGTCGGTGAACCTGGGCGTGCTCAAATTCCTCGCCTTCGAACAAACCTTCAAAAACTCCCTGACCTCGCTGCCCATGGGCGGCGGCAAAGGCGGCTCGGATTTCGACCCCAAGGGCAAGAGCGACGCCGAAGTGATGCGCTTCTGCCAGGCATTCATGAGTGAGCTGTACCGCCACATCGGCGCGGACGTGGACGTGCCGGCCGGCGATATCGGCGTGGGCGCGCGTGAAATCGGCTTCCTGTTTGGCCAGTACAAACGCCTGAGCAACCAGTTCACCTCAGTACTGACCGGCAAAGGCATGGCCTACGGCGGCAGCCTGATCCGCCCTGAAGCCACCGGCTTTGGCTGCGTGTACTTCGCTGAAGAAATGCTCAAGCGCAACGGCCAGCGGGTTGAGGGCAAGCGCGTGGCGGTCTCCGGCTCGGGTAATGTCGCGCAATATGCTGCGCGCAAAGTCATGGACCTGGGCGGCAAGGTGGTTTCCCTGTCCGACTCCGAAGGCACCTTGTACGCCGAAAGCGGTTTAACCGAGGAGCAATGGTCGGCGCTGTTGGAGCTGAAAAACGTGCAGCGCGGGCGCATCAGTGAATTGGCTTCTCGTTACGGGCTGGAATTTCGCGCCGGTAAAACGCTATGGGAACTGGCCTGCGACATCGCCTTGCCCTGCGCGACCCAGAACGAACTCGACGCCGACGCCGCCCGCACGCTGCTGCGCAACGGCTGTATCTGCGTGGCCGAAGGCGCCAACATGCCGACCACGTTGGAGGCTGTGGATATCTTTATCGAGGCGGGCATTCTGTTCGCGCCGGGCAAAGCCTCCAACGCCGGTGGCGTGGCCGTGAGTGGCCTGGAAATGTCGCAGAACGCCATGCGCCTGCTGTGGACCGCAGGCGAAGTCGACAGCAAGCTGCACAACATCATGCAGTCGATCCACCACGCCTGCGTGCACTACGGCGAAGAAAACGGCCGGGTCAACTACGTGAAGGGCGCGAACATCGCGGGTTTTGTGAAAGTCGCCGATGCGATGCTGGCCCAAGGCATCGTCTAAACCTCGGGCTCGACGCGCAGCACCTCGATCAACTGATCGCCGACGGGGCGCTTCCACAGCACCTCGTCGCCGACTTGCGCACCCAGCAATGCGCGGCCCAGCGGTGAGCCCCAGTTGATCAGGTTGGCGTGGGCGTCGGCCTGGTCTTCGCCGACCAGTTGAATGCGTTGCTGCTCGTCCTGCTCGTTGGCAAAAGTCACCCAGCTGCCGATCTGTACCTTGTCGGTGGACGTGGCCGGTGCTACCACTTGGGCGCTTTGCACGCGCTGGTTGAAGTAGCGCAAATCGCGCTCAAGGTCCGCCAGGCGTTGTTTATCCTCCTTGGCGGATTCGAGGCTGTATTCCTGCTGCAACTGTGCAACCTTGGCCTGCAACTGCGCCAACCCTTGCGCGGTGAGACGATTGGGCTGCTCACTCACCAGGCGCTCCACCGGCTGGTCGGCCTGGGCGGCGGCGTTGTCTTCATTTACAAAAGCTCGGCTCATGACGTTCTCCTTCCATGAAGGTTGGGCCATCTTCACCGCGCGATCGTTCCCACGCTCTGCGTGGGCATGCAGCCCTGGACGCTCGGCGTCCGCTTTTCAGAAAAGCGACCTATTGCGTGCGATAGGCGCGGGCGGCGTCGCGATCCTTCTCCTGCTGCCAGGCGCGTTCACGGTCATCCCAGTGGTTGTCCTTGTAGTCGCGCAACTCTTCGTTCTCGCGCATGGCCTTGCACTGGCGAAAGCCGTCTTCCCAGCCTTCGGCGTATTCACGGTCCTTCAGATAACGCGGTACGTTCTTGCGAAATTCCCCGCTGATCACACCAGCCGCCTGGCGACCACTGCTGCAACCGTCATCAAAGCCATCGGCGAAAGCCGGTGGATAACCCTTGGCAATTAAATCCTGATGGGTGGACTGGCAACCCGACAACCACACTACCGCACACAGCATTACCGCAGACCGCCACATGGCGTACTCCCTGGCCGCTTTACGGCTGATAGGGGAAGTCTAGTCAGGGATTTGTCGGGGAGGCGTGAAAGGGCGGTGAGAAAAGTGTTGAGTTAAAGGGTTAGCGCTCGTTCCCGCGCTTTGCATGGGAATGCAGCCCAGGACGCTCTGCGTCCGCTTTGAAGTCGTGACGCGGAGCGTCACAGGATGCATGCCCACGCGGAGCGTGGGAACGATCTATTAAAGGGCCATTAACGACGATTCCCTTTAACTTGCAGGACGTTTCCTAGAGAATCGCTGGCCTATTGTGCCTTAGGGTTTGGGGCACTAGTCTCCTGGCTCCGCTGTGAAAACAGCGGCCGGGTTTAGCGACCCGAACCATCGAGACTCATCCTCTTTACACACTTGGCAGGCGGTTTTTATACCTGTCGATATCGTGTTATGGCGGCTGTGCGCGGGAGATCTTCGGATCTGCCGGGTGTCTAGGTGACCGGTTCGCTAACCTGCGTACAGCTGCCACCCTTTCATGTTTAGCGACGTGCTCTGGTGGTCCTTTATCTCACTTAGCAGGTACACCATGTCTAAAGTCGTCCCCGATCCACCCCTGTCCTCAATCACCACCCTCGGCGTCGTCACCTTTGGCGACTACGGCGAAAACCAAAAGCCGCTGTTCCGCATCAATGCCGGCATGCCCATCGAGCAAGCCCTGGAACACGCCTCCACCCTGCTTTTTTACTCAAAGAAACTCGCTATGGAAGCCGCCATGGACGTGCGCGGCGAGCAATACGCCTGGGCCGCGCATTACCTGTGTGAAATGGGCAAAGCCGTCGTCGACGACCTGACCCAAGCGATGACCCCTACCACTTAGCGGCTGAGCCTGCTCATGTGGCGAGCAGGCTTTTCCTGCGTTGGGCTGCGAAGCGGCCCCAATAAAAGGAGGAGTGCGGTGTATCTGGCACTCTTCGGTTGACTACTTTGGGGCTGCTGCGCAGCCCAACGCAGGACAAGCCTGCTCGCCACAGGGTTGTCGATAGTTTCAGTTAAAGCTGTGCGGCCTTCAATCGTAATAGCCCACTGTTTTTTTCAGTTGATCTGCGTACTCGTAAATCTCGTCTATTGACGAAATCGCGTGTCGGGTCTCATTTTTATCTTCGTCAAATATCCCGATGTACTTCTGGCTGCGATTAAAGTGAAGGCGGCAAATAGGTTTGCGATTGTTGTCGTCCAGCAGTATCCCAAAATAGCTTTGGGTATCTCGTTGAACAATGCGCTTTGCATCGACTACGGATCGAACCAGAGCGCGAACGATGTGATAACCCTCCAGCTCTTCAAGCGTTGTCAGAATCTTGTCTTCTGACTCGTCCCTATCCTGCGTATCTGCATTCGCGCTGTTTGCGGCGGGGAGTGATGCCATTGTCGGTTGGATCGCGCCACTCATTGCAGACTTCAGCCGATCGTTGATCTGATCGTTCAAAAATTGGGCTAACGCTTTTCGTGTCAGTTCGAAAAATTGCTCGCGCACTTTCTGTGTGATTACACCTTCGTAGACACGCGAAGCGAAGAATTTCACGAAATCATCTTCTGGCTTGCTAACTTGAGCTCCGATGAGTTTTTTGAGTTGGCTGACGTATTTCAACTCCCCGGCTGCATTGATGATCGAGTCAACATCGAAAGCCGACTTGGTGAGCTTGATCAACTCAGGTACGGCGTACTCATCAATGTCCAGTAGGTCGAGCTCTAGAAATGGCTTTTCGTCCATTTTATTAGGGGCGTCCAAGTCAGTAAAAAACCTATAGACCTGGCCGTTGGTGAGAATTGAGATTCTTGCGCTCGTAACGTGAAAATACCGAAAAAGCTGTGAGGCATGGTTGATGCTCAATGACTCACCGATTTTTTTGCATTCGATGAGTATTTGGACTTCACCTTCTTTCATGATTGCGTAGTCGATTTTTTCACCTTTCTTCGTCCCTACATCACAGACAAATTCTGGCGTCACTTCCTGTGGATCAAATACGTCGTAGCCCAATACGGTGTTGATGAAAGGCATTACGAAAGCATTTTTTGTCGCTTCTTCTGTTTGAATGGCAGGGCCTTGTAACCGAACTTTCGCTGCCAGACTGGTTAGCTTTTCAAAGAAATCCATGGTGAGCCTCTTACCTATTCAGATCCGTGTATAGATGGGGTGGCAATTTGATTGCCATCCGATACTAGTCACAAAACCCCACAAAGAGAATGAAGTAAGAGCCAGTTTTGCTCGACTGAAAAAAGCTAAAAAACCGTCTGAAATTTCCTGTCTATTTATCAATAGGTTAGAAGCAGGCTACGATTTTGTGTGTGTTGATGATGGTTTTTCCAGGCTAGTTAGAACGGCATGTTCAGCCAGTTCCTGCTGGATAAACGCCGCAATCATTGCGCGATACACCTGCTCAGTGACCTCAGGGTTGGCGCCCACCGCTTCGGATAACCCCCGCACCTTGGCAATCACCTGTTCGACCCGTTGCGGCGCCTTGACGCCATCGGCGTCTTTCTTAAAGCGCGCAGCCTGGGAAACGTAGTGGCCGCGCTCGGCCAGCAGGGTGACGATTTGTTGGTCGAGGCGGTCGATGTTTTCGCGGACTTGTTCAAGGGTGGTGCAGTTAACAGCCATGTTGAGGGAGCTCCTGATTGGGATGTGCGCGCAGAACTCAAGTCAGGCGCAAAAAAGTGTGGGAGCTGGCTTGCCTGCGATGGCGGTATGTCAGCTAAAAATCAGTGGCTGACACTCCGCCATCGCAGGCAAGCCAGCTCCCACATTTTGATCATCGCCAAGCTTTGGTTAGTAGTGATACCACTTCACTTCAAGCATCACTTCATTCACCGGCGTGGAAAGGTGGCTGTACTCGCGCTGGGCGCTCAAGCGCAGGCCCAGGTTGCGCGACAGTTCCCACTGCTGGTTCAGGCTGATGCTGCGCCGCACTTCGCCATTGGTGAAGAAATCACCTTTGGCTTCCAGGCTCAGATTCCCCAACGGGTTCTTCCACAGCACGCCCGTGTTGAACCCGGCAGCCGGGGAGATGGCTTCGCTGAAGTCGTTGTTATGCTCCACACGCACCGTGCCGAGGGCAAAACCCAGCATGTCGTCGGTGAGTTGCCAGGTGCCGCCGGCGCCGCCGTTGACGTGGGCAACCAGGGTTTCGTCGTCGTGTTTGCCTGGCACGCGCTCCAGACCGCCGGTCACTTGCCAGGACCACGGTTGCAACAGCGCGTTGCGCGGGGTCAGGGAGCGGATGGTGGCCAGGTCGAGTTGCTGCAGCTGCCAGTGGTTGCCTTCGTACTGGCGCAGTTTCATTTGCAGGATTTCGATCTGCGCGCCCAGCGGGAAGCCTTCGGCGTTGTCGTTGAGGTCGTGGTAGGCCATGCGCAGGCCGTATTCGCCAAAGGTTTTGCTGCCTCGGGTGCCGATGCCGGCCTGCCAGGTGCGCGATTCGTGGCCGTCTTCGGGCAGGCCGGGGCGTTCGATTTTAAGGTCTGGCGCCGGATTCTGGTTGATCGCACGCAGCAGTTCGAAGCTGCGTTGCGAGCGTTCGGTGTCGCGCTCCAGGCCATTGGCGCGGTAGCGGCCGAGGCGATAGGCGGCGTCGATAATCAGCGCCTGACGTTCGCGAGGCAGGGTTTTGAAGGCCGGTTCCTGCAACTGCTTCTGGTCATCGCTGATTTTCAGCACCCATTGCTGCTCGTCGCCGTCCAGTGGCTTGGCGCGTTCCAGCAACTCGCGTTCACGGGACGGGCGGTAGTCGATCTTCTCCACCAGACCCGCTTCTTTGACGGCCTTGACGGTGTCGGTGGGGATCGCCGTGAGCGGGAATTGCTCGGTCAGGCGCAGGCTCGGGCGCGCCACTTGCAGCAGCTCCAGCAAGCGATAGGAGCAGTTTTCATCTAAGAAGAAGTAGTCGAACTGGATCTGCTTGAGTTCCCACACGTGCTCGACCATGCGCTTGGTCTCGACTTCGGTGAGGTTCAGGCGGTATTCCCACAGGTCGCGGTTCTCGAGGCTGCGGTACTCCGAGAGTTTTTCCTGGTACGGCACCAGTGCGAACAGGCCGGGGTAGCCGCCCATCAGGCCTTTCCAGGCGTAGAGGATGCTGTTGTCGGAGCCTTCGATATAGGCGCCGAAGTTGATCGCGTAGCTGAGCAGCGCGGTGTTGTTGCTCTGCACGTCAGCCTGGTCGATACGCAGCAGGGTGTGGCCGAACATCGACGACGGACTGTTGAGGTAGGCCGCCGGGAAGATCATCACCGCGCTGTGGGGCGCGACGTCCTTGAACCATTGGGTGAATTCCTTGCACTCCAGCGCGGGCAAATCGGTCAGGTTCAACTGACTCTTGAGCCAGCGGGTACGTGCGGGGTAAACGCATTGGGCGTGCTTTTCGCCGAGGCTGGCCGGGGCGTACAGCGCCTCCACGGTGGCCTGCAGTTCCTGGTCCGGGTGGTGGGCGCCATCGGGGGCGAGGAAGAACTTTTTGTCGCTGACATAGCTGCGCCAGCCTTTGAGCTTGCCGGCTTCGTAATGGCCCAAAGACAGCCAGAACGGATCATTAGCCAGTTGCTGCAAACGTTGATCATCAATATGCGGCGCCGCGTACAGCGGGGCGCAGGCGAAGAGTGCCAGCCAGGCAAAGCGTTTGAGCATAAGGGCAACTTAAGTCGGAAGTAGTGAGACCCAAAGAGGAGGCGGGCCCAAAATAAAGCCAGAAATAAAACCCGCGCCTCGAAAGGCGCGGGCCAGTCGAGCTTAAGCCTGGGTGGCGTATTTGGCCAGGCGGGTATCGCTTTTCAGTACAGCCAGGGTGTTGTTGTGCACGTCGTCGGCGGTCACGTCAGCTTTGCTGAAGATCTGCTGGAAGTGCTCGTGGGTCACGGCCGCGAAGTGCTCGCGATCTTCCGGTGCAACGCCCAGTACCACCGCGTAGGTGGTCAGCGCTTCGCCGTTGCCTTTGGCCATGTCTTCGGACAGCTCGTTCATCATGCCATTCATGGCAATCCAGGACTTGCCGCCGTAGGTCAGGGCGCTGTTGGTGCTGCAACCGTTGGTGCCCGAGGTCATGCCGAAGGTGGCGTTACCCGAGGTGCCGTTGGTGGTGGAAGCGAGGAAGTGAGCCGGAGTACCGCGCTGGCCTTCGAACAGCATGTTGCCCCAACCGCAGTTCGGGCCACCTGGCGATTCAGCCATTGCATTGAGGGAGACAACGGTGAAGAGAGTACCAAGAAGGATCCGTTTCATAGCTTTGTTCTCTTTGTGTGCAAACCAATGGACAAGGGTTCAGGCGCGTCGCAGCGCCCTAGGGGCCAGTTATTAGTCCAACCCGCGCAGTTTGGAGTTTAGGCACGATCCCAGGGTTCCGTGATTTTTTATAAAACAATCGGTGTGGTTGTCGAGCGCTGCAGCGATTTTTTTGTAAGACGCATGCCCTGTCTATGCTTTCCCACAGCCTCGCCTTGCCAGAGCGCGTCAGCGAGAGCCAGAATGCCGACATCTGCCCCGCCTGATGTAAGGAAGCCCGATGCCTGATCCTGTTGCTGCCAGCTTGCGTCTAGCGCCCGAAGCGCTGACTCGCCCTTTCTCCGCTGAACAGTTCAGCTTCTCGACCACCAATGATTTGGAGCCCTTTCGCGGTGTGCTTGGCCAGGAACGCGCAGTAGAAGCGTTGCAGTTCGGTGTGGCGATGCCACGCCCTGGTTACAACGTGTTTGTCATGGGCGAGCCCGGTACCGGCCGCTTTTCGTTCGTCAAACGCTACCTGAAAGCCGAAGGCAAACGCCTGCAGACCCCGGCGGACTGGGTCTACGTCAACAATTTTGATGAGCCGCGCGAACCGCGTGCCCTGGAATTGCCGGGCGGCGCTGCGGCGGCGTTCATCGCCGATATCAACGGCTTGGTCGACAACCTTGTCGCCACGTTCCCGGCCGTGTTCGAACACCCGACCTATCAACAGCGCAAAAGCGCCATCGACCGCGCCTTCAACCAGCGTTACGACAAGGCCTTGGACGTGATCGAGCGTTTGGCGCTGGAAAAAGACGTGGCGCTGTACCGCGACAGCTCCAACATCGCTTTCACGCCGATGCTCGACGGCAAGGCGCTGGACGAGGCCGAGTTCTCGCAACTGCCGGAAGTCGATCGCGAGCGCTTCCACACGGATATTTCCGAGCTGGAAGAGCGCCTCAACGAAGAACTGGCCAGCCTGCCGCAGTGGAAACGTGAGTCCAACAACCAACTGCGCCAATTCAACGAAGAAACCATCACCCTGGCTCTACAGCCGTTGCTGGCGCCTTTGTCGGAAAAATACGCAGAAAACGCAGGCGTTTGCGGTTACCTGCAAGCCATGCAGGTCTACCTGTTGAAAACCGTGGTCGAGCAATTGGTCGACGACGCCAAGACCGACGCCCAGGCGCGCAAGCTGCTTGAAGAGCAATATTGCCCAAGCCTGGTGGTGGGCCACTCGGTCAACGGCGGCGCGCCGGTGGTGTTTGAGCCGCACCCGACCTACGACAACCTGTTCGGCCGTATCGAATACAGCACCGACCAGGGCGCGCTCTACACCACCTATCGCCAGTTGCGCCCAGGTGCGTTGCACCGTGCCAATGGCGGTTTCCTGATCCTGGAAGCCGAAAAAATGCTCAGCGAGCCGTTTGTGTGGGACGCGCTCAAGCGTTCCTTGCAGTCGCGCAAGCTGAAGATGGAATCACCGCTGGGTGAACTGGGCCGCTTGGCCACCGTGACCCTCAACCCGCAGATGATCCCGTTGCAGGTCAAGGTCATCATCATTGGCTCGCGCCAGCTGTACTACGCGTTGCAGGACGCCGACCCGGACTTCCAGGAGATGTTCCGCGTGCTGGTGGACTTCGACGAAGACATCCCGATGGTCGACGAAAGCCTGGAACAGTTCGCCCAGTTGCTCAAAACCCGCACCTCGGAAGAGGGCATGGCGCCGCTGACTTCGGACGCAGTGGCGCGGCTGGCCACTTACAGCGCGCGGTTGGCAGAGCATCAGGGCCGTTTGTCGGCGCGCATTGGCGACTTGTTCCAACTGGTCAGCGAGGCGGACTTTATCCGCCACCTGGCGGGTGACGAGATGACCGATGCCGGCCATATCGAACGTGCGCTCAAGGCCAAGGCCACGCGCACCGGGCGGGTATCGGCGCGGATTCTCGACGACATGCTCGCCGGGGTCATCCTGATCGACACCGCCGGTGCGGCGGTGGGCAAGTGCAACGGGCTGACGGTGCTGGAAGTCGGTGATTCGGCGTTCGGCGTACCGGCGCGGATTTCCGCCACGGTGTACCCCGGCGGCAGCGGCATTGTCGACATCGAGCGCGAAGTTAACCTTGGCCAGCCGATCCACTCCAAGGGCGTGATGATCCTCACCGGTTACCTGGGCAGTCGTTATGCCCAGGAATTCCCGCTGGCGATCTCGGCGAGTATCGCGCTGGAGCAGTCCTACGGTTACGTGGACGGCGACAGTGCGTCGCTCGGCGAGGCATGCACCTTGATTTCGGCCTTGTCGAAAACGCCGCTCAAGCAGTGCTTTGCCATCACCGGCTCGATCAACCAGTTCGGTGAAGTGCAGGCGGTGGGCGGGGTCAACGAGAAGATCGAAGGCTTCTTCCGCCTGTGTGAAGCCCGCGGCTTGACCGGCGAGCAGGGCGCGATCATCCCGCAGGCCAACGTGGCCACGCTGATGCTCGATGAGAAGGTACTGCAAGCCGTGCGCGACGGGCAGTTCCATATCTACGCCGTGCGCCAGGCCGACGAGGCGCTGAGCCTGTTGGTGGGCGAGCCTGCCGGTGAGCCGGACGAAGAAGGGCAATTCCCCGAAGGCACGGTGAATGCGCGCGTGGTTGAGCGGTTGCGTGCGATTGCCGAGATGATCAGCGAGGATGATTTGAAGGAGGCCGAGAAGGAACTGGCGCAGCAGGCGTTGGCGCAAACCCAGCCAACCTGATCTTTCGCCGGAACACGGTTAATGTGGGAGCTGGCTTGCCTGCGATAGCGGTGGGTCAGCCAGCAGAAGTGTCGGCTTTGAGTCTGTCATCGCAGGCAAGCCAGCTCCCACATGGATCGGCGGTGTTTCGTCATAAATTTGACTCCCATTGCAGGGACCAACGCCCGTTGGTCCCTACAACCTTGGTTTGCACCGGTTTTCTTCTATTCTCACTTCAAGGGATATCCACAGGAGTCGCAGGACAGAGACAGCCTCGCCGCGTGATTGGGGCTGAACACCGATCTACCGAGGGTCGCCGCCATGCCGCGCAGCCTTTGCCTTACCCGCCAATGCCTGGGCCTGGTCACCCGTATCGAATGTTCCATTCGCCCGCTCGCCGGGGAAAACGGGATGTGGACCTTGTTGTTTGCCGCCGGCATGACCGGCGAGCAGCCGTCCACCGTCAAGTCCCAAGGCCCGTTCCATGGGCCTTTTGTGGCAGAAACCATTCTGGAGTCGATTGTGCAAAGCCTGACCCTGCACGGCTATGCGCTGGCCGATGACCCGCAGATCTGGTGCCTGCACCTGCAGGCCCATCTGCGACAACTCAACGGCGGGCGCTCGCACCTAGTCAGCGATACCCACCACTGATCGTTCCCACGCTCCGCGTGGGAATGCCGCCCCGGACGCTCCGCGTCCCGCAGCCAGCGCAGGTTCAAGCCGTGGGCAGGTGACGCGGAGCGTCACGGGATGCTTTCCCACGCGGAGCGTGGGAACGATCGATTGCCTGACGTTGCGTGGCTTTGCGCTGGCTGATGCCCCGTATATTTGCGACAACAACGGCGGGCGAGGGCGATTGGTGCTGTGATGATCGTTCCCACGCTCCGCGTGGGAATGCCGCACCGGACGCTCCGCGTCCCGCAGCCAGCGCAGGTTCAAGCCGTGGGCAGGTGACGCGGAGCGACACGGGATGCATTCCCACGCGGAGCGTGGGGACGATCGGCGGGGTTATTTGCTCTCGGGCTTATCCAGCTTGACCTCAAAACCGTATTGCACGGTGTTCAGTTCGGTGCGCTGGTAGCTTTCCAGGCTGGTGGGCTGGCCGTAGAAGTAATGCACATCAAACAGCGCCGTGCCGTACTCCTCGGCGCGGTGGCTCACGCCGAGGATTTCCTTAAGGTACTTGCCGCTGGCGTCCTTGGCGTAGAAGCGCCAGCTGTCGGCGGGGAATTCCTTTTGGTCGACGATCAGCGCGTTGTCCTTGAGCGACAGGCCTTTAGGCAGCTTGCTCGCATCCAGGGTATTTTTCTCGATGGTGGCCAAAAACAGCGGCACCGAGCCCACCACAAAGGCCGGGTTTTCCGGGAACAGGTTGAGGTCGTAAGTGAGAGTGCCGCTGCCGGCGTTCAGCTCGAAAGCTTCGGTGGGCAGTTCAATCGGCTCGCCGCGCTCGCCTTTATCGTCCGCCGTGAAGAAGGTGATGGGCGCGTCGCTGTTGTTGCGATCAGCGCCGACCAGGTCGTCATTGAACGTAAACGGGTGGTCAAACACGATTTTCGCGGCGCTGGCGTCTTCGGTTGACTGGGTGATAGTCACGCTTTTTTTCAGTTGGTCCTCGGTCATGGCGGCATCTTTAAGCCAACTGGCGGCGCTGTCGTCGTACACGGTGACGGGCATCGGCAGCGCTTGCACGCTGCTTTGCAGGCTGTTCTTGTCAAAGCGCTGCACCGGCAGGTCCAGGTCTTTGCGGGTGAGGGTGGCGGTGGAGAAGTCCAGGACATCGACCTGCAACGTGTCGATCACGCCATTGAAATACACCTTGGCGTAGTGGCTGCTCTGTTTGTGCTCGAAGGCTTTTTGCTCGTCGGTAAGTTGCTTCTCAAAGTCATCCGACCAGGCCTTCTGCTTTTGCATCTCGGCCAATTGTTTCTCGTAGAACGCCACTTGCGCGGCATTTTCGTTGATCGAGCCCGAGCGGGTCAGGTACTGCCCGGTGCTGTCGCGTGCCTGCACCAGCAAAGGGTTGGGCGACTCGTCACCGACTTCCGGCGCCAGCGGAGCGCTGTTGGTCAGTTCAATCTCGGCGTAGTTCTTCTCCAGCAACAGCAGGTTGAGGGTGACAGTGCCCTCGGTGCGTTTGTGGCCCACGTCTTTTTTCGACAGGTCGAAGGTCAGCACCTTGCCCGGTGCAACCACTTCAACCGAGCCTTTGAGGCTGACGGGTTGCGGCTGGCTCTTGTTGTCGGTCTCGATGCCTTCGATAAACGGGTAGGTGACGGTCAGGTCATCGGGGTTGGTGAGGTTGGAGCTGCTGGGACTCAACTGGATACCCGGGTCGGTTTCCGACCATTCCGGCTGGAAGGGGATGACCTTATTGTTGCTCAAGGTCACCGACTGCCATTCCAGGCCGTGGGGGAAGGGGAACTGGTCGGGGCTGTTGAAACTGAACGGGAACACTGGCTGCAGATCGGTCAGGTAGTCGGAGTGCGAGGCTTTGCGCAGCACGAACAGGCCGTTGATGTAGGTGTCGACCAGGGCCTGGGGCGTGGGGTAGTGCGTGAGCAGGGCCAGGGTGTCTTCGCCGTATTCGGCTTCGACAGGCTTGTTGGCGAGCTTGACGCGCGCCCGTTCCAGCAACAGCAGGGAGCCGCCGAGGTCGGCGATGGCGTCTCTGAGCTTGGGGTCTTGAATGCTGTCCAGCGACTGTTCGAACTTCGCGGTTTTCTCTTCGAGGGTGGCCTGCTTCTGCTCTTCTTTCGGGGAGCAGCCGCCAGCCATCAGCAACACCGCACACAGGCCAAGGGTGGCCAAAGGGGATCGCACATCCGTCATCTGAATCTTCCTGTCCGACATCATCAAGCCGAGTGAGAGGACTCGACACTAGCAGAAAAATTCTCTTACAGATGCCGTACAGATCAGTTTTCTCGTGGTTCCAGCTGTTTGGAGGCGGCTGGTATACTCGCGGCCATTTTTAGCTTGGCTGTGTGAGATCTGATGGAACGCTTTATCGAAAATACGATGTACGCCTCGCGCTGGCTGCTGGCCCCGATCTACCTGGGGCTTTCGTTGGGCCTGCTGATCCTGGCGCTGAAATTCTTCCAGGAAATCATTCACGTCCTGCCCAACATCTTCACCATGTTGGAATCGGAAGTGATCCTGTTGCTGCTGTCGTTGATCGACATGGCCCTGGTCGGCGGTTTGCTGGTGATGGTGATGATTTCCGGCTACGAGAACTTCGTCTCGCAGCTGGATATCGATGAGAACAAAGAGAAGCTCAACTGGCTGGGCACCATGGACTCTTCCTCGCTGAAGATGAAAGTGGCGGCCTCCATCGTGGCGATTTCGTCCATCCACCTGCTGCGGATCTTCATGGATGCCAAGAACATCGATCCGCAGCATTTGATGTGGTACGTGATCATCCACATGACGTTCGTGATCTCCGCGTTCGCCATGGGTTATCTGGACAAGCTCACCAAGCACTGATGTGCAGCGCCGGCCTTACTGCTCGACGAAATAGTAAGGCTGGCGGTTGATCGCCATTTCCTTGATCACCGTTACTTTCTCGCTCAGCTGCTCGGTGCGGTCCAGCAGCGCCACGTTGCCGGGTTTTGCTGTGAGGTAACTGCGCAGCTCTGCTTCGGTTTGCAGGATCGGCAAGTAGGCCTGCAGGTAGAACACGCTGGCCCCGGCGATGCGTTCGTTGGGCTGGAACAGCACTACGTCTTTGCCTTGTGCCTGGTAGGCCTGTACCTGGCTGATCACCGGCACAAACGACTGGCGCACGTCGGCTTTGGGGGCAAACCAGAAGGCCGCCGCCAGGTAGCAGGCAATCGCCAGGGTGAAAACCCCGCCGATCACCCTGCGGTGGTAGCGATAAATCGACGGTTTATTGGCTTTAAGCCACTCCAGTAACACACCCGCATATTCGGCTGCCAGTACGGCGGCAGCGGGCGTGAGTGCCATCAGGTAAACCACACGCTTGCTCGACGCCAGGGTCAGCAGCGTGAACTGCGCCACCAGCCACACGCTGAAAAACAGGCGATAGCGGTTACGCACCAGGCTTTTGCGAAAGTGCCACAGGCCCAGGTACACCAGGATGTTCCACGGCAGGAAAGCCTCGGGCAGCTTGGCGATGTAGTAATAGAACGGCTCGTAATGCCCGGCTTCGACGAAGGAGCCGCTGAAGCGCCCGACGCTGTTGGTCCACAGCACTTCCGCCACCGACTGCATACCGCCGCGCTGGAACAGGAAGCCCAGCCAGATCAATAGCGGCACCAGCGCCAGCAAGGTGAACAGCGCCGGCTTGAGCCAGTCGGCCAAGCGCAGGCGTTTGTCCATCAGGCTGGTGCTGAGCAAATACACAAAAATCACAATGCCCGGCATCGCCAGACCCAGCACGCCTTTGCTCAAGGTGGCGATGACCATGCCGACGGTAAACATCGCCCAGGCCCAACCGCTTGAGCCTTCGCGATCAGTCCGCACGGCCTGGTAGAACCCCAGCAGCGCGGTGGTCACGCCGAGGCTGAGCAACGAGTCCTCGCCCACGCCGCGCACATTGCCCCAGTAACTGGCCATGGTCGCCAGGATCAGCGCGGCGCAGAACGCCAGGGTTTGCGGCCGCCCGAACTTGCGCAGCATCGCGTAAAACAGCATCACACTGAACAACCCGGCAAACGCCGACGCCAGGCGCACGGCCCAGGTGGTGCCGCCAAACAGGCGAATGGCGCCGGCATCCAGCCACAGGCTCAGGGGTGGCTTTTCCAGAAAGGGCTCGCGGAACAGGCGCGGGATCACCCAGTCATTGTCCAGGTGCATGGCCATGGCGATCCCGGCGACGCGGGCTTCGGTGGAGCCTTGCAGCTCATGGCTGCCAAGGGCGAAGAAGAACAACAGACCAGCGAGAAGAAAGAGCAGCAGAGGAGCGGGACGCGTCATGGTTCTGGCTACCGAAGCAGGGGACCGCTCGGGGGAGCGGCCATGTTAATCGGTCAGTATAGGTAGCCGTTTCTTAACATTTCGTGAACGAATGTGGGGTTTTTGTAAGGCTCGCTCAGCCCCGTATTCAGGGCAGTTTCAAGCTGGGCAAAGCCGCTTTGCCTTGCGCGGTGAGTACCGGCTCCAATTGCGCCCAGGTGAAGCTCAAGTCATTGTCGCAGCCGTCGCCCGTGGCACGTGTGGCGAGTTGCAAGCCTTGGGTGTTGAAGCTCAGGTCGAAGCTGTCGTAGCTGGTGATGGCCGGGCAGCCCTCGTCGGTGGTGGTTTGTTTGGCCAGCCAGGCGCTGAACCTGGCTGGCAACTTCACGTGCCCGGAGTAGATGTCATACCCTTGTTGTTGGCCGCCGAGCCAGGTCCACGGGTCAACACGTTCGCCGGTTTGCAGGTTCCAGGAGTGCAGCCCCCAACTGATGCCCCCCGCGCCAGTGCCCGCCGCCCAGCGATAAAACTTTACCGTGATGAATTGCGACGACCAATACACAGGCTCGACGTCGATTTCGCTGGTGTAGCCCGAGCCGTTTCGCCCGAGGTACTCACGGCGCTCCTGGAAGTAGTCCGCCTGCGCCTCATCGCTGACAGCCATGGCAGCGAGTTGCTGGTTGATCTTCTGAATCGCCGGGCTGTCGCCCTCGAGCTTGATCGTGACCTGTGCGCCTTGGGCCTTGAGCAGATACGCGTGGTTTTCGAAGCTTTTTTTCTCGGTCTTCACCGGCAGCGGCGCGGCTTCCATGGGCGCGTTGTAGGCATCGCTGCCGCAGCCGTCGGTGCTGATGCGTTTCAAAGCCAGTGGCAGCGATTTGGCGTCTTTGGTTTTGCTCCAGGCGCCCGCGAGCGTATCGCCCTGGGGTTTGTCCAGCTTCCACAGCCCGGTATTGCCGGCTTCCACCCACGGCGCGTTGTCGCTGGCCTGGGTCAGTTGGATCGGCGTGAGAATGCGCTGGTAGTAGTAACTGCCCTGCTCGCCGTCGGCGCCGTTGAAACAGGCGGTGATGGCGGATTTGCCCAGCGTGCCTTGCCATACGCCCGCAAGGTCGGCGGCGTTGGCGAGCAAGGGCGTGAAGGCGAGGGCGATGACGGCGAGGGGCTTGAGCACGGGTATCTGACTTCCGGTTGTCTGATAAAGGCCGTCAGGGTAATGGGAAGTGTGGGGGGATTCCATAGGGCGAGGCGTTGTGAGACGGCTCGCCCGTTTCCAGACGTTCAAGCCCTTATCGAATCTGCTTGCCCACATTAAACCGAAGCAACATCAGCGCCGCATCGCAGGCATCGCCGGCATAGTGGCTTTTGCTGAACGCCTGGGCATTCACCGTGGCCCCATCGAGCAGCATCATGATGTAGGTCGCGAGGGTTCTCGCGGTCTCGGGCGTGTGGTGGCGGGCTATCTCGTGTTCTACCAGCGCATGCAGTTTGTGCTTGTAGTCCAGGGCGATCTCGCGGATGTCGGAGTGCTCCGGGTATTCGGCCACCGCGCGGCCGAACAGGCAGCCGGCGAAGCTGGTGGAGCAGAACCACTGGCCACGCCAATCGAAGATCGAAATGATCTTTTCTTCCAGGCTGGGCTTTTCATCCATGCGCGTCTTCAATTGCTCGATCAGATGCGCCGAGCGTTGCGTCAAGACGGTTTTGACCAGGTCTTCCTTGCCGTTGAAATTACGGTACATCGTCATTCTGGCGACGCCCGATGCTTCGATGATCCAGTCGACGCCTACGGGGTGGAAACCGTGCTGGGAAAACAGGCCGGTAGCAGTGTCGACGACATGCTGCTTCTTCGATACGGACAACTCGGAACTCCAGGTTCAAGTAGTTGGGATGGGCGAAAACCGTAACATTATGATATAGACCAGTCTATCTCAGTCTCGATTCGGTGTTTCGCCCATATGTCGCAAAACCTCAGGTAAAGCTCACGGTGTCCCCGCCGTCTACGGCCAGTACCGTGCCGCTGATCATCGGGTTGGTGGCCAGCAGCAGGGCCGCCGAGGCGATGTCTTCCGGCCGGGCGATGCGTTTGACAGGCAGTGATTGGCTGCGTTGGCGCATTTTCTGTACCAGTGCTTCGGGGTGCATGCCGGTGTCGACAAAACCCGGGGACAGCACGTTGACGCGCACCGGCGAGAGTTCGCTGGCAAGCCCACGGGCAAACCCTTCGATACCGGCGTTGACCGCGCTGATCAGTGCCGTCTGCGGCCCGGCGCGCTGGGCAAAACGCCCAGAGACCAGGGTCAGCGAGCCATCCTCGTCAAAAGGTGCCAGCCGGGCAATGTGGTACGCCGCCCAGAACTTGCTGTCGAAGATGCGCTGCGCATCCTCCAGCGCAACGCTGCGCACCGGGCCGAACGTCAGCGAGGCGGCGGTGACAATGATGTGCTTCCAGCGCGTGGGCCGGGCAAAAAAGCGCTCCAGTTCGGCCGGCTGCGTGACGTCCAGTGGCACGGTGGCAACGTCGGCGCCGATGTCGTGCGCCGCCTGGCTTAGCCGCGCGGCACTGCGCCCGGCCAGGGTGACTGTGGCACCTTGCTGGTGGAACAGTTTGGCGATGGCAAAGCCGATACCGGCGGAGCCGCCGATGACCAGCACCTGGGTATTGCGCTCAAGCGTAGGCATGGTGGTATTCCTCCTGTGGCAAAGGGTGTGTGAGCGGGTAATCGAAAATCAACATCTCGCACAACGCACGCAAGCGCGGGCGAAAGCCTGCGTGCAACGGGTGTTCTCGCCAGCCGGGGAGTACGGATTCGTCGGTAAAGGTGAGGATAAAACCCTGGTCGTAACCCAGCGAGCGGTCGCCGCTGTCGGCAATCACCTCCACCGCGACCAGGCCGGGCACGCGGCCGGGAAAGCCGTGCAGTTCCTGCAGCAGCGTCGAGACGGCCGGGGCGTCGGGGCTTTTGAGTAAAACGATGCGCTTATACATGGACGTTCTCCCATTCGATCAAATTGCTCAGGCGCGGGCCGCTGTCGAACTCGCACACCACGGTATCGCCGTGGCTGAGGTGGATGCCGGCGTCGGCACTGTTGCGATCGGCGCCCATATAGAGGTAGATCAGCGTGCCGGGCAGGCGCAGTGACGGGTGCTGCCACAGGGTGTCGAACAGGTCATCGGCGTCATAACACAGGCAGGAAAGGCCGGTGCTGAAGCGCTGTTCCCAGTGCAGGTCGCCCGCGCGGTAGATGGAGGTTGTGCCCCTGATCAGGTCGGGCAGCGGCTGCCAATACAGCAGGTGGGAAATGGCGCTGGGCTGCAACTTGGCGTAGGCCAGGTAGTTGCGCTTGGATTTGGCCAGGGCGATATCGGTAAGGTCGTTGCCGAAGGTGTAGCCGATGTAGTCCGGGCGGCCGTTGTCGGCCACCAGAAACAGCGCCACCACTTCCGCCTCTTCACACGCCGACAGCGCGCCGCGACTCATGCGCAGCACATCGCCGCTGCGCTTGAGCGTGTCGGCAAAGCCCTTGATAAAAAAGGCCGGGCGCTCGTCGCTTTCCGGTGGCTGCGCGACTTTGCTCTGGTGGGTCAAACCAAAGCCGCACACCACGCCCTGGCGCGGGTCGGGCGGCAGCAGGCATGGCAGCAGCTCGAAGCCTGCGAGGTCGGTAACCGTCAACGGCGCTGGCGAGTGTTCGCGCAGATACGCCAGTGGCCCACCGGGGAATTCGCGCGCCGGTGTGTCGCGCAACAACGCATACAGGTCGGCGACCGGGTAGAGGCTGTACTGCCCGCTGGTGCCGGGGCTGGTGACGTAGCGCTGGCCGTCCCGCACGCATTCAAAAATGATCGACATGGGCAAGCTCCTAGAGGGTCTTGATTTCAAGCAGGGCGGGTTTGCCGTGGGTTTCCATATAGGCCAGGCAATCGGCGATCTTTTCTTGAATCGCCGCCGGGGTGTCGGCGCTGCCGGGGCTATAGAGGTCGAAGGTTTTCGCCAGGGCGACAAAATCCACTTCGTTTTCAAGGAAGCTGGTGCCCAGGTTGGACAGGTCGCTGGGCCGGTGGCGCAGGTCGGCAATGCGTTCGGCATGTTGCTTGGAATTGAGGTAGAGGCGGTTGTTGATCACCAGCACCAGCAACGGAATGTCGTAGGCCGACAAGGTCCACAGGGCGCTCGGCGTATAGAGCAAATCGCCATCGGATTGCAGGTTCACGCTCAGCCGGCCCGTGCCCTTGTGGGCAACGGCCGCGCCGATGGCTGCACCCAGGCCATAACCCAGCCCGGCACCACCGCTCATGCCGATATACGCCTCGCTGCGATCGATCGGCCAGAGCTGGCGCACCAGCGTGTCGATGGTCACGCTCCCGGTGTTGGTGAGTACCCAGCGCTGGTGCCCGATGGCTTCGTGGATAGCGATCAGTGCCTGGGCGATGGTCAGACCATCGGCAGGTTGAGTGACCTGTGCAAGCAACGCCTGGCGGCGCACCTGCTTGTGCGCCGTAATACGCGCGATGCGCTCATTGACCAAGGCCTGCGCCGTGCTATCGCGGCGTTCGGCGGATGCCTGCACCGCCTCGGCAATACGGGCGATGGAGGCGACCACGTTGGCGTGCAGGGCCAGGTCGGCGCACACCAGTTTCTGGCTGTCGGCCACCCAACTGCTGATGAGCAGCGAATGGGTGCCCAGGGTGGCGATGTACAAACCTGGGTGGGGTTTTTGCCCGGAGTTGGCCAGCAGGCCATACAGGTCCTGGACTTCCAAGGCCAACAGAAAATCGCATTCGCCCAGCAGGTGCGCATCATGGTCCTGGAACACCAGAGGGTGGGTGTTGGGCACGTTATAGCGGCCATTGCGGGAAATCACCGCAGCACCGGTGAGGCTGGCGATGCCCAGCAACTGCTCGGCCTGCTGATCGTCGAGTGCGGCGTAGTCGATGGCGATGACGGGGTGTTGCGCGCTCATCAACTGGGTGACCAGTTCGGCCAGTTGCTGGTCATCCAGCGCCGGCAAGCGTTCCGGGCGCACCGGCCCGGCGGGCAGCGAGAGCCCGTTGGCCAGTGACTCTTCCTGAACCGCACTGTCGATGGCCACATAGCACGGGGCATGGGGCTCGGCGGCGCAGAGTTTGAGCGCGCGTTGCACCGACTCCAGGGTGGCGGCCTGGGACACTGGCATGTCGGTCCATTTGGTGTAGCCCGAGAGAATTTTATCGATGCTCTGGGACGTGTGGATCCAGTCGATCCACGGGCGCCGCAGGGCCGCATCGATCGGACCGTTGCCGCCCAATACCAGCAAGGGCACGCGGTCGCACCAGGCGTTGAAGATGGCCATGCTCGCGTGTTGCAGGCCGATATTGGCATGTACCAATACCGCCATTTGCTTGCCGCTGGCCTTGTAATAACCGTGGGCCATGGCCACCGAGATTTCTTCATGGCAGCACATCAGGATGGCCGGCACGGCAGGGTCGGGGTGATGCACCAGCGAGTCATGAATGCCGCGAAATGACGCGCCGGGGTTGAAGCAGACGTACTCGATGCCCTGGTTGATCAACAGATCCACAAGCAAATCGGAAAAATACTTCATCGCGCACGCTCCATGTGGTGGGGCAAATAAGTGTGTTGGTCCGCGCCGAGGGCGCAGCGGTAGGGCAGTACGTGGGCGGTCAACCGCCCGCCAAGGCCCGGTTGCATATGGGCTGGCAGGTGAATGGCGTTGTGTTGCCGGTCTATCGCCGGCATGGGGTCGAGCAGGTGGTCGTCGAAGAAGCGGTCGTGCTGGCCGGCCTCCACGCCGATAAAACCGTCAAAGGCCGCCAGCAGTGCGCGGTGGGCGGCAATCAGCGGGCCGACTTCAGCGACCTGCACGCCCAGGTAAACCGGCAGGCCCCAGCGGCGGCATTGCTCGAGCATTTTTGCGCTGCTGAGCAAGCCACCGCACTTGGCAATGCGCAGGTTCACCGCATCCAGCGCCTGGTGTTGCCAGGCGCGTTCCAGGCTCAGGGCCGAGGTGACCGACTCGTCGAGCATGATCGGCACGCCATGCTTGAGGCGCGCCTGGCGGTAATCCTCCAGGCTGCCGCGCGGCAAGGGCTCCTCGAACAGCGCCACGCCGAGCTCGCGAAACTGCCGGGCGCTGCTGTGCAGTTGCGCGGGTGACCAGCTCATGTTCGGGTCGACATACAGCGCCAGGTTCGGCGCCAGCGCCTTGATGCTGCCCAGGCGCTCTTTATTGGCCTGGGCATCGCCGGCCAGTTTGAGCTTGAGCGAGCGCAACGGTTTGCGCTGTTCGAGGAACGCTTGCACCGGTTGCGACAGGTCGAGCACCTGGGTGATGTTGACCTGGGCGGGCAGGCTGCGGCGTGCCGTCGGCGCCGTCTCGGTGATGCGCAGCAGGTAGGCGGACAAGGGCAGGCCGGCCTGTTGCGCCAGGGTGTCGAGCAGCGCCATTTCCACCAGGCAGCGGGTATTGTTGCCCAGGCTTGCATCGTCCTCGCCGGGCAGGCCGTGCTCATAAAGCGCACGGCCTCGGTCGACCGGGTCGCCGCTGGCCAATGCTTTTGCCAGATGCGCGAAGTCAAGGCTGCGCAGTTGGGTCAGCACCGACTCGCAGTCCTCGCCGGTCACGTAGCGGCGCGGCGCGCATTCACCGATCCCGGTAAAGGCACCGAGCGTCCAACTGAGCACCACACTGTCTGAGCTGAGGCGTCGGTGGGCGCCATGCACGAACGGGTTGGCCATGGGCTGGCGCACGAGGTAGACCTCAGGCGGCGTCATAGGCGTAGCGTCCGTTGGCTTTGACGAAGTCGGCGGTGAACTGCACGACCTGCCCCATGGCCGGGGTAAAAAACAGGTAGTGCTTGTCCTGGTTCACCAGCAGGGTCGAGCCGTTGCGGCACAGGCGCTGGAAGTGGCCCACCGTGGCATTCACATCCACCAGCGGGTCTTTATTAGCGCAGATAAACAGGCTGGGCGCGTCGATAGGGCGGGCGTCGGCCGCCAGGTAAACCTTCTCCAGGGCCAGCAACTTCTTGCGTTCGCGATGCTCCAGGTGAGTGGTCGCCAGCGCGTCGTTACGGATAAATTCGACCAGGTGCGGGTTGGCGGTGAAGTCTTCGGCGTCGAGGCCCGAATCCCACAGGCTTTGCCGGTCGTCCAGGTCGATACTGGCGCGCTCCTGCTCACTCAAGCGGTCGTGCATCTTGCCCAGCCACGCCGAGCAGATCACCAGATTGTCATAGGGCAATTGCGCGTAGCTGCTGCTTGCGATGGCCGCCAGCACCGACCCGCCCAGGCAGTGGCCGAACAGGCACAGCGGAATGTCGTCGGGCACTTCACGGCGGATGTGCTCGATGGCTGCCGCCGCATCTGCGTGCAGCGTGCGCACATCCGGGAAGCCATGTTTCTGGCCGCTGCTGATGCCGCACCCTTCGCGGTCAAGGGCGTAAAACGCGATGCCCAGGTTGGCGAAGGCGTTGCCCACCGACCACAGCCAGCCAGCGTGGCTTTGCAGGCCATGAAAATACAAAATCGCCCCTTGCGGCCGCTGGGGGCGCCAGGCGTGCAGGGCCATGCGCCGATCTGCCTGAGCCAAGTGGTGAACTTCACGCGCAATGCTGTGTGCAAACAAGTGCATATTCATGAGTGCCTCTCAAGATCAGAATTGCTGGATGCCCAGCAGGGACAGGTCCGGTTGGAAGGGCTTGTATTTGATCTGCAGGGTTTTCCTCGCGGCCTTCTCGCGCTCGATGGCCATGGAGATCGCGTTGCCGGGCACCGTGATGACCTTGATTTGCCCCAGGCGCTTGCTGGAGCGCTTGGACTCGTACTCGATATTGATCGCCTGCAAGTGCCCGTCGAGCAGTTGGCTGAGGGTTTGCGACTCGCCGCACGACGCGCCGCCGGCCTCGATGGCGACGGCGTAGTAAGGCGTTTCGTGCCAGACCGGAGCGCACAGGTACAGCCCGGCATTGGGAATGCCGCACATCTGCACGGCTTCGTGCAGCTGGGTCTCGGTGATTTTTTCGCCGGTGAAGGAGTGCATGACGCCGTTGCGGCGGCTGAAACTGATGCGCGGCACGCCACGGTAATAGCCGTGCACGCGGTAAATATCACCGGTGTACATACGGACCATGCCGTTGCCCTGCCACATGACCAGGTGGTATTCGTCGCCTTCTTTGAGTTGGTCCAGGGCAACGGTTTCCGGTTGCGCCTGGTCGCGTACCAGTGCATCCATGTCCACCGACACGGGGATGAACTCGAAGAACGCCTGGTCCACCGCCAGTGGTTGGCTGTCCTGGTCAGCGTCGACTGGCAAGGTCACCACGCCTTCGGTACCGCACGACATGAAGGGCAGCACCTTGGCCTGCCCCATGATCCGCTCCAGCTGTGGCTTGTAGAGTTTGGCCGACGCCGCCGTCCAGCAACTGAAGCGCTCAAGCCCCGGCCATACATCGGTCAGCGACACCCCGTCAGCCGCGAGCACCGTCTCCAGCCGTCGCGCGGCAGCCGGGTCGGCTGCGCGCAAAAGGCTGCCGGTGTGGGCGCCGTCATGCAGGTCACGCAGCAGACGTTCGCGGTTTTCCAGCAGGCTGTGGTGCAGGGAAAGCAGGGTGCTGGGGTTGATCGCGGTGAGCAGCCTTACGTCTTCGCCCAAGGTCCACAGCAGCCGGGCGTACATCTTCTGTTCATGGCTGGCATCTTGGGTCGGCGTGAACCAGGGGGCTTCATACCAGGGCGGGTTCCAGTCGCCGCTGCCGATTTGCGGGTGGCGGTTGCTGATGGCCTGGTAGGGCAGGCCTTCCACGTATTCGTTACTCGGGTCACGCACGGTCTGGGTGTCCAGCGTGGCCCAGGGGTTGGCATGCAGCGCCGGGTAGTCATGGCCAAAAAAGCCCCACATGGCCTGGATGGCGGGCACCCGGTACTGGCGGATCCAGTGCAACGTGTAAGGAATGCGCTTGGACTGGCCGGTGGTGCCGCTGGTCTTGAGCCAGCGCACCACTGGGCTGCAGCTGAGTATCCCGCCTTTTTGCTGGCCTTCACGCACCAGGATTTCGCGGAACCCTTCGTAGGTCATGACCGGGATGTTGGTGCGGGTGATGCGGCCGTTGCAGTGGCTGACCTGAAAGCCGTTTTCCTTCCAGAACAGCGATTTCTGGCACACCGAAATGATGTCCTCAAGCACGTGTTCCTGTGCCCGGAGGGGTTTGTCGAGCCTTTCCAAATAGTTCGCTTGCGCTTGGGCGCATTCAGCTTTGAAGGTCGGCACCCTGCGTTCCCAATGGCCGATCCAAGAGTCCATCTTGCCCATGCGTTCGTCCTCGATCACGTGAAAGGAAAGAGAGACTGGTATGTCTCTGTTGTGAGTGTTTAGTCCCTCAAATTTTATGTGTCAATATGTTTCTTGTTCTTGGATCCAATCATTTGGTTTGTATGACGAGATTAATCTGGTGCCTGTTTTGTTGATTAAATTCCTGTTATTTATACGTTTTTAGGGGGCGTTCAGGATTGTTCTTGCGGCGTTGAGGCGAAAATTAAATTTTATTTATCGAAGTTTTGTGTTGACGGAGAAGCGATTTTTTGAAAATTATGTAGAACGATCAGTATCACAAGGAGGGCGATTCCATGGTTTCCAGGATCACATTGGGTACTCAAGGGCTGCGTGTCGGCCGCATCGGCCTTGGCTGCATGGGCATGAGCCAGTGGTATGGCGCTACCGATGACAACGAATCGGTGCGAACCCTGCACCGTGCGCTGGAGCTGGGCGTGGACTTCTTCGACTCGGCCGAGGCATACGGGCCGTTTACCAACGAGCGGCTGTTGCAGCGCGCGTTTGCCGGTCGGCGTGAAGAGGTGGTGATCGCCACCAAGTTTGGTTTCCGCATCGTCGACGGCCAGATCGTTGGCGTCGACAGCTCGCAGGGCAATCTGCAAAAGGTCGTCGAGGCCTCCCTCAAACGGCTGGGCACCGACCACATTGATGTGCTGTATCAGCACCGGCTCGACCCCACCATTCCCATCGAAGAGGTGGTAGGCGCGATGGGGCGCCTTGTTGATCAGGGCAAGGTCAAGTACCTGGGCCTCTGTGAGGTGGGGACAAGCACGATCGAGCGCGCCCATAACACCCACCCGATCTCTGTAGTCCAGGGCGAGTACTCGTTGTGGGAGCGCAATGTCGAGCAAGAGATCTTGCCGCTGCTGCACAACCTGGGGATCGGCTACGTCGCGTTCTGCCCCTTGGGCCGAGGTTTTTTGACCGGCAAGGCCGTCAGCGCCGCGAACTACGACGCCAATGACTTCCGCCAGCAGGACCCGCGCTTTCGCGAAGAAAATTTCGCGGCCAACACTTTTCTGACCGAGTCGATTCTGGCGCTGGCCGCGTCCTGGTCGATGACGCCCGCGCAATTGGCGCTGGCCTGGCTGCTGACGCGCAGCCCGCACCTGGCGGTGATCCCCGGCACCAAGCGTGTGGCCTACCTGGAAGAAAACGTCGCCGCCGACGACTGCGTGCTCAGCGCTGAACAGCTTCAGGCGATCGAGGCCTTGCTGGGGCAGTGGGCGGTTGCCGGTGAGCGCTACGAGCAGCGAATGATGCAGTTCATCGACCGATAGGCACTGCCAGGGAGGCCAGCCATGCAACCGCACCGCTTGCTCGACGAAACGGAACAGCGCTTTCACCAGAACTTTTTGCAACGTAACGGCAACACGCAGGTGACCTCGTTGCTGACGGTGCCTGGGTGTGTGGGCCCTGTGCAGGCCCGCAAAGCGTTCGCGCAATTGGTGGCGGAGTATCCGTTCCTGCACCAGAAGATTGTGCCGGTCGGTGATGACCGGTACGGGTTCGTACCGGTCGACAATCACGTGCAGTCGTCGACCAGCACGACGCCACCGTCGCGGCGTACCGACGTGTTGCTCAAGCTTGAATTGAACCGCTTGCTGGGGGATCAAGAGGGCTGGCGCGCGTTAGTGGTTGCCGATGCCGAGATCAACCAGACCCATATTCTGCTGACACGTAACCATGCGATCTCCGACGGTTACAGCACCGCCAGGCTGGTCAACAGCCTGGCCGGTTACCTCGGCGCGACGCCCGCGAGCCTCGATAGCCGGGTGTCGCAGGCGTTCCATATCCGCCTGAAGCATTGGCGCGGGTCACCCCTTGAGACGGGTAAAGCCAGCTACGCCGATTTTGTCCGGCTGCAGGTCAGCCGAAAGGCCACCGAACGCCTGGATCAACTGCGCGCGTCGTCTGGCTTCACCACCAATGCCATTTGGGGCGGGGTGCTGGCCCACAGTTATCAGAGCTTTGCGGATGTGCCGGCGTTCGACTTGTTCACCGCGTATTCACTGCGTGAACCCGCCAGCCATGGCCATCCGTTGACCAAGGCCTGCCTGATCGACGTGCGCAGAACCACCTTTGCACGGCAAAACCCAGGCGTGCTCGGCTGTATTGAGCGCTATGCGCAGGCGGTCGCCGAGGGCCGCGCGCAACTGGGCGCACCCCCGACCAGTGCGGCCAACGACAGCCCGCGGCCCGCGCTGGCCTTTACCAATACCGGGCCGCTGGACCGCTTCTTGACTCACCCCGCGCCGGCTGTGCTCGGCTTCTCAACCCTGGTTAACCGCTCCGGCGGCAACTACGACTTCGTCCTGCACCTGGGCAGATTCAATGGCAACTGGCATGCGGCGCTGGCGTTCAGTTCGCTGAAAGTCGAACGCGCTACGGCGCTGGCGTTCAAGGCGCAGCTCGAGGCGACCCTGGAGTCGCTGCCGGCTGCGCTCCACACCTCCTGAGGAATTGATAATGGATACTTCCAGTCATAAGAAGTTGACCCTGTTCGCCACCTGCCTTGGCTTTGTGGTGGTGCTGCTCGATGTGAGCGTGGTCAACGTGGCCCTTGAAAGCTTCAAGGCCGAGTTCGCCACCGACGTGCTGCAACTGCAATGGATCGTCAACGCCTACACGCTGTTGTTTGCCTCGTTTTTGCTGACCGGTGGCGCGTTGGGTGACCGGTTTGGCCACAAGAAAATCTTCCTGTGGGGGTATGCGGTCTTTACCTTGGCCTCGCTCGGCTGCGGCCTGGCGGACACCTTGCCCACGCTGATCGGCTTTCGCGCGCTGCAAGGTATCGGCGCGGCACTGTTGGTGCCCACTTCCCTGGCGCTGGTGCGAATTACCTTTGAGGTGCCCGCCGAACGCAGCAAGGCCATTGCCTTGTGGGCGGGCGTCGCCGGTATCGCGCTGGCCGCCGGCCCGGTGGTGGGCGGTTTGCTGATTGGTGTGTTCGGCTGGCGCAGCATCTTTTTCATCAACTTGCCCATTGGCCTGATCGGCATCGTGTTGTGCCTGATCAATGCGCCACGTATCCCGGCCAATCACAAAGGCGGTTTCGATTTGTGGGGGCAGTTGCTGGCATTGTTTACCTTGGCCAACTTGACCTACGCGGTGATCGAGCTGGGCCGCCAGAACGGTGTCGATCTGCGCGTTGCGGTGCATGCCGTGTGCTTTGTCGGCGGCCTGCTCGGGTTTTTGTGGGTCGAGTCGCGCACGGCCCGGCCGATGGTGCCGCTCGCGGTGTTCAACAACGCAGCGTTCAGCCTGGCCTCGATACTGGGCGTGATCGTCAACTTCGTGTTCTACGGGCTGATTTTTGTGTTCAGCATCTTTTTACAGCAGGTCAATCACTACTCGGTGATCAATACCGGGCTGGCCTTTATCCCCATGACCGGCGTGCTGTTTTTCGGCAATCAGCTGGCTGCCCGCTGGCTGCCCAAGCTGGGTGAGCGGCGCCTGCTGGCGCTGGGCCTGGCCATCGCGCTGCTCGGCGTGGTGGCACTGACGCCATTCGTGGGGGGCGCGCCATACGCCAACATCGCCGTGCAAATGTTTGTGATCGGCTTCGGTATTTCACTCACGGTGCCGACCCTGACCGCCACCGCCGTCAACCACGTCAGCAGTGACAAGTCCGGCGTGGCCTCGGCCATCGTCAATGCCTCGCGCCAAGTGGGTGGCCTGATCGGAGTGGCCATCTTCAGCCTGTTGATCAACGTGACCGATGCAGCCCAGTTCGGCCACGGGTTCGCCCAAGTTATCGCCTTGTCCGCGCTGCTGTTGGCCGCAGGCTGGGCGTTGACGCTCGTGTTGTTGCGCAAGCAACCCCTGGCCGCGCAATCGGCCGCCTGAAGCAGTGCTCAATAAACCCTGGAAGCAATGGAGATTGAACATGCAAGCAGTCATGAAGACCGAGGCAAATTCCGGCTACGCGCCGCGCCAACTGGATGCCCAGCAAATCCTGGATTTTCGGGCCAATGGGTGGATGAAACTGGAAAACGTGATCAACGCCGAGACGGTGCAGATGTTGCTCCAGGAGGCCAAGACCCGCATGGGCGAGGTGGCGCGCACGGTCGACCGCAACGACCCGGGCAAGCAGATCGAGAATGCCTACCGCTGGTATGCGCGCTGGGATGAAGTCTCCAGTACTTGCCCGCAGATCAAGGCGCTCAGCCATTCGCCGCAGCTGGCCAGCATTGCTTCGCAACTGGTGGGCGAGGAAGTGCGGTTCTATTCCGACCACGTGTTCGCCAAGAACCCCGAGTCCGAGGCCGGTGGCGACACACCTTGGCACCAGGACTTTCCCCACCACCCGCTGGATCGGCAGGGCGCGTTGAATATCTGGATTGCACTGGTCGACCTGACGCCGGAAATGGGCACCATGCAGTTTCTCAGCCGCAGCCATCGGGCGGGCATGCTGGGGCGTTACTTCAACCGCCGCGATAACGTGACCTTGCTCGACGAGCACCCGTGGGTGCTGGACGAGTTCGAGATGTCGCCGCCGATTGCACTCAAGGCCGGCGATGCCACCGTGCACGACATGAACGTGATCCATGCGGCGCCCGCCAACAGCTCCAATGTGCCGCGCTGGGTGTATTCCACCCTGTGGCTGCCGGTGTCGGCGCGCTACACCGGCGCCTCGAACCATCGCACCGACCCGCTTGGGCTGACGCTCGACATGCCGATGGAGCACCCCAAGTTTCCCGTTATCCCGACCCGTTGACAGCCGTGTACTCCGGCCGGCGCTTGCCGGTCGGCGTTCTATTACGTGAGGGGAACTGCACATGCCACATGTCTATCTTGAGTACACCGCCGGGGTGGCTGACGAGGTTGATTTCAAAAGTGCCTGCCAGCGTCTGCATCGAACACTGGTCGAGGTGTCGGGGTTGCGACTGGACCTGGTCAAAACCCGCCTGGTCAGCTACGACCACGCGTTCGTTGGCGATTGTGACGAGCGCCAGCATTTCATCCACCTCAACGTCTCCACGGTGACCGGCAAGGCCGGTGACGATGAGCAGCGACGCGCGCTCAGCACGGCGCTGCTCGAAGTGATGGCCGATATCTTCGCGCCTGCGCTGCTGCGACATAAGGTTGATCTGTCGGTGCAAGTCACCGAGGTTCCGGCCAGTGGTTATGTGCGCAAGCGATCGGCGACCTTACTGCCGTAAATGCTATGTAAATAACCAATGCCGTTATTCACAAGCGTGTTCCGTTGCAGTCAGTTCGATGAAAAGTTTTTTATAACCTTATGTCGTAACAGTATTGGTCTTTGAGATTTTTGCGATGTACTAATCGCTGCGTAATCACGCCGGGATCCAGAGAGATCAAGCCGTTCTCATGCCAGGCTGTCACACCACTTGGAACATAACCAGGACGGTGGCTCATGGATGATCAACAGATAATAGAAGAAATAAGAGAGTGGTTTACCAGTTGCCTGGGGTGTGCGGCCGGGCGACGGGAGTTCAGTAAAAATCGTTATATGTTGGCGGTTGCGCGGACCACGCAAGATGTCAGGGATAGTTTTGAGGCGTATGTACGCGCCCTTGAAGCTCGAGAAGTAGTGGCCTGTTTGATCATCTGCCCGACCACCCACCCTGAGCAGGGCCAATACAGCGTGGCCCAGGAAGTACGGCGCCTGTCGGCGCTGTTCAGCCCGCTCAGTGAGTTCTCTGCCGAAGCATTGGCGACCGGCCATACGCTGAATAAAAAGCTCTACCTGACGTGCCCGGTGACCAATGCCAAGGTGTTGTTCGAAGACTTTGATGCAGTGGCGTTCTGTCCGCAATCCGATGACCTGAACGACGAACTTTATGACCCTTTGATGTCAGCGCCGATTCCGGCAGTTAACTTCAACTCGGATGTCTATGCCTTTTCAATGTTCTGTCGCGACATGAGCGTGCAGAAGTTCAAGCGCGAAGTCTATGAGTTGACCCCTGCAGAGCGCGGCCAACTTTACGAAGTGGTGTTACATGGTTGGCAGCGTATTGCCGAAAAAACCCTGGGTAACTACATCGCCATGACCGATGTTCAAAAGTGCCCGGTGTACTTGCATGACAATAATCGGTACTGGTTCGCCAACCATCAGGACCCGGCGTTTGCCGAATCGGTAAAGGCCTTGTACCGGCACGATATGCCGTTGATCTACGTGCCGAAGATATTTTGTGAATGGGAACAATATTTCGCCAGCGGGCGTATCCCGGACTTCAGCGAAACGGCCACGCCTGGCAGCCAGCACCTGGATACAGCTGAAACGACTCTTGAGGCCATTTGAAATGAGCAAGGACGCGATTATTTCCGGCAAAAAGTGGGTGTTTATCGGTTTTGGCTCGATCACCAAGGCGACCCTCGGGCTGCTGGTGAGCGCGCGTACATTCGAGCTTTCGTCGGTGGTGGTAATCGCCCCGCAGATCGAGCAGCACCAACCCTTTGTTGACCTCGGCGTGAGCTTTATCGACGTGGCGCTCACGCCCGAAAACCTTGGTGGCGTGCTACGCGACGTGGTGCGTCAGGGGGATTTCATCGTCAACCTGTCGGTGAATGTCAGCAGCGCCGACCTGATCCGCTTTGCCCATGCCCACGGCGCTCTGTACCTCGACACCTGCATTGAACCCTGGGCCGGCACCTATAACGAACCGAGCCTGAGCACCTCGCAGCGTTCCAACTACGCGTTGCGCGACCAGTTGCTGTCGCTGAGAAGTGAGCTGGGCCCCGGCCCGACAGCGGTGGTGACCCATGGCGCTAACCCGGGCCTGGTGTCGCACTTCGTCAAATCGGCCTTGCTGCAGCTCGCGGCGAAACTCGACGTGAGCGTCCCAGGCGGCCAGGAGGGCGTGGCCTGGGGCGAGCTGGCGATGGCACTGAACGTCAAGGTGATCCACATTGCCGAGCGCGACACTCAGCGCTCGTCACGCATCAAAACCGACGACGAGTTCGTCAACACCTGGTCCGTCGACGGCTTCGTCAGCGAAGCCGGGCAGCCTGCCGAACTGGGCTGGGGCTCCCACGAGAAAACCTGGCCACCGTTCGCCCATCATCATCTGTTCGGCTCCAATAACGCCATTTACCTGGAGCGCCCCGGCGCCTCGGTCTCGGTGAAAACCTGGACGCCCAACGGCGGGCCCTGCACCGGCCTGCTGATTACCCACAATGAAGCCATCTCGCTGCCCGACTTTCTGACCGTCAAAGTGGGCGAGACGCTGCTGTACCGGCCCACCGTGCATTACGCCTATCACCCTTGCGACGATGCGCTGTTGTCAGTGCATGAATATGTCGGCCGAGGCTGGAAGCTCCAGGACACCAAGCGAATCATGAACGACGAGATTGCCCCTGGTGGCGTCGATGCACTGGGCGTTTTGCTCATGGGCCACGCCCTGAATGCCTACTGGTACGGCTCGATCCTGAGCATCGACGAAGCGCGCCAGATTGCCCCGTTCAACACCGCCACCAGCCTGCAAGTGGCCGCCGGTGTGTACTCGGGTATTCTCTGGGCCATCGAAAACCCCGACCGTGGCATCGTCGAGCCGGAACAGATGGACCACCAACGCGTGCTGGAAATTGCTCTACCCTTCCTTGGCAGCCTCCAAGGCATCCAGACCGACTGGACGCCGCTGGACACCATCAATGCCCTGTTCCACAAGCCCGAAGGTGAGTTGTGCCCGTGGCAGTTCGAACACTTTACGGCGGTTTAAACAAGGCCTGTCACCCATGGAAAGCCCGAGCATCGAATACACCGACAAACAGCGCTGGTTTGCCCTGACCAAGATCAACACCCTCTCGGCACTCTCGCAGATCGTGCAGATCGGCACCGTCACGCCACTGCTGTCGCTGTCGCTGGAACAGCAAGGCGTGGAGCCGGCCAAAATCGGCGTGATTGTCAGCGCCTCCTGGCTGGCGATCCTGCTGCTGTACAAATGGGTACCGCGTTTGCTCGCCCACCTGGGGCTGGTCAAAACCAACATCCTCAGTGCACTGCTCACCGTTGGCGCGCTGATCGGCATGACCCTGACCCATCACCTGGGGCTGATTTTTGCGCTGAATTTTGTCCTCGGCATCGGCCTGATCCTGCGCTGGATCGCCTGCGACACCTGGATCGTCGCCGTCGCCTCCAAAGACGAACGCGGCCGCGCGATCGGCGTGCACGAAACCCTCATGGGCCTGGGCATCGCCGTCGGCCCTTTGCTGCTGGTGGTCTTCGGCGTCGGCAGCGCCACGCCTTACTACGCCTGCGCCGTCATCGTCCTGCTCTCCGGCCTACTGGCACTCACCCTCAAACCCTACGACACCCAACCACAAACCCCGGCAGAAAAACGCCACGGCAAATTATTCAGCCTCATCCCCACCGCACTCTGCGGCGCATTTATCGCCGGCTTCGCCGAAACCTCATCCGTATCATTCCTGGCCGGCTACAGCCTCTCGGCCGGCTACCTCCTCACCGCCGCAACCCTGCTGATCTCCGTCTTCGGCATCGGCGGCACCCTCCTGCAACTGCCCATCGGCTGGATGGCCGACCGCAGCTCCTACAAAATCGGCCAACTGGTTTGCGGGTTGGTCCTGCTGCTGGGCACATTCGCCATCCCGTTCAGCCAGCCGCTTCCCTGGTTGGCGACGCTTATCGTGTTTCTGTGGGGTGGCGCGATTGGCGGGATGAACACCTTGGCGGTGATCGAAGCGGGAGATCGGGTGGGGGAGCATCAGGTGTCTACGGCGATGACGGCAATTGCGATGTTTTATACGTTGGGGAGTGTGTTGGGGCCGATTGTTACGGGGGGGATGGTTTCTTATGTGAGTGGGCATGGGTTGATGATATCGGTGGGGGTGGTGGGGGTGGTTTTTGTGGGGGTGTTGGTGTTGCGTAGAGATCCGGTGCGGGGGTGATTGGGGGTGGGTTTCAGGTACAAAAAAAGACGTCTGTGGAGGTCTTTTTTTGTTGAGGTGGTGGGGCGGGGTAATCTGTGGACGTTGGATTCAGACTGGGTTTATTTCGAGTGAGCGAAGGTACGCTGAGGGTTGAAGGTTCTTAAGGCCGAGTTGCTGCATAGCGACTCGGCCTTTTGATTTTTGCTACTGCGAGGACGGTGATGTGTCGGTTGTGGGGTGCAGTACGGACAACACCCGCTCGATCAGTAATTCACCCAGCACGATTAATTGTTGACTACCCAAGAGCTTCTGACGGTTTTCGCCTTCGAGTTCGAAAGCCAGGTCAGTGGTGATGGCGTTCAGCGAGGCAAGGGTTTCGCTGGCTTGAATCAAGAGGGTTTCGGGGTCGATGTTTTGAGCGACCGTGAAAAGGCTCGCTGGAGGATTGGGGGTGATTTTTTTCATGGCGCAAACTCCTTGATTGGTGGAGTCGCCAGACATCGCTGCTAAACGAAGAGGGTGGCGACTGTACGCGGGTTAGCAGACCAGGAATCAAGGAACCCAGCGCACCCGAAAGTGCCCCACGCACAGCCGCCATAACGCAGTTCAGCGGATGCTGAACGGATGGTGGCGTTGCAGGCCTTGATATTAACCGAGCTGCTAAACCCGGTCGCTGATTTTGCAGCGACGGGAGGAGGTTAGCTGTGTAGGGGGAGTGGGAACAGTTCACCAATGGCGCGACATCTTGAAGGAAAAATCCGAAGGCCCGCTGGCTGGGGTTTCCAGCCTCCAGAAACAACAAAACCCGCACTGGGCGGGTTTTGTTGATGCTTCGAATTGGTGGGCCGGGGTAAGTTGAACTGCTGCTGTATATATATGATTTGTATGAATAATAGTTAGCATGTTTTGTTTGTGGAATACCGATTGGAATACGGTTTTAGTGAAAACTGCTCTGTTCAGGTTTTCTCTATGAGTCAATGTCATGAAGGAAAATTCGGAGTAGTAAATTTTTCGCCTCTATTTTTCTTCTCAAGATGCTTTGTGCAACCTAAGGCGTAGGTGGGGCAGAAGCGGTCAGGAGGGGGGGCAAGAAGGCAAGTAGGTATACCTGCTCGGCTAGACACCTTTAATGGCATTGGGCTACTTTGGCGACATGTGCATCGACAACAGGGATACGGTTATGATCACTGAGCTTCAAGCCAGCAAGTCCTGCTATTTCTACAAACAAAGCGCCCCTCTCACAGCTAAAGCAGTTAATCAGCTTTTTCGAGCGGTGCGGCAAGGTCAGATTACCCCTTCTAATAACCATTTTTGCTACGTCCGCCAGCCGCATGGTGACGCCCTTTGGTCGGCTGTATGTTTCCAGTTTGATCGTAAGCCAGCCTTCTTGGCCGATACCACCAAAGTGTTTGAAAAGGTGAGTGGCTACTTGCTGATTGTCGAGTACAGCGATCACATTGCGGTGTTCAAATCCCAACTGGATCTCACCCCGGCGTTTGTCAAAGCGCATCTCTTACGTATCAATTCTCAGGATATCGATACCGGGATAACCACCGAGGGCTCTGTATTCGGTCGAGTTCGGCTCCGGCATATGACGACCTCTAGACTAGCCCTGCGAGGGAAGACGCTTGAAGGGGAGAACCTTCTGAATAATGTTGGATTGACTTCATCCAGCCGTTTCGCGCCGCTCGGGTACAGCTTCCGCCACGACGGAGAGCATTTCTCCACCACCCCACGGACGGGACGCATTTCCCAGCGGTCTGACCGATCTGGCCATGAGCATCTGGTGGATTTTGCCACCGCAATTATCGACCAGATTACGGTCAATGCCGGCGCCGATTCTTCAGCCTTCCTGAGCACCTTTGCCCGACCTTTAGAGCTATCCCAATTAAGTGCACTGCCGACACAATTTGCGGTAGACACTGCACTCTTGCAGGAGAGCATTTTTGATGATGCCTCCGTACGATTCGTAAAGCCGAACGGTGCGGGCTATCGGGAGCTGGGACGCGTAGAGGTTGAAGCCATCATTCAGGATCTGACGTATGTTCTTACTGTTGAGCAGGCAGGGGGAAAGGCGTTGCTGAAGCATCCTGTGACAGGAGATGAGGTTGGCGGAATCGCGCTGAACAAAACTCGAATCGCATTGAGGAGCCTGGACGTCCCTTCGATCTCGGACGTCTCTGTCGAGAGTACACAGTATGTACTGGGAACAGATGAAAACCGCCTGCCGCTTAGACGCTTCATCGATCAAAACGACGCCTTCATTGTGTTGTTCGATCAACCTCAGTACGCCTATATCGACGGAAGCTTGTACCAGGACGACTCCCTCACGAGTGGAGGGGCTACTTTCTTGGGCTACCTATTCGCAAGTGAAGAGCTTGCTCACGTCACGGGTGAGAAGGGGACGTTCTCGGCAGCGCATACGACATTTGACGATACTTCAACCTTTGGGGCAATTCTTGGCCCTATTGCGGCAGAGGATGATGTCATCGTGTGTGACGATCTCAACGAAGAATGGGCTGACTTCATCGGATTCAGAACAGACCCAGCTTCCCCTCGGATCACCTTTTATCATGCCAAGCATGGGGCGCTTTCACTGGGTGCCAGCCCGTTCCATATTTCGGTCAGCCAGGCGCTGAAAAACCTGGGAAACCTGGCACTTCCAGAACCGAAAATGGCAGCGAAATTTGGGGTATGGGACCGCTGTTACAACAACGACAGACAAAGAACTAGGATCCAGCGAGTCTGTAGAGGGACCATGGCCGCCGTCCAAGCCGCAGTTACCCAGTGTCGTAGTGCTCCGCATACCATGAAGAGGGTAGCGATTGTGACGTCATCGCTCAGCAAAGCTGCCGTAGCGGCAGAATTTGACAGGATGAACGTCGGAGGGCGGGTTGACCCCTATTTTGTGCAGCTCTATTGGCTCCTCTCGTCTTACTTTGCCGCGTGTGCAGAGGTAGGGGCTTTCGGTTGTGTGATTTGCCAAGAGTGATCCCAGAGAAACTCGAGGCGAGGAGGCCGTTTCCCTTTTTTATTAGTCTGGGTCTTGATCGCCTAATGGGGGAGCCAGCTTTTTTTGGTAGTAGGATGTAATTTGTTTCAACGTGAGTATGAGCTTGGTTTAGGAAAGCCGCCTCTAATAACGGCCACTATAATCAGAATAATTGATTGGCCTGATTGATGGGCAAAGACTTTTATATCGTCTTCGATAACTCCGATGGGGGTCAATTTCTCAGAGGTTTCAAGTACGGAAAGTATAGCGATCCGTTTGCCAAACCCAATTGCATATGCGGCCGCTTGTTCAAAATATTTCGAAAAGTGTTCTGGCAGTAAAGCTTTCTTGTGCTCCACCTTCAATTCCAGAGGAATGCTGTGAAAGCTCAGGTCGGTTATACCTCCAGCGGCCTCGCCATGAGCTTGAAGGCTTTCTCCAATATCGCTGCGGTTACGCAACATTTCGGTCGCCTTGATTTGAAAAGCACGCTCAGAAGTCCCAGTCTCAAAGATTGCATCTCTCAGGGCTTGGCCAGCAATGTTCCCAATCCCTGAGAGTAAAACCATAGCGTTGGAAATGTCGTCAGGGTTAATCCCTGGTTGGCTTCTTAACTCGTTCCTTATTTTAAGAAGATATTGGTCGATACTTGAGAAACCGGTAAGAGGGTTGGCTACAACATCGCAGCCTTCTAGCAAAAGTCGTCTATGGCCTATCGTAGTGACCTTTTGCCGACCATTTATTTGGTCAAACTCAGCTGCGTAGAGAAACTCATAGGGCCGTGAGCCAAATGAGTGTGCGACTTCTAAAACTGCTCGACCAGTCGCCGTAAATGTGAATGGGTGTACGCCATCAGGTTTCGAGAATCTAAAGCTCGGAAGCCAATTTCGCTCTCTTGAGTCCATTGTCACTGGAGAGAGAGAAAGTGAGTGTGCGTCGTTTGGCCAATTTGACACTCTGACCTCAATGGCCAGATCGTATGATATTCCTGGTTTCAAATAATTCCAGTTTTTTGCAGGTTGGCCATCGATATCAAACTTTAGAAAGGCGATCGTGGAGTCGAGATTTTCAGCGGGTTGATCTGGTAGTTTAGTGTGTGGAATCGATAAGCCGCTGCTCCGGCTTTTCAAAAAAAGCGGTAGAGGGAGAGGCCAGTTGAGCAAATCTTTCTGTATGGCAAATAAGTCGCTTGGATTGACAAGGTTCTCCACTGTGGAAAAGAATTTTAGTAACCGGTCATTCATTGTGAAACTTAAACTGCGATCTATATCGGAAACATGAAGCTTCGCTGACTGCAAGAAACGTTGGGAGTCAGGTGCCGCAACGCGAATACTGTGTCGCCACTCTGCTAACAGTATGAATATTGTAGCCGCAGTGCAATGAGCCTTGTAATCGTCCACTGTGTCTGAGGATGTGAATGTTGCAAGATTGTCTTGCAACTTGGTACAGGCCGTATTTAATTCGGAGATTTCTCTGTGTGTTGGCTGTAGAACATCTTCAAGCGCCGACCAAATTTCAATTCTCAAAGAAAAAATTTGGTGGAAAATTTCTAGTTTTGGCTCTTGCCTCATTCTCTTTCTCCAGGTCAGATGTTAGTTTTTTCCAGTTGCTGAATAATTCTTTGTTGGTGATTCCGCTTTTGATGGTTTTTTCAATGCGGCTGGATGTGGAAACTAAACTAGCTTGTAGTAGCCAATGTGTCGCTCTGTCTTCATTAGGAATGTTTTCTGTTATTTTTAATAGGCAGCCCTCAGCAAGTTCCTGTAGCCCGGTGCTGCTTAGTGAGGCGACATACAGTAAAGCCTCGCTGAAGTTCGTTGGGTTGGAGAGGTCAAGGTTGTTGAATGCTGAAATTAAATCGTCTGAGCAGTTCCTGAGTTCGTTCTTGCTCGCGCGTAGTATAATGGCAGAAGCGGAATCGATAGAGATAGATCGGATATAATTATCCTGAATTGCTTTAGTCGCGACCTTTGTAAAATTCGGGGCGTTTTTTAAGCTGCGCCCTAGGTGTTCGATTGCGCGATATAGTGCACCCTGTTCAAGCCTTAAAGTAACTTCTGATAAAAACTTACCCGTTGATCCCTCTATTTGTTCTGCTGATATGCCAGTGGATATAAGTGTTTCAATGCAGTCGACCGTGAACTCATCCTGTTTGTTTGTATTTGAATAGTGGAGGATTAAGCTCCAAAGCTTATTTTGTATGATGGAAGAGTGTTCTTGGGGTAAGGGGTTGTGTCGTAAGGTGCGAACGGCAGCCTTGTGGACAATTATATAAGGGTCTGTTAAGAGAGCGGCCACTGATTCTATGAAGAGATTAGGGAAGTTTTCGATTAATTTTCTTGGGACTTTCTCCCATGCCTCAATGGCGGAGGCCCGGATGAAGCTATGTTCGTCCAAAATCGCGCGGTACCAATCCGATAGTATAAGATTTATACTTCGCACATCCGTGAGGAGTAAAGAGATAGCGCCGATCATCTTTCCGCGTAATAAAATTTGGTCGTTGGGCAAACCTCGGTAAAGTCGCAAAAAGTCTTCGATGCCTTCGACACCTTTAAAGTTTGCGCCTTTCGCTGCCCAACTGATTAGTGCTCCTTGTAACCTATCAATTGCCGAAAGTTTGTTCCTTTTGTCTATTTCAGAGAATAGATTTTCGGGAACATCAACAAGTCCTTTTTCTTGTTCGTCATCATGTATTCTCCCCAGCGTGGCAGCGGCCCCAATCATATCGTCGAAGTGAAAAGCGGCCAGTTCTTCAAAACGTTCTCGTGGATTAAGAAAGAAATGGGCGGCTTCACTTCCTGAGTCTGTAGGGCTTTGAACAGTGCTCCATAGTAGCCTTCTGAATGCTATTCGTTGTGCCTGGCCGATACGTGGAGCTTCATCATAGGGTTGATTAAGAACTGAGTAGTAGACTTTGCAGTATTCTTTCCGCCCTATTTCGTCATTGTCCGCGAGATAGGACTCAAGAAGCAGGTCGGTACTGGTCGGAGAAATTTCTAGAAGTTTTTCTGCAGCCTTACGTAAATAATAAATGGTTGCGCTGTCTTTCTTCTCGTTAGGGAATAATGTTCGCCTGCGCATAAGTTTCGAAATGACCGTTCTTGCGTGCAACAAGAGTAAGTCACTATCGTTGGTGGCAAGTATGATCTCTAGGGCATCCTGCACCGCGTCCGATCTTGGATCACTTAATAACTCTTTTATTTTTGAGCTGATTTCTGTTGATTTGGATGCGAAAAGTTGACGAATAGGTCTGCTGTCGAGGCTTTCTCGAACTACGGATCCGAATATTTGTCCAGGGGGAGCACCTAAGGCTAGTGTTGCAAAACGGTGTACTATCATTGGGAGATCCGTTGAGAGGATCGCCTCAGATTTAGACAGAACAATATCAACTGCATAGGTTGACATTTCACCCGCTTTTATCAATCGGATAGCGATTTGGAGCCGCTCCTCGTCTTGCAGCGAGGCTTTGAGTAAAGCTTTACCTGCTGAAATTGAATAAGGTAAGTTTCCACATAAGACATCGGGCAGTACATGTAGGATGATATTTCTAGTGAAGGTCTCAGGTGCTAGCTTTGCAAGCTGTTCGAGGCGAGGATCTTCACTATCGATTGAGTCCTGATCAAGTTCGTCCAGCAGGTCAAGGACGAAGCTTTCTTCTAATGAGGACTCGTGACGTAGTTTTGCCCGTGCTTGGCGTCTAAGATCTTGGTTTTGTTTTCTTAAATCTTCTTCCTTCTCACGTTCTTTTTTTCGGAGCTCAGCAGCTTGTTCCCTTGGTCCAATGAAGGCAGATATGTTGGGGAGCCCTACGTGAACACGTTTTGTACACCCTTTGCAGTTATTTATGTAGAAGTCATAAGCAGCATCTTCTAGTCGCCAACTTTGCATTGAGTGCGATTTGGAGTATTTGCATTGCATGCCCATGTGACCAATAGGGAGGTTGGTCATTTCTTCTATCATCCCCCTCCCACCACTCCTTGTGATTTCGGCGTGGAAACACCAGTTACGTACAAGTGTCATTGCCCGGAGATTGGCCTGGCCTGCTTCTATAGCTCTGCCAATCTCATCGTCGAAGTTTTCCATAGCGATTTCCAGGCCTTTTGTCAGCCTCGGTTGGTTGGCAACCCTCTACTTTCTCGTGATGTGGCACAGGAAAAAACGTGGGGGCTCGGTGTTTCTTCAGTAGCAAGATAATATCCCAACGCTGGGCACCAATGGAACGTCCAAGATATGTTGATCACATGGTGATGCGCAAAGCCGGCTTACCCATTCGCTGCCAGATCAAGATGGCGGTGAGTTGATAGTAATATCGAGTAGCCTCGGAGCGATCCTTCAAGTAGTGAGCTAGGAACCAACGCACATGTTTGCATTGCCAGGTCCAAGGGTTTTCGCGCTGCCATTGCTGCTGGATGGCAGCTTGCATGATTCGAGCTTGGCGTAGGTGTCGTCGCTGTGTGATCTGCGAGCCGGTCAGGGCACCACTCAGAAACATCTCCATTTCGAAGGGCTTGGTCACGTTCTTCCTCCTACATAGGCCGAAACCACATCAATTCTGTTATGCCCAAGCTCAATACTGATTTGCCGTCGTGCCTTCTGATCAAGACCGCGGTCAATGCGATAGCATCGGCCACCATTGATGGGCGCGGGGTGGCCCGTGAGCTGTGTGTAACGTTCGCAGGGGTACGCTGCTCGCAATTCATGAAACCCCTTCAACCCTTGTTCCTGAAGTAATTCACGAGCAGGGCGCGTTGTCTGTTGTAGGAACTTGGCGTAGCTTTCGTCTCGGGCTAACAAATTGCGGCTGCCGGTCGGCGAGGTATTACAAGCGATCAGCAGCGCCGCCTTCACCTCTTCATTGGCCTCGATCCAGCGCGGTGCTGAAGCCCCGGACCTGCCACCTTTGGTACCGTCCTGAATATTGATGCGACCTAAGCACTCAGCCTCACGTTGCAAGCGTGGCAAGTCAGCCAGGATGGCTTAGCGTAGGCGCATGCCGGTTGCGCGGGCCAAGCAGACAATAGCGGCTACGCGGTGGTGCTGCTGTTCGCTGTGGGGGCTGGGGTCAGACCACGTTTATTTTGAGTGAGGTAACGTACGGCTGAGAGCCGAAGATTCTTAAGGCCGAGTTGCTGCATAGCGACTCGGCCTTTTGATTTTTGCTATTGCGGGGACGGTGACGTGTCGGTTGTGGGGTGCATTACGACCAACACTCGCTCGATCAGTAACTCACCCAGCACGATTAATTGTTGGCTCCCCAAGAGCTTCTGACGGTTTTCACCCTCGAGCTCGAAAGCCAGGTCAGTGGTGATAGCGTTCAGCGAGGCCAGAGTTTCGCTGGCTTGAATCAGTAGGGTTTCGGAGTCGATGTCTTGAACGACCGTGAAAAGACTTGCCGGAGGATTCGGAGTGATTTTTTTCATGATGAAGCTCCCACACTGTTTAAGGAGCTGCCGCCCCCTGCTGTCAAACAGGATTGGGTGGCAGCTGTACGCGGGTTGACAGACCGGAAGTGTAGGAACCCGGCGCACCCGAAGATGCCCCACGCACAGCCGCCATGAACGAGACGGGATGCGTGAAGCATGCCGTTAAATCATGGGGTGTGAAAGGTTACACTTTTCGGCCTGTCAAAGCCGGTCGCTGATGAGCAGCGACGGGGGAACGTTAGCGTTGTGGTGGGGGCTGCGCCAGTTCACCAACGGCGCGACATCTTGAAGGAAAAATCCGAAGGCCCGCCGGCTGGGCTTTCCAGCCTCCAGAAACAACAAAACCCGCACTAGGCGGGTTTTGTCGATGCTTCGAATTGGTGGAGCCGGGGGGATTTGAACCCCCGTCCGCCAGTACTCCGCTGTCGGTACTACATGCGTAGCCGTTTCTATTAAGTTAACCCTCAGCGACCCGAAGGGCAGGGTGCTTTGGGCGAGTTGTGTAAGTTTTAGCCGCTTCGTCCACAACGTACTGCACGGCGATTCTGTTCTATATGACAATCACTTTGGGTTTACAGACATCCCCTGGTGATTGCTGGACCCGAAGGTACCAGAAGCTCAGGGCTAAGGCTGCTTACGCAGCGAGAGCGAATTCCTGGCCGTAGTTTTCGTCATTGGCAACTATAAGAAGTTGCAACAGTGGATTTACGAGTTCTGTTACCAACTCGGCATGCACCTAAAGTTTCGCGACCGGCGTCGAATCCTAAACGGCCCCGTGCTTGTAACTCGTTGTTTCTTAGTGAGTGACAAGCCTGTGCAGTGTACGCCAAACCGTCACGGAAGGCCAACCCGAAGGTTGGCCCTCAGCGAGTGAGCCGCTTATTGGCCGCCTTTGTCGCCGTTCTGCAGATCTTGCAGGGCCTTGGAGGTGATCTCGATGCATTTTTTGTCATCGCCAGCGGCGTGCGCGGCTTTGGCCTGGGACACGGCGGTGTCGATTTCGCCCTTTTTGCCACTGGTGTCGGTGGCGAGCAGGGCTTGGCCGTTGTTGATTTTATCCAGGTTGATTTTGCACAGGTCCGTCTCGCCGGCAGCAAAAACAGGCGAGGCCAACATTGCGGCGGTGATGAACAAGCCAGCAAGAGCAGTACGCTTCATGGGGTATCTCCTTGAGCAAATAAGGCTCGATGCTGCGCCGAGGCGGGGCAGCCAGCGAGGTCACGGGTGAGCCTCGTTCGCCGAGGCCTATTCAAATGACTGCGCCGGCGCGCAGGGGTTCTGTTTTATTTGCAGGTTTCATGGGCGCGGGCCTGGGTGACGCGGTCCACGAGGTACACCAGGCCGTGGTAATCAATGCCGCCATGCTGGCTCAGGCCGATCTCGCAGGTGCGGCTGGTGGAAATGCCTTCGCTGCAATGTTGCACTGCATCCTTGAGCGAGCGCAGTGAGTGGGCGTTGAGTTCCGGGGTGGTGAAGCCTTTATCGCCGGCGAAGCCACAGCAGTGAATGCCTTCCGGGATCACCACGGTGGTGGCGCAGCGCCGCGCAAGGTCGATCAAGGCCTGGCTTTCGCCCAGGTGCTGGGTGCTACAGGTGACATGCACGGCGATCGGGGCTTCTTGTGGGGTGAAGTCGAGGCGGTCCATCATGTGGGTGCGGATAAAGCGCACCGGGTCGTAGAGGTCCAGGCGGGTTTCGCCGAGGTCTTGCACCAGCCGCAGGGTGCAGGGGCTGGTGTCGCAGTAGATCGGGTCGAGGCCGCCACGGCTGGCGTGGAGCAGGGCGCCGATCAGTTCCTGGCGCTTGTGTTCGGCTTGTTCGGCGTAGCCTTTGGAGGCGAATGGCTGGCCGCAGCACAGGCTGTCCTGGTTGTCGGGGAACACGACTTGGTAACCGGCTTTTTCCAGCAGGCCGCGGGTTTTGTCGTACAGCGACATTTGCTCTTTGTCGTCGGCTGATGGGCCCATGGCGCGTGAGACGCAGGCGGCCAGGTAAACCACGCGCGGGCGCTCGTCAGTCACTGCCGGGCTGAAGCGGATGGCTTTTTCCGGCTGCGGCATGGCGTTGGTCCACTGCGGGATCTGCCCTTTGGACAGTTGCGTGACTTTGGCCGAGAGCTTCGCCAGGCGGGGCGCGCCCAGCAGCATGCGCGCACCATTGGCCACATGCAGGGTAAAGCGCGCACCTTGCATGGCCGTGGCGAAATGGCTGGCCAGCCAGTCGGCGGTTTTCGTACGGTCGGCGTCGCGGGCGCGCAGCTTTTTCACCAGGTCGCCGGTATTGATGCCCACCGGGCAGCGTTGCGCGCACAAGCCGGTGGCGGCGCAGGTGTCGATGCCTTGGTAGTGGTAGGCCGCTTCCAGTTCGGTGGTATCGACGCCTGCACGTCTCTTTGCCTGGATATCGCGCCAGATCACGATGCGCTGGCGCGGGCTGAGTGTGAGGCCTTTGGAAGGGCACACCGGCTCACAGAAACCACACTCGATGCACTTATCCACAAGCTCGTCGGCCGCAGGCAGCGGCTTAAGGTGCTTGAGGTGGATTTGCGGGTCTTCGCTCAGCACCACGTCGGGGTTGAGAATGCCGTTGGGGTCGAGCAGGCGTTTAAGCTGCCACATCAACTGGTAGGCATCGCTGCCCCATTCCAGCTCGACGAAGGGCGCCATGTTGCGGCCGGTGCCGTGTTCGGCTTTCAGTGAACCGCCAAATTCCACTGCCACAAGCTGTGCGACGTCGTCCATGAACGCCTGGTAGCGTGCGACTTCTTCCGCGCTGTTGAAGCCTTGGGTGAAGACGAAGTGCAGATTGCCTTCCAGGGCGTGTCCGAAAAGGATTGCTTCGTCGTAGTGATGTTTATCGAACAGCTCGATCAAGCGGTTTACGCCGATAGCCAGTTGCTCGACCGGGAAGGTCACGTCTTCGATGATCACCGTGGTGCCGGTTTTACGCACGGCACCGACGGCCGGGAAGGTGTCTTTGCGGATGGCCCACAGGCGGGCGTTTTCCAGCGGGTCCTGGGTGAAGTCGACCTGCTTTTCCACCGGGAAAGTGGCCAGTGACGCCATGATCAGCGCCAGTTGTTCCTGCAGCAGTGACGGCGACGCGGCACGGGATTCGATCAATAGCGCGCAGGCGTTTTCCGATAACTGCTGTACGAAAGCCGGCATGCCCGGTTTGTCCTGCACCGAGCGCATGCTGCGCCGGTCCAGCAGCTCAACGGCGGAGACAGGTTGGGTTTTGAGCACCGTCACGGCATTGCAGCAGGTTTCCACATCCGGGAACACAATCAGCGCTGAGGCCTTGTTCGGGTGGTCGATCACGGTGTCGTAGGTGACTGCGCTGATAAAACCGAGGGTGCCTTCGGAGCCCACCAGCAGATGGCTGAGGATATTCAGGGGCTCATCGAAATCCACCAAGGCGTTGAGTGACAGGCCGGTGGTGTTTTTCAGACGGTATTTGTGGCGGATTTTTGCAGCCAGTTCGGCGTTGGCCCGGGTCTCCCGGCCCAGCGTGGCCAGGCGTTCCAGTAATTCGCCATGCTGTTGGCGAAAGGCACTGACACTGGCCGCGTCCTCGGTATCCAGGCGGCTGCCATCAGCCAGTACCAGGCGGATGCCGGCCAGGGTGTGATAGGTGTTTTGCGCGGTGCCGCAGCACATGCCGCTGGCATTGTTGGCGACGATGCCGCCGATCTTGCAGGCGTTGATCGAGGCCGGGTCCGGGCCGATCTTGCGCCCGAACGGCGCCAGCCACGCATTGGCCTGGGCGCCGATCACGCCAGGTTGCAGGCGAATCTGCGTGCCTTGGCCACGAATTTCGCGGCCGTTCCAATTGTCACCCAGCACGATCAGCACCGAGTCGCTGATGGCCTGGCCGGACAAGCTGGTGCCGGCTGCGCGGAAGGTCACGGGTACGCGGTCGCGCTGGGCCAGATGCAGCAGAGCCACGACTTCATCTTCCGACTCCACGCGAACCACCAGCTGTGGGATCAGTCGGTAAAAGCTGGCGTCAGTGCCGAAGGCGAGGGTGGAAAGAGGGTCGTCGAAGCGACGATCTTTCGGGATCAGTTGTGCGACGTCGCTCAGGAAAGCAGCAGGCAGGCTCATCGGTCCTCCAGAAATAGCTGACGCCGGAACCGTTGTCCGGCGTCGATTCTTACCCTACTTACGTGCAGGCTTTTAGTGCACCAGCATACCGGTGAACCAGTAGGCCTGCGCCAGCGTGATCAGCCCGACGATGGTGGCAAAAAACAGGCTGTGCTTGAGGGTAAAGCGGAACAGGTCGGACTCTTTGCCCACCAGGCCGGTGGCGGCGCAGGCCACGGCGATCGACTGTGGCGAGATCATCTTGCCGGTCACGCCGCCGCTGGTGTTTGCTGCGACCAGCAAGGTGTCGTTGACGCCGATCTGATGCGCCGTGGTGGCTTGCAGCGAGCTGAACAGGGCGTTGGACGAGGTGTCGGAGCCTGTCAGGAAAACCCCCAGCCAGCCGAGGAACGGCGAGAAGAACGGGAACGCAGCGCCGGTGCCGGCCAATACCAAAGCCATGGTCGAGGACATGCCGGAGTAGTTGGTGACGAAGGCAAACGCCAGCACCATGCCGATGGACAGGATCGGCCAGCGCAGTTCGTAGAAGGTCTCTTTTAAAGTGGTAAGACCAGTCTTGAGGTCGATTTTCAGCACCAGCATCGAAATCAGTGCCGAGAAGAAAATCGCGGTACCGGTGGCTGAAATCGGGTCCAGCTTGAACACGGCCGGAATCGCCGTGGGGTTGGTGACGATCGGGGCGACCTTGATGACCAATTGGTCCAGGTGCGGGATCGCGAAGTTGAACACCCAGCTGTACATCGAGCCGCCGGCGGCGAACATCGCCTTGAACGGCTTGAGCGTCCAGATAGTGACCAGCACGGTGAGGATCAGGAACGGCGACCAGGCTTTGAAAATCTGCCCCAGGCTGTAAGGCGAGGCGACGGTTTGGCGTGGTTGACCGAAGCCGCCGGCGCTGGCGGTGACCGCTGCGGCGGAGGTGGCGCCGGCAATTTGTGCGCCGGCGCTGCGTTTGGGCTGCCAGACTTTCAGGAACAGGGTCAGCGCTACCAGGCTGGCCAGGGCCGAGGTGATGTCCGGCAGCTCCGGGCCGATGAAGTTGGAGGTGAAGTATTGGGTGACGGCAAAACTCAGGCCTGCTACCAGTGCGGCTGGCCAGGTTTCGCGAACGCCGCGCAGGCCGTCCATCATGAACACCAGCCAGAACGGCACAAACAATGACAGCAGCGGCAACTGGCGGCCGGCCATGGCGCCGATCTTGAACGAGTCGATACCGGTGACTTGCCCGGCGACGATAATCGGAATACCCAGCGCGCCGAACGCCACCGGCGCGGTGTTGGCGATCAGGCACAGGCCGGCGGCGTACAGCGGGTTGAACCCCAGGCCGACCAGCAGCGCGGCGGTAATCGCCACGGGTGCGCCGAAACCGGCCGCACCTTCGAGGAAGGCGCCGAAGCAGAAACCAATCAACAGCACCTGCAAGCGCTGGTCATCGGTAATCGACAGGACCGAGCTGCGGATGATTTCAAACTGCCCGCTCTTGACCGTCAGTTTGTAGAGGAATACGGCGGCGACGATGATCCAGGCGATGGGCCACAGGCCGTAGGCAAACCCGTAACCGGCGGCGGCCAAGGCCATGTCTACCGGCATCTGGAACGCAAAAATAGCCACCAGGATCGACAGCCCCAGGGTGATGCTGCCTGCCACGTGGCCTTTGAGGCGGAACACCGCCAGTGCCAGGAAGAAAAATACGATCGGGATAACGGCGGCCAATGCGGACAGGCCGAGGCTGCCGAGTGGGCTGTAGAGCTGTTGCCAGGTTTGCATAATGGGGTGGCCCCTGATTGTTGTTGTTTGGTCAGCTTGGATAATTGGTAATACCAATTTACAGTCGCTTTCGGCTAGAGTAAAAGCCTTGGCAGGGGTGTGTCAATTTGCCGCCCACGAAACTTTGGTCGTAGCGGTGTGGGTGGGGTGATCTGGTTGGGTGAATCGAAGGCGTTCTGATAGGTGCCGCAAGCGCGGCGATAGGCGAGAATAGAGGGCCTGGCGAGTGGTCGGGTTTGTGGAGAGTGAGTTATGGGGTTTGATCAGGTGCGTCAGCGCCGTTTGTCTGACGATATTGTCGAGCAGCTTGAGGGCATGATCCTCGAAGGCACGCTCAAGTCGGGCGAACGCTTGCCAGCCGAGCGCGCTTTGGCTGAACAGTTTGGCGTGTCGCGCCCTTCGCTGCGTGAGGCGATCCAGAAGCTCGCGGCCAAGGGGTTGTTGGTCAGCCGTCAGGGCGGCGGTAACTATGTGGCGGATTCTCTGGGTTCGACCTTCAGTGATCCGTTGCTGCACCTGCTGGAAAATAATCCGGAGGCTCAGCGGGATTTGCTGGAGTTTCGTCAGACCCTGGAAGCGTCCTGCGCTTACTACGCCGCATTGCGTGCCACTGAGGTCGACCGCGAGCGGCTGACCGCAGCGTTTGAGGCACTGCAGGATTGCTACACCCGTGCTGATGAAGTCAGCCGGCTGGAAGAGGGCGCGGCGGATGCACGGTTTCACTTGGCCATCGCTGAAGCCAGCCATAACGCCGTGTTGCTGCACACCATTCGTGGCCTGTTCGATTTGCTCAAGCGTAACGTGGTGACCAATATCGGTGGCATGTACCAGCAACGCACAGAAACCCGTGACATGTTGATCAGCCAGCATCGGGATTTGTATTTGGCGATTATCGAAGGGCGCGCCGAGCAGGCGCGGGACGTCTCAACACGTCACCTGCTGTACGTGCAGGAAGTGTTGGAGGAGGTGCGTCAGGAGGTCCAGCGCGTGGCTCGGGCGGAGCGACGTAAAGGGATGTAGCCCGCGTGGGGCTACACCGTCACAAGGATTACTCTTCCTTGCCCTTGTTGCGCACGGCGCGATGCAACTCACGGTTGGAGTCGCGCTCACGCTCGGTATCGCGCTTGTCGTATTCCTTCTTGCCCTTGCCCAGCGCGATCTCGCACTTGACCAGGTGCTTGCTCCAGTACCAGGACAGGCAGATGCAGGCATAGCCTTTCTGCTGTACGGCAGCCGCGAGCTTTTCCAGTTCGCGGGCGTTGAGCAACAGCTTGCGCGTGCGCACCGGGTCGGCAATCACGTGGGTGCTCGCGGTGGTCAGCGGGGTGATATGACTGCCCAGCAGCCATGCCTCGCCATCTTTGAGCAATACGTAGCTGTCGACCAGTTGCAGCTTGCTGGCGCGCAGACTTTTTACTTCCCAGCCGGCCAGGACCAGACCAGCCTCGAACCGATGTTCGATGAAGTAATCGTGTCGCGCCTTTTTATTTTGCGCGATGGTCCCTGTGGGGTGTTTCTTTTGTTTAGCCATAGGGGCGGCATTATAGGGAGTTGCGAGCGTGTCGGCTACGGTCAACCTGCGTGCTTGAGCGTGTTGGACGAATCCCGGACAATACCGGCAGTTCTCTGGTTTTTTTCTCTCGCGGATCGGGCTGTTCTTTCGCGATGTTTGCCTCAAGCAGTGGAAGTAACGCTCACATGACGACGCATATTCAACGTTCGGCTTTATTGCCTTATCCGGCGCAGGCGCTCTATGACCTGGTCAATGACGTAGCGCGTTACCCGGAGTTCCTGCCTTGGTGCTCAACCGCCGACGTGCTGGAAAGCAGCGATGAGCATATGGTCGCCAGTGTCGGGGTGGCCAAGGGTGGGCTTAGCCAGCATTTTGTAACGCGCAATGTGTTGGTGCCGGGCAAATCCATTGAGATGAACCTGCAGGAAGGGCCGTTCACTCAGTTGCATGGGGTATGGGTATTCAAGGCGTTGACCGACAAGGCCTGCAAGATCAGCCTGGACCTGTCCTTTGATTACGCTGGCCCGATTGTGCGGGCGACCCTGGGGCCTTTGTTCAACCAGGCGGCTAATACCCTGGTGGATGCGTTTTGCCAGCGAGCCAAACAACTGCATGGTTGAGATTGAAGTGGTGTACGCCGCCGAGGATCGCCAGGTCTTGCTGGCGGTGACGGTGCCTGCGGGTACTAGCCTGAAGGCTGCGGTGCTGGCGTCGGGGATTGCTGAGCAGTGTCCAGGCTTGGTATTAGCGGATTGCCCGCTGGGCATATTCGGCAAAGTGGTCGCCGATGCGCACGTGCGAGTTGCGCAGCCAGGTGATCGAATCGAGATTTACCGGCCCTTGCTGGCAGACCCCAAGGAAGTGCGCAGGCTGCGTGCGGCCAAGGCGGCCTTGGCGCGGCAGCAGAACCCATAAGGCTGCCAATCGGCAGGGCAATAAAAAGCCCGGCATGCCGGGCTTTTTATCGAGCGCCGCACAATTACTGCGGGCTGGTGTCCAGAGGTTGGGGCGTCGGGACAGGGACGGTCTGCACGCCGTCGACGTCCTTCTGGATCTGATCCAGCAAGGAGCCAGGCTTGGCCGGCACTTCGGACTTAGGCTTCTCTGCTTCCTGCGCTGGCGCAGTTACATTGGTACCGTTGTCCTTGCCGAGCAAGGCTTCATCACGGCTTACGCCGGGCATGAAGTCACCGGACAGGCTCACAAGCTGGTCATTGCCATTGAAGATGACACTGACGCGTTCCTGCTGGCGCTCACCGCCACCTGGCTGGATGCTGTAGAGATAATCCCAGCGATCGGCATGAAAAGTGTCGGTCAGCAGGGGGTTGCCCATAATAAACCGTACTTGCCGTCGGGTCATTCCCGGGCGTAACTGGTCTATCATGTCCTGCGTGACGACATTGCCCTGCTGGATGTCGATTTTGTAAACCCCGGGGAATGAACAACCGGCGAGTGCGAGCAGTCCCACAAGGGTGAAACTGGTTAGCAAGAGCTTGGTGTTTTGCATCGGTGGGCGACTTCCACTATCTTGGCTGGGACAACGTAAACGCCGATCATACCCGTATTAAGAGAAGCTGCGAAGCAGCATCCGCGAGAAAGCTAACCATGGTTGAAAATAGCGAACTACGCAAAGCCGGTCTTAAAGTGACTCTGCCACGAGTCAAGATTCTACAAATGCTCGATTCTGCTGAGCAGCGCCACATGAGTGCCGAGGATGTTTACAAGGCGCTGATGGAGTCTAACGAGGACGTTGGCCTGGCCACGGTTTACCGTGTGCTGACCCAGTTTGAAGCCGCAGGGCTGGTGGTTCGTCATAATTTCGACGGCGGTCATGCAGTGTTCGAATTGGCTGACGGTGGTCATCACGATCACATGGTTGACCTGGATACCAATGAGGTTATCGAGTTCACCAGCCCGGAAATCGAGAAGCTCCAGCACCAGATCGCTGAGCAGCATGGATTCGATTTGGTGGACCATAATCTGGTCCTGTACATCCGTAAGAAAAAGTAAAAATCGACACAGATTTGCTCTGTGAAACGATAGAAGGCGACCCCAGGGTCGCCTTCGTGCTTTCTATAAGAGAGAAAATAGAGCGAAAAAGCTCGATTCAGGCCTTGGCAGCCACCACCATTTTCTTCGCGTGGGCCAGCGACTCTTTCGTCAGGTCGATACCGCCCAACATCCGCGCCACCTCTTCTACCCGCTCCGATTTGTTCAATTTGGACACGGCCGTATGCGTCGCATCGCTGCCGCGCACTTTGTGTACAAATAAATGCTGATGCCCTTGGGCGGCCACTTGCGGCAAGTGAGTCACGGTGAGTACCTGGCCACGTTCGCCAAGGCGGCGCAGCAGTTGGCCGACAATCTCCGCCGTCGGCCCACCGATCCCCACGTCCACTTCGTCGAATACCAGCGTGGGTACCCGTGAGGTTTGGGCAGTAATCACCTGAATCGCCAGGCTGATTCGCGACAGCTCACCGCCGGACGCCACTTTCGCCAGTGCCTTGAGCGGCTGGCCAGGGTTGGCGCTGACCAGCAGCTCCACTTGTTCCAAACCATGGGGTTGCAGTTCGTTGCTGGTGTTGGCGTGCAGCTCAATGGTGAAGCGCCCGCCGGGCATGCCCAGGCGCTGAATTTCCTGCTCTACGGCGCTGGCCAGGCTGGTAGCGGCTTGCTGGCGCAGGTCGCTGAGTTCGCGGGCTTTTTCCTGGTAGTGGCGGGCGAAGGAGGCGAGTTCATCGCCCAGCCGTTCAATCGACTCATCGTTGGCGTTGAGGGTTTCGATCTCATCCAGCAGCTTTTGCTGCATCGTCGCCACTTCGGTCGGCTGGATACGGTGTTTGCGCGCCAGGGTATAGATAGTGTCCAGGCGCTCTTCGATTTCTTGCAGGCGCGCCGGGTCGGCGTCGAAGTGATCGAGGAAGCGATTCAGTTCGCCTACGGCTTCTTCTACCTGGATCTGCGCACTGGTCAGCAGGGTGGTGGCCTCGCTCAAGGAGCCCGACCCGCTGTTCACGCTTGATAGGCGGTTGAGGCTGGCGGTGAGTGCATTGAGTACATTGCCCGAATCACTTTCGCTGCATTGCTCCACCACTTGCCGGCAGATACCCAGCAGGGTTTCGGCGTTGGTCAGGTTTTTGTGTTCCTGCTCCAGTTGCTCCAGCTCGGTTTCGCCAAGGCCCAGGCTCTCCAGCTCTTCAAGCTGATAGCTGAGCAGTTGATGGCGAGCGCGTTGTTCGTCGCCGGAGTTGGAGAGTCGCTCGAGCTCCTGGCGGGTTTGCCTCCAGCGCTGGGCGGCAAGCTGCACCTGGCGCGCCAGGTCGGTGGCGCCGGCGTATTCGTCGAGCAGGCGGCGATGGGTGTCGGTTTTCAGCAGGGATTGGTGTTCGTGCTGGCTGTGGATATCGATCAGCAACTCGCCCAGTGCCTTTAAATCGCCGAGCGGGCAGGGTGTGCCATTGATGTAGCCGCGTGAACGACCTTCCGCCGTGATGACGCGGCGCAGGATGCACGGGCCTTCATTATTAAGGTCGCGCTCGGCCAGCCAGGCCTCGGCTTCGGGAATATCGGCGAGGTCGAAAGTGGCGAGGATGTCGGCCTTGTCTGCGCCTGGGCGTACCACGCCACTGTCGGCGCGGTCGCCCAGGGTCAGACCCAGGGCGTCGAGCATGATCGATTTGCCGGCGCCGGTTTCGCCTGTGATTACGCTCATCCCGCGATCCAGTTCGAGGTCCAGGTGTTCAACGATGGCGTAGTTATGTACGGACAGGTGCACCAGCATGACGGCCGCTCCCAGGCTTTAGGTCTGGTTATTTATACAGTGTTTTATTCAGCGCTGACAATCCTGATGCTTAGCTCAATTTGCTTGAGTAGAAGTATTTTTTAGCGCAAAGCGCAATGACGCTGCCGGAATTGACCCAGAGCAACTGAAAGACTTTTGGTAACGCCTGCGCCCTTGAACCTGAAAATTGTGGCCCCATATACCGGAACAGAAGCGCGAGTTGAGTTCGCGCATGATTTTGAAAGGAGAAATCTATGGCTGACGAACAGACGCAGGATACGCAAACTCCAGACGCCAATTCGGCTGCCGGTGATGAACTGGCGACTCGTGTGCAAGTGCTCGAAGAGCAATTGGCCGCTGCGCAGGATCAATCTTTGCGTGTTGCCGCCGATCTGCAGAACGTCCGCCGCCGTGCCGAGCAGGATGTCGAAAAGGCTCATAAATTCGCGCTGGAAAAATTCGCCAACGACCTGCTGCCGATTATCGACAGCCTGGAGCGTGGCCTTGAGTTGTCCAACCCTGACGACGAAAACATCCGTCCGATGCGCGAAGGGATTGAGCTGACCCTGAAAATGTTCCAGGACACCCTGAAGCGTTATCAGTTGGAAGCCATCGATCCACAAGGCGGTGAGCCGTTCAATGCTGAGCATCACCAAGCCATGGCCATGCAGGAAAGCCATGACCTGGAGCCCAACAGTGTTTTGAAAGTGTTCCAGAAGGGTTATCAGCTCAACGGTCGTTTGTTGCGCCCGGCGATGGTGGTGGTGAGCAAGGCTCCTGCACCCGTTGCACCTTCTATTGATGAGCAGGCTTGAAATCAGTCGTAACGGCCCCATCTATAAGTCAAGCGTTTAAGTGCTACCGCAGTTAGCCACCACTGCTGCGGCAACCAAATTAAAGTTTCGGGAGAGTAAATCATGGGCAAAATTATCGGTATCGACCTGGGGACTACCAACTCCTGCGTCTCCGTGCTGGAAAACGGCGTTGCTAAAGTTATCGAAAACGCCGAAGGCGCGCGTACCACGCCGTCGATCATTGCTTACGCCAACGACGGTGAAATCCTCGTCGGTCAATCGGCCAAGCGTCAGGCTGTCACCAACCCGCACAACACTCTGTACGCGGTTAAGCGTCTGATCGGTCGTAAGTTCGACGAAGAAGTCGTACAGAAAGACATCAAGATGGTCCCTTACAAAATCGCCAAGGCTGACAACGGTGACGCCTGGGTTGAAGTAAACGGCCAGAAAATGTCGCCGCCGCAAATCTCGGCTGAAATCTTGAAAAAGATGAAGAAAACCGCCGAAGACTACCTCGGTGAAGCCGTGACTGAAGCGGTGATCACCGTTCCGGCCTACTTCAACGACAGCCAGCGTCAGGCGACCAAAGACGCCGGCCGCATCGCTGGCCTGGACGTAAAACGTATCATCAACGAACCCACCGCAGCCGCTCTGGCCTACGGTATGGACAAGGCCAAGGGCGACCACACCGTGATCGTTTATGACCTGGGCGGTGGTACTTTCGACGTCTCCGTTATCGAGATCGCTGAAGTTGACGGCGAGCACCAGTTCGAAGTGTTGGCCACCAACGGCGACACCTTCCTGGGTGGTGAAGACTTTGACATTCGTCTGATCGACTACCTCGTTGACGAATTCAAGAAAGAAAGCGGCATGAACCTTAAGGGTGACCCGCTGGCGATGCAGCGCCTGAAAGAAGCCGCTGAAAAAGCCAAGATCGAGCTGTCTTCGGCTCAGTCGACCGACGTGAACCTGCCGTACATCACTGCAGACGCCACTGGTCCTAAGCACTTGAACGTGAAGATCTCCCGTTCCAAGCTGGAAGCGCTGGTTGAAGACCTGGTTCAACGCACCATCGAACCTTGCCGCATCGCGCTGAAAGACTCCGGTATCGACGTTGGCTCGATCAACGACGTGATCCTGGTTGGCGGTCAGACCCGTATGCCACTGGTTCAGAAGCTGGTCACCGAGTTCTTCGGTAAAGAAGCACGTAAAGACGTGAACCCGGACGAAGCGGTTGCCATGGGTGCTGCGATCCAGGGTGCGGTATTGGCCGGCGACGTGAAAGACGTGCTGCTGCTGGACGTCAGCCCGCTGACCCTGGGTATCGAAACCATGGGTGGCGTGATGACCGCGCTGATCGAGAAAAACACCACGATTCCTACCAAGAAATCGCAAGTGTTCTCGACGGCCGACGACAACCAGGGCGCTGTGACCATTCACGTGCTGCAAGGTGAGCGTAAGCAAGCCGCTCAGAACAAGTCCCTGGGCAAGTTCGACCTGGCCGAGATTCCACCAGCACCACGTGGCGTGCCGCAAATTGAAGTGACCTTCGACATCGATGCCAACGGTATCCTGCACGTAGGTGCCAAAGACAAGGCGACCGGCAAAGAGCAGAAGATCACCATCAAGGCCAACTCCGGTCTGTCTGATGAAGAAATTCAACAGATGATTCGTGATGCTGAAGCCAACGCTGATGCGGATGCCAAGTTTGCTGAGCTGGCCGGTGCGCGTAACCAAGGCGATGCCCTGGTTCACTCGACGCGTAAAATGGTCTCCGAAGCAGGCGACAAAGTGACTGCCGAAGAGAAGACCGCGATCGAAGCCGCTGTGGTTGCCCTGGAAACCGCCATTAAAGGCGACGACAAGGCTGCCATCGAAGCCAAGGTTGAGGAGCTGTCGAAAGTCTCCGCTCCGGTTGCCCAGAAAATGTACGCCGAGCAAGGCCAGTCGGCAGAAGGCGCTGCACAAGCAGAGCCTGAAGCCAAGCACGACGATGTTGTCGATGCCGAGTTCGAAGAAGTCAAAGAGCAGAAGTAAGTTGATTGCCCGGTTGACCGCTATCAAGCGGTGACTGGTAGGATGTCGCCGCGCGGGAGCTTGCTCCCGCGTTGGCGTGTCTGGGGTATGTGAATTTTTACAGCATGCGACAAGGTTCGGGTGCTGGCGGTGTGATCGGGAATGCTCCTGCTTTCCGAGCAGTAAATACCGCATTTTTGGCCGGGTCCCTGGCTAAAAAGTAGTTATGACCAGGATCGTTGAATTGACGTGAGTTGGGTCCGGGCCTGTATTGGGGCTCAACGAGTTCGGCAAGGCTCAGGAGGGCCGGGCTGAACGTCCTTAAGAGTGCAAAGACTTATGGCAAAGCGTGACTATTACGAAGTGTTGGGTGTGGAGCGCAGCTCCAGCGAGGCGGACCTGAAAAAGGCTTACCGTCGCCTGGCGATGAAGCACCACCCGGACCGTAATCCGGATAGCAAAGAATCCGAAGAGATGTTCAAAGAGGCCAATGAGGCCTACGAATGCTTGTCTGATCCCAATAAGCGCGCGGCCTACGATCAGTATGGTCATGCCGGTGTCGACCCGAGTATGGGTGGCGGCGGTGCCGGTTTTGGTGGTCAGAACTTCTCCGATATTTTCGGCGATGTGTTCAGTGACTTTTTTGGTGGCGGCCGTGGCGGTCAGCGCGGCGGTGCCCAGCGCGGCAGTGACTTGCGCTACACGCTGGAGCTGAACCTGGAAGAAGCTGTGCGCGGCACCACGGTCAATATCCGTGTGCCGACGCTGGTCAATTGCAAGCCGTGCGACGGTTCGGGGGCCAAGAAAGGTTCCTCGCCGATCACCTGCCCAACCTGTGGCGGTATTGGCCAGGTGCGCATGCAACAGGGCTTCTTCTCGGTGCAGCAGACCTGCCCGCGCTGCCATGGCCAGGGCAAGATCATTTCCGACCCGTGCGACTCCTGCCATGGCGAAGGCCGTGTCGAAGAGTACAAGACCCTTTCGGTGAAAGTGCCGGCGGGTGTTGATACCGGTGACCGTATTCGCCTGTCGGGCGAAGGCGAGGCGGGCGCTCAGGGCGGCCCGACGGGCGACCTGTACGTGGTGATCAATGTGCGCGAGCACTCGATCTTCCAGCGTGATGGCAAGCACCTGTTCTGCGAAGTGCCGATCAGCTTTGTCGACGCGGCATTGGGTGGCGAGCTGGAAATTCCGACCCTGGATGGTCGGGTCAAGCTCAAGATCCCGGAAGGCACCCAGACCGGCAAGCAGTTCCGCATTCGTGGCAAAGGCGTTGCGCCGGTGCGCGGTGGCGGTGCTGGCGACTTGATGTGCCGTGTGGCGGTAGAAACGCCCGTCAACCTCGGCCGTCGTCAGCGCGAACTGCTTGAAGAGTTCCGCAGCTCGTTGGAAGGCGATGACTCCCATTCGCCGAAAACTACTGGCTTCTTCGATGGCGTGAAGCGCTTCTTCGGCGACTTGTAAGGACGTGAATATGCGACGTATAGCCGTAATGGGCGCTGCCGGGCGCATGGGCAAGACGCTGGTCGAGGCGGTGCAGCAGCGCTCGCCGGCCTCCGGGCTGACGGCGGCGATTGTTCGCCCCGGCAGCACGCTGATCGGTGCGGACGCCGGTGAGCTGGCCTCGTTGGGTCGCATCGGCGTTTCGTTGTCGGGCAACCTGGAGCAGGTGGCTGACGAGTTTGATGTGCTGATCGACTTCACCTTGCCGGAAGTGATGCTGAAAAACCTGGCGTTCTGCCGCAAGGCGGGCAAGGCCATGGTCATCGGCACCACAGGCTTGAGTGCCGAGCAGAAGCAGTTGCTGGTGGAGGCGGGCAAGGATATTCCGATCGTCTTCGCCGCCAACTTCAGCGTCGGCGTGAACCTGTCGCTCAAGTTGCTGGACCTGGCCGCGCGCGTGTTGGGTGATGAGGCGGATATCGAGATCATCGAGACCCACCATCGCCACAAGATCGATGCGCCGTCGGGTACTGCGCTGCGCATGGGCGAGGCGATTGCCGATGCCCTGGGGCGCGACCTGTCCAAAGTCGCTGTTTACGGGCGTGAAGGCCATACCGGCGCGCGTGCCCGCGACACCATTGGCTTTGCCACGGTGCGCGGTGGTGATGTGGTCGGTGATCACACCGTGCTGTTTGCCAGTGAAGGCGAGCGCCTGGAGATCACGCACAAGGCCTCCAGCCGCATGACATTTGCCAAGGGTGCGGTGCGTGCGGCGCTCTGGCTGGAAGGTCGTGAGCCTGCTCTTTACGACATGCGCGACGTGCTGGATCTGCACTAATCAGTAGCTAAAATAGGGCCTCAAGCTTATGCTTAGGCCCCGTTTTTACCCGCTAAGCGACGTCCTGTCGCATTCCCCTGCCTTTAAGGCTCATTAGCGGTGGACCAAAAAAGCCTTTTTCTGTAAGCTACAGCTTTAGTGTGTCCACTAAAAGCGCGCAGAATAATTCAGTGAAGAAGCGGGGTGACGTGTCCATACGTCACTCCGCTTTTTTACAACCTGCGATCGCCCTTTCAGGCTTTATTTACGGGAGGTCTTCTTGACTAAGCCAGCCATACTCGCCCTTGCTGATGGCAGCATTTTTCGCGGCGAAGCCATTGGAGCCGACGGTCAAACCGTTGGAGAGGTAGTGTTTAACACTGCCATGACCGGCTATCAGGAAATCCTTACCGATCCTTCCTACGCCCAGCAGATCGTTACCCTGACCTATCCGCACATCGGCAACACCGGTACTACACCGGAAGATGTCGAGTCTGATCGTGTCTGGTCGGCCGGTCTGGTGATTCGTGACCTGCCCCTGGTTGCGAGCAACTGGCGTAACACGATGTCGCTGTCCGATTACCTGAAAGCCAACAACGTTGTGGCGATCGCCGGTATCGATACGCGCCGCCTTACACGCATCCTGCGTGAAAAAGGCTCGCAGAACGGCTGCATCATGGTCGGTGACAGTATCTCCGAAGAGGCGGCGATCGCCGCTGCGCAAGGTTTCCCAGGCCTGAAAGGCATGGACCTGGCAAAAGTTGTCAGCGTCAAAGAGAAGTACGAGTGGCGCTCCACTGTCTGGGACTTGAAGACCGACAGTCACGCGACCATCGAAGCTGCTGATCTGCCATACCACGTTGTGGCCTACGACTACGGCGTGAAGTACAACATCCTGCGCATGCTGGTTGAGCGCGGCTGCCGCGTGACCGTGGTGCCGGCGCAAACCCCTGCGAGCGACGTGCTGGCCCTGCAACCGGACGGCGTGTTCCTGTCCAACGGCCCGGGTGACCCTGAGCCTTGCGACTATGCCATCCAGGCGATCAAGGACGTGTTGGAAACCGAGATTCCGGTATTCGGCATCTGCCTCGGCCACCAACTGCTGGCCCTGGCCTCCGGCGCCAAAACCCTGAAAATGGGCCACGGCCATCACGGTGCCAACCACCCGGTACAAGACCTGGACACCGGCGTTGTGATGATCACCAGCCAGAACCACGGTTTTGCGGTGGATGAAGCCACCCTGCCGAGCAACGTTCGCGCGATTCACAAGTCGCTGTTCGACGGCTCCTTGCAGGGCATCGAGCGCACCGACAAGAGCGCGTTCAGCTTCCAGGGCCACCCTGAAGCCAGCCCTGGCCCGAACGACGTAGCGCCGCTGTTCGACCGTTTCATCAATGAGATGGCCAAGCGACGCTGACTGAGTGGCCTGCGGGCGGCCCCGAACTTCGGTGGCCCCCACAGGCTCTTCAACGATTGTTCAAGACGGCTTGCCGACTGACCTGCGGATTTGAGTGACAAACCCATGCCAAAACGTACAGACATAAAAAGCATCCTGATTCTCGGCGCTGGCCCGATTGTGATCGGCCAGGCCTGCGAATTCGACTACTCCGGCGCCCAGGCCTGTAAAGCCCTGCGCGAGGAGGGTTACCGCGTCATCCTGGTGAACTCCAACCCGGCCACCATCATGACCGACCCGGACATGGCCGACGCCACCTACATCGAACCGATCAAGTGGCAGACCGTTGCCAAGATCATCGAAAAAGAGCGTCCGGACGCGTTGCTGCCGACCATGGGTGGCCAGACCGCACTGAACTGCGCCCTGGACCTGGAGCGCGAAGGCGTTCTGGAGAAGTTCGGCGTAGAGATGATTGGCGCCAATGCCGACACCATCGACAAGGCTGAAGACCGTTCGCGTTTCGACAAGGCCATGAAGTCCATCGGCCTTGACTGCCCGCGCTCCGGCATTGCCCACAGCATGGAAGAGGCCAATGCGGTACTCGAAAAGCTGGGCTTCCCGTGCATTATCCGTCCGTCCTTCACCATGGGCGGCACCGGTGGCGGCATCGCCTACAACCGTGAAGAGTTCGAAGAAATCTGCGCCCGTGGCCTGGACCTGTCGCCGACCAAAGAGCTGCTGATCGACGAATCCCTGATCGGCTGGAAAGAGTACGAGATGGAGGTTGTCCGCGACAAAAAAGACAACTGCATCATCGTTTGCTCCATCGAAAACTTCGACCCGATGGGCGTGCACACCGGGGACTCGATCACCGTTGCTCCGGCACAGACCCTGACGGACAAGGAATACCAGATCATGCGTAACGCCTCCTTGGCGGTACTGCGTGAGATCGGCGTTGAAACCGGTGGTTCCAACGTTCAGTTCGGCATCTGCCCGGACACTGGCCGCATGGTCGTGATCGAGATGAACCCGCGTGTATCGCGTTCTTCGGCGCTGGCATCGAAAGCGACCGGTTTCCCGATTGCGCGCATCGCTGCCAAGCTGGCGATCGGTTACACCCTGGACGAGTTGCAAAACGAAATCACGGGCGGCGCTACGCCGGCGTCTTTCGAGCCGTCCATCGACTACGTCGTGACCAAGCTGCCGCGCTTTGCCTTCGAGAAATTCGCCAAGGCCGATGCACGCCTGACCACTCAGATGAAGTCGGTCGGTGAAGTCATGGCCATCGGCCGGACCTTCCAGGAATCCCTGCAGAAAGCGCTGCGCGGCCTGGAAGTAGGTGTTTGCGGCCTGGACGAGAAGCTCGACCTGAGCAACCCGGAAAGCATGAGCGTGCTCAAGCGCGAGCTGACTGTGCCGGGCGCCGAGCGTATCTGGTATGTGGCTGACGCTTTCCGCGCAGGCATGACTGTTGAAGATATCTTCGGCATGAACATGATCGATCCGTGGTTCCTGGTGCAGATCGAAGATCTGATCAAGGAAGAAGAGAAGGTCAAGACCCTGGGCTTGTCCGCTATCGACCGCGACCTGATGTTCCGCCTCAAGCGCAAAGGCTTCTCTGACCAGCGCCTGGCCAAGCTGCTGGGTGTGACCGAGAAGAACCTGCGTACCCATCGCCACAAGCTGGATATCTTCCCGGTCTACAAGCGCGTTGACACCTGCGCTGCCGAGTTCGCCACCGACACTGCCTACCTGTACTCCACCTATGAGGAAGAGTGCGAAGCTGCGCCGTCGGGCCGCGACAAGATCATCATCCTGGGTGGCGGTCCGAACCGTATCGGCCAGGGCATCGAGTTCGACTACTGCTGCGTACACGCCGCCCTCGCGCTGCGCGAAGACGGGTACGAGACCATCATGGTCAACTGCAACCCGGAAACCGTTTCCACTGACTACGACACTTCCGACCGCCTGTACTTCGAGCCGGTCACCCTGGAAGACGTGCTGGAGATCTGTCGCGTCGAGAAGCCAAAAGGCGTGATCGTGCAGTACGGCGGCCAAACCCCGCTGAAACTGGCACGTGCCCTGGAAGCGGCCGGCGTACCGATCATCGGCACCAGCCCTGACGCCATCGACCGTGCTGAAGACCGTGAGCGTTTCCAGCAAATGGTTGAACGCCTGAACCTGCGTCAGCCGCCAAACGCCACCGTGCGCAGCGAAGATGAAGCCATCCGCGCAGCCAGCAAGATCGGCTACCCGCTGGTGGTGCGTCCGTCCTACGTATTGGGCGGCCGGGCGATGGAAATCGTCTACGAAGAAGACGAGCTCAAGCGCTACCTGCGTGACGCGGTGAAAGTGTCGAACGACAGCCCGGTGCTGCTGGACCACTTCCTCAACTGCGCCATCGAAATGGACGTGGACGCGGTGTGCGACGGTACCGACGTCGTCATCGGCGCGATCATGCAGCACATCGAACAGGCTGGCGTTCACTCCGGTGACTCCGCTTGCTCGCTGCCGCCGTACTCGCTGCCGGCGCACATCCAGGACGAGATGCGTGAGCAGGTCAAGAAAATGGCCCTGGAACTCGGCGTGGTCGGCCTGATGAACGTACAGTTGGCGCTGCAAGGCGAAGACATCTACGTCATCGAAGTGAACCCGCGTGCTTCGCGTACCGTGCCATTTGTTTCCAAGTGCATCGGTGTGTCCCTGGCCATGATCGCTGCCCGCGTGATGGCCGGTAAGACCCTGAAGGAAATCGGCTTCACCAAGGAAATCATTCCAAACTTCTACAGCGTGAAAGAGGCGGTGTTCCCCTTCGCCAAATTCCCTGGCGTGGACCCGATCCTGGGCCCGGAGATGAAGTCCACCGGTGAAGTAATGGGCGTGGGCGATACCTTCGGTGAAGCGTTCGCCAAGGCCCAGATGGGCGCCAGCGAAGTGCTGCCGACCGGCGGTACTGCGTTTATCAGCGTGCGTGATGATGACAAGCCACTGGTTGCAGGCGTGGCCCGTGATCTGATCAACTTGGGCTTTGAAGTCGTGGCGACTGCCGGGACGGCCAAGCTGATCGAGGCTGCCGGCCTGAAAGTACGTCGCGTGAACAAGGTGACGGAAGGCCGTCCGCACGTGGTCGACATGATCAAGAATGACGAAGTCACCCTGATCATCAACACCACCGAAGGTCGCCAGTCGATCGCGGACTCCTATTCCATTCGTCGTAATGCCTTGCAGCACAAGATCTATTGCACCACCACCATTGCTGCTGGCGAAGCCATCTGCGAAGCGCTCAAGTTCGGTCCGGAAAAGACCGTGCGTCGCTTGCAGGATCTACACGCAGGATTGAAGGCATGACCAAATACCCAATGACCGTCCAGGGCGCCAAGGCCCTGGAAGAAGAACACGCCCATTTGACCAAGGTCGTCCGCCCGAAGCTGAGCCAGGACATCGGTACGGCCCGCGAGCTGGGTGACTTGAAGGAGAACGCCGAATACCACGCTGCTCGTGAGCAGCAAGGTATGGTCGAGGCGCGGATCCGTGATATCGAAGGCCGTATGCAGAATGCGGTCATCATCGATGTCACGACCATCCCGAAGACTGGCAAAGTGATTTTCGGCACTACCGTGGAAATCGCCAACGTCGAGACCGACGAGCGCGTGGTTTACCACATCGTCGGTGAAGACGAAGCCGACTTCAAACTCGGCAAAATCTCCGTCGGTTCGCCACTGGCCCGGGCCTTGATTGCCAAGGAAGAGGGTGACGTGGTGGCTGTGAAAACGCCCGGTGGTGTAATCGAGTACGAGATTGTTGAAGTTCGTCACATCTGAAAGACGGCGCCCGCTTCGTGCGGGCGCCATGCTTTGGCAGCTTGCCCAGATGCTGTGGGTGGGCGGCCTGTGGTTGTTGCACATCGGTGTGCTGCCGGTGTTGGGCCTGATTGGCCTGGCGCCGCTGCTGATTGATGAGCTCAACGGAATGCTGAGTGCGCTGCTGGTGGGTTTTGCAGCGGCGTGCGTGACGCTCCAGGCATTGGTGCTGGTCAAGGCCGAGGGTTTGGAGAGCTTGTGGCGGGATATTCGCGGCCAACTGCTGTTGATGGCGCTGTATGCGTGCGCAATGTTTTGCGTGGTGCATGTGTGGCTGCCGCAAGCGTTGCGCTGGCAGCTATTCAGCTATCTTGTGCTAGGGTTCTCCGGCCTGGTGCTGGTCATACAGCCGGCACCGGGATGGAGCGGCAGGGCGCGCGAAGCACGCCCGTGACCCTTGTATTACTTGAAGCGGTGTACGTTCGACAGCTGCTTGTTGACGCTGAAGTTCTTGCGATACAGCAGTGCCATCTTGCCGATGACCTGTACCAGGTCCGCTTTGCCGACCTTGCACAGTTCTGCAATGGCAGCCAAACGCGCTTCGCGGTCAAGGATGTTGACCTTGATCTTGATCAGTTCGTGATCGCCCAATGCGCGTTCCAGTTCGGCTAACACACCTTCAGTCAAACCGTTGTCTGCCACAATCAGAACTGGTTTCAGATGGTGGCCAATGGATTTGTACTGTTTCTTCTGCTCTTGAGTGAGCGGCATAATCTGACCCCTGCGTCTGATCTTGTAAAAAGCGGCGGCCAGTTTACCCGAGCGAGTCCGGGACCGCCCAGTTAATCACGACCCGTTTTATTTTCGAGGTGGCCCGTGGCCCGTTCCAAAACCAGCCTTAAGTGGCTACAAGAACATTTCAACGATCCTTACGTCAAAAAGGCGCAAAAGGACGGCTACCGTTCCCGGGCCAGCTACAAGCTGCTGGAGATCCAGGACAAGGACAAATTGATTCGTCCAGGCATGAGCGTTATTGACCTTGGCGCAGCCCCTGGTGGCTGGTCCCAAGTGACCAGTCGTCTGATTGGTGGGCAAGGTCGATTGATCGCATCCGACATCCTTGAGATGGACAGCATCCCGGATGTGACCTTTGTACACGGCGACTTCACCCAGGACACGGTGTTGGCCGAGATCCTCGAGGCTGTGGGAAATTCGCAGGTAGACCTTGTGATTTCCGACATGGCCCCCAATATGAGTGGATTACCGGCCGTTGATATGCCGCGAGCCATGTTCCTGTGCGAGTTGGCACTGGACCTGGCGGGTCGGGTTTTGCGTCCGGGCGGTGATTTCCTGGTGAAAGTCTTCCAGGGCGAAGGTTTTGACGAGTACCACAAGAACATCCGCAAGCTGTTCGACAAGGTACAGACGCGCAAACCTGACTCTTCGCGAGACCGGTCACGCGAGCAATACCTGCTGTGCCGCGGCTTCCGTGGTGTTGAAGGGGCTGAGAGCGAAGAGCGTTTTTGAGGAATTCGAGGAGGGCGATAGGTTTTTTTATATCGCTTTCGTCACGAAGCTTTACGAATATTGTGTAGTCAAAGTTTCACAAAGGGTTACAGACGGCGCCTGCCAGAGTTGTAGGTAATGTAGTAAGTTAGGCCGGTGAATATCATGCGAAGCGCGCGCCACTAGCGGAGCTTGCTTCAGAGGGTAGTTAATTGAACGATATGGCAAAGAATCTGATCCTGTGGTTGATCATCGCGGCTGTCCTGGTGACGGTGATGAACAACTTCTCCAGCCCTAACGAGCCGCAGACCCTCAACTATTCCGACTTCATCCAGCAAGTTAAGGATGGCAAGGTCGAGCGCGTAGCGGTTGATGGCTACGTGATCACCGGCAAGCGCAACGATGGCGACAGCTTCAAGACCATTCGTCCGGCAATCCAGGACAACGGTCTGATCGGCGACTTGGTGGATAACCACGTAGTGGTTGAAGGCAAACAGCCTGAGCAGCAGAGCATCTGGACTCAGCTGTTGGTAGCGAGCTTCCCGATCCTGGTGATTATCGCCGTGTTCATGTTCTTCATGCGCCAGATGCAAGGTGGTGCGGGAGGCAAGGGCGGGCCGATGAGTTTCGGCAAGAGCAAGGCACGCCTGCTTTCCGAAGATCAGGTGAAGACCACCCTGGCTGACGTCGCAGGTTGTGATGAAGCCAAGGAAGAAGTCGGCGAGCTGGTTGAGTTCCTGCGTGATCCGGGCAAGTTCCAGCGCCTGGGTGGCCGCATTCCTCGTGGCGTGCTGATGGTCGGTCCTCCGGGTACCGGTAAAACCTTGCTGGCCAAGGCAATTGCCGGCGAAGCCAAGGTGCCGTTCTTTACCATTTCCGGTTCTGACTTCGTCGAAATGTTCGTCGGTGTCGGTGCCAGCCGTGTTCGCGATATGTTCGAACAGGCCAAGAAGCACGCACCGTGCATCATCTTCATCGACGAAATCGATGCTGTGGGTCGCCATCGTGGCGCCGGCATGGGGGGCGGTCATGATGAGCGTGAGCAGACCCTCAACCAATTGCTGGTTGAGATGGACGGCTTCGAAATGAATGATGGCATCATCGTCATCGCTGCGACTAACCGTCCGGACGTACTCGACCCAGCGTTGCTGCGTCCAGGCCGTTTCGACCGTCAGGTTGTGGTGGGCCTGCCGGATATCCGCGGTCGCGAACAGATCCTGAAAGTACACATGCGCAAAGTGCCAATGGGTGACGACGTGGCTCCGGCCGTGATTGCCCGTGGTACGCCAGGCTTTTCCGGTGCCGACCTGGCCAACCTGGTCAACGAGGCTTCGTTGTTCGCTGCCCGTACCGGCAAGCGCATTGTTGAAATGAAAGAGTTCGAACTGGCCAAAGACAAGATCATGATGGGTGCCGAGCGCAAATCCATGGTCATGTCCGAGAAAGAGAAGCAGAACACCGCTTATCACGAAGCCGGTCACGCCATTGTTGGTCGTGTTGTGCCTGAGCATGACCCGGTCTACAAAGTGTCGATCATTCCTCGTGGGCGTGCGCTGGGTGTGACCATGTTCCTGCCGGAAGAGGATCGTTACAGTCTCTCCAAGCGGGCGCTGATCAGCCAGATCTGTTCGCTGTATGGCGGCCGGATTGCTGAAGAGATGACGCTTGGCTTCGACGGTGTGACCACCGGTGCTTCCAACGACATCATGCGTGCCAGCCAGATCGCACGGAACATGGTGACCAAGTGGGGCTTGTCGGAAAAACTCGGTCCTTTGATGTATGCCGAGGAAGAAGGCGAAGTGTTCCTGGGGCGTGGTGGTGGCGGTCAAGCTGCCAGCTTCTCGGGTGAGACGGCCAAGCTGATCGACTCCGAAGTGCGCAGCATCATTGACCAGTGCTACGGCACGGCCAAGCAGATCCTGACGGATAACCGCGACAAGCTGGATGCAATGGCTGATGCGCTGATGAAGTACGAAACCATTGATGCCGATCAGATCGACGACATCATGGCGGGTCGCGCACCGCGTGAGCCTCGTGATTGGGAAGGTGGTTCGGGCACTTCGGGCACCCCGCCTGTGGTGCAGAACGAGCGCCCTGAAGCCCCGATCGGCGGCCCCGCAGCTGACCACTAAGGTTTGAAATGACTTCCGTGCTGTCCTCCACCCGGTTGCCTTGCGGCAACCGGGTTCTTGATTTGGCCCATACGCATGTCATGGGCATTCTTAATGTAACCCCCGATTCTTTCTCTGACGGCGGCCGCTTCAGCCAGCAGGATGCCGCGTTGCGTCATGCCGAAGCGATGGTGGCGGCCGGCGCGACATTGATTGATGTGGGTGGTGAGTCAACTCGGCCGGGCGCTCGCGTGGTTTCCCCCTTGGAGGAGCTTGAGCGGGTTGCGCCAATCGTCGAGCGGATTGCCCGTGAGCTGGACGTGATCATTTCGGTGGACACCTCGACTCCCGCCGTAATGCGCGAGACGGCGCGCCTCGGTGCCGGGCTGATCAATGATGTGCGCTCCCTTCAGCGTGATGGCGCCCTGGATGCGGCGGCGGCCACCGGGCTGCCGGTGTGCCTTATGCATATGTTGGGAGAGCCCGGCAATATGCAGGACAGCCCGTACTACGATGATCTCGTGGGTGAGGTGAGTGGGTTTCTTGCGCAAAGAATGGCTGAGTGCACCAAGGCGGGTATCGCCGCCGAAAAGATTATCCTGGATCCCGGGTTTGGCTTCGCCAAGACCCTGCAACACAACTTGAGCCTGTTCAAGCATATGGAAGCCTTGCACGCACTTGGTCGACCCCTGTTGGTCGGCGTGTCGCGCAAGAGCATGATAGGGCTGGCCCTGAATCGCCCGGTGGGTGAGCGGTTGTACGGTGGCCTGGCGTTGGCGGCACTTGCCGTGACCAAGGGCGCGCGTATTTTGCGGGTGCATGACGTCGCCGAGACGGTTGATGTGGTGCGCATGCTGGCCGCGGTAGAATCAGCCGAATAAGAATGATGGAGCACTTATGACTAAAAAATATTTTGGCACCGACGGTATTCGTGGTCGGGTCGGCGAATTCCCGATCACTCCTGATTTCATGCTCAAGCTGGGTTGGGCGGCCGGTATGGCGTTCCGCAGCATGGGCGCTTGCCGCATCCTGGTGGGCAAAGACACCCGCATCTCGGGTTACATGTTCGAATCTGCGCTGGAGGCGGGGCTGTCTGCCGCGGGCGCCGATGTCATGCTGCTGGGGCCAATGCCGACACCGGCAATCGCTTACCTGACGCGTACCTTCCACGCTGAAGCCGGTATCGTGATCAGTGCCTCGCACAATCCCCATGATGACAACGGCATCAAGTTCTTCTCGGGCCAGGGCACCAAGTTGCCGGACGAGATCGAACTGATGATCGAAGAGTTGCTGGATGCGCCGATGACCGTGGTTGAGTCCAGCAAGCTGGGCAAGGTCTCGCGTATCAATGACGCCTCGGGCCGCTACATCGAGTTCTGCAAGAGCAGTGTGCCGACCAGCACCAATTTTGCCGGCCTCAAAATTGTTGTCGACTGTGCTCACGGTGCAACCTACAAAGTGGCTCCCAGCGTATTCAAGGAGCTGGGCGCCGATGTGACGGTGCTGTCGGCCCAGCCAAATGGTTTGAACATCAACGATAACTGCGGCTCGACGCATATGGAGCAGCTGCAGGCTGCTGTCCTGGCCGAGCACGCTGACCTCGGTATTGCCTTCGATGGCGACGGTGACCGTGTATTGATGGTGGATCACACCGGTGCGGTGGTTGATGGCGATGAGCTGTTGTTCATCATTGCCCGCGACCTGCATGAGCGTGACAAGCTGCAAGGCGGTGTGGTTGGCACGCTGATGAGCAACCTCGGGCTTGAGTTGGCCTTGGCCGAGCTGGGGATTCCGTTTGTGCGCGCCAATGTCGGTGACCGTTATGTCATCGCCGAGCTGCTGGAGCGTAACTGGCTGGTGGGCGGAGAGAACTCGGGGCATGTGGTTTGCTTCCAACACACCACCACGGGCGATGCCATTATTGCTGCGCTGCAGGTACTGCTGTCGTTGCGTCGTCGCAAAGAGAGTCTGGCTCAAGCGCGCCAGGCGCTGCGCAAATGCCCGCAGGTTCTGCTGAATGTGCGCTTTGCCGGTGGCGAAAACCCTATCGAGCACCCTGCTGTCAAAGACGCCTGCGAGCGTGTGACCCTCGCAATGGCTGGGCGTGGCCGCGTGTTGTTGCGCAAGTCCGGCACAGAGCCGCTGGTGCGTGTCATGGTCGAAGGCGAGGACGAAACGCAGGTTCGCGGCCACGCCGAAGACCTGGCAAAACTGGTAACTGAAATTTGCGCCTGAATTCGGCTTGCCAGTGATGATGTGGTTGGGTAACATCTGCGCCCACTTTGACCGACGAGGTACAGCATGCGTCGCACTATGGTAGCTGGTAACTGGAAGATGCACGGTACCCGCGCCAGTGTCGCTGAGCTGATCAATGGCCTTCGTCACTTGGCCTTGCCTGGCGGTGTTGATGTTGCGGTTTTCCCGCCTTGCTTGCATATCAACCAAGTGGTTGATGGCTTGAAAGGCAAGTCGATTCAGGTCGGCGCGCAGAACTCTGCGGTGGAACCCATGCAAGGTGCGTTGACCGGTGAGATTTCACCGAGTCAGCTGGTTGATGCGGGTTGTTCCTATGTGCTTGTCGGGCACTCCGAGCGCCGTCAGATGATGGGCGAGCGTGATGGGACACTCAATCGCAAGTTCGCAGCGGCACAGGCTTGTGGCTTGATTCCAGTGTTGTGCATAGGGGAGACCCTGGAGCAGCGTGAATCGGGCAAGACTCTTGAAGTTGTCTCGCGTCAGCTGGGCAGCATCATCGAGGAGCTGGGTGTTGGTGCATTTGCAAAGGCAGTAATCGCTTACGAGCCGGTCTGGGCCATTGGCACCGGGCTGACTGCAACGCCGCAACAAGCGCAGGATGTGCATGCAGCCATTCGCGCGCAGTTAGCGGCAGAGAATTCTGAAGTCGCACAAGGTGTGCGGCTTCTATACGGCGGCAGCGTGAAGGCGGCCAATGCGGTCGAACTGTTCGGCATGCCGGATATCGATGGGGGGCTCATTGGTGGAGCTTCCCTGAATGCAGATGAGTTCGGTGCGATTTGTCGCGCCGCGGGAAACTGAAAAAATGCTGGAAACAGTCGTAGTCGTTTTTCATTTGTTGGCTGCCCTGGGCGTAGTTGCCCTGGTTTTGTTGCAACAGGGTAAAGGTGCGGATGCTGGTGCGTCTTTCGGTGCAGGTGCTTCAAATACTGTGTTCGGAAGCCAAGGTTCCTCTACCTTTCTTAGTAAGTTTACTGCTATACTTGCCGCCGGTTTCTTCATAACCAGCTTGGGGTTAGGTTACTTTGCTAAAGAGAAAGCTCATGTGCTGACTCAAGTAGGTCTCCCAAACCCGGCAGTGTTGGAAGTACCAAAAGCAAAACCGGCTTCTGATGATGTACCGGTGCTTCAAGAGCAAAAGTCGGCTACTCCAGCGACTGACGTACCTCCAGCTCAAGAGCAGAAGTAAGAAGGGTTGTAAACGCTGTATTGCCGAGGTGGTGGAATTGGTAGACACGCAACCTTGAGGTGGTTGTGCCCATAGGGTGTAGGGGTTCGAGTCCCCTTCTCGGTACCAATTATCAGGAGAGCCCGCTGTTGCGGGCTTTCTTGTAGGTGGAAGGTTACATTGACCCTGTAAGGGATCGGTCGTATACTTCCGCCCCAGCTTTGTCGCGGGGTGGAGCAGTCTGGTAGCTCGTCGGGCTCATAACCCGAAGGTCGTCGGTTCAAATCCGGCCCCCGCAACCAGTTTTAGCGGAGCCCCTTTTAAGGGGCTTTTTGTTAGCTGGACACTTTCAACGCCGCTGTTCGACGGCGTTTCAAGGATGGGCGTTTCGCCCATTTTTTTATTTTGCACAGCATGCACATACATGCACGAGGGGGTTCAGGTGTCGAGCAAGCTAGAAGAGTTGCAGGCCTTGCTGGCCCCGGTGGTCGTGGCCCTAGGCTATGAATGCTGGGGTATTGAGTTTTCGGCTCAAGGTCGCCACTCAATGTTGCGCGTTTATATCGATAAAGAGGGCGGTGTGCTGGTGGACGATTGTGCCATTGTCAGCCGTCAGATCAGCGGTGTCCTGGATGTTGAAGATCCAATCGCCGTTGAATACACCCTCGAAGTTTCCTCGCCAGGCATGGAACGCCCACTGTTCACTATTGATCAGTTTGCAAAATTTGCCGGTGAACAAGTGAAGATCAAGCTGCGCTCTCCCTTTGAAGGGCGACGCAACTTTCAGGGCCTTCTGCGCGGTGTAGAAGAACAGGATGTCGTGGTGCAGGTAGAAGACCATGAATTCCTGTTGCCGATCGATATGATCGACAAGGCCAACATTATTCCCAGTTTTGACTGAGACGCGGATCCCGCGGATCCAATGGCTTGCGAAAGGCGAGGCGTACGATGAGCAAAGAAGTACTGCTGGTTGTTGAGTCGGTATCCAATGAAAAGGGCGTACCGGCAAACGTGATTTTTGAAGCGCTGGAGCTGGCCCTGGCCACTGCTACCAAAAAGCGTTTTGAAGACGAAGTTGATCTGCGTGTGGAAATCAACCGCCACACCGGTGCCTATGAGACTTTCCGTCGCTGGACGGTCGTCGAAGAAGCCGATCTTGATGATCCGGCCATCGAAACCTGGCCGAGCAAGGTTGCGCAAACGCATCCGGGCGCCCAGGTCGGTGATGTCGTCGAAGAAAAGATCGAGTCGATCGAGTTCGGCCGTATTGCTGCACAGACCGCCAAGCAGGTCATCGTGCAAAAGGTTCGCGAAGCTGAGCGCGCTCAAGTCGTTGACGCTTATCGCGAACGCCTGGGTGAGATCATCTCCGGCACCGTGAAAAAAGTGACCCGCGACAACGTGATCGTTGACCTGGGCAACAACGCCGAAGCGTTGCTGGCCCGCGAAGACATCATCTCTCGCGAAACCTTCCGTGTCGGCGTGCGTCTGCGTGCGCTGCTCAAGGAAATCCGCACCGAGAACCGCGGCCCTCAGCTGATCCTGTCGCGTACCGCGCCGGAAATGCTGATCGAGCTTTTCCGCATCGAAGTGCCGGAAATCGCCGAAGGCCTGATCGAAGTCATGGCTGCGTCCCGCGACCCGGGTTCGCGCGCCAAGATCGCGGTCCGCTCCAAGGACAAGCGCATCGACCCGCAAGGTGCTTGCATTGGTATGCGCGGTTCGCGTGTCCAGGCAGTGTCGGGCGAGTTGGGCGGTGAGCGTGTGGACATCGTCCTGTGGGACGATAACCCGGCGCAGTTCGTGATCAACGCCATGTCGCCGGCTGAAGTGGCGGCAATTATCGTTGACGAAGATGCCCATGCAATGGACATCGCCGTTGGCGCAGACAATCTGGCTCAGGCCATTGGTCGTGGTGGTCAGAACGTGCGTCTGGCCAGCCAACTGACCGGCTGGACCCTGAACGTGATGACCGAATCGGACATCCAGGCTAAGCAGCAAGCTGAAACCGGTGACATCCTGCGCAACTTCATCGAAGAGTTGGAAGTCGATGAAGACCTGGCACAGGTACTGGTTGATGAAGGCTTCACCAGCCTGGAAGAGATTGCCTACGTACCGTTGGAAGAAATGCTCAACATCGACGGCTTTGACGAAGACACCGTCAACGAGCTTCGCGCTCGGGCCAAGGATCGCTTGTTGACTAAAGCCATCGCTACTGAGGAAAAGCTGGCAGACGCCCATCCGGCCGAAGACCTGCTCTCGCTTGAGGGTATGGACAAGGATTTGGCGATGGAACTGGCGGTGCGCGGCGTAATTACCCGCGAAGACCTGGCCGAGCAGTCTATTGACGATCTGCTCGACATCGACGGCATTGACGATGATCGTGCCGGCAAGTTGATCATGGCCGCCCGAGCCCATTGGTTCGAGTAACTAGGCGCGGCCTGAGGAGAGAAGTGCATGACGCAAGTCACGGTGAAACAACTGGCCGATGAGGTCAAAACACCGGTAGAGCGCCTGTTGCAGCAGATGCGTGAGGCAGGTCTGCCGCACACCGCCGCCGACGAAGGTGTGAGCGATAGTGAGAAGCAGTCTTTGCTGACTCACTTGAAGAGCAGCCACAAGGCGAAAGTGGAAGAACCGCGCAAGATTACATTGCAGCGCAAAACCACCAGCACCCTGCGTGTTGCTGGTAGCAAGAGCATCAGCGTTGAAGTACGCAAGAAGAAAGTCTTCGTACAGCGCAGCCCGGAAGAAATCGAAGCCGAGCGCAAACGCGAGCTGGAAGAGCGTCGCGCAGTAGAAAATGCTGCTCGTCAGAAGGCTGAAGAAGAAGCCAAGCGTCGCGCCGAAGAAGAAGCGCGTCGCCAGCCTGCAGCTGCGCAAACTGCTACTACTGAAGCAGTCGCCGCGCCTGGTGCGCCTGTTGAAGCTGTGCGTGAGGCCGCTCCGGTTGCCGCCGCACCTGCTCCTGCAGCTGACGCTCGCAAGCGCGACGAACCTCGTCGTCCGGACAAGCCACGTGCCGACGATAACAATCGTCGCGGTGGTGGTGGCGACGGCGAGCGTAAAAACGCTCCGCATCGTGCCTCGGTCAAAGAGAAAGCGCCTGCTCCACGCGTTGCCCCACGTACTACCGACGAAGAAAGCGATGGCTTCCGTCGTGGTGGTCGCGGCAAGGCCAAGCTGAAAAAACGCAACGCCCACGGTTTCCAGAGCCCAACCGGCCCTGTCGTGCGTGAAGTGAAGATCGGCGAGACCATCACTGTTGGCGATCTCGCCCAGCAGATGTCGGTCAAGGCAGCTGAAATCATCAAGTTCATGTTCAAGCTGGGCACTCCAGCCACCATCAACCAGGTACTGGACCAGGAAACTGCCCAGTTGGTTGCTGAAGAGCTAGGCCACAAAGTGACCCTGGTCAGCGACACCGCCCTGGAAGATTCCCTGGCCGAGTCCCTGAAGTTTGAAGGTGAGGCTGTTTCCCGTGCACCGGTTGTGACCGTAATGGGCCACGTTGACCACGGTAAAACTTCCCTGCTCGACTACATCCGTCGTGCCAAGGTTGCTGCAGGCGAAGCCGGCGGCATTACCCAGCACATCGGCGCGTACCACGTTGAAACCGAGCGTGGCATGGTGACTTTCCTCGACACCCCTGGTCACGCTGCGTTTACCGCAATGCGTGCCCGTGGTGCCAAGGCCACCGACATCGTGATCCTGGTCGTTGCAGCGGACGACGGCGTGATGCCGCAAACCATCGAAGCTGTTCAGCACGCGAAAGCGGCAGGCGTACCGCTGGTGGTTGCAGTGAACAAAATCGACAAGCCGGGCGCCGATCTCGATCGCATCCGTAGCGAACTGTCGGTTCACGGCGTGACTTCTGAAGAGTGGGGTGGCGAGACGCCATTCGTGTCGGTATCCGCAAAAATGGGTACTGGCGTTGACGAACTGCTCGAAGCCGTTCTGTTGCAAGCCGAAGTACTCGAGTTGACCGCTACCCCATCGGCTCCTGGCCGTGGTGTTGTGGTTGAATCGCGCCTCGACAAGGGCCGTGGCCCGGTTGCGACCGTTCTGGTTCAAGACGGTACCCTGCGCCAAGGCGACATGGTGCTGGTTGGTTCGAACTACGGCCGTGTACGTGCCATGCTCGACGAGAACGGCAAGCCAATCAAGGAAGCCGGCCCGGCTATCCCGGTCGAGATCCTCGGCCTGGACGGTACCCCGGATGCTGGCGACGAGATGAGCGTAGTGGCCGACGAGAAGAAAGCCCGTGAAGTGGCTCTGTTCCGTCAAGGCAAGTTCCGCGAAGTCAAGCTGGCCCGTGCTCACGCCGGCAAGCTGGAAAACATCTTCGAGAACATGGGCCAGGAAGAGAAGAAGACGCTTAACATCGTCCTCAAATCTGACGTTCGTGGTTCCCTCGAAGCGTTGAACGGCGCCTTGAATGGCCTGGGTAACGACGAAGTGCAAGTACGCGTTGTCGGTGGCGGTGTCGGTGGTATCACCGAATCCGACGCCAACCTGGCACTGGCTTCCAACGCTGTACTGTTCGGCTTCAACGTGCGTGCCGATGCTGGCGCTCGCAAGATCGTCGAGCAGGAAGGCCTGGACATGCGTTACTACAACGTCATCTACGACATCATCGAAGACGTCAAGAAAGCCCTTACCGGCATGCTTGGCAGCGATGTCCGGGAGAACATCCTGGGTGTTGCCGAGGTGCGTGACGTGTTCCGCTCGCCGAAATTCGGTGCGATCGCCGGTTGCATGGTTATCGAAGGTACTGTGTACCGTAACCGTCCGATCCGTGTACTGCGTGAAGACATCGTTATCTTCGAAGGCGAGCTGGAATCCCTGCGCCGCTTCAAGGATGACGCTTCCGAAGTACGTGCCGGCATGGAATGCGGTATCGGCGTCAAGAGCTACAACGACGTCAAGGCTGGCGACAAGATCGAAGTCTACGAGAAGGTCCAGGTTGCTCGCAGCCTCTAACTCGCGCACTTCCGGAGCCACGTCGCGTGTGGGCATGCAAATGCCCCGCGCAGCGTACGGACTCTAAACGCAACGCCCGGTCTGGCTTTTGTCAGGCCGGGCGTTTGCCGCTTTCAGACCCCACGGGTTTCACCGTGTGGCAGTAACAGGTAACAAGACATGGCAAAAGAATACAGCCGTACCCAACGTATCGGCGATCAGATGCAGCGTGAGCTGGCCCAACTGATCCGTCGCGAAGTCAAAGACCCGCGCGTTGGCCTGGTCACCATCACCGCCGTTGAAGTGAGCCGTGACGTGGGTCACGCCAAGATCTTCATCACCGTGATGGGGCAGGACAACAGCGAAGAAATCGCGCAAAGCATCAAGGTGCTCAATTCGGCTGCTGGCTTCCTGCGCATGCAGTTGGCCCGTGAAATGAAGCTGCGCAGTGTTCCCCAGTTGCACTTCCACTACGACGAAAGCGTCGTGCGTGGTGCGCACCTGTCGGCATTGATCGAGCGCGCCGTGGCTGAAGACAGCCAGCACCCGTCCACACCTGAAGACGCCAAGGAGTAAGCGGTGGCTCAGGTCAAACGTATCCGTCGCAACGTCAGCGGCATCATTCTGCTCGACAAGCCCATTGGCTTTACCTCCAATGCCGCGCTGCAGAAGGTTCGCTGGCTGCTCAATGCCGAGAAGGCCGGGCACACCGGCAGCCTCGACCCATTGGCCACCGGCGTACTGCCGTTGTGCTTTGGCGAGGCCACCAAGTTCTCGCAATACCTGCTCGATTCCGACAAGGGTTACGAAACCCTCATGCAACTGGGCAAGACCACCACCACGGCCGATGCCGAAGGTGATGTTCTGCAGGTTCGCGACGTGACCGTTGGTCGTGCTGATATCGAGGCCGTTTTACCCGCTTTTCGTGGGCAAATCAGTCAGATACCGCCGATGTACTCGGCGCTCAAGCGTGATGGCCAGCCTCTTTACAAGCTGGCACGTGCGGGCGAAGTAGTGGAGCGTGAACCGCGTTCTGTTACTATTGCGCGGCTTGAATTGCTCGCCAGTGAAGGCGACACCGCACGACTGTCGGTGGACTGCAGCAAAGGCACCTATATTCGTACCCTGGTGGAAGATATCGGTGAGCAACTGGGCTGTGGTGCATACGTTGCAGAGTTGCGACGTACTCAAGCCGGACCTTTCACCCTGGCCCAGACGGTCACGCTGGAAGAGTTGGAAGCGGTACATGCCGAAGGCGGCAATGAAGCGGTTGATCGCTTCCTGATGCCATCGGACAGCGGTTTGCTGGATTGGCCATTGCTGCACTTCTCGGAGCACAGCGCGTTCTACTGGCTAAACGGCCAGCCGGTACGTGCCCCGGACGCTCCGAAGTTCGGTATGGTGCGGGTACAGGATCATAACGGTCGCTTTATCGGTATCGGTGAAGTGAGCGAAGACGGGCGTATAGCGCCGCGTCGACTGATTCGGTCAGAATGACCGAACGAGTGTGGCTGTTAACAGGCACGGTCAACACTCATTTTTAGATACAGGGATTTGTCCCTGGCCTGTTGAAACTGCCCTTTGGGTGGTTTCCTGAAAAAAGGATTGCCTCATGGCTCTCGACGTTCAAGAAAAAGCACAAATCGTTGCTGACTATCAGCAAGCTGTTGGTGACACTGGTTCGCCAGAAGTGCAAGTTGCACTGCTGACCCACAACATCAACAAGCTGCAAGGTCACTTCAAGGCCAACGGTAAAGATCACCACTCCCGTCGTGGTCTGATCCGCATGGTAAACCAGCGCCGTAAGCTGCTGGACTACCTGAAAGGCAAGGATCTGGGTCGTTATCAGGCTCTGATCGGTCGCCTGGGTCTGCGTCGCTAATAAGCGATTGCGCTAGAGGTTGGTTGTCTGCCGTGTGTCAGTGGGATTCCCGCTGGCCCATGGCAGGCTCCCAGCCTCAAGTTTTATCTGGATACACGTTTTACCCTGGACGAGCGTCGGGCCGATTCCCGGCATTGCCCAAGAATTTCGCAAGAAGACAAGTTCCCCCAAGAGCCACAAAGAAGGTAGGACACCGTGAACCCGGTTATCAAAAAATTCCAGTTCGGTCAGTCGACCGTTACCCTCGAGACAGGCCGTATCGCCCGTCAAGCCTCCGGCGCAGTGCTGGTTACCGTTGACGACGACGTGACCGTATTGGTGACCGTTGTTGGCGCCAAGACCGCTGACCCGAGCAAAGGCTTCTTCCCTCTTTCCGTTCACTACCAGGAAAAGACTTACGCTGCCGGTAAGATCCCTGGCGGTTTCTTCAAGCGTGAAGGCCGTCCTTCCGAGAAAGAAACCCTGACTTCCCGACTGATCGACCGTCCGATCCGTCCGCTGTTCCCAGAAGGCTTCATGAACGAAGTGCAGGTTGTCTGCACCGTCGTTTCCACCAGCAAGAAGACCGATCCGGACATCGCTGCGATGATCGGTACCTCGGCTGCCCTGGCCATCTCCGGCATTCCTTTCGATGGCCCGATCGGCGCGGCGCGCGTTGCTTTCCACGAAAGCACCGGCTACCTGCTGAACCCGACTTACGAGCAACAGAAAGCGTCGAGCCTGGACATGGTCGTTGCCGGTACCTCTGAAGCCGTATTGATGGTTGAATCGGAAGCCAAAGAGCTGACCGAAGACCAGATGCTGGGCGCTGTACTGTTTGCTCACGACGAGTTCCAGTCCGTGATCAAAGCCGTTAAAGAACTGGCTGCCGAAGCTGCCAAGCCGACATGGGCCTGGGCTCCACAAGCTGAAGCGACTGAACTGCTGGGCGCTATCCGCTCCGAGTTCGGTGCTGCCATCTCCGACGCCTACACCATCACCGTCAAGGCCGACCGTTACGCGCGTCTGGGCGAGCTGAAGGATCAGGTTGTAGCCAAGCTGTCCGGTGAAGAAGGCCAGCCTTCTTCCAGCGAAGTCAAAGCGGCCTTCGGCGAAATCGAATACCGCACCGTTCGCGAAAACATCGTTAACGGCAAGCCACGTATCGACGGTCGCGACACTCGCACCGTGCGCCCACTGAACATCGAAGTCGGCGTTCTGCCGAAAACTCACGGTTCGGCGCTGTTCACCCGTGGCGAAACTCAGGCTCTGGTCGTTGCAACACTGGGTACTGCCCGTGACGCACAGCTGCTGGACACCCTGGAAGGCGAGAAAAAAGACCCGTTCATGCTGCACTACAACTTCCCTCCGTTCTCGGTAGGTGAGTGTGGTCGCATGGGTGGCGCTGGTCGTCGCGAAATCGGTCACGGCCGCCTGGCTCGTCGTTCGATCGCTGCGATGCTGCCTGCTGCCGACGTGTTCCCGTACACCATCCGTGTTGTGTCGGAAATCACTGAGTCCAACGGTTCCAGCTCCATGGCTTCCGTTTGCGGTGCTTCCCTGGCATTGATGGACGCTGGTGTACCGATGAAGGCACCGGTTGCCGGTATCGCCATGGGCCTGGTTAAAGAAGGCGAGAAGTTCGCCATCCTGACCGACATCCTGGGCGACGAAGACCACCTGGGCGACATGGACTTCAAAGTAGCCGGTACCGCTAAAGGTGTTACCGCGCTGCAGATGGACATCAAGATCAAGGGCATCACCGAAGAAATCATGGAAATCGCTCTGGGCCAAGCCCTGGAAGCGCGCCTGAACATCCTCGGTCAGATGAACCAGATCATTGGTCAGTCCCGCACCGAACTGTCGGAAAATGCTCCGACCATGATCGCGATGAAAATCGACACCGACAAAATCCGTGATGTTATCGGTAAAGGCGGCGCGACCATCCGTGCGATCTGTGAAGAAACCAAGGCTTCGATCGACATCGAAGACGACGGCTCGATCAAGATCTTCGGCGAAACCAAGGAAGCGGCTGAAGCTGCACGTCAGCGCGTTCTGGGCATCACCGCTGAAGCCGAGATCGGCAAGATCTACGTGGGTAAGGTTGAGCGCATCGTCGACTTCGGCGCATTCGTCAACATCCTGCCGGGCAAAGACGGTCTGGTACACATCTCCATGCTGAGCGACGCTCGTGTTGAGAAAGTGACCGACATTCTCAAAGAAGGCCAGGAAGTGGAAGTGCTGGTACTGGACGTGGACAACCGCGGCCGTATCAAGCTGTCCATCAAGGACGTAGCAGCAGCCAAGGCTTCGGGCGTTTAATCACCCGCTGGCTTTACGCTGAAAAAAAGGACTCTCCGGAGTCCTTTTTTTATGCCCGCAGGAAAGTACCGGGAAATCAGTCGCTTAGTAAATTCCAAAAGCCGCAACTTGCATGCAGGCACGGTCGACTTCATGCAAGATGCACGATTTAGAAAATAAGCTGTTTTTATAACTTATTGTTTTTAAAGGAATTAATCTGATTCAGGGACTTGGCACACTGCCTGCAACAACCCTGTTAACGCTGCAGCATCAAGGTTTACACGCTGCAGACTTTTCATAAAACAGGAGTTACTCGTATGAAGAAGTTCGCTCTCGCTACTGCTACCGCTCTGACTCTGGCCATGGGTGCTAACGTAGCCTTTGCTCAGACTTCCCAAGCCCCAATGACCCTGGCGGCTGGTGAAGCCACCAAGGCTAAGGAAAGCGTTTCGGATACTTGGATCACCACCAAAGTTAAATCCGACCTGCTGACCGAGAAAGGCATTCCTGGTTCGGACATCAAGGTTGAAACCAACAAAGGCGTGGTTTCCCTGTCCTCCACAGTCGCTATCTCTGATTCCCAGAAAGCCACGGCTGTAGCGATCACCAAGAAAATCAAAGGTGTTACCGCTGTTTCCGCTGACGGCCTGATGGCTGGCGGTGCCACTAAGGCAGATAACATCGACAAAACCAAAGGCGCAGCAGCAGGTGCCAAAGAGTCCACTTCGGACACTTGGATCACCACCAAGGTAAAAGCTGACCTGGTTACCGAAAAAGGCATTCCTGGTACCGACATCAAAGTCGAAACCAACAAAGGTGTAGTGTCGCTGTCGTCGACTGCTGCCGTTACCCAGGCTCAGAAAGACACCGCAGTTGCGATCACCAAGAAAATCAAAGGCGTTAAGGCTGTATCGGCTGATGGCCTGAAAGCTGAGTAACGCTAAAAGAATCGTCTGAGCTAGACGGCGGCGGCTTAGGGTGAGTTAGATATCCACCCGATGCACCTCTAAAGTTCATGCGACCGACCACACGGATGTGGTCATTACAGGCCCCGGCACTTGTGTCGGGGCCTGTTCTATTTATGCCTGGAATACATTTGCATGGCCGGTGGAGATAAAACTGTGGGAGCGGGCTTGCTCGCGAATGCGGTGTGTCAGTCACTGGAAATGTGCCTGATATACCGCATTCGCGAGCAAGCCCGCTCCCACATTTAGATCTGTTTTAGCTGAATGTTACTCAGCATCCAGATGCATAGGTGTAACGACCCGGCCGTCTTTCTCCGCCTGCCCAAGGCTGGCATCAATGAAGTACACCCGGTCATCTTCCAGCTGGCCTTTGTCCACCAGGTAGTCCTTGATAGTGCTGGCACGGTCCTGCCCCAGTTGACGCAGCAACACATCGCTGGCGCCCCAGAACTTGATCAAGCCATCACGCAGCTTCGCAGTGCGATCATCGCTGCTCAGGTCTTTCCATTCGGCCGGTGGTTGTTGCTTGAGGCGGGTGCGGTAAATGCCTTCGAGCAATGGCGGTTTTTCCTTCTCTGGCACCACCAGCAATGACGCCTGGGCCGGCACCTTGTCGCCGCGACGCTGAAGGATTTTGTAGTAGTTGTATTGGTATTCACGCTCCAGGCGATCTGCGGCGATGAACGGGCCATCGCTGCTGGCCGCTGCGGTGCCTTCGATTTCAAGGCGCAGGGTAGGGCGCTCTTTCAGTGCCTTGGCCAAGGTGTTTAGGGCACCCTCGGCATCTTTGTTCAGCTCGCTGGAGCCTGCGGCAAACGACACGTTACCCAGGTCTTCCGAGCCGCCACCGCTGACCAGCCCGCCGATAAACTTGAACGGCGCCGTGGCTGCGCGCACCACCAGGTTGCGCAGGGTCTGCCACACAATCGGCATGACGCTGAACTGCGGGTTATTCAAGTCGCCGGTTACTGGCAGTTCGATGGAGATCTTGCCGTCAGTGTCCTTGAGCAGCGCAATGGCCAGGCGAATCGGCAAATCGACGGCATCGGCACTGTCAACCTTCTCACCCAGCTGCAATTGCTCAACCACCACTTTGTTTTCAGCCTTCAACTGGCCCTTGGTGATCACGTAGTGCAAATCGAGGTTAAGCCGGCCCTTGCGAATGCGGAAACCCGCAAACTTGCCGGAATACGGGGTCAACGTGGTCAGTTCGACACGCTTGAAGCTGGTGGCGATATCCAGCGCCGCCATCGGGTCAAACGGGTTCACGCTGCCCTTGATCGTCACCGGCGCGTAGCGATCTACCTTGCCCTTGATGTCGACGCTGGCCGGTTTGGCCTGGCGACTGTCGATAGTGCCAATCTGCCCGTTGAGTTGCTGGATAGCCGTGGCGAAGTTGGGCGTGAGGCTGAAGTCGGCGAAGTTGGCCGAACCATCGTTGATCGCAATCTGCCCAATATGAATACCCAACGGTTTGTCTTTGCTCGCCGCCGGTTTGGCTGCCGACTTGGCGCCATTGTCGGCCGGTTGCGGGATCAGCAGGTCATCGATGTTGGTGGTGCGGTCATCGTTGATCATAAAGCGCGCATACGGCTGCAGCAGGTTGACCTTGTCGATCGACAGGCTGTCGCCGTGCTGGTAGTTCACGCCTTCGAGTACCAGGCGCTGCCACTTGAGGAAGTCGCGGGTCTTGAGGGTGTCCAGGGTGTGTAACTGGTCGACCTGAGCGCGGCCGGTGACCTGCAGCGCCAAGGGCTCGGTGCTTTTAAGGTTCACATCGAGGTTGCTGCCCAACATACCGCTGCGCAGTTCCAGGCGGATAAACGGGCTGATATAGGATTGCGCGACCCGCAGGTCGATGTCCTGGGTGCTCACTTTCAACCTGGCGCTGACCGGGTTGAGGTTGACCTCACCGGTTGCGCTGATCTTGCCTTGTTTGCCCAGGCCGGAGTCGACCTTCAGGGTAAAGGGGTTGCGGTTGAGGCTGTCGAAGTTCTGCATATCGACATTCAGCGGGCCCAGCTCCAATGCAACTTCCGGTTTGGCAGCGCGGTCCGCGAGGTGCACTTGATAGTTGCGCAGTTGCACGTCCTTGAGCAGCACTTGCCAGGGCTTGCTGGGTGCGGCAGGTGGGGCGTTTGGCGTATCGGCGGTTGCAGGTGCGCTGGCAGGCTTGAGTTCCTTGGCCGGTTTGCTCGGTTGGCTGGCAAACAGTTTCTGCCAGTCCAGTTGCCCATCGGCTTCGCGGGCGGCCCAGGTTTCCAGCTTGTTGCTGCGGATCTTGCCGACCACCACTTGCTGCTTGGCCAGGTCCACCGTGGTGTCGCTGACGTCCAGGCGCTCCAGGCGCACCAGTGGCCGGCCATCCGGCGCCTTGATCGCGAAGGGCGCGATGCTCGCGGCGGTGTTGGTCAGGTTCAGTTCGGTTTCTTTGGCCAGGCTGAATTTATAGTCGGTGCTGAAGTTCAGCACACCGTCTTCAAGCACCAGCGGCAGGGCATCCCGCACGTACGGCCACCAGGCTTTCATCTTGCCATCGGTGACTTTCAGGGTGCCTTCCGACGTGATCGGCACCAGGCTGAAATTGCCTTTCCAGTCGATCTGCCCGCCTTCAGGGCCGGCGGCCACCAGGGTCATGTCGGCGTTGTCTTCGGGCAAGGTGCTGAGGTTTTTCAGCTCGAAGTCGAGTTTGTCGTAGAGGAATTCGATCGGCTCGCTGGGGCGCAGGTCGCGAAAGTACACATAGCCGCCGGCCAGCTTGATGCTGTCGATGCGCAGCGGGAACGGCTTTGCATTCGGGTCGGCCGGGGTAGGCTCACTCGGCGGCAGTTTGAACAGCTGCGCCAGGTTCAACTGACCGGATTTGTCGAACAGCACTTCGGTTTTCGGCTGGTCCAGCTGCACATCTGCCAGGTGCAGGGCGCGTGTCCACAGGCTGTCGATCTGCAAGTTGGCGTACAGGCGCTCGAAACCGACTTGCTCCTTGCCCGGCTCGCCGAGTTTGAGGCCCCACAGCGTCAGTTCCAGGCTGAACGGGTTGAGCTCGATACGCTCGATACGGGCCGGCACCGTGGCGTAATTGGCCAGTTGTTGGTTGGCAATGCGTAGGGCAATGCCCGGCAGAATCAGAAAACCCAGCAAGCTGTACAGAGCCAGGGCGGTCAACAAGGCGCCAGCGGCGCGGATCAATCCTTTGGGCATGAGTGACGCCATCTATGTAGAACGAGAGTGCCTTGGAGTATGGCACGGGTTTTCGGTTCCGAAGTACCGGGCTCCTTGGGAAAAGTACTACAACTGCAGGATCAGGGTCTTCAACGGTGGCTGCTGATCTTGCGAAGGGAAGTCAGCCCCCGGCGTCATGATTTGCCACTCGCGTACCGGTCGGCCGGCTTTTTCGGCGCAACGCAGCACCTGTTCGCGCCAGTCATCCATGCTGACTTTTGCCAGGTTGTTGCAGCAGATCAGCACGCCATTGTCGGCGGTGGTCAGCAGTGCGGGTTTGAGCAGGCTCTGGTAGTCGCGCAACAGGTCGACGGTGCCGAAAGCACTCTTGGCCCAGGCCGGTGGGTCGAGCAGCACCAGGTCGAACTGGCGCTGCTCAAGGCGTGGATAACCTGGCAGCTTCTGCCCACGGCGCTGGGTGATCGGCAAACCGGCCAGTTGGCGAATCGCCGGGAAGTAGTCGGACTGCACGAACGCCATGGTTGGCAAGTGCGGGTTGAGCAGGCCGTTTTCGCGCCCGACCGCCAGGTTGCCTTCGGCGAAATCCAGGTTGCACACCTCCCTTGCGCCCCCGGCTGCGGCGCTCAGGCCTACGCCACAGGTGTAGGCGAACAGGTTCAGCACGCTTTTGCCGGCACTGTGGTCCTTGACCCAGCCACGGGTGTTGCGCAGGTCCAGGAACAGCAGCGGGTCTTGCCCGGCATGGCGCCCGCGTACACGGTAGTTGAGGCCCCACTCGTGGCCGACCTGATCTGCCAACGCCGCGGGCTCGGCGCTGTACACCGTGTCTTCACGGTCGATGCGCGAGTTGCCACGGGAGCGGTCGTTGTACACCAGCTGCAATTCCAGGCCCATGAACTGATTGACCTGTTGATGCAGGTCCAGCAGCTCCTCGGTTTGCAGCGACTGGTGGAAGCTTTGCACCAGCAATTGCGGGCCGTAACGGTCGATGGTCAAGCCGCCGGCGCCTTCCTGGCTGCCATGAAACAGCCGGTAGCAGTCGGTGCCTTGGGCGTGCAACTCGCTGATCAGGTCTTGGCGATGGTCGAGAGCGGCGCGCAGCGCCTGATTCAAGGGAGTCATGGAGCGCGCCTTGCGGGTAAAAGAGGGCGCGAAGTTTAACAGCTATGGGCCGTCGTCTACATCAACCCCATCCGCCGCTGGGCGCGTTGCACTGAACCATTGCGCATCGCCCAGCGCAGCAAGGGCGCGCTGCGTTTCACACCCGCGCGGATCACCAAGCGTTGCATCGAGCTTTGGTGTTGCCCGAGCATGGCGCTGGCCCAGTCCGGCAGCAGGTCGATGCCGGCCTGCATCATCAAGCTGCCAAAGGGTTTGGCCAAGGTGCTGGGCGCGGGTGCATTGACCAGCAGGCGCAGCACTTCGCGGCTGCGATCGTCACACAGCAGTTGCGGGCGAATACGCGCCAGATATTCGGAGATTTCCTGCCGCGAACGCGGAACGTGGCGGGCGCCCAGTCGCTCGGCCACCAAGGCAATTTCACTGTAGTAGCGGTCCTGGTCGCGCCCCGACAGGTGCGGGTTGCGATAACGCAGGTGCGCCGCCAGGAAATTGCTGACCTCCGCCACGTGTACCCACGTCAGCAGCTCCGGGTCGCTGGCCGCATAGGCTCGCCCATCCGGCGCATGCCCGACCACCTGCAGGTGGATGGTGCGCACCTTTTCAATCAGCCATTCGGCGTCCTGGCGCGAGCCGAACGTGGTGCCGGAAATAAACTGCGAAGTGCGGCGCAAGCGCCCGAGCATGTCCTGGCGAAAGTTGGAGTGGTCCCACACGCCCGCCAGGGCCAGCGGGTGCAAGGCTTGCAGCATCAACGCGCTGATGCCGCCGATCAGCATGCTGCTGAAGTCGCCATGCACCTGCCAGCTGATAGAGTCCGGCCCAAACAGGCCAGGGTCGCCCTTGGGGTTTTCCAGGTCCAGCTGACCCAGTGACAAGCCGGTGAGGCTCATCAGCTGGGTTTCGATACGGCTGCGGATAAATTCCATGGCGACTCTGGGTGGCTCCTATCGGTTCAGGCGTTTATCGATCAGGCCGTCCACAACGCTCGGGTCAGCCAGGGTCGAGGTGTCGCCGAGGCTGTCGAGTTCGTTACAGGCGATCTTGCGCAAAATGCGCCGCATGATCTTGCCCGAGCGGGTTTTCGGCAAGGCGGGTGCCCATTGGATCAGTTCCGGCTTGGCAAAGCTGCCGATTTCCTTGCTGACCAGCTCCAGCAGGTGTTTTTTCAGCTCATCGCTGGGCTCGACGCCGTTCATTGGGGTGACAAAGGCATAGATGCCCTGGCCTTTGACGTCGTGGGGGTAACCGACCACAGCGGCTTCGGCCACTTGGTCATGCAGCACCAGCGCGCTTTCCACTTCGGCGGTGCCGATGCGGTGGCCGGACACGTTGATCACGTCGTCAATGCGGCCGGTGATCCAATAGTCGCCATCCTCATCGCGGCGCGCACCGTCGCCGGTGAAGTAGTAGCCGGGGTAGGGTTTGAAATAGGTGTCGAGCATGCGCTGCGGGTCGCCGTAGACGCTGCGTATCTGCCCTGGCCAACTGGCCTTGATGGCGAGCACGCCACTGCCGGCGCCGTTGAACTCCTTGCCGTGTTCATCCAGCAGCACTGGCTGCACACCAAACATCGGTTGAGTCGCGCAGCCGGGTTTGATCCGCTGGGCGCTGACCAGCGGGCTGAGCATGATGCCGCCGGTTTCGGTCTGCCACCAGGTATCGACAATCGGGCAGCGCTGCTCGCCCACAGCGTTAAAGTACCAATCCCAGGCCTCCGGGTTGATCGGCTCGCCGACGCTGCCCAGCAGGCGCAGGCTGGCGCGCGAGGTGTTCTGCAGTGGCCCGTGGCCCTCACGCATCAGCGCACGCAAGGCGGTGGGTGCGGTGTAGAAGATATTCACCTGGTGTTTATCGATGACCTGCCAGAAGCGCGAGCTGTCCGGGTAGCTCGGCACGCCTTCGAACATCAGCGAAGTGGCACCATTGGCCAGCGGGCCGTACACGATATAGCTGTGACCGGTGACCCAGCCCACGTCGGCGGTACACCAGAACACTTCGCCGTCACGGTAGTCGAGCACGTACTTGAAGGTCATCGCCGCTTGCAGCAGGTAACCGCCGGTGGTGTGCAGCACGCCTTTGGGTTTGCCGGTGCTGCCGGAGGTGTAGAGGATAAACAGCGGGTCCTCGGCGTCCATCGGTTCGGGCGGGCAATCAGCGCTGGCGGCGTCCAGGGCGGCTTGATACTTGAGGTCGCGGCCTTGTACCCAGTCAAGTTCCGCGCCCGTGCGCTCCACCACCAGTACCGTGCTGACGTTCGGGCAACTGGCCAGGGCTTTGTCGACATTCTTTTTCAAGGCCACCGGCTTGCCGCCGCGCACGCCTTCATCGGCGGTGATCACGGTGCGACAGTCGGCGTCAAGGATGCGGTCGCGCAGGGCATCCGGAGAGAAGCCGCCGAACACCACCGAGTGCACCGCGCCAATTCGGGTGCAGGCCAGCATCGCGTAGGCGGCTTCCGGGATCATCGGCATGTAGATACACACCCGGTCGCCTTTTTTTACCCCACGGCTTTTCAGCACATTGGCCAGGCGGCTGACGTTTTGATGAAGTTGGCGGTAGGAAATTTTGGAGGACTTTGCAGGATCGTCGCCTTCCCAGATAAAGGCCGGCTGGTCGGCGCGTTGTGCCAGGTGACGGTCGATACAGTTGTAGCTGACGTTCAGTTGGCCGCCGGCAAACCACTGGGCGCCGCCGGTGGTGATGTCTGAGTGCTGCACGGTGTGCCAGGGTTTGATCCAGTCGAGAAAGCCCTTGGCCTGTTCGGCCCAGAAGGTATCGGGTTGCTCAATGGATTGGCGATAGAGGCGCTGGTACTCGTCTTGACTGAGCTGCGCGGCCTGGCGGACGGCATCGGCGCGGGGGAATGTGCTGATATCGAACATGAGCGGTCCTTATTCTTGTTTTAGCGACAAGGCATAAAGATGCACGCTGTGGGGAGAGGGTTCAAGGCCAACGTCCAAACGGACGTTGGCCTTGGTGTACCGGCCTCAGCCGCGGTGACGACCGCGGAAGTAGTTGATCAGGCCCTGGGTCGACGCATCGTCAGCCAGGGTTTCTTCGGCGCCGGTCAGGCGGTTGTAGACGCCTTTGCCCAGCTCCTTGCCCAGCTCCACGCCCCATTGGTCGAAGGCGTTGATGCCCCAGACCACGCTTTGTACAAACACTTTGTGTTCATACATGGCGACCAGTGCGCCCAAGCGACGTGGGCTGATGCGCTCGACCACGATGGTGTTGCTCGGACGGTTGCCCGGGATCACCTTGTGGGGCGCCAGCTTCTGCACTTCGGCTTCTGGCAGGCCTTTTTCGCGCAGTTCGGCTTCGGCTTCGCTGCGGGTCTTGCCGAGCATCAGTGCCTGGCTCTGGGACAGGCAGTTGGCGTACAGCCACTGGTGATGGTCGGACACCGGGTTGAAGCTGACGATCGGCACAATGAAGTCGGCCGTGATCAGTTGGGTCCCCTGGTGCAGCAACTGGTGGTAAGCATGCTGACCGTTGCAGCCGACGCCGCCCCAGATCACCGGGCCCGTATCGGTGGAGACCGGCGTGCCGTCCTGGCGCACGCTTTTGCCGTTGGACTCCATGTCCAGCTGTTGCAAGTGTTTGGTGATGTTACGCAGGTAGTGGTCATACGGCAGGATCGCATGGCTCTGCGCACCCCAGAAGTTGCCGTACCACACGCCCAGCAGGCCCAGCAGCACCGGCATGTTTTGCTCGAACGACGCGTTCTGGAAGTGCTGGTCCATGGTGTAGGCACCGGACAACAGCTCTTTGAAGTTGGACATGCCGATGGCCAGGGCGATTGGCAAGCCGATGGCCGACCACAGCGAGTAACGACCGCCGACCCAGTCCCACATCGGGAAGATGTTCTCTTCACGGATACCGAACGCCACGGCTGCCGCGTTGTTGCTCGATACGGCGATAAAGTGGCGATACAGCTCGGCTTCCGAGCCACCCTGGGCCAGGTACCAGGCGCGGGCGGCCTGGGCGTTTTTCAGGGTTTCGAGGGTGTTGAAGGATTTGGACGAAACGATAAACAGCGTGGTCTCGGCGCGCAGCTTCTGGGTCAGCTCGTGGAACTCGCTGCCGTCGATGTTTGCCAGGTAGTGGCAGCGCACGCCTTTGTGGGCGTAAGACAGCAAGGCCTCGGAGACCAGCTCCGGGCCGAGGAACGAACCACCGATGCCGATATTCACCACGTCAGTGATCGGCTTCTCGGTGTAACCGCGCCACAGGCCGTCGTGGATGCGGCCGACCAGGTCGGTGATCTGGTTCAGCACCTTGTGCACGTCCGGCATGATGTTCACGCCGTTGACCGACAGCTTGTCGCCCACTGGGCGGCGCAGTGCGGTGTGCAGGGCGGGGCGGCCTTCGGAAGAGTTGACCGGTTCGCCTGCGTACAGCGCGTTGATCGCGTCTTTCAGGCCGACTTCATTGGCCAGGTTCACGAGCAAGGTGCGGGTTTCGGCAGTGATCAGGTTTTTCGAGTAATCGAGGAAAAGCCCGCAGCTGCTCAAGGTGAACTGGGAAAAGCGCTGGGGATCGGCATTGAACGCGTCGCGCATGCTGAAATCCTGCATGGCTTGGCGATGTTGATTGAGCGCTTGCCAAGCGGGCAGAGCGGTAACGTCATGAGGAGTGCGGTAGTACGCCATCGCTGCGGGTTTCCTTTTATTACGGGGACTTGCCTTTAGGACACTTCTAAATCCGGAACGTTGAGTCTTTCATCAGGCGTTTGAGTCCGGTCAGCGCCAACAATGGCGCAGGGCGATTACATTAAACCTAGCGTGTCGATATGTCTTGGCTTTGTCTGCGCTGTTGCCGGTACTTTTTTATACCGGCACAGCGATCAGGGCAACAGGCGAAGCGCCTGGCGGGGTCAGTTGAGGGTCAAATGCAGGTTGTCGATCAGGCGCGTCGCACCCAGATAGGCAGCCACGAGGATGACAATATCCCGATCCTCAGGCGTGGCCGCACGCAGGTGCACGCCCTGGCGCACCTCCAGGTAATCCATGCGCAACCCGGCGGCTTCGATCTGCGCGATCTGCTCGGCACGCAGCTTGGCGAAATCCTGCTCACCGCCTTTTATAGCTGCTGCAATCTGGCTGAGGCTGCGGTAGAGCACCGGCGCAATCGCGCGCTGTTCTTCGTTGAGGTAACCGTTGCGCGACGACAGCGCGAGGCCGTCGGCGGCACGCACGGTAGGCTCGCCGATGATCTGGATGGGCATGTTCAGGTCATGCACCATGGCGCGGATGACCGCCAGTTGCTGGTAGTCCTTCTGGCCAAACACGGCCATGTCCGGCTGGACCATGTTGAACAGCTTGCTCACCACCGTCGCCACACCTTCGAAGTGCCCGGGCCGGCTGGCACCGCACAGGCCTTCGGACAGTTGCGGGACACTCACGCGGGTCTGGCCGGTCATGCCGCCGGGGTACATTTCGTCGACGGTGGGCGCGAACAACAGGTTGCAACCGGCTTGCAGCAGCTTTTCCTGGTCGGCCGCCAGCGTGCGCGGGTACTTGTCCAGGTCTTCGCCGGCGCCGAACTGCAGCGGGTTGACGAAAATGCTCGCCACCACAAAGTCCGATTGCTGTGCGGCCTTGGTCACCAGGGTGGCGTGACCGCTGTGCAGGTTGCCCATGGTGGGCACAAAGCCAATGCGTTTGCCGGCACTGCGCGCGTGGGCGACGGCGGCGCGCAGTTCTCTTACGGTTTTAACGGTGTTCATGCAGAGAACCCGTGTTCGTCGGCTGGGAAGGTCACGGCTTTGACTTCACGCACGTAAGCGGCCAGGGCTGCCTGGATGCTGTCTTGGCCGGTCATGAAGTTTTTCACGAATTTGGGCGCACGGCCGGTCAGCGACAGGCCGAGCATGTCATGCACCACCAGCACTTGGCCGTCGGTGGCCGAGCCTGCGCCAATGCCGATCACCGGCACTTTGACGGCCTGGGTGATTTCTGCCGCCAGTTCGCTGGGCACGCATTCGAGCAGGATCATCGCGGCGCCGGCTTGCTCCAGGGCAATGGCATCCGCACGCATCTGCCGCGCCTGGGCTTCATTGCGGCCTTGCACCTTGTAGCCGCCGAAGAGGTTCACCGACTGCGGCGTCAGGCCCATGTGCACGCACACCGGAACGCCACGCTCAGCCAGCAGCCGGATCGACTCCGCCAGCCACACCGCGCCTTCGACTTTGATCATGTGGGCACCGGCTTGCATCAGCTTGCCGGCGTTCTGGAAGGTTTGTTCAAGGGTGGCGTAACCCATGAACGGCAGGTCGGCGATGATGAAGGCGCCGTTGTTACCGCGTTTGACGCTGGCTGTGTGGTACGCGAGTTCGTCAGTGGTGACCGGCAGGGTGCTGTCATTCCCTTGAAGAACCATGCCCAGTGAATCGCCAATCAACAGCACTTCAACCCCGGCTTCGCAGCTGGCGTGGGCGAAGGTGGCGTCATAGCAGGTCAGCATGGTGATTTTTTCACCTTTGAGCTTGAGGCTCTGCAAGGTGGTCAGGGTAATGTCTGGCATGGAAAGGGTCCTCGTTCAGGCGCTTGGAAACAGCGAGTAACGCGCGTGAGTCTTCGTTTATACAGGCGCACTGTCTTGAGAGCAGTGCTTATAAGGCCTGGATTGCGCCCTTCAGCGCCGGGTTGGCGGCAGCGGGACGCCTATAGTCGTGATGAGGACACGGGAAGTCAATTGGATGTGTTACCGCATTGTTACGAGTGGGGTGTTACCGCTGTTACGGGTGAGAGCTGGCTTGCCTGCGATGGCATCATCGCGCAATAGCGGGTGTACCGAGTTGCCCGCATCGCAGGCAAGCCAGCTTGTGTCTTGATCTGGGAATAAACTCTGTGGTGAGAGGGGTGGATGGCAAGCTGTGAGTCCGCGGTGCTAGAAGCACGAGTGGGAGCAAAGCTGCCA
>NZ_LMKI01000007.1:0-118243 GCF_001421425.1 Pseudomonas sp. Leaf15
GTCTGACTCCACAAGCACCCACACGAATTGCTTGATTCAGTTGTTAAAGAGCGGTTGGTTAAGATCTTTCGTCTCAACCGAGGCGCGCATTCTACAGCGACCTCATTTGCTGTCAAGCGATTTCTTTATAAAAATCAACTACTTGAACCAGAACCGGCTTCAAGCTGCTCGTCAGCGGGAGGCGAATAGTACAGCATTCAAATATGTGGTCAACCCCCTTCCTGACATTCTTTTCGATTAGTTCACAGCGCCAGGGTTGCAGCTATATAGAGTGCTCGATCGCCTGACAGCGCGGCTAATGCCAAACGCGCGACCTTGCCCAGGCGTCACGGTTTGCCATCGCCGGCGAGGAAAAGCCGGCGAATCAGCAGACCTGACATTTGCATAAACGCGCAATGTCTCTTCAGCCCCTGACTATCAAACCGGCTCTCACCCGCTTTTACACAGGTTCGAAAGAAAGCCCTTGAAATTCAAGGCCTTTTTTTTCGCCTGCAGAAAAGTGAGTATAGGCAGGCGAACGCATACAACGAGGAAACGGAACCATGGAATTGACGCTGGAAGCTGTTGCGCTTTTTGCTCTCAAGCTGGTGCATGAGACGGACGGTGCGAGCCCGTTGCTGCGCGATGACCTGGTGATGGATGGGTATGAGCGCGAAGTGTTTGGGTTGTTGGTGCGCCAGGGGGATTTGGCGACGATTCAACGCAAGCTAAATGAGTGCATTGCCCAGGCCTTGAATGCGCTAGGCGGCGCCGACACGGTGCTGGGCCGTGAACTGCTCAAACTGTTTACAGATGTGCAACAGGCCAGCAGCCTTGATGAGCTAAGTACCCCGCTGATTACCCTCAAAGACTATCTGAAAGATATCCAGTGAGTCGGTGATCAACATACCGGCCAGGTACACCATCAATACGGCTACGCCAGCGTCCAGGCATCGCCAGACCACGGGCGTGCGAAACAGCCACGCCAGCTGCTGACATCCCAGCGCCAACAGCACAAACCAGATTAATGACGCCGTCATGGCACCTGTCGCGAACAGTGCTTGTTGGCCTGCGGGCTTGGCTGCGCCGATAGAGCCGATCAGCACCACTGTGTCGAGCCAGGCGTAGGGATTGGCAAAACCAAGGACTATCGCCGTGCGTAAAAGTCCGCGTTGCGAATTGCCACCTTGCGTGTCCGGCATGGATTGATTGCGGATGCACGCTCGTAAGCGCTGGGTACCGAACCACAGCAGATAAGCCGCGCCTGATAGCAGTAGAAACGCCATCATCTCTGGGCGACGTCCCAACAACGAACCTAATCCTGAAATGCCAAAAGCAATGAGAAGGATGTCGGCGAACACGCAGATGGCAACCACTCCCCAGAGAGGGCCACGGCTGACACCTTGGCGTATGACCAAAGTGTCCTTGGGGCCAGGAGCGGCGAACAATCCGATGCCCAAAAGCAAGCCTTCGACGTAAAGGGCACTAACATTAGTAAACATGGAGTGTTCGTGTCCGCAAGGATACTAACTGGGTTGAATAGGCTGATTACCGAAGCTGGTATGACGAGCATTCACAGCACCGGTAAGATCGATTGCTTGCCTGCGAAAAAAACTCGTCAACAACTGCTCCGGGCTCGGATTAGCAAAGTAAATCAAAGAGCTTCTAGCAACAGGTTTATGCGGCGCAATAACAGCATGGTAGGCCGCGGGAATTGCATGATCGGAAAGTTCTGTGAGCAAGGAACCCGCCAACACTGCAATCTCACCTTCCAGAAGGCGAACAGGCTCTAATGAACGCCCCCTCACCAAAACCAGCCCCTCGCGGGTAGGTTTGATAAACGACAACATATGACCATCTTCATGAGGGTCCTGAGCGAATCGACGCACGCAATTTGTTGCCTGCGCACCATAGACACAGAGCTGCAGGTAGGACGCAGAGCGAAAGGACGTCAATGGCGCGACTCCAAACTCTCGACAAATGCCATCCATTAACTCCTGAGCCACCTCACTGATCTGTCTCTCAAAACTATCCACTGCCATGTAGAAAGGGCTTCGAGTGAACTCGAAAGCCTTTCGTTTCGGCGCGTGCGCGGGCCAGTAGCAAAACCGCTCACATAGATCAGGGTGATCTTCGTTACACGAATACTCGGCGCCAAAAGGGAAAAAGCCGTCCGTTTCATAGGCAAAGGAAAATGACTCTTTGGTGGCTTGAGAAATTGCCGCGTACCCCTCAACGATTTTTCTGTAGTCCTGCAGCATCGCATCAGATATTTGTAGGGTGCCAAAGCCTGATCGAGCAATGGATTCACAGCACGCTTTTATTTGAGTCATAGCTATATCCAAAGATTGATGTAAAGGAATGCAACACACACAAGGTTCGCAAGCATGTGAGAAACCGCGACACTGGATACAGCCAACCCAAAAGGGACCTTTCCATGTCCGTCACAACGTCGCCAGCAGAAGTGTGAGTGTGCATTGCCGAATACACTTGACGACGAGCATGTTGTCCTTTTTGGCGAACAACGTGACGACACATCAAGGACAGGGATTAACAATTAAATTGAGCATCAAGACTCGCGACACCCTCCGCGCTCTAGTCGTAAGACGCAGCAGAGAGCTGGGCAAACCCATGACCACATTGGCCAAGGAAGCAGGCATCTCCAGAACTTACCTCTACGGGTTGGCGGGCGGCGCTTCACAAGATCCCTCGGTACGGACGCTAATCAAGCTGGCCAAAGCGCTACAGGTTTCACCGCTGCTGTTGTTCCGCTATTTCGCTGACCTGGCGGGCGCGCCGACGGACGCCAACTCAATGGCCATCACCAACCGAGCAACCGGCCTGCGTGACACAAGTGACATCGCCGTCTTCAACGCAGACGTGACCACCCCCGACCAAACCGTTGTGCTGCCCGGTGAAATCTTTCAAAAAACCTGGGAGCTTCAAAACCTCGGCACCCGCCCCTGGCGCGGTCGAAAGTTGGTGCGCGTGGACGGCGAATACATCATCGCCCGACGCACCGCCACGGGCGCGCCGTTGGAAGTGGTGATGGACACACACCTACGCAGCCTGAGCAGCGAAATCCCCATTGCAGAAACACTGCCCGGCCAGCCGGTGCGTATCACGGTGGAATTCGCCGCGCCCAAGGAGACGTGTACAGTCACTTCCATATGGCGGATCGAGGACGAACACGGCCAGCCCTGTTACGGCCCCGCGTTCATCCTGCATGTAATCGTCAACGTCATGGCGCGCTGAATGACCTCACCGACGCCCTTCAACCGCCATCCGCACAGCCAAGCCCATCAGCACCGAGCCCATCACCCAACGCTGCACCACCTGCCAGCTCGGCCGGGTGACGAAGAACACCGCGATGGAGCCCGCCATCATTGCAATCACCGCATTGACGCTCACGCTGATGGCAATCTGTGTAAAGCCCAGGATCAGTGATTGCATCAGCACACTGCCATGCCCATTCGGGTCAATAAACTGCGGCAACAACGACAAATACATCACCGCCACTTTGGGGTTCAGCAGGTTGGTCACCAAGCCCATCATGAACAACTTGCGTGGGCTGTCCTGGGGCAAGTCCCGGACTTGAAACGGCGACCGGCCACCCGGCTTCACCGCCTGCCAGGCCAGGTACACCAGGTACAACGCGCCACCGAGCCGCAGCGCGTCGTAGGCAAAAGGCACCGCCATCACCAATGCGGTAATCCCCAGCGCTGCGCAGAACATATAAACGAGGAAACCCAAGGCAACGCCGCCGAGGGAAATCAACCCGGCTGTGCGCCCCTGGCAGATCGAGCGGGAAATGAGGTAAATCATGTTCGGCCCGGGCGTCAGCACCATGCCGAGGGAGATCAGGCCATAAGCAAGCCAGCTGGACAGTTCGGGCATGGTGTCGCTCCTGCATTATTGTGCTGGGTGCCATGGTAGGGCGTTGAAAAGCAGGGCGTTAGATACAGATCCGCGAGCAAAACGTCATACACCGCTCACGGTAAGGCACATGATCGACTTCGCCTCGCTGCCGTACACAAACATCGCGCACGCTTGATCTGGATTCTGCAGGCAAAAAAGACCCTGGCGTCCCAAGGTCTTTTTTACTGCTAACGCTGCTTCAACAGATGTACACCGACCGATGTGGGAGCTGGCTTGCCTGCGATGACGCCAGCCGCCACACCCTCAAACCACCCGCTTACACCGAAACAGCGTCCCCCTCCTCCATCACCCCATTGGGCAACATCCCATTCGCCAAATCATCCACCACCGCCTTCGCCATCTCCCCCAAATAATGCGCCGCCCAGGCATAACGGTCCGCGTCTTTGTCCATGGCAGCATCCAACGCGAGCATTTTGGAGCAGTGCAGCAACTCGGAAGCATGCTCCAGGGCATCGCGAATGGGCACGCCGGCATTGACGCGGAATAGACGGTGCAGGTTGGGCTGTTTGCCGCAGGTGGAGAAGGTGATGATGCCGAGGGTTTTGTTGAGAGGTGGGTTGATCATTGGGCACCTCCGGGTTGGGCGGTGGTGTGGATTGCAGTATTACAAGGATATGGCCTGTCAGAAATGCTCATGGATTTAGCTCCTAATGTCGAGAAGCTGCCACATTCGTTATCAGGCGAAAGGGTGGCAGCTGTGCGCAGGCTGATAAACCGGGACAATAGGAACCCGGCAGGCCCGAAGGCCTCCCGCGCACAGCCGCCATAACACGGATGTGCGGACGCAAAAAAAGCGCCGGCATGGTGCTGGAGACGCTTGAGCGCCTATTGTTCCACGGGTTATCAGGCCCGGTCACTGAATTTGCAGTGACCGTGCGGAAAGTAGCGCAGAAAGCGGCACGGCTAATAGGCGTTATCTGTGGCGAAAAATTTCGAGGGCGTTCGAGATCAGGTGATGTCGAAGGAAGACAACAAAACGACACTCTCCTCCTCTCCCAAATCGCAATAATCAAAACTGGCGATAACTAATCAGACGCCAGTCTCCTTTTCCCACACCAACCATCGAACGACGCCGACATAAGCCTTCGCTCCCACCTCATAGGCTCACTCCCACACAAGGAAGTGAGCCAGTCATGTCAGAACGCTCGTACCCCATCACCGAAGAAGAACAACTCAAACGGCGGATCCTGACACCGCAGCCGAAGCGCGTGCCTTATTCACCGCCGTTTGATTTATTTGAGCCGCCTCCCACCCCAGCGCCAATACCCGCCAAACCGCCCGGCTGCGTTTTTACCAAACCCTGCCAACTGCCCAACGGCATCATTCGCTACAACGACCCCACCGGTTACGTACCGCTGGAGTTGATCAAGGACTACGGCCATTTCAGCCTGTTGGGTGGCCGCGAGGTAGACAGCCGTGGCGCCGTGGCCTTGCGCAAGATCAGCGGCAGTGCCCTGCCCGTCGGCTTGGGGCAGTTGGCGTTACGTTCGGCGGCAATGGAGTCGGCAGCGACTGCGGTTGGCACTGTCGCCGGTGGGCTGCTGACTGGGTTGGTCGCGTTGTTGTGGCCATCGACGCTGGGCGATAGCGCGCTCTACAGCGAGGAGCAATTACGCTCGCTGCAACGGGCACGGTCGCAGATGCGTTTGCATGTCGAGCAGCGTGAGGATGGCACTCTAAAGGGTTATGGGTTTTACACGGGCAACAACCCCGACTGGCAGATGATCGATGTGGTGCAGTTCCAAAGCCGTGGCGATCAGTTTGTGGCGGATTTGGGTGAGGGCGTGGAGCTGATCTGGACGCCTGCGGTTGATCCGGGCGACACGCTGGGGATCCCGGCGTTGGAGGCTGCGCCGCAAGCGCCGGTGATCTGGATTTATCCGCCGACGGAGAAGGCGGCGCAGATTCTGGTGAACCCGATTTATCCACCGGAGTACCGGGATTTTATTCTGGTGTTCCCGGTGGAGTCGGGGGTTCGGCCGCTGTATGTGGTGGTTAATGAGCCACGCAAAGGCCTGAGAAATCCGGACCATGATTACTTTCCAGCACCAAAAACCGAAGATATAACTGGCTTCCCAGGGTTGATCCCCCAAAGGCCGGTGACATCACGACTAGGCGGGGCTGGCTTACGTGAGCGGTGGATCGATGCAAAAAGGAGGAAGGTACTTGAATGGGACGCCAAGAAAGGTGAGCTGGAAGTCTATCGAAAGAGTGATTTGGAACACCTCGGCGCATTTGATCCTTATACCGCCGAACGTCGCGGGCCGGCGGACCCAAAACGTCGAATCTACAGATAAAGAGGAGTGCCAAAAATGGTTATGAAAATCAGATTGCGCTGGTACGAAAAACACAGCGACGACTTGAAAGCGGACGAGTACTCAGCGGAGATCGTCGACGCAGACCGTTCTTTTGAAGCACTCGGTTTGAGCGAGGAAAGCGCAATATATGCAGACGTTTACAACGTTCTCCCAAGCTGGATAACTATTCTCCAACCCCTCTTCCAACATGTGATAGAGCCCAACCGATTCGACTATCAAATTTCATTCCAATACCAAGGCGCCTGGCCGCCATCTACAAAGCATCTCCAGAAGGAATTCTGAGGTAATGAAAAAGCCCCTCCTCTACCGCTCAGTCAACACCCGGACCCATGGTGTGCACCACGGCAGCTGTTTCGCTTATCGCTATGAACGGCATACCAAAAGCGCAAAGCGCTCACTGTCCACACGCGCTTCAATGCATAGCCATCAACGACACGGCTTCGATTACACACCACTATTTCGGTTTCTCTTATCCAAAGTCGGTCAGCCATGGGACAAAGTATTCAGCCAAGCCAACGCTCGCCTGGATCGCCCGGAGCCCGTGTTCTGGATGGTTGCGCTGCATGAAAATGACAAAGACGAATACGTGCGAATAGGTGAGTCCAGCTATTACAGCGGCTTGTGGGTCGACGAGGCAGGCCTGCTGCAAAAGGTTAACCCCCAATTGACGCCCGAACAGATGAAGCCCGGTTGTGATTGCTGCACCCACACGTTCAACGGTGTGGTATTTCCGCAGGCGCTTCCATGCAAGCCGTGAAGTTCAGTTGCGCGCACAATCCGCCCTGCTCCAAATTGCGCAGGCTCAACGTACTGCCAATCTTCCCCACAATCATCTCCACAATCGCCAACCCCAACCCCGCGCCATTGGCGTTATCCCGGCTGTAAAACCGCTCAAACAAGCGCCCCGTCTCCGCCTCATCAATCCCCGGCCCTTGGTCTTCCACGCTCAAACCCTGCGCGCCGATCACCACCCGCACCTCGCCACCCACCGGCGAAAAGTTAAGTGCATTGGTGACCAGATTTTGCAGTGCAATCGCCAACGCCACCGGCTCGGTCTGCACCCAGCATTCCTCATCGCCTTCCAGCACCAACTCCACGCCTTTCTCCATGGCCAGCGGCGTAAGTTCAGCGAGTTCTTCGCGCACCAGTTCCGTCAGTTGCACGGGCTTGCGCACGGGGTTGCTCAGTTGTGGCTCGATGCGCGCCATGGTCAGCAGTTGGCTGCCAATACGCGTGGCGCGGTCTACGCCGTTGACCAAAAAGTCCAGGGCCTCGCGCCGTTGTTCTTCAGTCGCAGCGTTTTGCGCGTTTTGTGCGTGAATGCGCAGGATCGCCAACGGCGTGCGCAGTTCATGGGCGGCGTCGGCGATGAAGCGGCGTTCGCGCTCCAGCAGGTCGTCCATCTGCACCAGCAGCCGGTTGAGCGCGGTTTGCATCGGCTCCAGTTCGCTCGGCAGTGGGTTCACGTGCAACGGTTGCAGGGCGTTGGTGTTACGCCCACGCAGCTTGCGGGCCATGGTGCGCAAGGGCGTCAGCCCCCAGCCGATGGCCAGCCAGATCAGCAAGGTCAGCAGCGGCACGCCAATCATGCTGGGCCAGAGCGTGTGGCGCACGATGCGCTCGATCACGCTCTGGCGAATGTCGTCACGCTCGCCCACCCAAATCAGCAGGCCTTGTTGCGCGTCGGCGAGGAGGAAGGCGCACCAGTCGTTGCCGCTGTCCATCAGGTCATGGGCGCCGAGTGTGGTGGGCGGTGCGGTGAGGATCGGTGCTTCGGCGGACCGCATGAGCAGTTGCCCGTCGCTGCGCCAGACCTGGAAGGTCAGCCGGGTCTCGTAAGGATGAGCCACGCCCTCCTCGCCCACGCGGCTCATGGCCTGGTCGAACGCCTCATACAGGCGGCCCCAGTCTGCGTCGCCAGGATCGCGCTGGCGCAGTACGCCTTGCAGCAGGCGGGCACTTTGGGCGAGTTGGGCGTCGTAGACTTCTTCGATTTCATGGTGGCTGTCGCGCAGCACCAGCCAGCTGATCAGGGCGTCGCCGAGCAGGATCAATACCAGCACCGGAATAAGGATACGTGCGCGGACCGAATTCATGGTTTGAGCGCCAGCACATAGCCGACGCCGCGCACGGTGCGGATCAGCTCTGTGGATAACTTCTTGCGCAGGTTATGGATCAACACTTCCAACGTGTTGCTCTCAACCCGGTCCTGCCAACCATACAAAGCACGGGACAGCCGCTCGCGGGTCACCACTTTGCCGGGGCGCACCATCAGCTGGTGCAGCAGTTGGTACTCCATCGGGGTGACGATGATTTCATCGCCCTGATAGCGCACTTGCTGGGTGGCCGGGTCGAGGCTGATGCCGGCGTGTTCGAGCATCGGTTGGGCGCGGCCCTGACTGCGGCGCAACAGGGCGCGCACGCGGGCTTTGAGTTCTTCGACGTCGAAGGGTTTGATCAGGTAGTCGTCGGCGCCGGCATCCAGGCCGGCAATGCGTTCGGCGGTGCCATCGCGGGCGGTGAGGACCAGCACCGGCAAGTCGTGTTGCCCGGCGCGCAGTTGCTGCAACAGATCGAGCCCATCGAGGCGCGGCAGGCCGAGGTCGAGCAGCAGCAGGTCGAAGCTTTCGGTACGCAGGGCGTGCAAGGCGCTGAGGCCATCTTGCAGCCAATCCAGGGTGTAGCCTTCGGCGCCCAACGCCACGCGAATGCCTTGGCCGAGGGCGCGGTCATCTTCGACGAGGAGCAAGCGCATAGCGAAATCTCTGTAGGAAACGGCGGAATCATGCCGGGTTCCGGTACGGGCTATCCGGGGAAAGATGTTACGGCGCGTTGCCAACTAAGGTTGCACTAAGGTTGGTTTTGCACTGTGCCGGCAGGTACGGGACCACCTGTCGTTAAGCATGCTCACCGGCCGCAGGAAGCGCCTGCCGGGTGAACGTGCGCTGTCATCCTTTCTTCTCACAGGTTTCCTATGCGCTGCGCTCTACTGATCTTCAGCCTGCTAGGCGTCTTTGTCGCCGCCTGGCTGAGCCATCCGCCCCACGTGTTGGCGCCGTTCGCCCAGGCGAACCCGAGCCCGGCGAAGGTGGCGGCAGCCCCGCAATACACCAGCCGTTTTGTGTCGTCACAGCTCACCGACTTTGTGCACTCCTCCTCCGTGACCGCCCTGCCCGGCGGCGACTTGATGGCCGTGTGGTTTGCCGGTTCGCGCGAAGGCGCCGCCGATGTGCAGGTGCGCACGGCACGGTTTGATGCACGCAGTGGCGAATGGGGCGGCGAGCAGGTGCTGGCCACGCGGGAAAGCACCCGCGACGGCACCCAGCGTTACATTCGCAAACTGGGCAACCCGGTCATTGCCCTGGGGCCGGATAAACGCCTGTGGATGTTTTACGTGTCGGTGTCAGTCGGCGGCTGGGCCACCAGTGCAATCAACGTGATGGTCTCCGATGACCTCGGCGCGAACTGGTCGGCGCCTCGGCAATTGGTGACCTCGCCGTTTTTCAATATCAGCACCTTGGTGCGCGCCGCACCGGTGTTCCATGCCGATGGCTCCATCGGGTTGCCGGTGTATCACGAGTTCATGGGCAAGTTTGCCGAGTACCTGTACTTGAGTGCCGACGGCGCGGTGATCGACAAATTCCGCATCAGCCGCGGCAAACATTCGCTGCAGCCAACCATCGTGGCGCAAGACGGCCAGCGGGCCGTGGCGATGCTGCGCTACGCCGGTGAAACCCATCACCGCGTGCTCGCCAGCCGCACCGAGGATGCCGGGCAAACCTGGAGCGAGCCGTTCCCGCTGGAACCGGCCAACCCCAATTCATCGCTGGCGGCCGTAGGGACTGAAGACGACGGTTTACTCGTCGCCCTCAACGACCTGCAAGACGGTCGCTTCAAGCTCAGCCTCTACGGCACCGACGCGCAAATGACGCAATGGCGCACGGTGGTGCAATTGGACCAGTCGCCGGACCCGCTCGGCCAACCGTTCTCTCCAGAGGCTTATAAAGAAATCATCGGCGAAGGCTTCCGTGCCTCCAGCGGCGCCAAGCGCCTGCCACTGGAACAGCGCTTTCTGAGCAACCTGGATTACCGCGTGTGCAAACCCCGTGGCTGTGATTTCGAATACGAATACCCGTACTTCAGCCGCAGCCCGGACGGCATGTACCACTTGGTGTACTCGTGGAATAACACCTTTATCAAACATGTCAGCTTCAACGAAGCCTGGCTGGCGGAGCGCTTGTGATGATGGCGTTGTGGCAAGCCCATTTGAGTTTTGTATTGCTGGGGTTTGTGCTGCTCAGCACCTTCCGGTTTACCGCGCCGTGGCGGCCATGGTTGTTGCCGGTGTTGGTGGCGTTGAGCTTTATCCCGGTGAATGAACTGCCGTTGGCGGCGTATGTGCGCAGTTTTACCGATGACCTGGCGATCAGCACCTTGGTGTTGTTGGCGTGGGTGGCGGTGTGCCGGTTGGGGCTGGTGCAGCCGCTTGGCCGGCCACATCAGGTGCAACTGCTGGTGCTGTTTGGCGGGCTGTGCCTGGTGCTGTACCCGGCGGCGATGGGGCTGACGTATTTCGATCCCTACCGTTGGGGGTTTAACCCTCGGCCGATGATTGTGTTGATAGGCGCATTGACGCTGTTGATGCTGGCGCTGCGCAACAGGCTGGCGGTGTGGATGCTGGCGGTGGGCACGCTGGCATTTGCGCTGCGGCTCAAGGCGTCGGAAAACTATTGGGATTACCTGGTCGACCCGCTGTTGATGGGTTACTGCCTGGTAGCTGGATTAATGCAACTCAAACTGTGGGAGCTGGCTTGCCTGCGAATGCGCCGCCTCAGGCAGCACATCGGGCACTGACACACCGCTATCGCAGGCAAGCCAGCTCCCACATTTGGCCTGCGTCGTTTTTCGAAATTGGGAAGGTTAATGATGACTGCGTTGCAATCACGCCGCCTGCGCTACGGCGTGGGCGCGATCGGGTTGGTGTTTGTGTTGCTGGCGGCGTTGCGGCTGGTGTTTCTAATCAGCTTCTCCGGCCTGGATTTAAACACCGAGGGCTTGCTGGAAACCTTCGGCATCGGCCTGCGTTTCGACCTGCGCCTGGCGGTGTTGCTTCTGCTGCCACTGGCCGCGCTCGCCTGGCTGCCGCGCTGGAATCTTATCACCCTGCCCGCCCTGCGCTGGCTGGCACGCGGCTATCTGCTGATTGCACTGGCCGCGGTGGGCCTGATCTACATCATCGACTTCGGCCACTACGCCTATCTAGGCGTGCGCATCAACGCGACGGTGCTGCGCTACCTGCAAGACGCGCAGATTTCTCAACAGATGGTGTGGGAAACCTACCCGGTGCTGTGGATAACTGCCTGTTGGTTGGCGGCGGTGGCCGTGTGGGTGTGGGCGCTGGTGTGCCTGGAGCGATTGACGCTGGATCGTGCGCCAAAAACCATCGGCAAACTTACAGTGGCGTCGGTGTCCGTGATCGGTGTGGTCATTGTGTTGCTGGCCCTGCTTGGCCGGGTGGCCAATCTCAACCTGGAAAACCCGGTGCCGCTGCGCTGGAGCGATGCGTTCTTCTCCGGCAACAGCCAGGTCGCCGCCGTCGGCCTGAACCCGGTGCTGTTTTTGTACGACACGCTCAAGGTTGGCCAGTCGCAATTCGATGAAACCCAGGTGCGCAGGCATTACCCGCAAGTGGCCGAGTACCTGGGCGTTGAGCGGCCTGACGCGCAACAGCTGAATTTCAGCCGTGAACAAGGTGTGCAGCCTTACAAACTGGCCGGCGAGCGCCCGCCCAACGTGGTCTTCGTTATGCTCGAGTCCTTGGGCACCAGTGCGGTCGGCGCCTATGGCAACCCGCTGAACCCCACGCCGAACCTGGACAAGCTGGCAACCCAAAGCTGGTTCTTCAAACACTTCTATGTGCCGGTCACCGGTACCGCGAAAACCGTGTGGGCGAGCATCACCGGCGTGCCCGACGTGACCCGCCAGGAGACCGCCACGCGCAACCCGCTGATCACGCGGCAACACACGTTGATCAACGCCTTCGAGGGTTACCAGAAGTTCTACATGATCGGCGGCAACGCCGGCTGGGCGAATATCAACGCACTGATCCGCCAGAGCATCGACGACGTGCAGCTGTTTGACGAAAGCCACTGGCGCTCGCCCCGGGTGGACGTGTGGGGCATCTCTGACCTGGACCTGTTCAAGGAAGGCGACCAACTGCTAAGCGCGGTGCCCAAGGGCCAGCCGTTCTTTGCCTACCTGCAAACCTCCGGCAACCATCGGCCCTTCACCATTCCCAAACAAAACGATGGTTTCCAACTTAACAACGTAACGCTGGAGCAAGCCCAGGCTGCCGGTTCGCGCAGCGTCGAGCAATACAACGCGGTGCGCCTGCTGGATTACAACATCGGCCGCCTGATGGACATCGCCAAGGCGGGTGGCTGGTACGACAACAGCATTTTTGTGTTCTTTGGCGACCACAACACGCGCATCAGCCAGATCCCGCACATGGCGCCTGCCTTCGAGCAACTGGGCCTGGAAAGCAACAACGTGCCACTGCTGATCCATGCGCCGGGGCTTGAGCCACGCGTTATTGAGGAGGCCGTGGGGTTGGCGGACTTGCTGCCGACCGTGGCCGGCATGGCGGGCGTGCCGTTCCGTAATGGTGCGATGGGCCGCGATATCCAGCAGCCGGCGCCGGAAGGCGAACGTGTGGTGCCACTGGTGTTGCACGAAGGCACCTTCCCGATTATCGGCGGCGTGACCCAGCACTTTCTGTTGCAGATGCAGCACGACGGCGGCTCACCGACCTTGCATGACCTGGCGTCGCAAACACCGCGCGACGATGTGGCCGAGCAGCATCCCGAAGAGTTTCAGCGCCTGCAGGGGCTGACCCGTGGGCTGCATGAAAGTGCGCGTTTGATGCTGTTCAGGAACGTGCGCGAATGATTACTTGGGCTGGAAGGTTTCCAGGTAGGCCAGGATGTTTTCGATCTTTTCCGGGTCGCTGATGCCCCAGAAGATCATGCGCGTACCGCTCACCACCTTCTTCGGCGCCTCGATATAGGCGGCGAGTTTGTCGCGGGTCCAGACCACGCCGGAGTTTTTCATCGCGTCGGAATATTGATAGTCGGTGGTGGTGCCGGCAGGCCGGCCGATGATGCCGTTCAGTTCAGGCCCGAAGCCGCCGCGAGCGCCTTCACCAATGCTGTGGCAGCCGCCGCAGGTCTTGCTGAACAGTTTGCCGCCGGCCTCGGCATCACCGGCCGCCAAGGCCGGGGCGGTGTTGAGGATCAAGGCGAGGGTCAGTAAGGCGTACTTCATGCAGGGCTCCACAGCGGGCAACGATGCGGTAATTATGCCTGTATCCGATTCGGCGTGCCGCTGTGGGTAACCCCGCGCGACCGCTCTAAAACGACCACCCATCGTTTAAAAAACATCCAATCGAACCTAATCAATCAGCGCCCACTCCACCCTACTGAACCCTGATGGAGGAGTAAGGATCATGGCTCAGCCATCGATTTTGGTATTGGAAGACGACGAAATCATTCGTGCGTTGATGGTGGATGTATTGGAGGACTTCGGCGCGCATGTGACGTCGTTTCCTTCGGCGGATGAAGGCATGATTTACCTGGAACGCGGCGATGACCCGGTAGACCTGATCGTCAGTGATATCCAGATGCCGGGGTTACTCAATGGCTATGACTTGAGCAAGGTGGTCGCGCATCGTTGGCCGTCGGTGCCGGTGGTGCTGACCTCGGGCAATACCAAACTGGCGGCGCAACTGGGTGGCTCGGTGCGGTTTTTACCCAAGCCCTGGAGTGCGCAACACCTGGTTGAGTGCGTGCAAACGGCACTGACCCAGCAAGGCGCCTCCATGCACTAATAGCGTCGCGACATCACTTAAGCCGAACTTGCTGCAATGCGCTGTGGTCATTTATTACGTAAGGAGCGACTTTTCTGATCCACCCGTCAGGCTTTTCGCCTTGTGCGTACGGTTGACGGCATTGACTTGTGTAGAATCGTCGCCCATTTCACGCGTCATTCATGGCCTTCAGGCCCACAGTTCGAGCTTATTGAATGCATTCACAGGCCCATGACGTCAGTGCGCCCTCATTGCTGGAAGCGTTGCGCACAGGCACGGGTTTGCTGCATGTGGCGCTGGAAAAGCGCTTGCCGTTTTTCTCCGATCAGTTGAATGCCGGCTGGTATCGGCGCTTGCTCCAGGCGTACTACGGGTTTTATGCGCCGATGGAAGCAGCGCTGTTCGACAGTGGCTTGATCCCCGACGGATATGACGCTGTACTGCGTGTGAAAACACCCACACTGCTGGGCGACTTGCGCGCCCTTGGCTTGAATGATTACGCCATCAACGCCCTGCCCCGTTGCACCCAACACCCGACCTTCGACACCCCAGAGGCCTGCCTCGGTGCCCTGTATGTACTGGAAGGCGCCACCCTGGGCGGCCAAGTGCTGCGCCGGGAAATGGCCCGACGCCTGGACATACACGCCGATAACGGCGGAGCGTTCCTTGATGTGTACGGCACCGAAACCGGTCGCCACTGGAAAAACTTTCTCGATTATTTGGGCCGCCTGCCGCTGGATGCTGACGCAAAACAGCGCGCGGTCGATGCCGCCTGTTCTACATTCAGTGGCTTTGAGCAATGGCTCGCCCGCCAGGAGGTACTGCTATGAAACCCGACGATTTTGAAGAGCTGCTTGCCAACTGTGCCGACGAACCGATTCGCTTCCCGGGCGCCATCCAGCCCCACGGCGTGCTGTTGACGTTGTCGGAGCCTGAGCTGCACATCACTCAGGTGAGCGCCAACGTGGGCAGCCTGTTCGGCCACGCGCCCGAGGCGCTGCTGGGCCAACCGCTGCACCAGTTAATTGGCGTTGAGCCTGCCCAAGCCGTGCAATCGATCGCCGAAAACAACGGGTTTCTCGATGCTCCGGCGCTGCATGTCACGCTCAATGGTGCGCAATTTGAAGGCTTGCTGCATCGCCATCAGAACGTGCTGGTGCTCGAATTCGAACCGCGCCTTGAAAACTTCAAACCCCGCGCCCTGAATGGCCGCACCAGTGACCTGGGCAAGATGCTGCAACGCTTGCAGTCGGCGAAAACCCTGCAGGCGCTGTACGAAATCAGCGTGACTGAAATCCAGGCCATGACCGGTTACGACCGGGTGCTGATCTATCGCTTCGAAGAAGAAGGCCACGGCCAAGTGATTGCCGAAGCGTCGGCGCCGTCCATGGAGCAGTTCAACGGGTTGTTCTTCCCCGCGTCCGACATTCCCGAACAGGCCCGCGAGCTGTACCGCACCAACTGGCTGCGCATCATCCCGAACGCTGCCTATAAGCCGGTGCCGTTGCTGCCCAAACTGCGGCCGGGCACTGACCAGCCGCTGGACCTGAGCTTCGCCACCCTGCGCAGTGTGTCGCCGATTCACTGCCAATACATGCAAAACATGGGCGTGCTGTCGTCCATGAGCATCTCGTTGATGGCCGGCGATAAGCTGTGGGGCCTGATCAGCTGCGGCAATCGCGAGCCCTTGCTGGTGCCCAACGACCTGCGTGTTGCCTGCCAGACCATCGGCCAGGTGTTGTCGCTGCAGATCAGCGCCATGGAAGCCCTGGACCTGATCCGCCAGCGCGAAGAGAAAGTCGAAGCCCTGGCATTGCTGGACCGCGCGATGAAAGCCTCGGAGCAAAACGTTTTCGATGGCCTGGCCCAGCAGCCGCAGGTACTGATGGACCTGACCCAGTCGGGCGGCGTGGCGATCATTGAAGACAAGCAATTGCACCGTTACGGTAATTGCCCCGAGCCTGCGCAGATTCGTGCGCTGCACAGGTGGCTGCAAGAAAGTGGCGAGCCGGTATTTTCCAGCCATAACCTGACATCGGTGTACCCGCCAGCTGCCGAATTCCAGCCAGTGGCCAGTGGCGTTCTGGCCATGAGCCTGCCCAAGCCTGTGGATAACGGCGTGTTGTGGTTCCGCCCAGAGGTCAAGGAGAACATCAACTGGAGCGGCGACCCGAACAAGCCGCTGAACCTGGAAAGCTCCGACGCCGGTTTGCGCCTGCGCCCACGCACCTCGTTTGAAATCTGGAAAGTCGAGATGGCCGGCATCTCCACCAAGTGGAGCCACGGCGACCGGTTTGCCGCCAACGACCTGCGCCGCTCCGCCCTGGAAAATGACCTGGCCCGCCAAGTCCTGCGCGAACAGCAAGCCGTGCGTGCCCGTGATGAACTGGTGGCGGTGGTGTCCCACGACCTGCGCAACCCGATGACGGTCATCTCGATGCTCTGCGGCATGATGCAAAAGGCCTTCAGCTCCGATGGCCCACATACCTCACGGCGAATTTCCTCGGCCATCGACACGATGCAACAGGCCGCCGGGCGCATGAATGTGCTGTTGGAAGACCTGCTCGACACCTCGAAAATCGAGGCCGGGCGTTATGTGGTCAAGCCCGTGTCGCTGGACGTCAGCCAGATGTTCGAAGAGGCCTATTCGCTGCTCGCGCCGTTAGCGATGGAAAAAGGCATCGACCTGTCGTTCAACGCCGAACCCGGCCTGCAGATCCATGCCGACCCGGAGCGCCTGTTCCAGGTGCTGTCGAACCTGATCGGCAATGCCATCAAGTTCACCCCGCGCCAGGGCAATATCGGCATCAGCGCCATGAGCAATGGTGAAGATATCGTGTTTTCGGTACGCGACTCCGGCGAAGGCATTGCGCCCGAACAATTGCCCCATGTGTTTGATCGCTACTGGACCAAGACCGAAAACAACCCCACCGGCAGTGGCTTGGGGCTGTATATCACCCAAGGTATCGTGCAAGCCCACGGCGGACGGATTGAGGCGCAGAGTGAGTTGGGGCGCGGCAGCGAGTTCAGGTTTACGGTACCCAAGCCTGTCTGAAACACATTCAGTCCTACAAATATCAAACATGCAGAAACCTATGGCCGGGAACGTAAACCCGGCCAATGCCACTGAAGGGGTGCGCAATCAAAGGGAGTATTGATGCGAGAACAATCCTCCACTTGAGCAAGAGGTTTTACCATGATTACCGGCAACATTTTCCCTGGCTATGCCATCGACCTGGTCACCCACCTGGCTAACCAGAACACCAAGCCCGCTGAAAAACCCAAAAGTCCCGACAATGTCCCAATGATGCAAAACCTACCGCCCAAGCCCAAGCCCTCTCGCTCGTCCCTGGTCTCCCTGGGACGTGGCTTCGAGCTCTGATGCATTAAGGGGCAATTGGCTGCCAGGTGTCCGCTGCAAGCGGTTAACAAAACACTGACATCCTCTGCGTTAACCTTTTCAGCCCTACCTTGTATGAGCTGCTTGCTTCATGCCGCAATCCGACACACTGCCCGCCGTCATTGCCGGCCCACTGCTTCGGCGCCTGGAACCCAAGCGCCTGGTGATCTGGCTGGTGGGCAGCCGTGCCCTGCGATTGGCCTTGAGGCTGCAAGCACCTCAAGGCCAAGCCCTGACGATCGATCTGGGCCCCCAGCAGTGCCAGGTCGTGCCCGTTGGCCGCCACGCCTTTATCCATCTGATCGACGTTTCCCTGAGCGACGCCCTGCCGCTGGATGTGGTCATCGACTATGACCTGCTGGTCGACGGCTGTGGTATTGCGCAATGGGCCCCGCACCTGCTGTATGCCGACGCCGCCTGCGCAAATTTCGTGGTGCACAGCCGCATCCACCAGTTGGTGCATGGCTCGTGCCGCAAACCCCATCACCACGCCGATGACGGTTTGCTGTGCGTAGACCGCCTGCTGGCCGATGCGCACTCACCGGCTGAACGCCCGGCGCTGTTGATGATGAGCGGCGACCAGGTCTACGCCGACGATGTGGCCGGCCCCATGCTGCGGGCGATTCATGCGCTGATCGCGCGTTTAGAATTGTTCGACGAATACCTGGAAGGCGCCGTGGTAGATGACAGCGCCAGCCTCTACGAGCATCGCGCCAGCTATTACCACCGCGCGGATCTGCTGCCCGCACTGGACAGCAACGAAACCCTGCGCGAACGGTTTTTCGGCGGTGTGAAAAAACCGATCTTTACCAGCAGCACCGCCGACAACCACCTGGTGACCTTTGCCGAAGTCGTGGCGATGTACCTGCTGGTGTGGTCACCCACGCCCTGGGCTCTGATCACGCCACAGCCGCCGTCATTGAGTGCGCCGGAACAACTGCGCTATGACCGTGAGCAGGTGCAGGTCGATCGGTTCCGTGACGGCCTGCCCGGTGTTGCGCGGGTTTTCGCGCACCTGTCGACGCTGATGATCTTTGACGATCACGACATCACCGACGACTGGAACCTCAGCGCCCAATGGGAAGCCACCGCCTACGGCCATCCATTCTCCCAACGCATCATCGGCAATGCCCTGCTCGCTTATATGCTGTGCCAGGGCTGGGGCAACCAGCCGGATGTGTTTGGCGAACTGCTGGAACACACCCAGGCGCTGGCCGCCAAGACTCAAAACAACCACCTGCACGCCGCTGCGCACGATGAGCTGCTGCAGCGCCTGCTGAAATTTCAGCACTGGCATTACGTGCTGCCCACCACGCCCGCACTGGTAGTGCTCGACACGCGCACCCGGCGTTGGCGCAGTGAGTTTGCGCTCAAGCAACCCTCCGGCCTGCTGGACTGGGAAGCCTTGAGCGAACTGCAACAGGCCCTGCTGGACCACCCGTCGGCCATCATCGTTTCGCCCGCGCCTATCTTTGGCGTCAAGCTGATCGAGACCGTGCAGAAGGTCTTCAGTTGGTGCGGCTACCCGCTGTTGGTAGACGCCGAAAACTGGATGGCCCATCGCGGCGCCGCCCAGGTGATCCTGAATATCTTCCGCCACTCGCGCACGCCGGGTAACTACGTGATCCTGTCGGGCGATGTGCATTACTCGTTCGTCTATGAAGTGCTGATCCGCCACCGCAGCGCCGGCCCAAAAATCTGGCAGATCACCAGCAGCGGCATCAAGAACCAGTTCCCGGCGCGCTTGCTGGAGTGGTTCGACCGCCTCAACCGCTGGCTCTACTCTCCGCGCTCGCCCCTCAACGGTTTCACGCGCCGGCGCACCATGCAGGTGGTGCCGCATATCCCGGAGCATGCCGAGGCGGGTGAACGGCTGTGGAATTCGGCGGGCATCGGCCAAGTGTTTTTCAATGAGCAGGGCCAGCCGGAGGGGATTTACCAGCACAACGCGGATGGTAAGCCGCGAACTCGGATGGTGGCGCCGGAGTGAGTTTTCTTACGCACGGCAAATCAATCTCGCACTACCTTTCAGAAAACTCACAACTCTTTATTTTTACTGATTTTTTTTGAAACGCTTCAACCCCAGCAACTCACAAAATAAGTGCCAGGCTCTGACCAATCTTCGCGAAAAGCCCCTTCAATCGCTGATTGCCTTATGAACCTATTTTGGTGCAATCTCTGTGAACGACCTACCTCTCGTGTTGAACGTCGCATTTTACCGAACCGAGGCTGGCAACGAACCCGTGCGTGAATGGCTGATGGAACTGCCCAGGGAATCAAAAAAGCTTATAGGCACTGACATAAAATCGGTCCAACTCGGATGGCCACAAGGGATGCCGTTGGTCAGGAAGCTGGAGCATCGCCTTGGGGAGGTCCGAACCGATCTTGGTGAGAATGCTGCACGAGTCATTTTTACCTTGGTTGCCAGCCAAATGGTTTTGCTGCATGGCTTTATCAAAAAAAGTCAAAAAACACCTTTAGTCGACCTGAACACCGCCAGACATCGCAAAAACAAGCTTTGAGGAACATCCCATGAATAAGCATATCGGCTCCAACTTTGATGATTTTCTCAACGATGAAGGGCTCATAGAAGAAGTCTCTGCCGGGGCGTTGAAGCGTGTGATTGCCTGGCAGTTGGCAGAGGCGATGAAAGTGCAGAAGGTCAGCAAGAAAGCGCTGGCCGAACGTATGCATACCAGCCGTACCGCCGTAGATCGAGCACTGGACCAAAATGACGCGGGCATGACCCTGTCCACCCTGGCCAGTGCGGCAAGGGCTTTGGGTCAACAGGTGGAAATTCGCCTCGTATCGAACACCCAAGCAAGGCCCGCCAGGGCGTGAAAGCTCGTGCCAGGCGAGCACAACGCATGTCTCTTCGCCTGCCGAATAATGGCCTATAGCCACACCACTAAAGCAGCACACTCATCCTATTCAAAGCGCGCAAGCCGCGATGTAGAGTAACGTCAGCCACGGTGTTCCGGCGTCAATGAAGACTGGCCGTAGGAGCCAGCATCGGCAGGGAAGTGCACAGATGAACGAGACATCCGGCAATAAACCGCTGCACAATAACTTTACCGAACTCAACGCCGACATGTTGCATGCGGTGATGGAACTGGCCAGCGACGGCATCTGGGACTGGAATGCCAACACCGGGTTCGTGTACCGCAGCCCCGGCTGGTACATGATGCTTGGCTATCCCCGCCACTCCCTGGAGAACAGCGTGTTCACCTGGGAGAACGTGATCCACCCCGACGATTATCCACGCGTCATGGCCGTATTTGATGACTACATCAGCCAACGCGCGCCCCATTACCAAGCCGAGTATCGTTGCCGCAAGGCTGACGGCACTTACTTGTGGATCGAAGACCGTGGCTACGTCATTGCACGTAACCCCGACAACTCAGTAGCGCGCATGGTCGGCGCGCACCGCGATATCCATACACGCAAAATTTCCATCGAACAGCTGCAACAGCGCAACCAGTCGCTGGAAGCGCTGGTGGCCGAACGCACCCTTGAATTGTCACGGGTCAATCAGCAACTGCAATTGCAGTTGGACGAGAACCGTTCCCTGGCCGAACAGGACGCCTTGACGCGCATCGCCAACCGTTATCGCCTGGAGAAGGTGCTACTCGAGGAGTGCGATCGTGCCGAGCGCTTCCGCGTACCGCTGGCCTTGGTGGCGATGGATATCGATGACTTCAAGCCGATCAACGACAAACAGGGTCATGGCGTCGGCGATCAGACCTTGGTGAGCGTGGTAGAGAGGCTGGAAACCTGTGTGCGCCAGGGTGATTTGCTCGCGCGTTGGGGGGGCGATGAGTTTATGGTGGTCCTGCCCAAAAGCACGGTGAATACCGCCAGGCAATTGGCTGAACGCATCCGTCAGGCCATCGCCGAGATGCCCGCCGTGGGCGACGTCAAAGTCACCCTGAGCCTGGGCGTCGTGGAGCGCCGGATGGGCGAAACGCCCGCCGCGCTGATGGCACGTGCCGATCAAGCACTCTACCGGTCCAAGGCGGCGGGCAAGGATGCGGTGTCGGAGTGATGTGGGAGCTGGCAAGCCAACTCCCACCTGAGGCAATGTTCAGTCAACGCACCGGCGGTGCGTACTGAATGCCGCCATTGCTCCACAACGCATTAAGCCCGCGCTTGATCTTCAGCACGCTGCCCTGGCCGATATTGCGCTCGAACACTTCGTCGTAGTTGCCCACTTGCTTGACGATCTGCACCACCCAATCCTTGCGCAGCTTCAGGTCTTTGCCGTAATCGCCGTCGGCCCCCAGCAGCCGCGCAACGTCGGGGTTCTGGGTGGACTTGGCCTGCTCCTCGACATTCTGCGAGGTGATGCCCATTTCCTCAGCATTGAGCATGGCGAACAGGGTCCACTTGACGATGCTGAACCACTCGTCGTCGCCCTTGCGTACCAGCGGCCCCAAGGGTTCTTTGGAGATCACCTCCGGCAGCACCACGAACTCATCCGGGTGGGCCATCTTGATGCGCTGGGCATACAGGCCCGACTGGTCGGTAGTGAGCACGTCGCAACGCCCGGCTTCCAGGCCTTTGGCGCTCTCGTCGGCGGTGTCGAAGGTGATCGGCGTGTACTTCATGCCGTGGGTGCGAAAGTAATCCGAAACGTTGAGTTCAGTGGTGGTGCCGGCCTGGATGCAGACGGTGGCGCCATCGAGTTGCCTGGCGCCGGTCACGCCCAGCTTGTTGTTGACCAGAAAGCCGATGCCGTCGTAATAGGTCACGCCGGTAAACACCAGGCCCATGCCGGAATCGCGGGAGCTGGTCCAGGTGGTGTTGCGCGAAATCAGGTCTATTTCGCCCGATTGCAACGCGGTGAATCGCTCCTTGGCGGTCAACTGGGTGAACTTCACTTTTGAGGCATCGCCGAACACGGCGGCGGCAACAGCGTGGCACACGTCCACATCGAGGCCGGTCATCTTGCCCTGGCTGTCCGGCACGCCAAAGCCCGGCAAGCCGTCGCTGACGCCACACTGGATAAAGCCTTTTTTCTGGATCGCGTCCAGGGTCACGCCCGCGTGGGCACTGCCGGCAAGCGCCACGGCCGTGGCCGCGATGAGGGTTTTGAGGTGGTTCATGCGAGGCACTCCCTGTGAATCTTTTATTATTCGGCGCCGCGCTGCCCGCGCCGGTTTCTGAGGTTGCCCGGCAGTATTGTCAGGTTTGCAGCGTGGCCACAAACGACCTTTAGGCAACAGCTCCTTCCCATTTGGAATGACCCAGCGACTTTATTTCGTTTGCGGCAAGGCCGGCTGCGCGGCTTAGATAAATACACGCCCGCCATTGCCGAGTCCCCGATTCATGAGCCGCGAAACCATCAGCCAGTCGATTTCCATCGTTCACCCCATCAGCCTCAGCCACGGTAAAAATGCCGAAGTCTGGGACACCACGGGCAAGCGCTATATCGATTTTGTCGGCGGTATTGGCGTGCTCAACCTCGGCCATTGTCACCCAGCCGTGGTGGAAGCGATTCGCGAGCAAGCCACGCGGCTTACCCACTATGCGTTCAACGCCGCGCCGCACGCGCCCTACATCGAGCTGATTGATCGCCTTTGTGCGTTTATCCCGGTGGATTACGCGGTAAGCGGCATGCTCACCAACAGCGGCGCGGAAGCGGCGGAAAACGCCTTGAAAATCGTGCGCGGCGCCACCGGCCGCACGGCGGTGATCGCCTTTGACGGCGCCTTCCACGGCCGCACCCTGGCCACCCTTAACCTCAATGGCAAGGTGGCGCCCTACAAGCAAAAGGTCGGCGTACTCCCCGGCCCGGTGTATCACCTGCCCTACCCCAGCGCCGATAACGGTGTGACCTGCACCGAAGCCCTGAAGGCCATGGACCGTCTGTTCAGCGTGGAAATCGACGTAAACGATGTGGCCTGTTTCATCATCGAGCCGGTGCAGGGCGAAGGCGGCTTTCTGGCCCTGGACATCGAGTTCGCCCAGGCCCTGCACCGCTTCTGTGATGAGAAAAACATCCTGCTGATTGCCGATGAAATCCAGTCCGGCTTCGGGCGTACCGGCCAGCGTTTTGCCTTCTCGCGCCTGGGCATCGAGCCGGATCTGATCCTGCTCGGCAAAAGCATCGCCGGTGGCGTGCCATTGGGTGCGGTGGTCGGGCGCAAGGCGCTGCTCGACAACTTGCCCAAAGGTGGCCTCGGTGGCACCTATTCCGGAAACCCAATTGCCTGCGCGGCTGCTTTGGCAACATTGGATGCGATGAACGACGAGCAATTGAAAACCTGGGGGTCACAGCAGGAAGCCGCCATCGTTCGCCGTTATGCCGCCTGGCGCGAGCAACAGCTGTCGCCCTATCTGGGGCGCCTGACCGGAGTGGGTGCCATGCGCGGCATCGAGCTGGCCCATGCCGACGGCACGCCCGCGCCCCAGCAACTGACCCGACTGCTCAGCCTGGCACGCGAGGCCGGCTTGCTGCTGATGCCCAGCGGCAAGTCGCGGCATATCATCCGCCTGCTGGCACCGCTGACCACGGAGCCTGCGGTGCTGGAGCAAGGCCTGGATATTCTCGAGGCATGCCTTAGACAGTTGAACTAGTAGCGCGCATCCACCGGTTTGCCGCCGTTGGGCCAGTCTTTGACCTTGTCCGGGAAATCCGGGCGCGGTTGGCCAGAAAAGTACGCCGCCACGTCCACCGCTTCCTGATCCGACAAGCCGCCCTGCCCCAACGGGAATTTTTCGTGGAAGCCGATCGGCATGTTGCGCTTCACAAACGCCGCCGCGGTGTAAGGCCGTGCCATACCGGCGCCGATGTTGAACGACTGCTCGCCCCACAGTGGCGGGTACACCAGCTCGCCGTCGGCACGCGCCAGGCCCTGACCGTTATCGCCATGGCACACCGCACATTGCCTGGCATACACCTGCTTGCCGTTGTCCAGGTCCGGCTTGATCGCCGGGTCGATCTTGCCCACCCCGCGCCCGGCGACTTTATCTTCAGGGCGGGTGTTGTTTTTCATCCAGTCAAAATACGCGACCATCGCCTGCATATCCGCTGACTGCGGCGCCAATGGCTTGCCGTTCATCGAGCGGCGGAAACAACCGTTGATGCGCTCCTCCAGCGTAACCACTTTGCCCGCACGCGGCGCGTAACCGGGGAAAAACGCCGACACGCCCACAAAGGGCGAACCGTCCGCCACGGTGCCGGCGTTGAGGTGGCAGCTGGTGCAGTTAAGCGAATTGCCGACGTTATCCGGCAGCAGCGCCTTGGTTTGCAGGTGCAGGCGCATGCCGCGAATAACCTGGTCGGCGTTGGGTGCGGCGAGCAAATCCGCCAGCCTTGGGGTTTCGAAGGCTGACGAATCGGTGGTGTCAGGGTTGAGTTGGTCACGCAGTTTCCTCACCTGGCCCGCATTGATTGGCGTGCCTTCGTTGCCCCAACGGGTGCGCACGAACGTGAGAATTTCGGCGATTTCCTGATCAGCCAGTCGGCTGAAACCGGGCATGGTATAGACCCGTGGGTGCGCGGCAGTTTGCGCGGTTTCCCAGCCGGTCAGGGTGATATGCAACAGCGAAGTCGGGTTGTTCGAGGCAATGCTCGGGTTCCCGGCCAAAGGTGGAAACAGGCCTTTTACACCAGTGCCGTCACTGCGGTGGCAATCACTGCAAAACTGCATATAACCCAGGCCGCCACGGCTGGTGAACAGGTCGGCTGGCGGCGCGGCAGGTGCATGGGCGACCGATGGCATTGGCAGGTCGTCTTTGCCCGGCGGCAGGGACTTGAGGTAACTGGCGATGGCCGTGAGGTCGTCATCACTGAAATGCTGGGTGCTGTGGTGGATCACATCGGCCATGTTGCCGGCGACCGTGGCAAAGCGGTTCTGCCCGGTCTTGAGCAGTTGCACAGTGTCTTCGACCGTCCACAGGTTGCGCAGGCTCAGGGCCCGCCAGTGTTCGACGGTTTCACCCGCCAGGTAATGCCGGCCACTGCGGCCCGCATCGCTCATGGCCTTTTCCTGGAAAGCGATGCCCCGTGGCGTGTGGCACGAGCCGCAATGCCCCAGGCCCTGGACCAGATAGGCGCCACGATTGAGCACCGCGCTACGCTGCGGGTCGGGTTGGAACGGCTGCTTGTCGAGAAAGGCAACATTCCACAGCGCCAGGCCCCAGCGCTGATTGAACGGGAAGCCCATGTCCGCCTCAAGGTTGGCCTGTCGCACCGGCTCGACGCCTTGCATCAGGTAGGCGTACAGGGCGCGCATATCCCCTTCACTCATCTTCGCGTAGGACGGATACGGCATCGCCGGGTAAAGGTTCATGCCCGCTGGCGTCACACCTTCGCGCATCACCTTGTCGAACTGCTCGAAACTGTAGTTGCCGATACCGGTGTCGCGGTCCGGTGTGATGTTGCTCGAATAAATCGTGCCCATCGGCGTGCTCAGCTCCAGCCCGCCAGCCATCACCTGACCTTGCCTGGCGGTATGGCAGGCGATGCAGTCGCCCAGTTGGGCCACGTATTGACCCTGCTCGATTTGGGTTGGGGCGGCGTGCAGAGGTAGCGCAAGACACAGCGTCGCCCCCAGCAAGGCCAGGCGGGACAATGAAAAGGCCATCGCATTAATCCTTTAATAACCTGGCGTGGAGTAGCCCCCTCGGCGCAGGCCAGCGGTTGTTTTTATGGGTTCATCAGGCCGTTGTGTTGTAACGGGTTTTGCGGTGGAGGGTGTTGATGTGGGTCAGCAGCAAATCATTGGACAAAACGATGATGGCTCAAAGACTATCAGCGCATCCCGCCCCTGCAAGGAAGCACCCATGCTCGATATCCTCCAAGGCACGCCCCTGTGGGTGTACGCCATCTACCTGTGGATTTGTTATTACGGCATCAAGGCCTGCCTGGGCGGGCGTGAGAATCGCCGCTCATTGATGATTTTGCCGGTGGTGCTGGTGGTGTGGTCGCTGATGTCGCTGGCGCCCTCGATCCTGTCGAGCAGCGCCTGGGTCGCGGGTGCGCTGGCGGGCAGCCTGCTGGGGTTGCTGCTGTTCAACGCCGACGGCGCCCGGCTCGATGCCAATGGCGAAACGCTGGTGCTGGCGGGTACCTGGAAAACCCTGCTGATCTCGCAGCTGTTCTTTGCGGTGAAGTACTACTTCGGCTATCAGCAGGCCGTGCATCCATTGCTGTTGAACACACCTGAAATGTTGATGGCGGTGGGCGGTGTGTCAGGGTTTACCGTTGGTCTGTTCTGCGGGCGGGCCGTGCGCTTGCAGCGGGCGCTGAGCGCCTTGCGCCGCGATAAGGGCAGTGTGCTGCCTTGACCTGACCTGCGTGGCCGCCGAAAATGCGCGACGCTTTTTTGTCCCCCGTTTACTGAAGTAGTGAAATTTCAATGCCTGATTCTTACACCGAACACGCCGCCGAAGAATCCGTAGTCGCCCTGCACTCGAAGGCCGAATACGAAAACGCCATCAATCTTTCACAGCATGTGCCTGCGGCCAAGATCATCAGCGAGATGGTGCTGGACGCGTTCCACACCTCCAAGGAAAGCGACCAGATCCGTGAACTGCGCGTGGCCATTCGCCAGGCCCATGACGCTTTCGACGACGACAAGGCCTACGACCTGATGGGCCAGCTCAAGCAACTCAAGGATGCCGAGGCGGCCGACAATATCGCCCTGGAAGACTTGAGCAGTAAGTTCTCGATCAGCCGCATCCTCTCCAGTTTCAAGGACGACCCCGAGTTTCAGGAGCTGGTCTACGGCCTGGCCCTCAAGGTGCTGAACCAGTCTCACCAGGCCATCAGCAACCCAAGCGCCGGCAAGGGCAAGGCTGCACGGGCCAAGAAAGAAGCCGAAGTGTTTGTGATCAGCAAGGATGGCATCAGCGTCACCCTGCCGCTGCGCACGCCGCGCTCCAAGCTCAACGTTGACCGCGAGGCATTCGAGTTTTTAGGCTTCAGCTTTGTGGGTGAAGGTGACGAGGCTGAGCTTGAAACCGAAAGCTTTGTGGATAACGCCGGCGCCGAGCAGCCGTTGAGCCGCAAGAGTGTAATTACTGCACTGCAGCAGCAGACGGCGTTTGATGGGTACAGCATCGCGCAGCAGTAACGCATTACCTGCAACACAGCTGGACTAAAAATGTGGGAGCGGGCTTGCTCGCGAAAGCGATGTATCAGTCAGAACATTTTTTACTGACACACCGCCTTCGCGAGCAAGCCCGCTCCCACATGGGTTTTGTGTTGATTTAAAGACTCGCAAACACCTCACGAAACCGCGCCATCTCCTGTTTGTTGCCCACCGTCACCCGCACCCACTGCGGCCAACCCTTCCACACCCGCCCGACCAATACGCCCTGTGCAGCCAGCTTCTCAATCACCTGTTCTGCAGGTTGCTTTACGTTAATCATGAAACAGTTGCTTTGCGACGCGGTGCAGGTAAAACCCCGCGCCTTGAGCCAGGCCACGGTTTCGTCACGCAGTTGGGCATTGAGCGCCTTGCGTTGCGGTACCAGCTTGAGGTCTTCCAGGCTTGCCCGGGCACCGAGTAACGTGGACGCCGCCGGCACATTGTCGCCACCAAACACTGCCAGGCGTTCCAGCAACGCTGGGTGGCCTACCGCCAAGCCCAGGCGCGCGCCGGCCATGCCGTAGATTTTCGAGAAAGTGCGCAGCACCAGCAAATCGTCGTGATCCTTGACCCAGCTCACGCAGCTTGGGGCATCGCAGAAGTCGATGTAGGCCTCGTCCACCACCAGCACGCAGCCTTTGGGTTTGTTCGCCAGCGCCTGACGGATCGCTGCGGTGGGCGTCAGGGTGCCGGTCGGGTTGTTGGGGTTGCACAGGTACAGCATGCCCGCCTGAGGATTCGCGGCGAGCATGGCCGGCACGTCATGGGCGTGGTTGGCATTAAGGCTCACTTCGTGCACCGGCGCCTGCCAGGCTTCGGCGGCCTGACGCGGTACTTCATAGGACGGCGTGGCCATCACCAGAGCACGAGTCTGGTTGGTAAACGCCAACACCGCGTAGCGCAGGGCGGCCATGGAGCCGGCAAATACAGCGACCTGTTCTTCGACAAGCCCGTGCGCCTTGGCGAACTGTTCGGCCAAGCCGTACATGTAACCATAGGGGTACAGCCCGGAGAGGGCGATGCCGCGCTGCATCGCCTCGCGGGCGGAGGCGCAAGGGCCGTAGGGGCTTTCGTTGTAATTGAGCCGCACCGTGTCCGCCGGGGCCGGTGGCGGGCTGGCGACCGCCCAGTCCAGGCGGCCCAGCACCGGCAGGGCCGCGCCAAAGGCGAGAAGAGACCGACGACTTACGCTGAACATGGCGCGACTCCTTGTAGACGGGTGATGGTTTCTCACGGTGCGTACAAAGAAGTATGACGAGGTGGAGCCCAGCTGATTTAGCCACCGGCGCGGTGATCAGCTCTCCAGGTAGTCGGCGATCGGATAATTCATGCACAGGGCTTCTACCGCTACGCGCACCTGCTCGCGCACCTCAGGCGCAAGCCGATAGTCCTGTTCGCCCAGCGGGGTGACGTTTTCCAACACCCGACAAATCAGCTCAATCACCTGCCGACAGCCGTCGCTGTCGATTTCGCGTTGCGCCATTGAGCCGGTGCCGAGACACAAACCGCTGGTGACCAACTTCGAGCGTGTCTCGCCCGGTACGCGGTGCTTGCTCACCACAATGGCGCAAGACTCCAGGGCCGCCTCGGCGATGGCGCCGGTCATGGCACCCTGCAACCGGATCAGTACCGTATGGTTGTCACTGCGCCCGCCCACCACGTCGTAACCCTGGGCCGCAAACGCACTGGCCACTTCATCGGCAAGCGCACGACCACGCCCCATGCAGGCATCAAACTGCGCTGACTTCGCATACCCGAAGGCAGCCGCTTTTGCCGCGATCATATTGACCGCCGGCGCCCCTTGCATGCGCGGGAACACGGCTTGATCCAGCACACGGCTGAACGTCGACCGCAGGCCTGGCACCTTGGTCTCGGCGTCGCGGCCGCACAAAATCAACCCGCCCCGTGGGCCGCCCAATTGCTTGTGCGTGCAGGTGATGGTGACGTGTGCAGCGTTGATCGGGCTCGGGTGGCGCCCCGTCACCACCAACCCGGCGATAGCGGAAATATCCGCCAACAGGATGGCGCCCGCCTCGTCGGCAATCGCGCGAAACCGCTCAAAATCCACCACCCTTGAGTACGCACCCGCACCGCAAATAATGATGCGTGGGCGATGGGCCAGGGCCAGGCTGCGCACCTGCTCATAATCGATAAGGCCTTCGCCGGTGGTGCCGTAGCGGATAGCCTTGTAATAGGCGCCGGTGAACACCGCCGGGCTGCCAAGGGTGAGTTCGCCGCCATGGTCGTGGGCCATCCCCAGTAGCGTATCGCCCGGCTCAAGCAGCGCCGACAGCACTTGGGAGATGGCATTGGACGCCGAATGAGGCTGCACGCCGGCGTAATGCGCGTCGAACAGCTCAAGCGCTCTGCGGATAGCCAGGGACTCGACCAAATCGACATTTTCGCAGCCGGTGCGATGGCGTTTGCCGGGTGTGCCTTCGGCGCTCACATTGACCAAGGCCGAGGCACAGGCCACCAGAGTGCGTGGTTTGACCGCACAGGAGGAAGCCACCAGTGAGAGGGTGCGATGCTGACGAGTGACTTCAGCATCCAGCAGGCTGGCGAGCTCGAAGTCTTCTGCACGCAGATCCGCCAGGCCACGACGCAGCAGGTCGGCCTGGTCTTTCAGAGGTACGGTATTGAATGCCATCAGTGCGGGTCCCTTCCTGGGCGTTGCGTGCCGGTCCGTCCTGAACCGAGAGGATCAATTAAACAGGAAATTAAACATTTTCCAAATCAAATGTTCATTTCTCCCGTACCTACCCCATCAAAAGCACGCCCGCAGCGCATCCGGACTTTATTGTTAGGCCCGACGCATGCAACACTCCCGCCGCCGCAAAACCACAAGCGCCCCCGGAACGGGCGCTCCCTGTTGTGGTTGCGCAAACAACGGACGTTAACGACTAAAAGGAAGTGGTGAGCACGTGATACACAGACGCGAAAAAACCGAGCACTTGAAGAGCAACATCAAGTACTTGATCAAAAGCCGCGGCGAAACTCAGCTGTCGCTATCCAATGCCGCCGGCCTGACCAGGACCACCATCTACAACATCCTGGAAGGCAAGGTCGTCAACGTGCAGCAGTCCACTGTCCGCAAGATCTCGGACTTCTTCGGCGTCTCCTACGATGAAATCGAGACCCTCGATTTTGAAGCCAAGGAAATTATCGAGAGCAGTGTTTCCCCACAGGGCAACATGAACCCGGCCGCCGTGCCGGTGCTCAAGGAAAGCCTGGTTATCCAGAACCTGGACAAGCGCATTGGCGAATTGGCCACGCTGTATCCGCTGACCTACTACTTCGGCTCTTCCTACAACCTGATCGGCGTGCGCCTGGAACGTGGCATCCCCGGCATCAACGAGCCGGGCGATTTGCTCATTGTGAAAAAAGGCGCGTCCACGCTGGGCAAAGAAAAGCTGGTGTACGACCGGGCCACCCAAAAGATGTTTATCACCCTTGAAGCCTGCGTCGGTTCAGAGCGCTTGTGCGTGATCGGCGACATCATCGAGGAGCGCTTCAATGACAACCTATGAAGCGGGCATCGAAAACAGCAAATACAAACTGCTGGGCTTTGAGAATGACAAAAGCCTGGCGGTGATCATGGTGATCGCCACCGGCAAGGTCATCAAGATGAAGCTGAGTGAAGTCATCAACAGCGAAATCATGGACAACCTCAATAAAATGGAAGTTAAGAACATGTACAAGAAGTTCTATTCACAGGGAGGGACGCTGACGGCCTACGATATCAACGACCGCAACGAAAACTCCTGGATGATCTACATCATCCTGAACCTGTTGCTGTTCACGTTTTATATCTTCACCAGCATTGCCGCGACCAAGCCTATTTACCTGGAGTCGATGGGCATCATCGTCACGCCAGGCACGTTTCTGTACCCGCTGACCTTTTTGATCGTGGACTTGCTCAACGAGCAGTTCGGCCTGCGGTTGGCCAGACGCGCCATTTTGTTTGCGTTCGCCAGTAACGCGATGATCATTATCCTGCTGTTCGGCTCAACGTTTCTGCCCGGGCTGCCCGGCTGGAAACTCGATGGCCCTTACAACGATGTGATCATTCAGGTGTCCTCGGTACTGGTCGCGTCCTCGGTGTCGTTCCTGGTGTCGGAGAATATAAATTCCTACTTGCTGTGCAAGATCAAGGAACTGACCAACTCCAAATACCTGTACCTGCGGATTTTCCTCAGTACGTTCTTTGCGGTGATTATCGACAGTTTCCTGTTCTGCTTTATTGCGTTCTATGGCGCGATGCAGACCAGCGACATCTTGAGCATGATCTACGTGCAGATCGCGATCAAAGTCGGCTTTGCGTTTTTCAATATCCTGCCGGCCTATGGCGCGCGGGCGTTGTTCAAACGCTGGATTACCGGTAGTGCTGCCTGATGTAATGCGCTCTAAATGTGGGAGCTGGCTTGCCTGCGATGCAGACACCTCGGTATGTCAGTGACATTCAGTTGATGCTATCGCAGGCAAGCCAGCTCCCACATGACCGAGTATGACTCCTACAACTAGCTCAACTGCAACTTCTGCTTCAGGCTGCTCATCACACCCGCCTTGTCCTGCAAATACTCATTCAAGCCCCGCGCCCGCAGGTTGCATGCATCGCAATTACCGCAGCCGGTGCCGATGATGCCGTTGTAGCAGGTCAGGGTCTGGTGCTGAACCAGGTCCAGTTGCTGGTGGTAGTCTGCCAAAGCCCAGGTCTCAGCCTTGTTCAGCCACATCAACGGCGTGTCCAGGCGCAGCTTATAGTCCATGCCCAGTTGGAGCGCCGTGTTCAGCGCTTTGACAAAGTCATCGCGGCAATCGGGGTAACCCGAGAAGTCGGTTTCGCACACACCGGTAATCACGCTTTCAGCTTTGACCTGATAGGCGTAGATCGCCGCCAGGGTCAGAAACAGGATATTGCGCCCCGGTACAAAAGTACTCGGCAGGCTTTCGCCCGAGCTGTTCACGGTCGGCACCGGAATGTTGTCGCGGGTCAGGCTGCTGATCGCCAGCTCATTGAGCAAAGACACATCCATCACCTTGTGAACGGTGGCGCCCAGCTGCTTGGCCAACTTGTGCGCGACTTCAACTTCGGCGACATGGCGCTGGCCATAATCGAAGGTGATGCAGTGCACTTCGTCATACTGCCCCAGCGCCTGGATCAGGCAGGTGGTCGAGTCCTGCCCGCCACTGAATACCATCACGGCTTTTTTCGTCATCACGTTGCTTCCTGCATTTGTAGAATGTGGGAATAGTTTAAAGGCCACGCCATAAAAAACCCCGCGCTTCTTGCGAAGGCGGGGCTTTTTGTTGCTCGATGACTCAGTGTGCGTAGGTCAGCAACAGCTCTTTCGGCACTTGGAAATCCAGGGACATCATCACGCTGAGCGCGGTGATGGTGAAGATCGAGAACACGAACAGCTTGCGCGCCCAGACGGTGTCATCCACCGCCTTGTAGCCGGTCCAGGCCATGTACAACCAGTACATGCCCATGGCGGCGGCGACGGCGAGGTAGCTCATGCCGGCGTAGCCACTGAAGGTCAACATCAAGGTCGCCACGAGGAAGGCCAGGATGTAGAGCAAAATGTGTTTCTTGGCCACCTGAATGCCACGTTTAACCGGCAGAACCGGAATCGACGCAGCCAGGTAGTCATTGAAGCGGAAGATCGCGATGGCATAGGAGTGCGGCATCTGCCACAGGCTGAACATCACCAGCAGCACCAGCGCAGCCATGTCGAAGCTATTGGTCACAGCCACATAACCAATCACCGGCGGCATCGCCCCAGACAGACTGCCCACCAGCGTGCCGTGAACCGACTTGCGCTTGAGGTACAGGCTGTAAAGGCCGACGTAGATGACAAAACCGATCACGGCAAACAGCGCCGCCAACGGGTTGGCCACCTTGTACAACAGGGCCACACCGGCAACACCCAGGACGGTCGCATAGATCAATGCCAGTTTCAGGGAGATAAGGCCCTGCACCAGCACACGATTCTTGGTGCGTTCCATCTTCAAATCGATGTCACGGTCGATGCAGTTGTTGAACACACAACCGGAAGCTACCACCAGGGACGTGCCGATCATCGCAGCCAAGAAGATGGCCAGATCGACATGCCCCTTGGAGGCCAGGAAGAAACCGCCTGCCACAGAAAGCACGTTACCGAAAATGATCCCCGGTTTGGTGATTTGGATAAAGTGCTTAAGCGACATCGGGTCTTACCTCACTTCGCCATCATGAACGTATGGATGCTGAACATGATCCATATCGACAGGCCAACCAGCAGCAGGATCACAAGACCTGCGAACACGAACGCAATCACGTTATCGCGCTGCTCTTTCGAGCGATCCAGGTGCAGGAAGTACACCAGGTGAACCAGAACCTGAATCACCGCGAACGCCAGGACGATCATCAAGGTGATCGACTTCGGCAAGGTTGGGTACATCACCAGGCCGAACGGGATCAGGGTCAGGATGACCGACAGGATGAAGCCGATAGCGTAAGACTTTACGCTGCCGTGGCTCGCATCATGGCTGTCATGGTCATGGGAGTGTGCATTAGCCATTACAGAGTCCCCATCAAGTAAACGACGGTGAATACGCAGATCCAGACCACGTCCAGGAAGTGCCAGAACAGGCTCAGGCAGCTCAGGCGAGTCTTGTTGGTGTTGGTCAGGCCGTGTTTATTGACCTGATACATCATCACCGCCATCCACAGCAGGCCGGCAGATACGTGCAGACCGTGGGTGCCTACCAGCGTGAAGAACGCGGACAGGAAGCCGGAACGGTGCGGGCCGTAGCCTTCGGAGATCAGCAGGTGGAACTCGTTGATCTCCATGCCGATGAAGCCCAGGCCGAACAGGAAGGTCAGTGCCAACCAGCTCAGTACGCCCTTCTTGCTGCCCTTGTAGAAGGCCAGCATGGCGAAGCCGTAGGTGATCGAACTGAACAACAGCAAGGCGGTTTCGCCGAGCACGTAAGGCAGTTCGAAGATGTCGTGGCCCGACGGGCCACCCGCTACGTTGTTTACCAGTACCGCGTACACCGCGAAGATCGACGCAAACAAGATGCAGTCGGTCATCAGGTAGAGCCAGAAACCGAATACGGTCATTGGCCCCGAGTCGTGGTGATGGTCATCGTGCCCATGGTCATCGACATGGGCGTGTCCAGCATTGGTCACTAAGTTCGACATGGTTTAAGCCTGTTCCAACGAGGTTTCTACACGGTTGGCCGGGATTTTCTTCTCGGCTACCAGGCGAGCGTGTTGCTCGGCTTCGATGCGTTCGATCGTCTCGACCGGCACCATGTAGCCTTGATCATCACGGGCAGCGTGAATGATGAAGTAACCGATAGTGCCTACCAGGCCCACGATTGCCAGCCACCAGATGTGCCAGATCATCGCGAAACCGAACACGGTCAACAGCGCGCCCATCACCACGCCAGTGGCGGTGTTGTTCGGCATGTGGATCGGCTCGTAGTGCTTGGGACGCTGGTACGCAGTACCGTCTTCCTTGGCTTCGGTGAACGCATCAATGGTGTTCGCAGTAGGAATCACGGCGAAGTTGTAGAACGGTGGAGGCGACGAGGTCGACCATTCCAGGGTGTGGCCATTCCATGGGTCACCGGAGTCGCAAGCGTTCTGCTTACGGTCACGGATGCTCACGTACAGTTGGATCAGCTGGCAGGCGATACCGGCAGCAATCATCAACGCACCGAACATGGCGACGTACAGGTACGGCACCCACTCAGGGTTGGTAGTGGCGTTCAGACGACGGGTCATGCCCATGAAGCCCAGCGCGTAGAGCGGCATGAACGCGACGAAGAAGCCCGAGATCCAGAACCAGAATGCAGCCTTGCCCCAACCTTCGTGCAGCTTGAAGCCGAACGCTTTCGGGAAGTAGAAGCTGAAACCAGCGATGTAACCGAATACGGCACCACCGATGATCACGTTGTGGAAGTGCGCGATCACGAACAGGCTGTTGTGCAGTACGAAGTCAGCACCCGGAATGGCCAGCAGTACGCCGGTCATGCCGCCGATGGCGAAGGTCACCATGAAGCCCAGGGTCCACAGAACCTGGCTGGTGATACGCAGACGGCCGTGGTAGATGGTGAATAGCCAGTTAAATAGCTTCACCCCCGTCGGGATCGAAATCAACATCGTCGCCAGGCCGAAGAAGGCGTTGACGCTGGCCCCCGAGCCCATGGTGAAGAAGTGGTGCAGCCACACCATGAAGCCCAGTACGGAAATTGCGCCCGATGCGTAAACCATCGAGTGGTGACCGAACAGGCGCTTGCCGGTAAAGGTCGAGATCACTTCAGAGAAGATACCGAACGCTGGCAGGATCAGGATGTACACCTCAGGGTGCCCCCATGCCCAGAACAGGTTCACGTACATCATTGGATTGCCACCAAGTTCATTGGTGAAAATGTGGAAATCCAGGTAACGGTCAAGCGACAGCAGCGCCATGGTAGCGGCCAGGATCGGGAACGAAGCCACGATCAGGACGTTGGCCCAGGTGCAGGTCCAGGTGAAGATCGGCATGTCCATCAGTTTCATGCCAGGGGCGCGCATTTTCAGCACGGTGGCCAGGAAGTTGACCCCCGTCAATGTCGTCCCGAGTCCTGATAACTGTAGCGCCCAGATGTAGTAATCCACACCCACGCCCGGACTGTACTGAATGCCCGACAATGGCGGATACGCAACCCAACCGGTCTTGGCGAATTCGCCGACGCCCAGGGACAGGTTGATCAGCACCACGCCGGAAACCAGCAGCCAGAAGCTCAGGGAGTTCAGGAACGGGTAGGCAACGTCACGCGCACCGATCTGCAGCGGCAAGGCCAGGTTCATCAAGCCGGTGAAGAATGGCATCGCCATGAAGATGATCATGATCACACCGTGAGCGGTGAAGATCTGGTCATAGTGTTCAGGCGGCAGGTAGCCCGGCGAACCCTCGGTGGCCATGGCCAACTGGGTACGCATCATGATGGCGTCGGCAAAACCACGCAGCAGCATGACCATGGCAACGATGACGTACATGACACCGATTTTCTTGTGGTCGACAGACGTCAGCCACTCGGTCCACAGGTAGGTCCATTTCTTGAAATACGTGATTGCAGCAAACAGTGCCAGACCACCCAGCGCGATCATGGCGATGGTCACCATTACGATCGGCTCGTGGAACGGGACCGCATCCCAACTTAATTTACCAAACATCGTTTACTCCTCTGCCCCAGCAGTTGAATGCGAGCCCGTGTCAGAACCTTCAACCACGGCCACTTCTTTCTTCTCGTGCTTGACCGGCTTGCCTGGCTTCATACCTTCGTACTTGTCGACGATTTTCTGAAACAGGTCCGGCTCATACGCGGAGTACAGAGCGACTGGGTTGTTCTGGCTTGGTTTGGTCAGGGCGTCGTATTCAGCTTGATCAAGCTGTTTAGGTGCGGCCTTGACTGCGGCTACCCAGGCGTTGAAGTCTTCCTGGCTCGTCGAGATCGCTTTGAATTTCATGCCGGTGAAGCCAGCGCCGCTGTAGTTCGCGGAGATGCCTTCCATTTCAGCTTTTTCGTTGGCGATCAGGTGCAGGCGAGTCTGCATGCCCGCCATCGCGTAAATCTGGCCGCCCAGCGCAGGGATGAAGAACGAGTTCATCACGGCATCGGAGGTGATCCGGAAATTAAGCGGAGTGTTCTCAGGGAACTGGATCTCGTTGACCGTGGCGATACCCAGGTCCGGGTAGATGAACAGCCACTTCCAGTCCAGCGCGACCACTTCGATGTTGATCGGCTTGACGTTGGATTCCAGCGGACGGTAAGGGTCCAGCTCGTGGGTCGACTTATAGGTGATGTAACCCAGGGCGATGATGATGAGGACCGGCACCAGCCACACCGCGATTTCGATCTTGGTGGAGTGCGACCACTTGGGCGCGTAGGTAGCGCTGGTGTTCGACGCGCGGTATTTCCAGGCGAAGGCGAAGGTCATGATGATCACAGGGACCACGACCAGCAGCATCAGCAGGGTAGCGGTGATGATCAGGTTTCGTTGATCCAGACCGATCTGTCCTTTTGGGTCCATCAAGGTCCACTTGCAGCCTCCCAGCATTAACAGCATGCCAATCAGCGGCAAAAAGCCTAGTAATCGGGGGTACCTGTTTTTACTCATCTCACGACCTCTAAAGCAGCTTGCGCAATGCAGTTGGGTTTTGATCGCCAACACTTCACCCTGCCAAGGGTTGGCATTTCTCTTCGATTGAATAAGAGCCTGCCCGTCACGCCATAACTGTACGTTTCACGGACCTGCGGTGAGTTCTTATTCGATTTCGTGGTTAAAGGCCTTGTTACAGACCAATTCCATTTGGTGCGGATAGTTGAAAGGCTGCCGGAACCTTGGGGTCGCACAGAGCCGTCCATCTGCCCCTCGACCGCTCCGGTGCTCAAATATTGAACAGCACCGGACATTCAGTGCGGGCGATTGTAGTTAGCTAGCGATGTATAAACCATGTCTTATAAAGAAATAATTTTTATCGATTACAGCAACAATCCTTCACTAAACCTGCAAAGGTTCGCGATCTTATCGTGTTCGATTCTCAACAAAAACCACAAAAATTGCCGTGTTATTGGGCAGAACGCCACTTCCCTTACACCTTGTAAGGGCTTGCAAAACGGATCCAAGCCCCCATAAAACAAGGCATTCGGACATCACCCAACGGCTCGAAAGGCGTGACATTCGCGGCATCGCCCAAACGATGAACTGACAGCACAATTTAGCCTTCGGGTGCAAATTCAGGCGGCGGTTTGATGGGTCAGAAACGTCCTGCGACAACGTCCGTGTGACAACATGTCGCACGCTGCGCGCACCTATTGTTGCCCCTCGTCACGGCCCTTTCACAAATCCCTACGAACAAAAACGCCCCGGACTTCCTTCAAGGAAGACCGGGGCGTTTTGGGGAACAGGCTCAGGCCTGGCGTTGGCGATTGCGATAGATGCCCAGCGGCACCAGGATCACCGTCAGCACAAACGCCACCAGCGCCCATTGCGCCAGGGACAGCCCAAGGATGGGCGGGTACGGCGTGCTGCAGAAGCCGTCGACCTGGAAGCCCAGTGGGAACACCTTGGCCAGTGGCAGCTCATCGACAATCGGCTGCAGCACATCGACGCCGCAGCTCACTTCCGGGAAAAACTGCGTATACACGTGGTGGCCTGCGGCAGCGACGCCGCCCAGGGCACTGAGTACTACCAGCCCTTCAAACAAGGTGACCGCACCTTTGCGGCGCATGGCGGCGCCGATGAAGGCAAAGATCGCAATCAACAGCAAAGCGTAGCGCTGCAGGATACACAGCGGGCACGGGGCCTCGCCCAATACCACTTGCATGTACAGCGCACCGCCGATCAGCGCCAGGCAGATGATGCCCAGCAACACCAGAAAGCGCCGCTCCCTGCCTAAACGCAATTCGTCACTCATCCCCATTTTCCCTTTGTCGTTGTGCCAATGCCGGCAAGTTTACACACAGAGCATGGTTAAAACAGAGGGCGGTTAACTGCGGATTAATCCCAGGAAATTGTTGCGCCTGAACAGACGCCATCGCGGGCAAGCCCGGCTCCCACAGGGAATCGCATTCCAATGTGGGAGCCGGGCTTGCCCGCGATGATGCCGCCTCGGTGTGAGGCCGAATGTTATTCCAGCGCCGCCGCCGGGCCAAAGAACTCGTAGCGCGCCTGCTGCTCCGGCACACCCAGCGCCTTCAGGTGACGCTTGATCGCCGCCATAAAGCCTTTAGGCCCCAGGAAGTAAGCGTCCAGGTCACGCTCCTCGGGCAACCACGCCGCCAATTGCTCCTGGCTCAACAGCCCCACCTTGTCGGCCGCCGGGCTCACGCCATCGTCCTCGGCATAGCAATAAAAACGCTTGAGCTGCGGGTGCCTGGCCGCCAGGGCGTCGACCCAATCACGAAACGCATGCACGCCGCCGTTGCGCGCGCAGTGGATAAAGTGCACCGGGCGCTCGGTTGCCAGGGCCGCTTCAAGCATGGGCAATGTCGGGGTAATGCCTACCCCGCCACTGATCAGCACCAGCGGTTTATCGCTGTCCGCCAGGGTGAACTCACCCGATGGAGGGAACAGGTCGATGGTTGCACCGACGTGCATCTGGTCATGCAGGTAGTTGGACACCCGCCCACCGGCCTCGCGTTTGACGCTGATGCGGTACAGGCCCGCATCGCTCAAGGCCGACAGGGAATAGTTGCGGCGCACTTCTTCGCCGTCCAGCACCAGCTTCATGCCGATGTACTGGCCCGGCGCGGCTTGCAGGATCGGGCCGTTATCCACGGGCGCAAAGTAGAAGGAGATGATTTCGTCGCTCTCCTCCACACGCTTGACCAACAGGAATGGCCGCGCACCGCGCCAGCCGCCCGGCGCCTGGGCTTTTTCAGCGTAGATGGCGGCTTCGGCGCCAATCAGAATGTCGGCCAACTGGCCGTAGGCCGCGCCCCAGGCACTCATCACCTCAGGCGTGGCGATCTCGCTGCCGAGCACTTCAGAGATGGCCCGCAGCAGGCACGCGCCCACAATCGGGTAGTGTTCCGGCAGAATCTGCAAGGCCACATGCTTGTTGATGATCTTGGCGACCAGATCACCCAGTTGGTCGAGTTGATCGATATGCCGCGCATACATCAGCACGCCATTGGCCAGGGCACGGGGCTGATCGCCGCTGGCCTGGTGGGCCTGGTTGAACAGCGGGCGAACTTCTGGGTATTCGCTGAGCATCATGCGATAAAAATGCGTGATCAGCGCTTCGCCGCCGCTTTCCAGCAGGGGCACAGTGGATTTGACGATGGCACGGTCTTGGGCACTAAGCATGGCAGACTCCTGGGTCTCTTTACTGATTGCCTGGACCTTCTCAGTATTCGTGCCAACTTATTAATCGTTATTTTTCAATAGCTTAAAGATTATGTAGTCAGTATGACTGCCTACACTTTATAGTCATAAGGACTGCAAGGAGTCATTATGACTGCACAATCGCTGCTCACCACTCTGCTGCCCCTGGTCGCCGACCTGTCTCGCGAGCTGTCCGAAGGCGAGCGCTATCGACGCCTGCTGCACGCCATGCGCGCGCTGTTGCCGTGCGATGCCGCCGCGTTGTTACGCCTGGATGGTGAGTGGCTGGTGCCGCTGGCAGTGGATGGTTTGAGCACCGACACCCTCGGTCGACGCTTCAAGGTCAGCGAACACCCGCGTTTTGCAGTGTTGCTGAGCAGCGCCGGCCCTACCCGTTTTGACAGCGACAGCGAACTGCCCGACCCCTACGACGGTTTGGTTGATGGTCTGCACGGGCACCTGGAAGTCCACGACTGCATGGGCTGCCCGCTGTTTATCGACGACCAGCCCTGGGGCCTGCTGACCCTCGATGCGCTGGACACCGAACGTTTCGAACGCGTCGAGCTGGATGCCTTGCAAGCCTTTGCCAGCCTGGCGGCGGCCACCGTCAATGTCGCCGAACGCATCGAGCGCCTGGCATTGCGCGCCGAAGACGAACATCAGCGTGCCGAGATCTACCGCCAGGCCAGCGGCCAGCAGCACAAGGAAATGATCGGCCAGAGCAAGGCGCACAAGCGTCTGGTCGAGGAGATCAAGCTGGTGGGCGGCAGCGACCTGACCGTGCTGATCACCGGCGAAACCGGGGTCGGCAAGGAGCTGGTCGCCCAAGCCATCCACGCCGCCTCCCCGCGTGCTGACAAGCCGCTGATCAGCCTCAACTGCGCCGCGCTGCCGGAAACCCTGGTGGAAAGCGAACTGTTCGGCCACGTGCGCGGCGCCTTTACCGGCGCGCTGAATGAACGCCGTGGCAAGTTCGAGCTGGCCAATGGCGGCACCCTATTCCTGGATGAAGTCGGCGAGTTGTCGTTGACCGTGCAGGCCAAATTGCTGCGCGTGCTGCAAAGCGGCCAATTGCAACGCCTCGGCTCGGACAAGGAACACCAGGTGGATGTGCGCCTGATCGCCGCCACCAACCGCGACCTCGCCGAAGAAGTGCGCAATGGCCGCTACCGCGCCGACTTCTACCACCGCCTGAGCGTGTACCCGCTGCAAGTGCCGGCGCTGCGCGAGCGCGGGCGGGATGTGTTGCTGCTGGCGGGCTACTTCCTGGAGCAGAACCGCTCACGTATGGGGCTGGGCAGCCTGCGCCTGACCAGCGACGCCCAGGCTGCACTGCTGGCCTACAACTGGCCGGGCAATGTGCGGGAGCTGGAACATTTGATCGGGCGCAGCGCGCTCAAAGCTCTGGGTAACTGCCGCGAGCGTCCGAAAATTCTGAGCCTGAGCGCCCAGGACCTGGACCTGCCGGATGTCAGCGCGCCGGCTATCGAAGCACCGCTGCCAGCGCCGGTGGCCGTGAACGGCGACCTGCGCCAGGCCACCGAGCATTACCAGCGCCAGGTCATCAGCGCTTGCCTGGAGCGCCACCAGCACAACTGGGCCAGCGCCGCCCGCGAACTCGGCCTGGACCGCGCCAACCTCGGGCGCATGGCCAAGCGCCTGGGCCTCAAATAGGACGATCAACTCAGTCAACTGTGGGAGCTGGCTTGCCTGCGATGGCGGTGGGTCAGCTAGCTCAACTTTGACTGATCCACCGCTATCGCAGGCAAGCCAGCTCCCACATTAGATAGCCTTAGCCTGTAAGACTGGGTGAACCGACCGAGGCTTTCTGAACACCAACACATTCCCCAACATCACCAGCACCAGCCCCATCAGCGCCGGGGCGGTCCACTGGTAACCCTCGGCAAACGCCGACACGTTCAACGCCACCACCGGAAACAACACCGTGCAATACGCCGCCCGCTCCGGCCCCATGCGCCCAACCAGGGTGAGGTAGGCGGTAAAGCCGATCACCGACCCTGGAATCACCAGGTACCACAACGCGCCGATATACCGCGCACTCCAGTCCATGTCGAAGGGAATGCCGCGTACCGCGCAGTAAGTCGCCAGCATCGCGGCGCCGTAGGCCATGCCCCACGCATTGGTAGTCAGCGGCTTGAGCCCGGCCTTCTGTTGCAGGCTCGACAACATATTGCCCGCCGAGAAACACAGGGTCCCCAGCAATGCCAGGCCCAGGCCGAGCAAGGTCTGCGGGCTGGCGGTGTGCCCTGCCAGTTCCGGCCAGAACAGAAAGCCCAGCCCCAGCAACCCCAGCGCGCCGCCCATCAACACGTTGCGCGCTACGCGTTGGCCAAAAAACACCCGGGCATTGAGGGCGTTCCACAACGTGGCGGTGGAAAACACGACGGCCACCAGACCGCTCGGGATCCATTGGCTGGCAGTCAGGAAGCACATGAAGTTGACGCAGAACAGGCACAGCCCCTGCGCCAGGCAGATCAGATGCCCGCGCCGGTTCATCACCTGCAACTTGCGGCTGAGCAGCAACAGCGCAAACAGCAGCAGCGCCGCCAAACCAAAGCGGTAGACGATCGACACGGGAATCGCCACCACACCCAATTGCCACTTGAGGGCGATCCAGGTGGTGCCCCAGATCAGCACGGTGAGTAAATACAGGAAAAGGTTCATAGCGGGCTCCGTCGGTTGAGCCACAGTGTCCCTTGCCGGCCAGCCGGCGCTCTTGCACATTCTTGCGCTTTTGTCGGGCGCAGGGATCACAGCCATCACTGGCGGGAGTAGGATGCAAGGCGTCGGAGAGCACAACCATGCCTGATCTGGAATCCCTGCAAGTCTTTCAAGCCCTTAACCGCTCGCCCAACGCACGCCTGGAAGCCTGCGCCGAGCTCGGTGACGGCTTGTCTGCGGCCTTGTGGAGCAACCATCACGATTCACAGGATTACCAGGCACCGACCCATCACACCTTGTCCTGCTACATCGGCGGCGGCACCGGCACGTTTCGGCGCGATCAGCCAGGCACCAAGGGCGGCCCGGACAAACTCTGCATCCTGCCCGCCGAGCACCAGTCGGCCTGGGTGATCAACGGAGAGATTCGCCTGGCCCACGTGTATTTCAGCCCGGAGCAATTTGCCCTCGGTTGCGTCACGCTGCTTGACCGCGAGCCGCGCGAATTGCAATTGCGTGAAAGCACCTTCCTCGAAGACGCCAGCCAGGCCCAACGCTTCCACCAACTGATCGCCCTCAACTGGCAGGAGCCCGCCGAGCGCCTGCTGACCAGCAGCCTGGCCCACGAGATGCTCAGCCACACCTTGCTCAGCCAAGTCGGCGCACGCGACGGCCTGCGCTTGAAAGGCGGGTTGGCGGCACATCAGCGCCGGCTGCTGGTGGAATTTATCGACCACCACCTGGAAGACCCGATCAGCCTCGGGCAACTGGCCGGCATGTGCGCGCTGTCGGAATACCATTTTGCGCGGATGTTCCGCCAAAGCTTCGGCCTGCCGCCCCACCAGTACCTGTTGGCGCGTCGCCTGGCGCGTGCGCAAGCCTTGCTGCGTGGCGGCGCCCTGCCCCTTGGCGAAATTGCCTGGCGGTGTGGCTTCTCCAGCGCCAGCCACTTTACCCACCGTTTTCGCCAGGCCATGGGCGCCACGCCCGGGGAATACCGCCAGGCGTTCTGCGCCTAGACCATCAAGCCCAATGTCTTGGCCTTGGCCACCGCTTGGGTGCGCCGCTCGACGCCAAGCTTGCTGTGGATGCGCCGCGCGTGGGTCTTGACGGTGTGCAGCGAGATAAACAGCCGGTCGGCGATTTCCAGGTTGGAGTTGCCTTGGGCGATCAGCTGCAGCACTTCCAGTTCGCGTTGGCTCAGCGGGTTTTCCACCACGCCGCTGGGCGCCGCCGGGGTTTCCAGGCCCAGCTCACTCAATAGCCCCGGCGCACGCAAACGCAGCTCGCGAATCGCCTGCTGCACCTGGCAGCGCTGCGCCAGTTCCAACCCGGTTTGCAGGGCGCGCCGGGCCACGGCCGAGTCGCCCAACTGCCAGGCCACTTCGCCCAACACCAAATGCAGTTCGGTTTCCAGGCAGAGCATGCCGCGTTGCTGGGTGGTGTCGAGCAAGGCATACAGGCGTTCCATGGGCTGAACGGCCACACCCAGCTTCACTTCGGCCAACACCAGCAGGTACTCCAGCCGTGGAATCAGCTCCAGCGTAGCCGGCGGTGCCTGCCGGGCCTGTGGCCCACGGAAGTGGCGCAGCACCCGGCGTACTGCCTCCACAGTCAGTTCGGCACGGCCCTGCTGCAACCAGAAGTGCCCACTGACCAACAGCAGCACCGCGCGGTAGACCGAGTCCGGCACATGGCGCTGCTGCATCAAGCGCTCCGCTTCGCGCAGTTGGGCAAACGCCTGGGCATAATCGCCATGGTTGGCCGCCAGCAACGCCAGGCCGAGAAACCCGTAGAGCACGCGCTTGTCCTGGCTGTGCAGGCACAGGCTCAAACCGGTCTCGAAACATTCACCGGCGAGCGTGTCCTGGCCTTGGCGCAGCGCCAGATGCCCGCGCCGCAGGGCGATGCGTCCCACCAGTGGCCCGGCCTTGAGGCGCTGGCACGCCAGCATCGCCTGCACATTTTCCAGCAGGCTTTGCGCTCGATACGGTGCGCCGCGCTGCTCCAACAACTGGGCGTGATCCAGCTCCAGCAATGCCTCCAGCACCAATGAACCATGGGCACGCGCCAGGCACAGCGCCTCGCGGTTCAAGGCCTGGCTGACGTCCAACTCGCCGCGCAGCAAGGCTTGCTGGGTCAGGCCCGACAGGCACATCAGCCGGGAAGTCCAGGCGCTGTCGGGCAACGCTTGCAAAGCCTCCAGAAAATGCTCGCGGGAGCGCTCGGCATCGCCATTGAGGTGCAACAACCAGCCCCATTGCGCCTGCCAGCGCGCCAATAAGTGCCGCTGTTTCGCCGCCGTCGGCTGCGGTGCAAACCGGGCCAGTTGGTCGATGCACACACCCGCTTGCTCAAAGCGCCCGGCGAACAGTAATGCGGCCGTCACCAGCCCCACCAGTTGCGCCGAGCCCAGCATCAATTCATCGCCATGCTGCTCATGCAGGCGCAGCAGCAGTTGCGCATTCTGCTGACGGAACAGGTCTTCAAAACTGAAGTGCTGCAACAGGCTCACCGCCACCTCAAACGCTTCGGCCAGCAAGGCCTGCTCAAACGCAGCTTGCCAGTCGCACTCGGTGGTAAACCATTGGCAGGCGCGCCGATGCCAGGAGCGCTTGGCCGGCCAGGGTTCATCGCGCAGCAAGCGTGCGAGCGGCGGGAATACCTGCAGCCAATCGGCGGTGTCTTCCCAGGGCTGGATAAACGCGCCCAAAGCCTGCAATTCCCGCAGGTAGTGGTCGCCGTCGCCAGCGCCGAACAGGTGCTCGCACAGGCTCGGGTTGAAACGCGGCAGGTGCGCCAATACCCGCCAGGCCTCAGCCAACTCTACCGGCAAGGTGCGCAGCAGTTCGTGTTGCAGGTAGTCGAGCAAGGTCTTGTCCGGGTGACCATCACCCAACAAGGCGATACGCACCCCGGCGCACCAGCCGCCGCTGAACTGCATCACGCTGTCGAGACTTTGCTCGGGGCCGAGCAATTGCTGGACCTGCGCCGGGCTGAAGTTCAGCTCACTGCACGTCAACAGTTCATCGTCGAGCAACAGCCGCGGCCAGTTGCACGCCGGGCGCCGCCGCGCCCCCAGCCACCAGGTCAGCGCCGGGCTGGCGACACTGAGCAGGCGGTCGAGCAAAGCATCCAGCTCGGGCGCGGGCAGGCGGCAGTAATCATCGAGGAACAACCACGCCGTGGGCTGCCAGCGGCTGAGGTCGAGCAACAAGGTGGCTTCATCGAAAAATGTCAGGCCCAGGTTGTGCGCCAAGCGCCGGCACAACTCATCGGGGCTCAAGGCCGCGCCATTGAGTGGCAGCCAATAAACCTGGCAACCCTTGGGCGCCTGCAAGGCACACTCGGCCAATAGCGCACTTTTGCCACTGCCGCCCGGCGCGCACAGCAACTTCACCCTTACGGTTGCTGCGAGCAACGGCTCGGTCAATTGCGGCCGTAACAGGTGATGGGCGGACAGCCGTGGCATGAATCCAGGACGGTCCAGGCAGCGGGTCATGGCAGTCATTGCTGCATCCTGCGTTTTTATTGTTATGCAACCTGACGCCACCCTAGTCCTGTGGTTGGCGGTTGTTGAAGAAGTATTCAGCGGGGTGATTGAAGGCCATGCGTAAAACTAAATGTGGGAGCTGGCTTGTGTGGGAGCTGGCTTGCCTGCGATGCAGACACCTCGGTCTCACAGCCATACAGAGGTGATGCTATCGCAGGCAAGCCAGCTCCCACAGGTTGATTGCATTTCAAATGGAGATCAGCGAACGCCCTCGGACCGCAACGCCGCTGGCGTGTAATCCGCCGCCTTGGCCGCGAAGCCGAACACGAAACTGTGCTTTTCCTCATTCTTCATACCGAGGGCGATGTAGCGCCCGGCGATGATGTCGTACAGGGTTTCCACGGTGTAGGCCGGCACCTGGTGGTCGTAGTAGAACTGCGCATGGCCTTCAGCAACGCGCCACAGTTGGCCACGCCCGTCGTAGTGATCCACCAGTGCGACCTGCCAGCTGTCTTCGTCGATGTACATGTGGCGCTTGGCGTAGATGTGCCGCTCGCTTGGCTTGACCGTGCCAACCACTTCCCACACGCGGTGCAGCTCGTAGCGGGTGAGGTCCTGGTTAATGTGCCCGGCCTTGATGATGTCGTCGTACTTGAGGGTCGGCGAATCGAGCTTGTAGCTGTTGTAGGGGATGTACATCTCTTTTTTGCCGACCAGTTTCCAGTCGTAGCGGTCGGGCGCGCCGGAGAACATGTCGAAGTTGTCGGTGGTGCGCAGGCCGTCGGAGGCGGTGCCCGGGCCGTCATACGAGACTTGCGGTGCACGGCGCACGCGGCGTTGACCGGCGTTGTAGATCCAGGCCAGGCGTGGCTCCTTCACCTGGTCGAGGGTTTCGTGCACCAGCAGCACGTTGCCCGCCAGGCGTGCGGGCGCCGTCACCGACTGCTTGAAGAAGCTCAGCACGTTGGCCGCCTTGGCCGCGTCGATGTCCGGGATGGCTTGCGGCACCGCCACTTCTTCTTCGAAGCGGATCGGCGTGTAGCTGCCATTCGTTTGCGGGGTGGCCTGGGTGATGATGCGCTTGAGGTTCCCGCCGTGGTAACGGGTGATGTGGTTCCACAGCACTTCCACGCCATTTTTCGGGATCGGGAACGCGTAGTAACGGTTGCCGGTGAAGTTTTCCAGGCCGTTACCGTCGTTGATCGCGTGCACGTTCAGCGCGCTGCGCTTGATCGACTCGTAGATATCCGGCGGCAGGTTGACCGTGCGATGGCTCGGGTACACCGGGATCTTGTAGGTTTCGGGGTAACGCTTGAACATCGCCACCTGGCCGTCGGAAAGCTTGTCTTTGTACTTGTCGACCGTGGCGGCGGTGATCACGAACAGCGGTTTTTCATTGGCGAACGGGTCGGCCAGAAAGCCTTTGCTGTCCACCGCGCCGGCATTTTTCGGGATGCCGCCGGTCCAGGCCGGGATCGAGCCGTCGGCGTTGCCGGCTTTTTCGGCGCCGACCGGCGTCAGGGTCGTGCCGAGCTTGGCGGCCTCTTCGGGCGAGACGGCGGCCATAACGTGGGCGGCCAGTACACTCAGGGCCATCACTGCAAATAGCTTACGCATAGGTTGTTGTCCTTCCTTAAACCAAGTCAGAAGTTCACGCCGAAGCTGAGGGCGATAAAGTCGCGGTCGGTGAGGGTGTTGTAGTCACCGCCAAAAAAGTCGGTGTAGCTCAGGCTCGCGGTGTAGGTGTTGCGGTAGTCCGCATCCACGCCGACGCTGATCGCCTTGGCGCCTTCGTTGAAAATGCCGTTGGGGCCGTAGCCGCTGACGTCATGGGACCAGGACAGGTTGGGCTTGAGGTTCACCCCGGCGAACACGTTGTTGTAGTCGAGGATCGCGCGGGCGCGGTAACCCCAGGAGTTGGCGGTGACGAAGCCGTCGGTATCGCCGCCAAACCCATAGGCGCCATACACCGAATCGCGGCCGTAGCGCAGTTTGGTCTTGGCTTCCAGCCCGCCGACGTGCACAAAGGCCGCCTCGCCCACCAGCGTCAGGCGTTCGGCCCCCAGCACCTGGTCGAAGAATTGGGTCATGGTGCTCTGGATCTGGGTGATTTCCTTGCGGCGGTAGCCTGAGTTGTCGGAGCCGAACGAACTGCGGATCGGCGAGGCGGTTTGGCCGGCAATCGGGTTAACCAACGCCAGGGTCAGGTCGGTAGTGTTGAGTTGCACCGGCGCATTCGGCCGGTAGCTGATTTCGCCGGTCCAGGCCGTGCCGGTGGGCAAGGTGGTGGAAAAGCTGGCGCCGTAGAGGCGGATGTCTTCCGGGTAATCGAGGTAATACTGGCCACGCCCGAGCATGGTGCTCTGGGCCAGGCCCGAGCCACTGCCGGGCGCGATGGCGTTGGCAGTGCTGACGATACGGCCGATGGTGGCCAGGTTGGTGTTGGCGGTGATCGTGCCCACGGTGGGCGTGCGGCTGTGGTAGTTCATGAAGTAGAGGCCGTACTCGGTGTCATCGCCGAGCCAGCGCAACGCCGCGCCGAATTGGCCACCATCGCGCGCTTCGCGGTCGTTGGCGCGCTGCACCACCACGCCTTCGCGGGTCACCTGAAAGCCCTGGCCAAACGCTGCGGCCACCGGTTGCAACGGCGCAATCGCCGGGCTGCCGACCGTGTAGTTGCCGTTGCAGCCGTGGGCCACCACGTCGTTACCGAAGAAGGTACCGCAGTTATCCACCACGGTGTTTTCCCAGTTGAGTTGGTAGAAACCTTCTACCGACAGCTGGTTGGTGAGGCTTTGGGACGCGAACAACATGTTGACCGGAATCAGGCCTTCCTTGATCTCGGCGCCCGGACGGCGGAACGCCGAGACGTCGATGGGGTTGATGCTGTTGATCGAGTTACCGATAAACGTACTTTCGCCCCAGCTCACCACCTGTTTGCCGACCCGTACGGCGCCCGGCAAATCGCCGATGGAATAGTTGTGGTACACGAAGGCATCCAGCAACTCATAGCCGGACGAGCGCGCGCCTTCGTCGCGGTGGTTGTTGCTGATTTGCTTGAACTCGCGGTTTTCGTCCTGCAGTTCGAAGTCGTACCAGTACTTGCCGCGCACAAAGATGCCGCTGTCGCCGTACTTGAGCTCCAGGTCGTGAATGCCCTTGAAGATCTTGGAGAAGGTCTCGCCTTTCTTGAAGTTCAGCCGCCCGTCATCACCGGTGGACGCCTGCCCCGTGCCGCCGTTGGGAATGCCCACCAGCTTCTTGTCGGCATCGCGCATGCCCCAGCTGGCGCCGACCGACAGCGAGGAATCGAATTGCCCTTCGATCTCGCCGATGTTGAATGAAACAGCCTGTGCCTGGGCGCAACAGCCCAGCGCAACTGCCGTGGCCAGCGCCTGTGGCGTGAAGATGGCGCGCATTGTTGTTTTTGTCATGCGTCTTCCCCGGTGAGTGACAGAAGGCCCCACCCTACTGCCGCCCCTCGGGAGCGATAAGCGCACCAAAGGGGTATTCGGGGCGTCGCTCGAAAGGATGAACAGGCGCTCTGGCCGCGGTTTGCACGCCGCCATGGATCAGGCAGATGGGGGATTATCAGGAGGATGGATAGCGCGCAGGCGATCATTACTGAAATTGCAACAGTCCTTGTCCTGAACTGCTATTACTCATCTTGTTACAACCGACTATTCTTAACGCACTTTCAGGGCGAATGGCCCGCTTGGGTAAATCCAGGAAAAGTCTGATTCCAATAGATTGGCCTAATTTTTCAATCTATTACCGCTGTTCACTGACGTTGATTTGTCGCTCCTTGATCCAACGTCTTACTTCGGCCGCTGCGTTTGCAGCGGCCTTTTTTATGCCCAAAATAAAACGGGGCGCTTTTAGCGCCCCGTAGCATTCAACGGTGTTCAAGCAACGATCAGAGGCTGAACTTCTGTAAATTGGCCATCATCTCTTTCAACGCTTCGATGTTGTCCTTGGGGTGCGCGGCGCCTTCGAAGTCGCAGATCTGCGCCCAGTGCGCGGCCACATCGTCGGGTGAGAAGCCGGCCTCAGGGTCAAACCCCACGCCCAGGCTGCGTTCCCAGCGGGTCTTGCCGATCCAGCCGCCACCGACTTCAAATAACCCCGAGGTGTCCTGGCACGCCTCGCTGCCCAGGTACACCACCAACGGGCTGACCAGTTCCGGCTTGAGGCGCTCGAAGACCTGCGGCGGGATCAGGCCTTCGGTCATGCGCGTGGCGCCGGTGGGGGCGATGGCGTTGACCAGGATGTTGTTCTTGCGCCCTTCCAGCGCCAGGGTACGGGTCAAACCATAGAGGCCCAGCTTGGCCATGCCGTAGTTGGACTGGCCGAAGTTGCCATAGATACCCGAGGTGGACGCGGTAAAGATCACGCGGCCATAACCCTGCTCGCGCATGTGCGGCCAGGCGGCGCGGGTAACTTTGTAAGCGCCTTCGACATGCACGCGGTACACCAGGTCCCAATCACTGTCGTCCATTTTGTGGAAGGTCTTGTCACGCAGGATGCCGGCGTTGTTGACCACCACGTCGACACGGCCGAACACGTCGAGGGCGTGCTGGACGATCTTGTCACCATCGGTTACGGAGTCATGGTTGGCCTCGGCAATACCGCCGGCCTCACGAATCTCAGCCACTACACGGTCGGCGGCCGAGGCATTGGCGCCTTCGCCCTGGGCCGAACCGCCGAGGTCGTTGACCAGCACTTTGGCCCCGTGCCTGGCAAACAGCAGCGCATGGGCACGGCCCAACCCGCCGCCGGCACCGGTGACGATCACGACCTTATCCTGGAACTGCACTGACTCACTCATACCGAACTCCGTTGGCGACAATGGCAATGGGCTGAGTGTCACGCAGGCAGCCTTTGGTCACAATAAATACGGCCGAGGCTGAATGGTGCTCAATAAGGCAGGGGGATGATTGCCCGGCTCAGGAATAGGCCAAACGCGGTGCCGGCTGACCGATGCGTTCCCGAAACGCCAGGTAATGCTTGAGCACCAGCACCGGCGCTTCGATCTGCGGGTAATGGCCGATATTGGCCAGCGACACCGAGTCGGCATTGGGCACCAACTGGTGATAACGCTCCACCATATGCGCACCGGAAATGGGATCGACCTCGCCGTCGATCACCCGCAGCGGCACCTCTTCGCGTTGCATCGCCGCCACCCAACGTTCACGCATACGTCGGCGCTGGGGAATGTAAGCAATCAACTTATGCAGGATACGCGGGCCATCATGGCAGTTGAGCAGGCTCCAGAAGTCATCCAGTGCACTTTCACTGGGCCGCGTGTTCGGGCCGAAAATCTGGCTGAAACTGTCCGACAAGGCATTGCGCCCAAAAGCGCGGCCGATCATCCAGCCGAGTGGGCTGAGCAAGAGTTTCTGCACCAGCGCCGGGCGATGGGTCTCGGGAAACAGCCCACCATTGAGGAACACGCAACTGGCCATCCGAAAGCGGCCGTCGTAGTGGCGCGCCAGTAATTCCTGGGCCACGCTGTCACCATAGTCATGGGCCAACACATGCACCGGCCGCTCCACGCGCAAGTGTTCGAGCAGCGCCTGTTGCAGGTCCGCCTGCTCCAGCAGGCAATAATCGTGGTTCAGCGGCTTGGCCGAATCGCCAAACCCGAGCATGTCGCAGGCGATCACCAAGTTGCGCTGGGCCAGGGGCTGCCACAGGTAATGCCAGTCCCAACTGGCGGTGGGAAAGCCATGAATCAACAGCAACGGCTCGCCCTGCCCCGCCACCCAGTAACGGATCACGTGGCCACGAAAGAGAAATTCCTGACTACGTTTGCGCCAGGCTCTGAGCGGTATCTCGGCGAGTGGCATCAGCTTTTATACCCGGGATCTTGCAGGTCCAATTTACGCAACAGCGCCGGCCACGCCAGTGCACCGCCCATACCTTGGGCGCTCTTTGTGACAACTGCCACCATCGCCTTGGCCCCCGCCAGAATCTGCGGCTCGATGGCAATCAATTCGGCGCCGCCGTTTTGCGCCAGTACCTGGATGTCGCACGCGCGCTGGAAGGTGAACATCATTAAAAACGTGTCGGCGATCGAGCCGGCGCAGGTCAACAGGCCGTGGTTGTGCAGCATGAGGAAATTGTTGTCGCCCAGGTCTGCCTGCAAGCGGGCTTTTTCTTCAGGGTTGAGCGCCACGCCTTCATAGGCGTGATAGGCCAGGCTGGACAAGACAAAGGTGGATTGCTGGCTGATCGGCAGCACGCCCTGTTTCTGCGCCGATACCGCAACGCCCGCGGCGGTGTGGGTATGCAGCACACAGACCACGTCGTGGCGCACTTCATGGATGGCACTGTGGATGGTGTAGCCGGCGGGGTTGATCTCGTAGGGGCTGTCCATCAGCTTGTTGCCGGCCTGATCGACCTTGACCAGGCTCGACGCCGTTATCTCATGGAACATCAAGCCATAAGGGTTGATCAGGAAGTCATCGGTGCCCGGCACCTTGGCGGAGATATGCGTGAAGATCAGGTCATCCCAGCCATGCAGCGCCACCAGGCGATAGCAGGCCGCCAGGTCGACGCGGGTCTGCCATTCGGCAGCGCTGACCTGGTCTTTGACATTCTGTGGCGATAGAACAGGGGCTAGGCTCACGGCAACAACCTCCTTGGTTCGTGTTCTTATTATTTTTCTGGATGAGGGGCCAGTCTAGTCAGACGCCGTGACGCAAGGAGTTGCCTTGGCAGCCAGCTTGATGACTGAGCGAGTCAGTCATGAGAATAGTACAAGTGGTGTCAGAGAAGTGCCGCCAATAAAGGCGCGGCAAACAGGTTGAGCAAGCCCGTGAGCACGAGCCAGAACACCGGCATCCGCTTGCCCTGGGGCATTGCCTTTATCTGGCATGACGGCGCCTGGCTGCGTGAGTTCCCGGTCAAGCGCGCAGCGCAGTGACCAATTCGGCCAGCCAGGGCTCGGCGTCGGCTTCCGGGGTCACGCTTTCGCTGGCGTCCAGGCGCAGCATCGGCAGCACTTCGCGCACGCCCAGCTCACCGAACAGTTCGCGCATTTGCTCGCCGCCACCGCAGAACGTGTCGCCATAGCTGGCGTCGCCCAGGCCGATCACCGCACCGGGCAGGCCGCGCCAGGCGGCTGGCAGTTGGTCGCGAATAGTCGAATACAGCGGTTGCAGGTTATCCGGCAGTTCGCCCATGCCGGTGGTCGATGTGACCGCCAGGAACGCCTCGGGGGCAAAGGCCTGCACGTCGGCCAGGGTGGCGCGTGAGTTGTGCCAGGCTTCAAAACCGGCCGCATTGAGGATATCGGCGGCGTGGCGAGCGACTTCTTCAGCCGTGCCGTAGACCGAGCCGGAAAGGATGGCGACTTTCATCAATCTGATCCTGTGGTTGAGCGAAAGCGTGGGATATTAGCAGCTGACGCAACTATTTCAGCGCACACCGTGCGACATTCAAAAGTTGCCATAGAATTCAGACTTTAAAAACATGCGATGGACTGCTCAATGATCAACGCCAAACTGATGCAACTGGTGATTAACGCTTCTAACGACGGCATCGTCGTCGCCGAACGTGAAGGCCAGGACAAGCCGCTGATCTACGTGAACCCGGCGTTCGAGCGCATGACCGGTTACACCCTGGACGAGATCCTGTATCAGGACTGCCGCTTCCTGCAGTCGGGTGACCGTGACCAGCCTGCTCTGATGGCCATTCGTGAAGCCCTCGACAGCGGGGGTGCCTGCCGGGAGATCCTGCGCAATTACCGTAAGGACGGCACGCACTTCTGGAATGAGCTGTCGCTTTCCACGGTTTACAACGAGGCCGACAAGCAAACATATTTTGTCGGTGTGCAAAAAGACGTCACGGCTCAGGTGAAGGCGCAGCAACGCGTCGCCCAGTTGGAAGCGCAAGTGGCCGAGCTTAAAGATGAGCTGGCAGCACTGAAGACGACGAGCGGAAATAACAAAGTGTAAAAAATGCGGCCGTTAGGGCGATAATGGCTTTTTAATGCCTCCTCCTTGAGCTACATCAATGCACCGCGACGCTCTATTGACGCAGGACGAGCTGGATTTTATCCAGGACATGCAGCACAACCCGCAGCTCAACCTGCGGGATGCCTGGTCGAGCCTGACAGTAAATGGCGGTGCGCAGATTCGCGATTTGCTCACGCGGCTGGCGGCGCACGACCATGTCACCATCCAGGCGCAGTTCGATAACCAGCAACTGACCTTCCCGCTGCACCTGGTGGAAGACGAGTTTCATGCGGTGCATCTGCGCCTGGGCGTGCCGAGCATTTTTGAAGACGGGCCGATGATCCGCCCATGGCGCCTGGCCCTTGAAGCCCCCGTGGCGTTGGAAAACGTGCGGGGCAACCCTGCTGCGCTATGGGTGCATGAAGTGTCATTCAAGGGTGTGCTGGTGGAGATTCGTGGGCGGGTCAAACCGCCGAAAACCTTTTCCCTGTGGTTCAGCCCGTCCGGTTACGAGCGTATTGCCTTGCGCGGCACGCTGGAACGGGAAACCGCGCGCGGCCTGTTCGCTTATCGCTTGAGCCAGAGTGACGCGGATGAGATCGAACGGCTACGCCAGTTCATTCTGCATCAGCACCGGTTGGTCCACCCGCACGTACACGCCTGAAATCAGCTATCCAGGCTGCCTGCGAGAAACTGCTGCAAGCGGCTCTGCATCTGGCGCCCTTCGCTGCCTAGGCAGCCGATGGGCGAGCCGGCCAGGTCCTGCTCGGCCAGGTCCGCTGCGGCACCGGCCAGCAACAGCGGGCAATCCAGTGTCAGCGCCAGGCGACTCAGGCGCGCTGCCAGTTCATGGTTGTGCGCATGGTTGGAGAAAATCACCAGCGCCTGGGGACGGATCTTTTCACACACCAGTGTCAGTTCATCAAACGGCTGGCCCATGCCCAGCACTTTAACCGGCGTGTTCTCGTGGCTGAGCATCAGCGCCGCCACCAGCAGTTCCAATTTACGGCATTCGCCCGGCATGGCCGCCAGTAACACCCGCGGCGCCAGAGAGCTGCTCGCGAGTCTTAAGCGCTCAAAGGTATGCATGCGCAGGAAGGTGTCGTAAAAAAGCCATTCACTGGCCTGGCCGAAACGGCCCTGGTGGCGCAGCAGGTCACCCCACAGCGGCATAAAGATGTCCTGGAATGCCACGCTCAGTGGGTAGGTCGCAAAAACCTGGCCATAAAGGCTCTCCAACTGGCGGTCGTCAAAGGCGCTGATCGCCTGCAGCAACCGCGCCCGCCACTGTGACCACTCATGTTCGTCGGCGCCATTGCCCTCGGCATGAAGCGCCACAGCCTGTAGATCGTCGCGTGCGAGGATCTTGCCGACCTTGCTGACGGCCACGCCACGCTCAATCCAATCGAGAATGCGATTGACGGTCACAATATCGGCACTGGAATAGAGCCGATGCCCGCTTTCGGTGCGTGTTGGCTGGATCAGGCCATAGCGACGCTCCCAGGCACGCAGGGTGACCGGGTTGACACCTGTCATTCTCGAGACATCACGAATCGGGTACAGCTCGTCCGGGTCAGCGATGTGAGCCTGGGCCATTTCGCGAGTTTGAGCAGTTATTTCAGGCATCAGAGGTCAGAAACATCCATCTAAGTGTGGATCCCATTTAACGCTTTTAGACTTGTCTTTTTCAAGGGCGCCCCTGTCAGACCAATGTCACTGGCGTATTTTTTAAAAACAGGAATAATCCTTGCCTGTTTTTTGGTGATGACCTTACCCGGTCGCCACCTGTGTGCGCCGCCTACCCGGCTCAGCGCACTTGATTACTTGGAGATACACAATGTCTACCTCTCCCGTCACCTTGATGGTTGCGCGCCGCGTGGCCAAAGGGCGCTATGAAGAATTGATGGCCTGGCTGCGCGAAGGCGAGCAATTGGCCACTGACTTCCCCGGCTACCTGGGTTCCGGCGTGCTTGCGCCGCCGCCCCATGATGATGAGTTTCAGATCATCTTCCGCTTCGCCGATGAAAAAACCCTGCATGCCTGGGAGTTCTCCGCCTCGCGCAGCGCCTGGCTAAGCCGTGGCAGCGAACTGTTTGCCGACCCGTCCGAGCATCGCGTCAGTGGCATCGACGGCTGGTTCGGTGCCGTGGGCGCACGACCACCGCGCTGGAAACAGGCAGTGGCGATCTGGCTGGCATTTTTCCCGGTGTCGCTGTTGTTCAACGCAGGCCTTGGGCCGCTGCTCAGCGAGCTGGACATGTTTCCGCGTGTGCTGGTCAGTACCCTGGCACTCACGCCGTTGATGGTGTACTTCTTTATTCCGCTCTCGACCCATCTGCTCGCGAGTTGGTTGCATCCAACGCCCACGCCCAAGGCTACCGAAGCCGCTGCGTGAGTACAGGGGCGGCCGGTCGCTGGTATAGTTTCAGCCTGCCAGCGACTCGAGTCTCCCATGACGGTTACCAACGCCCCGATCCTGATCACCGGTGCCGGCCAGCGTGTCGGCCTGTATTGCGCCGAGCGCCTGCTGGACGAAGGCCACAGGGTGATTTTCAGCTACCGCAGCCAACGCCCGGGCGTTGAGGCCTTGCGTGAGCGTGGTGCGCTCGGCGTGTTTGCCGACTTCTCCACTGAGGCCGGGATTCTGGCCTTTATCGCCGAGCTGAAAACCCATACCGACAGCCTGCGTGCGATCATTCACAACGCGTCGGCGTGGGTTGCGGAAACGCCCGGCGACGAAAGCCGCGCCTTCACCGATATGTTCAGCGTGCACATGCTTGCGCCGTACCTGATCAACCTGCATTGTTCACCTTTGCTGCAACGCTCGACACCGGCCGATATCGTGCATATCAGCGATGACGTGGTGCGCAAGGGCAGCCGCCAGCACATCGCCTACTGCGCCACCAAGGCCGGCCTCGACAGCCTTACACTGTCGTTTGCCGCGCAGTTCGCGCCGCTGATCAAGGTCAACGGCATTGCGCCGGCGATGGTGATGTTCAACGCGGGCGACGATGCGGCGTACCGAACCAAGGTGCTGGCCAAGTCGGCGCTGGGCATCGAGCCTGGGCCTGATGTGATCTACCAGAGTGTGCGTTACCTGCTGGACAACCCGTATGTCACCGGAACCACCCTGACCGTCAACGGCGGGCGGCATATCAAGTAAGCCGTTTGTGAGGATGTTGTATGACCTTGTCCCTGCCCCAACACTACCGCGAGATCCTCAAAGGCCTGGGCGAAGACCCGGAGCGCGAAGGCTTGCTCGACACCCCCAAGCGCGCCGCCAAGGCCATGCAGTACCTGTGTCATGGCTATGAGCAAAACCTGGAAACCATCGTCAACGGCGCCTTGTTCGCCTCCGATAACGACGAGATGGTGATCCTCAAGGACATCGAGCTGTATTCGCTGTGCGAACACCATTTGCTCCCCTTTATCGGCAAGGCCCACGTGGCCTATATACCGACCGGCAAGGTGCTGGGCCTGTCGAAGCTGGCGCGCATTGTCGACATGTACGCGCGGCGCCTGCAGATCCAGGAAAACCTCACGCGGCAGATCGCCGACGCGATCCAGCAGGTCACCCAGGCCGCAGGCGTGGCGGTGGTGATCGAAGCCAAGCACATGTGCATGATGATGCGCGGCGTGGAAAAACAAAATTCAACCATGAACACCTCGGTGATGCTCGGCGCGTTCCGCGAGTCGAACACCACGCGCATGGAGTTCCTGCAACTGATCGGACGGAGCAAGTAGCAATGCCACAACTTCAACCAGGCATGGCGCGCATCCGGGTCAAGGACCTGTGCCTGCGCACCTTTATTGGCATCAATGAAGATGAGATCAACAACAAGCAGGATGTGCTGATCAACCTGACCATCCTGTATGCCGCACAGGAAGCTGTGCGCGACAATGACATCGACCACGCGCTGAATTACCGCACCATCACCAAGGCGATCATTGCCCACGTCGAAGGCAATCGCTTTGCGCTGCTCGAACGTCTGACGCAAGAGTTGCTGGACCTGGTGATGAGCAATGAGTCAGTGCTGTATGCCGAAGTCGAAGTGGACAAGCCCCATGCGCTGCGCTTTGCCGAGTCGGTGTCGATTACCCTGGCGGCCAGCCGCTGATAGTTAAGTGAGCCCTATGAACGATCAACAACGCCTCGAACTCGAAGCCGCCGCCTTTCGCCGGCTGGTGGCCCACCTGGACAGCCGCAAGGATGTGCAGAACATCGACCTGATGAACCTCTCGGGCTTTTGCCGCAACTGCTTGTCCAAGTGGTACAAGGCCGAGGCCGACGAGCGCCACATCGAACTGAGCCTCGATGACGCCCGTGAAGTGGTGTACGGCATGCCGTACGCCGAGTGGAAAGCCCAATACCAGCAAGAAGCCAGCGCCGACCAACAGGCGGCGTTCGCCAAAGGAAAACCCCATGACTGATCTGAACACCCTGCGTGCCAGCCTCAACAGCGGCGAACATGTTTTTGCCGACACCCTGGCTTTTGTGGCTGCCGGTTACGACTACCAGCCGCAGGCTTTTACCAATGGCGGCGTAGAAAATGCTGCTGGTCAGAACGAAGGTTCGTGCAAGACCTTGGGCTTGGCGCTGCTGGAAGGCTTGAGCGATCAGGAAGCGTTGCTGGCGTTTGGTGAGCATTACCGTTCGGTGGTCGCGACGCCTGAGGGCAGTGATCACGGCAATATTCGGGCGTTGATTGCGCATGGTTTGGCCGGTGTGAAATTCACCGCACAACCCCTGACCCGTAAACCCTGAGACAGATACAAATCAAAATGTGGGAGCGGGCTTGCTCGCGAAAGCGGTGTATCAGAAAAATATTCTGTAACTGACACTCCGCATTCGCGAGCAAGCCCGCTCCCACATTTGATCTCTGTTGCCCCTAAACCCCTGGCATAAAAAAACCGACCTCTCGGCCGGTTTTTTCATTTCAACGGGTTTAGAACGAAGCGTCCTTCAAACCGTCGAGGTAACGCTCGGCGTCCAGCGCCGCCATGCAACCGGCGCCGGCCGAGGTGATGGCCTGGCGGTACACGTGGTCAGCCACGTCACCGGCGGCGAAGATACCTTCGATGTTGGTCGCAGTGGCGTTGCCTTCACGGCCGCCTTGCACAACCAGGTAGCCGTCTTTGGCTTCGAGCACGCCTTCGAACAGCGAAGTGTTCGGGGTGTGGCCGATGGCGATGAACACGCCGTCGACTTTCAGCTCGTCGAAGCTGCCGTCGTTGTTTTTCAGGCGGGCACCGGTCACGCCCATATTGTCGCCCAGGACTTCGTCCAGGGTGGCGTTGAGCTTGAGGATGATCTTGCCTTCAGCCACACGGGCGTGCAGCTTGTCGATCAGGATCTTCTCCGCGCGGAAAGTCTCACGGCGGTGAACCAGGGTCACGGTGCTGGCGATGTTGGCCAGGTACAGCGCCTCTTCCACGGCAGTGTTGCCGCCACCGACCACAGCCACCGGCTTGTTGCGGTAGAAGAAACCGTCGCAGGTCGCGCAGGCGGAGACGCCTTTGCCCATGAACGCTTCTTCCGATGGCAGGCCCAGGTAACGGGCGCTGGCGCCGGTGGCGATGATCAGCGCGTCACAGGTGTAGACACCGCTGTCGCCGGTCAGGCTGTAAGGCTTTTTCGAGAAGTCGACCTGGTTGATGTGGTCGAAAACGATCTCGGTTTCAAAGCGCTCGGCGTGCTCTTTCATACGTTCCATCAACACCGGGCCGGTCAGGCCGTGCACATCGCCCGGCCAGTTGTCGACTTCAGTGGTGGTGGTCAACTGACCGCCCGCCTGCATGCCGGTAATCAGCAGCGGCTTGAGGTTGGCCCGGGCAGCGTAGACGGCAGCGCTGTAACCGGCAGGGCCGGAACCGAGAATAATCACTCGCGAATGACGGGTATCAGACATGACTCACTCCTATCGACCGCCCGGACTACAAGGCAGCTGGAATAAAAAAGGACCGCGAAGCACTTGGGGAAGGCTTGAACTCGCAGGCCCTGAAAATAATGGGTGCAGCGTATAGAGGGGGGCAAGATTAAGGAAATACGGAATAACAATCCAGCTCATAGGTGGTCTCTATGCAGTCGACGCGGCTAATCGACACCCTGCTTGCCCAGTTGTTACCGCTGATGTCGCCGCTTTCGCCGAACAAGCAAAGCCGGTAAGGTCGGCGCGTTCGTCTTCCTGCTCGGAGTTCTCCATGCCCGCCCCTGCTCTTTCTGGCCCGCAATACCTGCGTGAAGGCCTCAAACTGGTGTTGAGCCCTGGCCTGCGCCTGTTTGTGCTACTGCCGTTGGCGATCAACCTGGTGCTGTTCGTCGGTTTGATCTATTTCGCCGGCCATCAGTTCAGCCTGTGGGTCGACACCTTGATGCCAACGCTACCCGGTTGGCTGAGTTTCCTCAGTTACATCCTGTGGCCCTTGTTTGTGGTACTGGTGGTGTTGATGGTGTTTTTCACCTTCACCATGCTGGCCAATATCATTGCCGCGCCGTTTAACGGTTTTCTCTCGGAGAAAGTCGAGGTGGTGGTGCGCGGCACCGATGACTTCCCCGCCTTCAGCTGGGGCGAGTTGATTGCCATGGTCCCGCGCACCCTGGCGCGGGAAATGCGCAAACTGGGTTACTTCCTGCCACGCGCCATCGGCCTGTTTATCCTGTCGTTCATTCCGGTGGTCAACCTGATCGCCGCGCCGCTGTGGCTGCTGTTCGGCGTGTGGATGATGGCGATCCAGTACATCGACTACCCGGCGGATAACCACAAGCTGGGCTGGAAGGAGATGCTCGCGTGGCTGCGCCAGAAACGCTGGCAGAGCATGAGCTTTGGCGGCATTGTTTATCTGGTGCTGCTGGTGCCGGTGGTCAACCTGCTGATGATGCCGGCTGCAGTGGCCGGGGCGACATTGTTCTGGGTGCGTGAGCAAGGCGCCGAGGCGATGGCACGACAGGCGATAGCAAAGTCATAAATCCATCATCCTAGCGTCACAATGACGACATGGCCCACGGTGACACTGTGGGTCATGACGACAGCCTCGCTCCACATCACCCTGATTACCGAAACCTTCCCGCCGGAGATCAATGGGGTGGCCAATACCCTTGGCCGCCTGTGCGAGGGCTTGCGCGCGCGTGGCCATCAGGTCGAGTTGGTGCGCCCACGCCAGGGCGTCGACCAAAGCCGCCCCAGCGACGATGGATTACTGTTGTGTCGCGGCTGGCCACTGCCGGGTTACCCGGGGCTGCAATGGGGCCAGTCGTCGATGCACAAGTTGCTGCGGCGCTGGACACGCCAGCGCCCGGACGTGCTGTACATCGCCACTGAGGGGCCGCTGGGGCTGTCGGCGCTACGTGCGGCGCGGCGCCTGGGGATCAGCGTGGTCAGCGGGTTTCACACCAACTTCCAGCAATACTCCAATCAATATGGCTTGAGCCTGCTCAGCCGCATGGTCACCCACTACTTGCGCTGGTTTCACAACCGCTCGACCCTGACCCTGGTGCCCAGCGCCAGCCAGCGCCTGGAGCTGGAGCGTCGCCACTTCGAGCGCCTGGGCATGTTGTCACGCGGCGTCGACAGCCAGCTGTTCCACCCCGCCAAACGCGATAACACGTTGCGTGAAAGCTGGGCGCTGAACAACGACCAGATCGCCGTACTGCATGTAGGCCGACTGGCACAGGAAAAAAACCTGGGGCTGCTCAAGCGCTGCTTTGAAACCTTGCAGGACACCTACCCGCTGCGCCAGCTGAAACTGATCATCGTCGGTGACGGCCCGCAACGGGCGACGCTGGAAAAGGAACTGCCCGAGGCGATTTTCTGCGGCACCCTGCGCGGTGAAGAACTGGCGCGGCACTACGCGTCCGGTGATGTGTTCCTGTTCCCCAGCCTGACCGAAACCTTCGGCAACGTGGTGCTGGAAGCCATGGCCTCGGGACTGGGTGTGGTGGCTTACGACCAAGCAGCCGCCACCCAGCATATTCGTCATGGTTACAACGGCGTGCTGGCGATGCCAGGCGATGAGGATGCGTTTTGTGACGCCGCCAATTGGCTGCTGGAGGATGCTGAGAGTTTGCGCCGCATGCGCTTGAATGCTCGCCAGCATGCGAGCCGCCAGGGTTGGCCGGCGATTATCGAGCAGTTTGAGCGTCAATTGCGCGGGGTGTGCGGCGAGCGGACGGTGATTGCGGGGGAGTCGCGTTTGATCTGAGGCCAGTGTTGGGCGTTAGATCGCTATCGCGGGCAAGCCCGGCTCCCACATTGGAACGCATTTTCCTGTGGGAGCCGGGCTTGCCCGCGATGGCGTCGGAGCAGACGCTACACCAGGCTGGTTAACGCCTCACGACTGAACGGCAGAATGTCGCCCTCACGGCCTTCGCGCACTTTCACGGCCCAATCCGGGTCCACCAGCAAGGCACGGCCCACGGCAACCAGGTCGAACTCGTCGTTGTTCAGGCGCTCCAGCAGTTTTTCCAGGCTGGCTGGTTGGGCGACCTTGTCGGTGTTGACCATGAACTGCAGGAACTCGCCATCCAGGCCCACACTGCCGACGGTGATGGTCGGCTTGCCGGTGAGCTGGCGGGTCCAACCGGCCAGGTTGAGGTTGGAGCCTTCGAATTCCGGTTCCCAGAACCGACGCGTGGAGCAGTGGAAAATATCCACACCGGCGTCCGATAACGGCTTAAGGAACTCACCCAGCGCCTCGGGGGTTTGCACCAGGCGTGCGGTGTAGTCCTGCTGCTTCCATTGAGAGAAGCGCAAGATGATCGGAAAGTCCGGGCCGACGGCGGCGCGGGTGGCCTGGATCAACTCGATGGCAAACCGCGAACGGTTGGCCAGGCTGCCGCCGTATTCGTCAGTGCGCTGGTTGCTGCCTTCCCAGAAGAACTGATCGACCAGATAGCCGTGTGCGCCGTGGATCTCCACGCCATCCATGCCAATGCGTTGGGCATCCTTGGCGGCTTGAGCGAAGGCGTTGATCACGTCCTTGATGTCTTGCTGGGTCATGCCGTGAACCACGACATTGCCGTCTTTGAGTTTCTCCATCGGGCCGTAGGCCGGCACGCTGGCATCAGGCTCGGTGCCGATACGACGCACGCTGCCCACGTGCCACAGCTGCGGGACGATCTTGCCGCCTTCGGCGTGTACGGCGTCGACCACTTTCGTCCAGCCGGCCAGCGCGGCCTCACCGTAAAAATGCGGGACGTTCGGGTAGCCGTTGGAAGCCTGATGGCCGACCACGGTGCCTTCGGTGATGATCAGGCCCACACCGGCAGCGGCGCGGCGACGGTAGTACTCGATGACTTTGGAATTGGGTACGCCACCCGGCGAGAACGAACGGGTCATGGGCGCCATGACCACACGGGTGGACAGTTGCAGTGCACCGAGCTGGAAGGGTTTGAACAAAGCTTGGACAGGCATGGGGGCACTCCACACAAAGAGATTTATGATGTGGATAATATGGGCCATGCAGCGTGCTGGGTAGCACTATTGATCTGGGTGATTAAGGGGTAAAAGTGAGAGAGGTGAATCGCCGCCAACCTGTGGCGAGCGGGCTTGCCCCGCGTTGGGCTGCGTAGCAGCCCCAGTAAGATCCCCGCATTCCTCCAACCTGAAATGCGCTGCCTGGAAGAGGGGCCGCTTCGCAGCCCAACGCGGGGCAAGCCCGCTCGCCACAAGAAGCCCTATCAGCGCCCCTCGTCAGCACTCAGCTCAGGGCTTTTTCGATGGCCTGTACGATCGTCGGATCATCCGGTGCGGTGCGCGGCGAGAATCGCGCCAGTACGCGGCCGTCCTTGCCGAGCAGGAACTTCTCGAAATTCCAGGTGATATCCCCGGGAAACTCAGCGCCCTCGCCCGCCAGCAAGCGATACAGCTGATGGCGATCGTGGCCATTGACGTCGAGTTTGCTGCCCAACGGAAAGGTCACGTTGTAGTTCAGGCTGCAGAACGCCTGAATTTCCTCTTCGGTGCCCGGCTCCTGGCCTGCAAACTGGTTGCACGGCAGGCCGAGCACGGTAAACCCCTGGTCCTTATACAGCTGGTAGAGGTTTTCCAGCGCCGCGTATTGCGGGGTCAAGCCACATTTGGAGGCCACGTTGACCACCAGCACCACTTGCCCCTTGAAGGGCGCCAGCGCCAGCTCTTGTCCGTCCAAAGCTTTGAGTTTCAGGTCGTGGAAAGCACTCATGACGAACTCCAGATATCCCATGTTCTTCGCGTTGCGGCTGTTCGAGATTACAGACCACAAGCCTGCAATCATAGACGCCGATTGAAAAACTCGCCCGCCGGTTACTGCGCGGTCGGCCAGGGCAAAATCGGAATCGCGGTGACCGCATTCTGCGGGCTGCCTTCGATCAGACGGTCGCTGTAGACCAGGTACACCAAAGTATTGCGCTTCTTGTCGAGGAAGCGCACCACCTGCATGGTCTTGAACACCAGCGAGGTGCGCTCCTTGAATACTTCGTCGCCATCCTTGAGCTCGCCCTTGAAATGAATCGGGCCAACCTGACGGCAGGCTATCGACGCTTCAGCGCGGTCTTCGGCCAGGCCCAGGCCGCCTTTGACGCCGCCGGTCTTGGCACGCGACAGGTAACAGGTCACGCCGTCGACCTTGGGGTCATCAAACGCCTCGACCACAATACGGTCGTTGGGGCCGACAAACTTGAACACCGTCGACACCTGGCCGATTTCTTCGGCCGAGGCCAGCAACGGCATGGCCAGCAGCAGGCCGAGTAATCCTTTCATGACACGCATCGTGTATTTCCTTTATTCAGACCAGGATCAGGTTATCGCGGTGAACCAGTTCCGGTTCGGCCATGTAACCCAAGAGTCCGACAATCGCGTCGGACGATTGTCCAATAATCTTCTGTGCTTCAAGGGCGCTGTAGTTGGCCAGGCCACGGGCGATCTCGCGACCATCGGGCGCCACACACACCACCATCTCGCCACGGCGGAAGCTGCCCTGCACCAACTTGACGCCGACCGGCAGCAGGCTCTTGTTGCCCTGGGACAAGGCTGACACAGCGCCGTCGTCCAGAACCAGCGTGCCCCGGGTTTGCAGATGACCGGCCAGCCACTGTTTGCGCGCCGCGAGCATGCCGCGTTCCGGCGACAGCAGCGTACCGATGCGCTCACCGGCCTTGAGGCGGTCCAGCACACGCTCCAGGCGCCCACCGACGATGATGGTGTGCGCGCCGGAACGTGCGGCCAGGCGAGCAGCTCGCAGCTTGGTCTGCATGCCGCCACGGCCCAATGCACCGCCGACACTGCCGGCCACGGCGTCGAGCGCCGGGTCATCGGCGCGGGCTTCGTAGATAAGCTGGGCGTCGGGGTTGTTACGCGGGTCGGCGTCAAACATGCCGTCGCGGTCGGTGAGGATCACCAGCAGGTCGGCTTCAACCAGGTTGGCGACCAGCGCGGCCAGGGTGTCGTTATCACCGAAGCGGATTTCGTCGGTGACCACCGTGTCGTTCTCGTTGATCACCGGGATGACCTTGAGTTCAACCAGTGCGCGCAGGGTGCTGCGAGCGTTGAGGTAACGTTTGCGGTCGGACAGGTCGTCGTGGGTCAGCAGGATCTGCGCCGTGTGGCGGCCGTGCTCGGCAAAGCTGGATTCCCAGGCTTGCACCAGGCCCATCTGGCCGATGGCGGCGGCGGCTTGCAGTTCGTGCATCGCGCTGGGTCGCGCGGTCCAGCCGAGGCGGCTCATCCCGGCGGCAACGGCCCCGGACGACACCAGCACCAACTCGACACCGGCCTCATGCAAGGCCACCATCTGCTCGACCCAGACGCTCATGGCTGCGCGATCCAGACCTTTGCCATCCGCCGTCAGCAGCGCACTTCCGATCTTTACGACCCAGCGCTGCGCACCTGTCACTTTGCTCCGCATCATCTTCAACCTTAGATAGAGGGCCGCGCGACCCAGCGCTGGCCATAACGTTATATCCGGATACTAAAACGCCGCTCTGTAAGGAGCGGCGTTCAAGTTTACTGCAACGAATCAGTCGCGCACGTAAATGATTTCCGGACCGTCTTCATCATCCACGTCTTCTTCGTCCCAATCGTCGTCGCCGATGTCATGAACCGACTTCACGCCGCTGCGGCGCAGGGCACGCTGGTCGTCCAGAGCCTGCAGCTGGGCGCGGGCTTCGTCTTCGATCTGCTGGTCGAGCTCGGCCAGTTCGGCCTTGAAGACCGGGTCGGCCGCCAGGCGGTCGGCGCGGTCTTCGAGGTAGCGCATGATGTCGCGGGTCAGGCGCTCGGTGCCTTCTTTGGCGATGGCCGAGATCACATAGACCGGCCCTTCCCACTCCAGGCGGTCAACGATTTCCTTGACGCGTTCTTCGTGCTCTTCTTCGAGGATCTGGTCGCACTTGTTCAGCACCAGCCAGCGGTCACGCTCGGCCAGGGCCGGGCTGAACTTGGTCAGCTCGCTGACGATCACTTCGGCGGCGTCTGGTGCGCTGGTGTCATCCAGCGGCGCCATGTCGACGAGGTGCAGCAGCAAACGGGTACGCGACAAGTGCTTGAGGAAGCGAATCCCCAGGCCGGCGCCGTCGGAAGCGCCTTCGATCAAGCCGGGAATGTCGGCGATCACGAAGCTTTTCCAGCGGTCTACGCTGACCACGCCCAGGTTTGGCACCAGGGTGGTGAACGGGTAGTCGGCGACTTTCGGCTTGGCGGCCGAAACCGAACGGATGAAGGTACTTTTACCGGCGTTCGGCAAGCCCAGCAGGCCCACGTCTGCCAGTACTTTCATCTCCAGCTTGAGGTCACGCTGCTCGCCCGGCTTGCCCGGCGTGGTCTGGCGTGGCGCACGGTTGGTACTGGACTTGAATCGGGTGTTACCCAGACCGTGCCAGCCGCCCTGCACAACCATCAGCTTCTGGCCGGCCTTGGTCAGGTCGCCAATCACTTCCTGGGTCGCGGAGTCGATGATCGTGGTGCCGACCGGTACGCGCAGCACCAGGTCTTCGCCTTTTTTGCCGGTGCAGTCGGTGCTGCCGCCGTTGGAACCACGCTCGGCATCGAAGTGCCGGGTGTAACGGTAGTCGACCAGGGTGTTGAGGTTTTCGTCGGCCATCATGTAGATGGAACCGCCGTCACCGCCGTCACCGCCGTTTGGACCACCGTTTTCGATGAATTTTTCGCGACGGAAACTCATGCAACCGTTACCGCCGTCGCCTGCTTTTACTCGGATGGAAACTTCATCAACGAACTTCATAACAAAACGCCTCTCGTCGCATGGACGAGCTTAAGAAACCAAGACATAAGACTCTTGCAAAAATGAGCGCAGCGACCTCAGAAAACGACCGCACATCCAGCGCCTGAGCCCATCACAAACAGCTTTGCAAGAGACTCACTCCACAAACGAAAAAGCCCCGTCGCGAGACAGGGCTTTTCCAGCGATCGCGCAATTAAGCGGCGACAACGCTCACGTAACGGCGGTTGAACGCGCCTTTTACTTCAAACTTGATCACGCCTTCGATTTTAGCGAAGAGGGTGTGATCTTTACCCATGCCAACACCGTAACCGGCGTGGAATTGGGTGCCGCGCTGACGCACGATGATGTTGCCCGGAATGATTTTCTGGCCGCCATACATCTTAACGCCAAGGCGTTTGGCTTCTGAGTCGCGACCGTTACGGGTACTACCACCAGCTTTTTTGTGTGCCATGAGTCAATTCTCCTAGTGAGGAATTAGGCTGAAATTAAGCCTGAATACCGGTGATTTTGATCTCGGTGTACCACTGGCGGTGGCCCATACGCTTCATGTGGTGCTTACGACGACGGAACTTGATGATGCGGACTTTATCGTGACGACCTTGGGAGATCACTTCAGCCACAACGGTAGCGCCAGCAACAACTGGAGCGCCGATGTTCACGTCATCGCCATTAGCGACCAACAGAACGCGATCAAAGGTAACGGATTCGCCAGTAGCGACTTCCAGTTTTTCGATCTTCAGGTATTCACCTGGGGCGACCTTGTATTGCTTGCCACCAGTAACAATTACTGCGTACGACATGGTATTTCTCCGATAATCCTGCTCACCCAGCGCTTTATAAGAAAAGGTATTGGCTGGCATGGCTGCATGGGATGGACGTCCCGAATGCAATTGCGTAAGGCAGGTGCTGCCCAGGAAGTTCAGGGTGCGCGATTGTACGCAAGCTATAGATGCCTTGCAAGGGGCCGTCTATCGCGCCTTGACACTGCGGGGTCAGGGTCCTAGCATGCCGCGCAACCCTTCTGGAGCGACTGTCGCTGATGCAACCCCAAGCTTTCTACCGCGCGGTCGCGGACGATTTTAGCGCCGTCGACGGCATCATCAAGCAGCAGCTGACGTCTAAAGTGCCGCTGGTCTCCAAAATTGGCGACTACATTACGTCGGCGGGCGGTAAACGCCTGCGTCCTTTATTAGTGTTGCTGTGTGGCAAGGCCCTGGGCCGCGAAGGCGATGACCTGCGCCTGCTGGCCGCCACCATCGAATTCCTGCACACCGCCACTCTGCTGCATGACGACGTGGTCGACATGTCCGGCATGCGCCGTGGCCGCGAGACGGCCAATGCGATGTGGGGCAATGCCCCCAGCGTACTGGTAGGCGACTTCCTGTACTCGCGCTCGTTCGAAATGATGGTCGAGCTGGGCTCGATGCCGGTGATGAAGATTCTTTCACAAGCCACGCGCATCATCGCCGAAGGCGAAGTGTTGCAGCTGTCCAAGGTCCGCGACGCCAGTACCACCGAAGAAACCTACATGGAAGTGATTCGCGGCAAAACCGCGATGCTCTTCGAAGCCTCGACGCACAGTGCCGCCGCCCTGTGTGGCGCAACGGCCGAACAGGCCGAAGCCCTGCGCACCTTTGGTGATCACCTGGGCGTGGCATTCCAACTGGTCGACGATCTGCTCGACTATAAGGGCGACGCCGAAACCCTGGGCAAGAACGTCGGTGACGACCTGGCCGAGGGCAAGCCGACCTTGCCGCTGATCTACACCATGCGCGAAGGCACGCCGGAACAGGCCGCCCTGGTGCGCAAGGCGATCCAGAAAGGCGGGATTGAAGACCTCGAAGCTATCCGTGCAGCGGTAGAAGCCTCGGGTTCGCTGGAATACACCGCACAGTTGGCGCGTGACTATGTGGCCCGTGCCATCCAGTGCCTGGACGCCCTGCCAGCCAGCGAATACCGGGACGCCCTGGTTGAGCTGAGTGAGTTTGCGGTAGCCCGTACGCACTAAAGACTCTTTGCAGAGGCGGCTTGTGTGGGAGCTGGCTTGCCTGCGATAGCAGCACCTCGGCATCACTGACACACCGAGGTGCCTGCATCGCGGGCAAGCCCAGCTCCCACAAGGTTCCGAAGCGCCCCCCCAACCTGTAATAAACCCTATATAATGTGCGACTTTTAGCCATCCTGACTCTCAAGGAGCTTTAGTGAGCACGCTGCCACCCTGCCCAAAATGCAATTCCGAGTACACCTACGAAGACGGCGCCCAGCTGATCTGCCCGGAATGCGCCCACGAGTGGTCCGCCAATGGCGAAGCCGAAGCGGCGATTGATGAAACCGTGAAGAAAGACTCTGTGGGCAATGTCCTGCAAGACGGCGACACCATTACCGTGATCAAGGACCTCAAGGTCAAGGGCACGTCCCTGGTGGTCAAGGTCGGCACCAAGGTCAAGAACATCCGCCTGTGCGACGGCGACCACGATATCGATTGCAAGATCGACGGTATCGGCCCGATGAAACTCAAATCCGAGTTCGTGCGCAAAGTCTGAACCTGCTGCATCCATCCCGCGCCCGCCGCGGGATGGCGTTTTGCCCTCTGCGCTGACCTGTCTCAATATCCACACAGAAAAACCAGGAAACCGCCAATAGGCACTTGCTATTTCACGAATAAGAATTATTCTCATTGAAACTCATCAAGGAGAACGATCATGACTTATTTGATAGATGCCTGGCTGGATCGCCCACACCCTTACCTGCGGATCCTGCATCGGGAAACCGGCGAAGTCTGTGCGGTGCTGGAAGAAGAAGCCTTGAGCGAACTGCAGGACCAGGGCGACCTGGACGTCAACGGCTTGAGCTCGAGTGAACCTGGGGTGCTGAAGGAGGTGGTGCGTAATCTGTTTCTGTTCTGCTATGCCCGAGCGTTGCGCCCGGCGACGGAGCTCAATGGCAAGTTCCACCCATGAACCACCGCGCAAAACCTGAATGCACCGGCTTCATGTGGGAGCCGGGCTTGCCCGCGATACAGGCGACTCGGTCAAACCCGCTACCGAGGTGATGCTATCGCAGGCAAGCCAGCTCCCACGTGGAGCCAGGCGCAATTAACAGGTCTTACAGAACGTCGAGCAGCTCAACGTCGAACACCAGAACGCTGTGCGGCGGAATGCTGCCAACGCCTTGGGCGCCGTAAGCCAGTTCGCTCGGCACGTACAGGCGCCATTTGCTGCCGGCATTCATCAGTTGCAGGGCTTCGGTCCAGCCGGCGATCACGCCGCCTACCGGGAATTCTGCAGGCTGGCCGCGCTCGTAGGAGCTGTCGAACACAGTGCCGTCGATCAGGGTGCCGTGGTAGTGAGTACGCACCTGGTCTTCACGGGTCGGCTTGGCGCCGCTACCCGCAGTCAGCACTTCAAATTGCAGGCCGGAAGCCAGGGTGGTGATGCCATCACGCTTGGCGTTTTCAGCCAGGAACTCCAGGCCAGCGCCAGCAGCCGCTTCGGCCTTGGCTGCCGCTTCGGCTTGCATGATTTCACGGATCACTTTGAAGCTGGCCGCCATCTGCTCTTGGTCAACGCGGCTTGGTTTACCGTCGAACGCGTCGGTCAGGCCGGCCAGGATGGCGTCGATGCTTACGCCCGGCGGCGGGTTGTCGCGCAGTTGGTCGCCCAACTGACGGCCGATACCGTAGCTGACGCGGGTTTCGTCGGTGGACAGATTAACTTCGGACATGAAGAGGCTCCGCTGTAGGGCAGCACGGTTTCCCGTGCCATCCAGAACTAAAAGGGCCCGCAGACTAGCACACAAGAGCCGCCTCTGATCAGCCCCCCGGCTGCCGCCTTCAGAGGATCCAACCTTGCAACAGCGACCCTTCGTCGCACCCGTAAGAAATGTATTTCAGAATCATCCCCCGCCGCCGATACAGCGCTACAAACTTTGGCTGGCTCAAACAACAACACCGTCCAGCAGACACACATCATTCTTGCGGAGCATTCGATGAATAGCTGGTTCGGCAACATCAGCGTCAACCTCAAACTCGGCCTGGGCTTTGGCCTGGTGCTGGTCCTCACCTCGATCCTGGCCCTGACCGGCTGGACCAGCCTGGGCGGCTTGATCGACCGCAGTAACTGGATGAGCGACATCACCCAGCTCAACGCGTCCCTGACCAAGCTGCGCATCGTGCGCCTGCAATACATGCTGGCCAATGGCGACGAAGCCGTGGCACAGAACGTCCAGACCAGTCTCGACGCCTTCGCCACCCAGCAGCAGAAACTGCTGGACAGCTTCAAGAGCCCGGAAAACCGCAAGCTGCTCACCGAGCAGAAAGCCGTCATCACGGCTTACCAGCAGTCGCTGAACAAAATGCGTGAGGCCTACCGTAACGGCAATGCCGCGCGCCAAGTAATGGGCGACAAGGCCGACATCGCCAACGGGCAGATCGACGCACTGGAGACCGGCGTGCAGCAAGCGCCCGACAGCCCGGAGCGCTTCGCCCAGTACCAGGCCGTGACGCACGCCAAGGAAGAGTTCCACCTGGCGCGCTATGAAGTGCGTGGCTACACCAACTCCCCCAGCGCAGAAAACGAAGCCCGCGCTGCGGCTCAGATCGAGAAAGCCATCAGTGGCTTGAAAGGCCTCAGCAGCGTATTGGGTTCAAGCCAACAAAGCGCACTGACGTCGCTGGAAACCGCACTTGGCGCCTATCGCAGCGCCGTACAGAGCTACAAGGCCGCCAACGCCAACATCGTCAGCGCCCGTGCCGAAATGACCACCCAGGGCGCCGATATCGTCACCATCAGCGACAAGCTGTACGATATTCAGCTCGACCGCCGTGATGCCGAAAGCACCCAGGCCCGTAGCCTGCAATTGATCAGCACCTTGCTGGCGTTGCTGGTGGGCATCATCGCGGCCCTGGTCATCACCCGCCAGATCACTCGCCCGATCCAGGACACCCTGGCCGTGGTGGAACGTATCGCTTCCGGTGACCTGAGCCACAACATCCAGGTGACCCGCCGCGATGAACTCGGCGTATTGCAGCAAGGTATCCAGCGCATGGGCACCACCCTGCGCGAGCTGATCAGCGGTATTCGCGACGGCGTAACCCAGATCGCCAGCGCCGCCGAAGAACTCTCGGCCGTGACCGAGCAGACCAGTGCCGGCGTGAACAGCCAGAAGATCGAGACCGATCAAGTCGCCACCGCGATGCATGAAATGACTGCCACCGTGCAGGAAGTCGCGCGCAACGCCGAGCAAGCCTCGCTGGCCGCCGCCGACGCCGATGGCCAAGCCCGCGCCGGCGACAAAGTGGTGGCCGAGGCCATCGCCCAGATCGAACGCCTGGCCGCCGAAGTGGCACGCTCCACCGACGCGATGACGCACCTGCAACAAGAGAGCAACAAGATCGGCAGCGTGATGGACGTGATCAAGGCCGTGGCCGAGCAGACCAACCTGTTGGCGCTCAACGCGGCGATTGAGGCGGCGCGTGCCGGTGAAGCCGGTCGTGGCTTTGCCGTAGTGGCTGACGAAGTGCGCGGCCTGGCCCAGCGCACACAAAAATCCACCGAAGAAATCGAAGGCCTGGTCGCCGGTTTGCAGAACGGCACCCAGCAAGTGGCCACGGTGATGAACAACAGCCGCAGCCTCACCGACAGCAGCGTCGAGCTGACGCGCAAGGCCGGTGTATCGCTGGAGAACATCACCCGTACCGTGTCGAATATTCAGTCGATGAACCAGCAGATTGCAGCGGCCGCTGAGCAGCAGAGCGCCGTGGCTGAAGAGATCAGCCGCAGCATTGTGAACGTACGCGATGTGTCGGAGCAGACGGCTACTGCGAGTGACGAGACGGCTAAATCGAGCGTGGAACTGGCGCGTTTGGGCAGCCAGTTGCAGCAGATGGTCAGTCATTTCCGGGTGTAAAACCCAAAGCGCAAAAACCAAAAAGCCGCCTCGGTTCAAGCCGAGGCGGCTCCACTTCTCAGACCTTAAAGGTCATCGAAGCTGTCCCGCAGGAATACCCATACGTGATAAACACGCAGGGCATTCACTACGAGGTTCCACGTACGTCGTGCAAACTTAGACATACTCGGCCCTCCTTGAGTTGGGCCTTACCTCCAGCGCACTTACCGGAACACGTGAGCCTTCAGACGCGGGTCGATTGCGCCTTTTGAGGCGGCCGGGCTAATGGTCCTTCCGCATCAATCCGGCACGGATTACTAGCCCGTGGCGGTCGGTCCAGAATTCGTCCGCATACCCGGCGCACCTAAAAAGCAACAAACGCAGAACGGGGAGGATCCTAACCAACATTCCCGTCTAAGGTGTGTCAAACAGTGGTTAAATATCCAGTATCGACCGATAGATTCATTGCAAGCTTTTGCAGCCAAATCGGGCAGAGAAAAACACCTAAAGTATCCATGCCGGCGACCGTTCCGTCTTGCGTGACGACATGACCGGCGGTAGTATCTGGCTGCGGGTCGATTGCGTCTTTTGGATAGCAACCCAGTCGCAAACTGGTTTGCAATAAAAAACCGCCCTACTAAGGCGGTTTTTTATTGCCTGCGATTTACCCCTCAGCCCTCGCCTTCCTCAACAAACACCAGCCGGTTCCCAAACGGGTCCTTGATGCTCATCTCCCGCGAGCCCCAAGGCGTTTCTTCAACCCCAGGCTTGGCATACCGGTAGTCCTTGGCCAGCAACTGCTGCTGGTAGCCGTCCACGCCTTGTGCCTGAATCCGCACCGCCGAGCCCGGCGAAGCATCGCCATGGTGCTCGGACAAATGCAGCACGCACTCGCTCAGCGACACTTGCAGATACAACGGGAAATTCGCCTCGAAACGGTGCTGCCAATCAACCTTGAACCCGAGGAAGTCGACGTAGAACTCCAACGCTTTAGCCTCGTCGAAGATCCGCAAAATCGGGGTGACTTTTCCTAAGTGCATGGCAACCGCTCCGTGTATGAATGCGCCCACTATAGAGACGAAAACCCGTCGCGCAAATCCCCATTGCGCGCCAGGAACAGCCCCGGCCGCTGACCATTGGCCTGCCCATCGCTATAACTCAGCACGCCATTGACCCACACGCCATCAATCCCCTCGGCGGCGCGCTGCGGCTCTTTGAAATCCGCCACATCGCGCACCCGCAACGGGTCAAACAACACCAGGTCGGCCCAGTGCCCTTCACGAATTTCCCCGCGCTCGGCCAGCCCAAAACGCGCCGCCGACAACCCGGTCATCTTGTGCACCGCCGTGTGCAGTGGAAACAACCCCACATCGCGGCTGAAGTGCCCCAGCACCCGTGGAAACGCGCCCCACAAACGCGGATGGGGAAACGGGTCTTCCGGTAGCCCATCCGACCCCACCATCGACAACGGATGCGCAAGAATACGCCGTACATCCGCCTCATCCATTCCGTAATACACCGCCCCTGCCGGTTGCAGGCGACGTGCCGCATCCATCAGCGAAACGTCCCACTGCGCCGCGATGTCCTGCAAGTCGCGCCCGCCGACTTCCGGGTGCGGTGTTGACCAGGTAATGGTGATCCGAAACGCATCAGTCACCTGCTTCAAATCCAGCGTCGACGAGCTGGCGGCATAGGGGTAGCAATCACACCCGACCGGATGGGTTTTCGCCGCCAGCTCCAGTGATGCCAGCAGTTGCGGACTGCGCCCCCAATTGCCCGCACCCGCACACTTGAGGTGGGAAATGATCACCGGCGCCTGCGCATGTCGGCCAATCAGAAACGCCTCATCCATCGCTTCCAGCACCGGTTCGAATTCGCTGCGCAAATGCGTGGTGTACACCGCACCAAACGCCGTGAGTTCCTCACTGAGCTGCAGCACTTCATCGGTCTCGGCATTGAACGCGCTGGCGTAGGCCAGGCCTGTGGATAAACCAAGGGCACCCGCCTGCAGACTCTCCTGCAACTGCACGCGCATGGCGGCAATTTCGCCGGGCGTGGCGGTGCGATGCAGGTCGTCCATATGATTGCTGCGCAAGGCGGTGTGGCCGATCAATGCGGCAACGTTGACTGCCGGATGGGCACGCTCCACCGCCGCGCGATAGTCGGCAAACCGTGGATAGGCGAATGCTTCACGCGTCCCCAGCAGGTTCATCGGGTCGGGCGGATCATTGCGCAAACTCACTGGCGATGCACTGATGCCGCAGTTGCCGACAATCACCGTCGTCACGCCCTGGCTGAGCTTGGGCAGCATCTGCGGATGGCGGATCACCACCGTGTCATCGTGGGTGTGCACATCGATAAAACCCGGTGCCAACACGCGGCCACTGGCGTCGATTTCCTGCTCACCGGTTGCGCTCGACAAATCGCCAATGCGCTCGATGCGCCCGGCGCGCAGCCCCACATCGGCGACATAGCCCGGCGTGTTGCTGCCATCAATGATCAGCGCCTGGCGGATCAGCGTGTCGTACTTCATATCAGTCTCCGAGCGGCAGGCTGTCGGGGCCGCCGCGATAATCGTCGAGGGCCAGCTTGATCCGGCGCAGGCGTTCCTGGTTGTCGTCCGGCCGGGCCAGCGCCAGCTCGGTGGCGAGCAGGTCGATGGCCAGCAGCATGCCGTAGCGCGCCGCGGTGGGCTTGTAGATAAAACTGGTTTCGGCCGGTTGCAACGGCAGTAAGACGTCCGCCAAGTCGGCCAGAGGGGAATCGGCCAGGGTGATGGCGATGATGGGCGCATCGTAGCTACGCGCCAGTTTCACGACGTCCAACAGTTCTGGCGTCAGCCCGGTGAGCGAGCACACGATCAACGCCTGCTCCGGGCCTAAAGTGGCCGCCGTGACCCGCATCATCACCGGGTCATGGCTGGCGGCAATCGGGTAGCCCAGGCGTACCAGGCGCACCTGCAATTCGTCGCTGCACAGGCTCGATGGGCCGCCCATGCCGAACGCGTGAATCATCCGCGCCTTGCCCAACAGGCCGACCGCATCAACAAAACTGGCCTGGTTAAACCCCGACAGGTGCTGACGCAATGTCGCTTCGATATCCCCCAGAATCTGCCGGTGAAACGCCGACTGTTCCGGCAACCCGGCCGGGTCGAGGAAGCGACTGCCCACGCCACTGGCCTGGGCCAATTGCAGGCGCAAATCGCGTAGATCGCGGCAACCGACGCTGCGGGCAAACCGCGACAAGGTTGCCGTGCTGACCTCGGCCCGTTGTGACAACGCTTCCAGGCTGGCCGACGCAGCAAAGCCCACGTCATCGAGCATCAGCTTGGCGATACGGCCCTCGCCGGCGCTGAACGAATCCTGGCGGGCGCGGATCTGGTAGAGGATGTCCATGGCGGCTCCGGCTTACAAAATGAGGCTTATAGAACAAGAGAAAGGCCATAAGTCAGACCAAATGCGACCACCGAAATCAAAGTCTCCAACACGGTCCAGGTCTTGAATGTCTGGATCACCGTCATATTGAAGTATTCCTTGATCAGCCAGAAGCCGCCGTCGTTGACGTGGGAAAAAATTACCGAACCCGCGCCGGTCGCCAGCACCAGTAATTCCGGGTGTGGATAACCCAGGCCCAAGGCAACGGGCGCGACCACACCCGAGGCCGTGGTCATGGCCACAGTGGCCGAGCCGGTGGCGATGCGCATCAACGCGGCAAACAGCCAACCCATTACCAACGGCGACAGCTGGAAGGCATGCGCCAGGCCAAGAATCTCATTGGTCACACCCGCGTCCACCAGGATGCGGTTCAAGCCACCGCCCGCGCCCACCAGCAAGGTGATGCTAGCGGTCGGCGCCAGGCATTCATTGGTGAACTTGAGGATCGCTTCGCGATTGAAGCCCTGGGCCAGACCCAGGGTCCAGAAACTCACCAGCGTGGCGACCAGCAGCGCGATCACCGAGTTGCCGATAAACAGCAGGAACTGGTTGAAGCCAGTGCCCGGAGTGGAAATCACGTTGGCCCAACCGCCGATCATCATCAGCACCACCGGAAGCAGGATGGTACCCATGGTCAGGGCAAAACTTGGCAGGCGGGTACGTGGCTCGCGTTCGATAAACTGGCGTTCCAGCGGGTTTTCCGCCGGCAGGTGGATGCGTGGCACGATGAACTTGGCGTACACGGGGCCGGCGATGATCGCGGTAGGAATGCCGATCAAGATTGCGTACAGCACGGTCTGCCCCACCGACGCGTTATACGCCAGCACCGCCATCATCGCCGCCGGGTGTGGCGGTACCAATGCGTGCACCACCGACAGACCGGCGACCATCGGCAAGCCGACCATCAGGATCGACACGCCCACACGCCGCGCCACGGTAAAGGCGATCGGCACCAGCAACACAAAACCGACCTCGAAAAACAGCGGCAGCCCCACCAGGAACGCGATACACACCATCGCCCAATGCGCGTTGCGCTCGCCGAAACGGTTGATCAGCGTACGCGCCACCTGCTCGGCACCGCCGGATTCGGCCATCATCTTGCCAAGCATGGTGCCCAGCGCCACCACCAGGGCGATATGCCCAAGGGTCTTGCCGACGCCCGCCTCATACGAGCCCATGATGGTGTCCGCCGGCATGCCGGCCATCAAGGCCAGGCCAATGGACACCAATGTGATGACGATAAACGGGTTGAGTCGGTAACGTGCAATCAGCACGATCAATGCAATGATGGCGATGCCAGCGTATGCCAACAGCCCAAAGCCCAGTGGTGCGGCCATGCGGTACTCCTTGGAAAGGGTCACGTCGAATTGGTTGTGAAACTCATAAATCATTACCGGGCTGGGTTTTCAATTTTTATGAAAGTAATTTTCGCCCACGGATAAGCGCTGTCGCTTTGGGATATGCCCAACGCCAGCGGATGAAAATTCGGGGGGTGTTCTTACACGAAGTTTTCTGCGCGGGGAAACTCAGCTACCAGGGCCGAGTCTCAGATGGCAGCCCTACTCACAACCAGGAAAACCGACAATGAAGCGCAAGACCCTGCTTGTTCCTTTCGCCGCCAGCGCACTGCTGCTGGCCTTTTGCGGCAGCGCCTCGGCCGATGACAGCCCGGCGCTGAAAAAATGCCTGGATGGCGCCAACACCACGGCGGATATGGTTGCCTGCAACGCCACCGAAGCCAAGATCCAGGATGCGCGCCTGAACAAGGCCTACAAAGCCGTCCTTGCCCTTCAGGAAGGCAAACAAAAGCAGCAACTGCAAGACGTGCAGCGCCTGTGGATCAAGTACCGGGACGCCAACTGCGGCTTCATCGGCTCAGCGACCGGCGGCACCATCGATCAGGTCAATGGCATCGGCTGCATGCTGGACATGACCCAGACCCGCGCCCAGGAACTGGAAAACATGCTGCCGCTGTAATCAGTCGTGATGCACGCGGGCGCGCTTGAGCAACTTCTTGCAGCGCTCCGACAAATGCAGCACGCGCACATGTTTGCCGGCCTTGGTATAGCGCTCGCGCAGGGTCATCAACGCAGCAATCGCCGAGTAGTCGACAAAGCTCAGGTGACGACAATCGAGCGTCACCTGGGCCGGGTCGTTGGCCGGGTCGAACTGGTTCAAGAACGGCGTGGTCGAGGCAAAGAACAGCGTGCCGTGCAGGCGATACAGCTTGCTGCCGTCGGCTTCCAGATGCTCATCGGCATACAACTCACGGGCCTGTTGCCAGGCGAAGTTCAGCGCCGCAATCACGATGCCGCACAGCACGGCGGTGGCCAGGTCGGTGAACACGGTAATCACCGTGACCGCAATAATCACCAGCACGTCGTTGACCGGCACCTTGTTGATCACCCGCAGCGACGCCCAGGCGAAGGTCTGCTGGGACACCACGAACATCACCCCCACCAGCGCCGCCAGCGGAATGCGCTCGATCAGCGGCGACAGAAACAAAATGAACAACAGGATCATCACCCCGGCAAACACCCCGGAGAAACGCCCGCGCCCGCCAGAGCTTAAGTTGATCACGGTTTGCCCGATCATCGCGCAACCACCCATGCCGCCAAACAGCCCCGAGACCATATTCGCCGCGCCCAGGGCCACGCTCTCGCGGTCGGGGTAGCCACGGGTTTCGGTGATTTCATCGGTGAGGTTCAGGGTCAGCAGGGTTTCCAGCAGGCCAACCATGGCCGTCAGGAACGCGTAGGGCGCGATGATGCCGAGGGTTTCCAGGGTCCAGGGGATCTGCGGCAACGCAAAGGTCGGCAGGCCGCCGGCGATGTGGGCCATGTCGCCCAACGTACGGGTCGGCAAGCCCAACACGTACACCGCCAACCCAACGCCCAAAATCGCCACCAGCGCGGGCGGCACGGCGCGGGTCAGGCGTGGCAGCAGGTAAACAATCGCCATGGTGGCCGCCACCAGCCCGGCCATCACGTACAACGGCGTGCCGCTCAGCCAGGTTTCACCGCTTTTGAAATGCTCCAGCTGTGCCAGCGCAATGATAATCGCCAGGCCGTTGACGAACCCGAGCATCACCGAGTGCGGCACCATGCGCACCAGTTTGCCCAGCCGTAACAGGCCGAACGCAACCATGATCAGCCCGCCCAGCAGCACCGTCGCGAGCAGATACTCCACGCCGTGTTGCACTACCAGCGCCACGATCACCACCGCCATCGAACCCGCCGCGCCCGAGACCATGCCTGGCCGGCCGCCGAACAAGGCCGTGAGCGTGCAGATGATAAAGGCGCCGTAGAGGCCCATCAGTGGGTTGAGGTGAGCCACCAGGGCAAAGGCGATGCATTCGGGCAGCAGCGCAAAAGACGTGGTGAGGCCGGCCAGGGCATCGGCGCGCAGACGGGTGAGGTTCATGAGGTACCAGGGAGTAGCGAGGGATATGGCGGGGGATGGTACGGAATTGCGGCGGGTGGGGCCAGTAATGTGTAACAACACATGAACCGAGTCGCCTTCATCGCAGGCAAGCCAGCTCCCACATTTTGAATTGCGAATACCTTCAAGTGTGGGAGCTGGCTTGCCTGCGATGGCAGCGCCAAGATGCTAAGCGAACATCACACCATCTCGTGACGAATCCACTCCACCACCGACGTGCGCTTCGGCGCCCAGCCCAACAACTCACGCGCATGCTTGCCACGCACCCGGCTGTTGGAGCCCAGGCCATAGTTGGCCATTTCATAGCCCCACTCGGCCTCAGCCTCGGCCAATGGCCAGTCCTGCGGCTCGCCCAGGTTCAGCGCTTGGGCAATCGCGGTGGTCATGTCGACAAACGCCGCTTCGCTGCTTTCCACAAAGTAGAACGTGCCCGGGACGTTTTTGGTCAGCGCCAGCAGATACAGGGCCACCACGTCTTCAATGTGTACGTTGGACCAGATGTTCTGGCCGGTGCCCACATGCCGTACCACGCCACTTTTGCGCGCTTGCTTGAGCAGTCGTGGCAATTGCACGCTGTCACGCTTCACGCCCAGGCTGTGGCCGTAGATCAGGGTATTGCAGATCACCGCCGAGTTCACGCCGTCTTTGGCCGCTGCCAGGATCAGGTTGTCGATGGCCACGCGCGCGGCCTTGTCGACGGTCGGCTCCGGCAGGTTGTCTTCAAGGTAGATGACATCGCTGGCTTTACCGCCCGACGCATCACCGACAATGCTCGAACCGCTGGTGTGCAGGAACGGCTTGTTTGAACCTTTCAAGGCGGCCAGCAAGGTTTCGACGGCAGCACGATGGTCGCTGCTGGCGGCATTGATCACCGCATCAGCTTTAGAAGCCTGCGCGGTCAACACGGCGACGTCATCCAGCGTGCCGATCACGGGCGTGATGCCCAGGGCAGTCATTTCAGCCGCTTGCTCGGCGCTGCGCACCAGGCCGGTGACCGTGTGGCCGGCCTTGACCAGGCCGGTGGCGATGGAGCCGCCGATAAACCCTGCTGCGCCGGTGACGAATACATTCATGGAGGTTGCTCCTGACGGGGTAAGTGATGGGCCCAGTATCAAGCAGTCATTTGCGCCGAATAAGCCCATGTTGCCCAATTCAATCTTGCGCGCAGGTCACGAATCAGCAGGCATACCGCGCCAGCTTGACCTGAATGAAGTCCAGGAAGCACTGGATGCGCAGCGCCAATTGCGAGTTACGGTAGAACACCGCGTGGATCGGCTGGCGATAGCCGCTGTTGAAGGCTTCCAGCACCGGCACCAGGCGGCCGGCATCGATATCGGCGATGGTCATGAAGTTCGACAGGCAGCAAATGCCCTGCCCTTCCAGCGCCAACTGACGCACGGTTTCGCCACTGGAGGCGGCAATGCTCGGCTGGATCAGCCAGCGGTCGCCTTCCACGTGGCGCAGCGGCCAGTGGTTGAGGGTTTCGGTCTGGGTAAAGCCCAGCAGCGTATGGTCGGCCAACTCGGCCACTGTCTTCGGCGTGCCGAACTGCTTGAGGTAGTCGGGGCTGGCGAGGATATGCAGCGGCGTGCAACCCAGTGAGCGTGCATGCAGGGTCGAGTCGGCCAGGGCGCCGATGCGAATGGCAATGTCGGTGCTTTGCTCCAGCAGGTCGATGATCAGGTCGTCGCTGTTCAGTTCCAGCTGGATATCCGGGTAGAGGCTGCGAAACTCGGCAATGTACGGCACGATCCCATGCAGCATGAACGGCACGGCCGCATTGATGCGCAGGCGCCCGGAAGGGTTCTTCTGGCGCGACGACAAGCGCTCTTCCAGCTCGTCCATCTGCGCCAGGATCACCTTGGCCTGTTCGAAAAAATACTTGCCCTCTTCGGTCAGGTCCATGCGCCGCGTGGTGCGGTTGATCAACGTGGTGTCGAGCTTGGCTTCCAGGCGCGACAAGGTGCGGCTGACTGCCGAAGGCGTCTGCCCGACCTGCTCCGCAGCCGCCGAAATCGAGCCGCACTCAATCACGCTGACGAAGATCTGTAGCTCATCGGATCGGGCTTTCACAGGCTGTCCTCTTTATCGGTTGCTGGCAGCTTACACCGAGAAATTGAACACCTGCGCCAGATGCTGCTCGTAGCGCGCCACGTCGGCCTCGATCGCCGGGCGTTTCATCACGTCCACACACAGGAAGGTCGGCAGGCTGGTCATGCCAAGAAACTCGTTGGCCTTGTGGAACGGAAAGTACACGGCGTCCACGCCCTTGGCTTCGAAGAAATCGGTTGGGTCGTCAAAGGCCTGCTGCGGCGCGTTCCAGGTCAGCGAGAGCATATATTGCTTGCCCTGGATCAGGCCGCCGCTGCCGTATTTCTGCGACGCATCGGAGCGCGTACGGCCGTCGCTGGCGTACAGGCTGCCGTGGCCTTCGGTGAAGACTTCGTCGATGTACTTCTTGACGATCCACGGCGCGCCCATCCACCAGCCAGGCATCTGGTAGATGATCACATCGGCCCAGAGGAACTTAGCGACTTCTTCAGCCACGTCATAGCCTTCGTCGATATGGGTGACTTTGACGTCGATGCCGCCACGGTCGAGCACGGCCACGGCGGCGTCATGCAAGGTGGTGTTATAGCGGCCATCGGAGTGGGCGAATTTTTTGCCGCCGTTGAGCAGGAGGACTTTTTTCATGGGAGGGATTCCAAAGGGATGAAGATATCTGCCGGCAGGCTATCGACATTCAACCCTTGGAATAAGCGGCGGTGCGGCAAAATACATTTGACCAAAACGCACGAATAGCCCACGGACTATTGATTTAACCGCTTATCAGCAAGTGACTGCCCAGCAGCGCCATGCCGATAAAAAACACTCGCTTGAACAGCACCGCACTGATGCGCTGGCGCAACACCTGGCCCAGCCACATGCCCAGCAGCGCGGGCACCAGTGCCAGCAACGAAGCACTGACTTCGCCACCGCCCAAGGTGCCGCGCCAGGCCAACGCAGCGGCCAACGCCAGCGTGGAAGCTGTGAACGCCAGCCCCAGCGCCTGCACCAATTGATCGCGGTGCAAACCCAGGGCTTGCAGATAGGGCACAGCCGGAATCACGAACACACCGGTCGCCGAAGTGATAAGGCCGGTGACCAGACCGCACAACGGGCCCAGCCAGCGCTCCGTTTGAGGCTCCACCTTGAAGGTCGGCAGGAACAAGCCACTTAACGCATACACCAGCAAGGCGCCCCCTAGCGCGCGAACCACCCAGTGCCCGCCGTCCATGCCCAGCCACAAGGTGCCGAGCCCGGTGCCGAGGAAAATCAGCAGCAGCATGGGCCATAGGCGCTTGAGCAAGGCGCTCAAGTGGCCGCCGAACGCCAGTTGCCAGAGGTTGGTGACCGTTGAAGGGATGATCAATAAAGCCGCAGCCTTCGCCGGGAGCATAGCCAGGCCGAGCATGCCCATGGCCACGGTGGGCAGGCCCAGGCCGATCACGCCTTTGACCGTGCCGGCCAGCAGGAAGGTGCCGATTACCAGCAGGGTCAAGGCGGGGCCGAGGTTTTGGTAGAACGCCAGGAAGGTAGTCATGGGGCGATTTTGCAGGATTTCGTTGAGGCCGAAAATTCGCCATATACTGAGGTAGCCTCTTGTTTTTCGTGAGGCTGAAATAGCTATCGCAGGCAAGCCAGCTCCCACATTTCACTGTGTTCACAAAGCAAAAGGTGGGAGCTGGCTTGCCTGCGATAAGGCCAGTGAAGTCACTCGAGAACCCCCAGCCATGCACTTTGACCTGATCGACCTGCGCCTCTACCTGCACACCCTCGACACCGGCAACATCACCGCCGGCGCGGCGCGCAGCCATTTATCCCTGGCGGCGGCCAGCGCACGCATCCGCGCGATGGAAGCATCATTGGGCATCGAGCTACTCGAACGTAACCGTCGTGGCGTCACCCCAACACCCGCCGGCAAAGCCCTGGCCCGTCACGCCCGCCTGTTGTTGCAACAGGCCGAGCACCTGCAACAGGACCTGGCCGAATACGCCAAGGGCATCAAAGGCCAGGTGCGCCTGCTGTGCAACACCACCGCCCTGAGCGAATACCTGCCGGAACTGCTGGCGGATTTTTTGCGCCAACACCCCAACCTCGATATCGACTTGCAGGAGCTGCCGAGCCTGCGCATTACCCAAGCCTTGCGCCAAGGCACAGCAGACCTGGGGATTATCTCCGATGCGGTGGACACCCACGGCTTGCAGACCCTGCCGTTTCGCGATGACCCGCTGGTGCTGATCATGCCCCTCGATCATCCGTTGGCGACGGCGAACTTCATCGACAGCCTGCAATACGATTATGTAGGCCTGACCGCCGGCAGCGCACTTTCGGTCTACCTGGAAGAACAGGCCTTGCACGCAGGCTTTCGCCTGCAAACCCGCATTCGCGCCGAGGGTTTTGATGGGTTGATCCGCATGGTCGCCGGCGGCGCCGGCCTGGGCATCGTGCCCCAGGCCGCATTGGAACGCTGGCCGACAGTAAAGCGCATCAAGGCCCAGCCATTAACTGAAGACTGGGCCTGTCGCACGCTGCTGTTATGCGCCCGTTCCTTCGAGCAGTTGCCGGGTTACGCCAAGGCCTTGTTCGACGCCCTGGCCCTGCCCTTGCGGAAAAACCCGTAATACACCGCCGACAGAATCAGCAGGAATGGCCCTCCAAACACCAGCGTCATCTTGAAGGCCTCGGTGAAGTACGTGGTGATCATCACCGCGCCCATCAGCACCAGGCCCAGCAGCGTACTGTAGGGGAACAGGCGCAGCTGGAACGACAGCTTCGGCCCGCCGTGGCGCTTGCGATAACGGCGGAAAAACAGGTGCGTGAGGAAGATCATGAACCAGGTGAAGATCGCGCCAAACATCGAAATCGCCATCATCAGCGTGAACGAGCTTTCCGGGTAAACCACATTCAGCAAGGTCGCCAGGGCAATGCCGGAGCTGGACAGCAGCAACGCGTTCAGCGGAATGCCGCTCTTGCTCAAGGCGCCCATGGACTTGGGCGCAAAGCCTGCACGCGATAGGCTGAACATCATGCGTGTGGTGATATAGAGCTGGCTGTTCATCGCCGACAACGCCGCGATCAGGATCACGAAGTTCATCACTCCGGTGGCACCGGGAATGCCGATGGTCTGCATCACCGTGACAAACGGGCTCTGGGTCTGGCCGGCCTGGTTCCACGGCACGATGGCGAGCATCAATGCCAGGGTCAGCAGGTAGAACACCACCAACCGCACGATGGTGGCGCGAAAGGCCTTCTTCACCGCCTGCTCCGGGTCGGCGGCTTCACCGGCGGCCACGGCGATCATTTCTACGCTCAGATAGCTGAAGATCGACACAATCACCGCAATCCACATGCCGCTCAACCCATGGGGAAAAAACCCGTCATGGGCCGTGTAGTTCTGCACGCCATAGTCAGGGTTACCGGAGCCGAACACCACGTACACCGCGAGGATGATGAAGCCCACGATCGCGGTGATCTTGATGGTCGAGAACCAGTATTCGAAGTTGCCGAAGGTCTTTACGCTGATAGCATTGAGCAGAATCAGCACACTGGAAAACGACACGATCCACACCCACTCCGGCACGTTGGCGAACCAGTACTTCATGTACATCGCCACCGCCGTGACCTCGGCGCCCACTGCCAGCACAATCGCCGCCCAGTAGGCATAACGCACCAGAAAGCCGGCCAGCGGGCTGATGTAAAACTCCGCATAGGCGCCGAACGAGCCCGAGGTGGAGTGCGCCACGGTCATCTCCGCCAGGCAGCCCATCAGCAGCAAGGTGATCAACGCACCGATGGCGTAACTCACCAGCACACTCGGCCCGGCATACCCGATGGCGTAGGCGCTGCCCATAAACAGGCCGGTGCCGATGGCGCCACCGATGGCGATCATGCTCATCTGGCCGGAAGTGAGCTGGCGCCTCAGGCCCAGTTCGCGGTGGGTGATCTCTGCAAAGCCGTTGTCTGGCGTGGTCACGTGGCGTGCCCCTTTATTATTGTGATGGTTACTGCCGGTGCTGAACCCTGTGGGAGCTGGCTTGCCTGCGAGGGCGGTGGTGCATTCACTATTGCTATCGCAGGCAAGCCAGCTCCCACAGTTGATAGGTGTTGTTCTTAAGTGACGCTGTTGCGCACTTTGAATTGCGGCTGGTCCCAAGTGGAGTTATCGAGGATTTCGCCCAGGATCTCTACAGCATCAAATACCTCGGTAAAGCTCGTATACAACGGCGTAAACCCAAAGCGCATGATGCGCGGCTCACGGTAATCACCGATCACCCCACGGGCGATCAAAGCCTGGATCACCGCATAACCTTCCGGGTGTTCGAAACTCACATGGCTGCCGCGCTTGGCATGCTCACGCGGCGTAATCAGCTCCAGCCCGTGGGCGGCGCAACGGGCTTCGACCAGCGCGATAAACAGGTCGGTCAAGGCCAGGGATTTGCTGCGCAGGCTGGCCATGTCGGTCTGGGCAAAAATCTCCAGGCCGCATTCGACCATGGCCAATGACGTGATCGGTTGTGTGCCGCACAGGTAGCGCGCGATGCCGGCGCTTGGCGCGTAGTGAGCTTCCATGGCGAACTGGCGTGTGTGCCCGAACCAACCCGACAAAGGCTGGCGCACCACATCCACCAGCGCCGGGTTGACCCACACAAACGCCTGGGAGCCCGGCCCGCCATTCAGGTATTTGTAGGTGCAGCCGATCGCATAATCGGCGCCGGCCTTGTTCAGGTCGATGGGCACCGCGCCCGCCGAATGCGCCAGGTCCCAGATGCTCAGCGCGCCACATTCGTGGCTCAGGGCGGTGAGCGCCTGCATGTCGTACATGTAGCCGGTCTTGTAATTGACGTGGGTGAGCATCACCACCGCCACGTCCTGGTCGATGGCCTGGGGCAGTTCGTCCGGGCTGTTGACCAGCCGGATGGAATAGCCCTGTTGCAGCAACTCGGTCAGGCCCTCGGCGATGTACAGGTCGGTGGGGAAGTTACTCGCCTCGCTGACGATCACCTTGCGCGCAGGCTCGCGTTGGCGCTGCACGCTCAAGGCAGCGCTGAGCACCTTGAACAGGTTGATCGAGGTGGTATCGGTAATCACCACTTCACCGTCACGCGCGCCGATCAGCGGCGCCAGGCGGTTGCCCAGGCGTAGGGACAAATCGGCCCAACCGGCGCTGTTCCAGCTGCGAATCAAGCCATTGCCCCACTCCTCGGCGATCACCTGCTGCGCTCGCTCCAACGCCGCCACCGGCCGTGCGCCCAGAGAGTTGCCATCGAGGTAAATCACACCTGCGGGCAAGGCGAACTGCTGACGCAGTGGCGCCAGCGGGTCCTGGGCGTCGAGGGCTTGGCAGTGGCTTCGAGAGGTCATGGGTCGTCCTGATTTTTGTAAGTAAGGATGGACCAAATAATGAACGAAGTTTTAGAGAATTTTCGTGCAAAGTGGTGGGTAACAGGCTAATTAAGCTGAAGGAAATTCGAATTTAACCCCCAAACACGCGGATTTATTCTAAGCATGATTCTCGACGCCACCGACCTGCGCCTCCTGCATTTTTTGCAACAGGATGGGCGCATCAGCAACCAGGAATTGGCGGAAAAAGTCGCCCTGTCGCCCTCCGCCTGCCTGCGCCGTTTGCGCCTGCTGGAGAGCGAAGGAGTTATCAGCGGCTACCGCGCCGTGTTGAATGCCGAACAGTTGGGGATTGAGCTGGAGGCCATCGTGCACCTGTCGTTGCGCCAGGATGTGGAGGACTGGCACGAGACCTTTATCAAGAAGGTGCAAGGTTGGCCGGAGGTCGCCAGCGCCTATGTGATCACCGGCGCCAGCAACTATGTATTGCGCGTGCAGGCGCGTAACCTCAAGCACTTTTCCGACTTTATCGTGAACCACCTGAACCGCACGGCCGGGGTGATGGATATTCGTTCGGAGATTGTGTTGCAGAAGATCAAGGATCGGGATGAGGTGTTGGACCTGGTCGTCCGCAAATAGCCAGATGCTCGTTCCCACGCTCTGCGTGGGAACGTCTCCTGTGACGCTCTGCGTCACGCCTTTAAGAGCGGACGCGGAGCGTCCTGGGCGGCATTCCCACGCCGAGCGTGGGAACGATCTTCCTCGTTTAATCAGTCTTCGAGGGCACGAACGCGCTGCATGCGCTTTTGCTCTACCGGTGCGTCTGCCAGCTGCAACTCAAAGTCAAAATCAATCTGCGCAAACCGCCCTTGCACCCCAAACTCCCGCGCCAATTGCTGATCCTCACTAAACCGAATCTCGGCGATCAACTCATCGCGCGTCGCGTAGGCAAAATCATCATGCAGGTACGGGTCGTCCGACAGGTTGATCTGCGTGGTGAGGTGCCGATGCCCTGGCGCCGAGATGAAGAAGTGGATATGCGCCGGCCGCTGCCCATGGCGCCCCAGTTGGTCGAGCAGTTGCTGAGTCGGCCCGGTCGGCGGGCAACCGTAGCCCGACGGCACGATGCTGCGGAACCGGTAGTTGCCCTGGGCATCGGTCTCAATGCGCCGACGCAGGTTGAACTCCGATTGCGTTGGGTCAAACCACGAATAGGTGCCACCCGTGTTGGCCTGCCACACATCCACAATCGCACCCGCCAACGGCTTGCCGTCGGTGCCCCGCACTTGCCCGCGCATAAACAGCGGCACCGCGTCGTCCTTGCCATCGTCCAGCCGCGCTTCGTAGTGGCTAAGCGGTGCGCCAGCCACGTACAGCGGGCCTTCGATGGTGCGGGGCGTGCCGCCGGATTTGCCGGCCTGTTGGTCCGCAGCGTCCATCAGCAGGTCCAGGTAATGCTCCAGGCCCAAGCCGGCGGCGAGCAAACCCGCTTCCTGATGCTTGCCCAATTCGTTGAGGTAATTGACCGCCTTCCAGAACTCTTCCGGGGTCACGTCCAGGTCTTCGATGATGTTTACCGTATCGCGCAGGATCCGATAGATCAGCGCCTTGGCGCGCGGGTTGCCGCCGTCGTTATGGTTGCCGCTGGCTTCTTCGAGAAACGCCTGGGCGTCGGCAGTCTGGGACAGTCGGATGGACATGGTGCAAATCCTCATCTTGTAATTATTGGGTGAAAACGGGCTTAACGGTCGTCCTCATGGATCGACGAAGGGTGGCGGCACAGGGCGTTCACTTCGATGGCCATGTAGGGAAAAAGCGGCAGTTGCATCAGCAGGTCATGCAGGTCTTGCACGCTGTCGACGTCGAATACGCTGTAGTTGGCGTAGTGCCCGGCGATGCGCCACAGGTGGCGCCATTTGCCTTCTTGCTGCAGGCGCTGCGCCAGGGCTTTCTCCTCCGCCTTGAGGCTGGCGGCGCGCTCGGGGTTCATGTCCAGCGGCAGATTCACGGTCATTTTTACGTGGAACAACATGGCAGGCGCCTCTTAGTGTGTGTCACGACGCAAGAACGCCAGGCGCTCTTCATCAATGGCCAGGCCCAGGCCCGGTGCGGTGGAAACATGCAGCTCAAAATCGCGATACACCGGCGGCTCGGTGAGGATGTCTTCGGTGAGCAGCAGCGGGCCGAACAGTTCGGTACCCCACGCCAGCGTGTTCAGCGTAAGAAAGGCATGCGCCGACGCCAACGTGCCGATGCCGCCTTCGAGCATGGTGCCGCCGTACAGGCCGATGCCCGCCGCCTCGGCAATCGCGGCGGTGCGCAACAGCGCACGCGGGCCGCCGTTTTTGGCGATCTTTAGCGCGAACACTGAAGCCGCGCCTTCGCGGGCCAGGTTGAAGGCGTCCTCCACACATTCAATCGATTCATCGGCCATGATCGGCGCCGGGCTCGACAGGTTGAGCCGGGCCATGCCGCCACGGTTGTTGCGCGAAATCGGCTGCTCGATCAGGTCGATGCCGTTATCGCCCAGCACCTTGCAGGCGCGCAGGGCCAAAGCTTCGTCCCAGGCCTGGTTGACGTCGACACGCACACTGGCGCGCTCGCCCAGGGCTTTTTTGATCGCGAGCACATGGGCCAGGTCGCGGCTGACCTCACCGGCGCCGATCTTCAACTTGAAGATACGATGGCGGCGCAGGTCGAGCATCTTTTCGGCTTCGGCGATGTCCTGTTCGGTGTTGCCACTGGCCAAGGTCCAGGCCACCGGCAAGGCGTCGCGCACACGCCCGCCGAGCAGTTCGCTCACCGGCAGGTTCAGGCGTTTGCCCAACGCATCGAGCAAGGCGCTTTCGATGCCGGATTTGGCAAAGGTGTTGCCGCGAATGCTGCGCTCCAGGCGCAACATGGCCGCGTTGATATTGCTTGCGTCCTGGCCGATCAGCAGCGGCGCGAAGTGACGGTCAATGTTGACCTTGATGCTGTCCGGGCTTTCGTTGCCGTAACTCAAACCGCCGATGGTGGTGGACTCACCGATGCCTTCAATGCCGTCGGCGCAGCGCAGGCGGATGATCACCAGCGTCTGGTTTTGCATCGTGTGCATCGCCAGCTTGTGCGGGCGAATGGTGGGGAGGTCGACGATGATGGTCTCGATCGACTCGATGGCGCAAATCGGCATGGCTATACCCGTTGGGTTCTTTATAGGTTTGAGCCGATTCTGTGCCGTATTTTTAAAGGCTTCCAATATAGAATGGGTCTCGAACGATACCCTCAAGGTATGAAAGGAGCCGATATGGAACTGCGTCATCTGCGCTATTTCCAGGTGCTGGGTGAAACCCTCAACTTCACCCGCGCCGCCGAACGCCTGCACATCGCCCAGCCGCCATTGAGCCGGCAGATCCAGCAACTGGAAGATGAACTGGGCGTGATTCTGCTGGAGCGCGGCCGCCCGTTGCGGCTGACCGAGGCCGGGCGGTTTTTCTATGAGCACGCCAATGGGCTGCTGGAACAACTGGCCAAGGTCTGCGACACCACGCGGCGCATCGGCCAGGGCGAAAAGACCTGGCTGGGCATCGGCTTCGCACCCTCGACCCTGTACGGCGTGCTGCCGGAGTTGATACGGCGGCTGCGCAACCATGAGGCGCTGGAGCTGGAATTGGGCTTGTCGGAGATGACCACCCTGCAGCAAGTCGAGGCGCTTAAGGCCGGGCGCATTGATGTGGGTTTCGGGCGCATTCGCATCGACGACCCGGCCATCGTCCAGCGCGTGCTGGTGGAAGATCGACTGGTCGCCGTATTGCCCGCCGGCCACTCGCTGCTGGGCGCGCCCGCCACCCTCGCGCAATTGGCCGCAGAGCCGTTTGTGCTCTACCCCGGCAACCCGCGCCCCAGCTATGCCGACCATGTGATTGCGCTGTTCGACGCCCATGGCTTGAGCCTCAAGGTGGCGCAGTGGACCAACGAGTTGCAGACGGCGATCGGGCTGGTGGGCGCAGGGATGGGCGTGACGCTGGTGCCGGCCTCGGTGCAGGTGTTGCACCGGGCGGATATTGGCTACACGCCGATTGTAGAAGCCACTGCGACCTCGCCGATTATCCTGAGCCGGCGTGTGAATGATCAGTCGCCGGGGCTGAGTCATTGTTTGCAGTTGGTTGAGGAGTTGATCTGAAACCCTCCAAACAGCGCAACTCCCCTGTGGGAGCTGGCTTGCCTGCGATAGCGGTGGGTCAGTTAACCAGGATGCCAACGGGTCCACCGCCATCGCAGGCAAGCCAGCTCCCACAGGTTGATCTTCATTGTTTTCAAATGCTGCGCAGGCGCTTGCGCTGCAGGGTTTGGCTGGGGGATTCATCAAACAACTTGCGATACTCCGCCGAAAACCGCCCCAAGTGGGTAAAGCCCCAGCCCAGTGCGATCTCGGAGATGGTGCGGATTGAACCGTGCTCGAGGATTTCCTGGCGCACGGCACCCAGCCGGTACTTTTTCAGGTAAGCCATCGGTGACAGCGCAAAGTATTTGCGAAACGCATCGAACAGCTTGAACCGCGATACACCCGCGGCCACTTCCAGGTCCTCCAGATTCACCGTCTCGCGGGCATTGTCATAAATGTACTGCCGCGCCCGGATCAAATAATGCGGCAGCTTCACGCCCAGCACGGCGCGCAGCTCTTCTGAATAGTTGTTCGGCTGGGCCAGGATCAAACCCTTGATCAGCGAGCTTTCCAGATCTCGCGTAAACGCCGCCTGCTCATACAACTCGCTGCTGCATTCAAGCTCGGCAATAAAATAACGCGCCATGCGCCACCACGACGCCGAAGCACCGTCCACCGCGTCCATCACCGGCTCAAAACGCAGCGGCGCCTCGATAGGCCGTTGCAGCAAACCCTCCAGGGACTCACTCATCGCCGCCCGCGTGATCACCACCTGCAACTTGCGGCAGTCGCCGGATATCGCCAGCACCTGATGCTCGTTGGGCGACAAAATCACGCCCTGGTCACGGTTGGAACTGAGCTGCTGACCGTTCTTGCTCAACTCCTGCTCGCCCACCAACGGCAGGCTCAGGCTGTAGCTGCTGAAGTGCTCGGCGTCTTCGATATCAATGGTCACGTCGGTGCCGTACTCGATCACGCCCAAGGTGGTGGCGCGGGACTTGAACACGTTGGCGCTGTGGTGAAAACGCAGGCGCTCGGGCGTGCTTGTCGCCAGGCGGTGCGGCCCGCAGATGCCGGACATCCAGCTGCAGGCGCCTTCCAGATCGAAGCGTTGAATATGGATTTCGCGTGTATGGCTACTCATCAGGGTGCACCCACGGCGGTTAGGCGGTTGCGCGCTCTGGCGGCGCGTCGTTGGCAATCGACAGCAAGTTCTACGCCACGCCCGCCTGAATGCAACCGGGTGGATAGCAACCGTCGACTATGTGGATAAGCCGCAGGCGTTTGCGACCTTCCCTTGGTATGACAGTAGCGCATGGCGTCACCTGGGCGCACTGAACTGGGTATTTGCTGCCCAATTTTGCGGCCTGCCTTCCCCCATTAAGCGGATAGCCCGCGCCCTGCCCCACTGCCTCTAATAACCCACCGATTAGCCCCTATCAAAAAAGGTGCCTCCCATGAGTGGTGCAAGAAGCGTCGAGCAGTGGAAAACGTTTATCGAAGGTTGCCTGGACTTTCGGCCGGTGGACGAAGTGTTCCGCATTGCCCGCGACATGTTCACCGAGCCCGAACTGTTCGATCTGGAGATGGAACTGATCTTCGAAAAAAACTGGATCTACGCCTGCCACGAAAGCGAACTGGCCAATAACCACGACTTCGTGACGATGCGCGCCGGGCGCCAGCCGATGATCATCACCCGCGACGGCGAGGGCCAGCTCAATGCGCTGATCAACGCCTGCCAACATCGCGGCACCACGCTGACCCGTGTCGGCAAGGGCAACCAGTCGACCTTTACCTGCCCGTTCCACGCCTGGTGCTACAAGAGCGACGGCCGGCTGGTGAAGGTCAAGGCGCCGGGCGAATACCCGGAAGGTTTCGACAAAGCCACACGCGGCCTGAAAAAAGCCCGTATCGAAAGCTACAAGGGCTTTGTGTTCATCAGCCTCAACGTGCAAGGCACCGACAGCCTGGAAGACTTCCTCGGTGACGCCAAAGTGTTCTTCGACATGATGGTCGCGCAGTCCGCCACCGGTGAACTGGAAGTGCTGCCGGGCAAATCCGCCTACACCTACGACGGTAACTGGAAGCTGCAAAATGAAAACGGCCTGGACGGTTATCACGTCAGCACCGTGCACTACAACTACGTGGCCACGGTGCAGCATCGCCAGCAGGTGAATACCGAAAACGGCAGCGGCTCCGCCAGCACCCTGGACTACAGCAAACTCGGCGCCGGCGACGCGAATACCGATGACGGCTGGTTCGCCTTCAACAACGGCCACAGCGTGCTGTTCAGCGACATGCCCAACCCCAGCGTGCGCTCGGGCTACGCCACCATCATGCCGCGCCTGGTGGATGAACACGGTCAGCAGAAAGCCGAGTGGATGATGCACCGCCTGCGCAACCTGAACATCTACCCGAGCCTGTTCTTTCTCGACCAGATCAGCTCGCAGCTGCGCATCATCCGCCCGGTGGCGTGGAACAAGACCGAGATCATCAGCCAGTGCCTGGGCGTGAAAAACGAGTCGGACGCCGACCGCGAAAACCGCATTCGCCAATTCGAGGATTTCTTCAACGTGTCGGGCATGGGCACGCCAGATGATCTGGTGGAATTTCGCGAAGCCCAGCGCGGTTTCCAGGGCCGCCTGGAACGCTGGAGCGATATCTCACGGGGCAGCCATCGCTGGGAAACCGGGCCGACACCGAACAGCGAAGCCATCGGCATTCAACCGGCCATGACCGGCACCGAATTCACCCACGAAGGCCTGTATGTGAACCAGCACCGTAACTGGCAGCAATTTCTGCTCAAAGGCCTGGACCAGCAAGCGCTGACACTGCGGGAGGTGAAGTGATGGATGCCCAATTGCAGTACCGGATCGAGCAATTTTTCTATCGCAAATCCGAACTGTGCGACGCCCAGGACTGGGATGCCTACGTGCAACTGTTCGACCCGCAGAGCGAGTTTCACTTGCCGCAATGGGACTCGGAACACGTCTACACCCGCGACCCCAAACGCGAGATGTCGCTGATCTACTACGCCAACCGTTCGGGCCTGGAAGACCGCGTGTTCCGTTTGCGCACCGGCAAGGCGGCGTCCGCTACGCCGATGCCGCGCACCTTGCACCTGATCAATAACGTGCGGATCGCCGAGCAGGCAGACGGCACGCTGGAGGTGAAGCTGAACTGGCACACGCTGTTCTATCGACTCGCCACCTCAGAGCAGTTCTACGGGCCTGCCACTTACCACCTCAAGCCGGATGGCGACAGCTGGCTGATCACTCGCAAGCACGCCTTGCTGCTCAACGACACCATCAACTCGGTGCTGGATTTCTATCACCTGTAGCAGAGAAATTTTGTGACAAGCACCGTCCTGTGGCGAGCGGGCTTGCCCCGCGTTGGGGCGCGAAGCGGCCCCTGGCCCAGGCACTGCGGTTTGACTGGATAAATGCGGTGACTTTATTGGGGCTGCTTCGCAGCCCAACGCGGGGCAAGCCCGCTCGCCACAACAAGCCCGTTTGCCACAACAAGCCCGGTCGCCACAAAAGCTCACGGGGCAGCCACAAAAATCAGATACGCGGAGTTATGCGGATGAATCACAAAGTGGCCTTCAGTTTTGCCGACGGCAAAACCCTGTTTTTCCCGGTAGGCGCGAATGAAATCCTGCTGGATGCGGCATTGCGCAACGGCATCAGGATCCCCCTCGATTGCCGTGAAGGCGTGTGCGGCACCTGCCAGGGCCGTTGCGAGTCCGGCGATTACACCCAGGATTATGTCGACGACGAAGCCCTCTCCAGCCTCGACCTCAAGCAACGCAAGATGCTCAGTTGCCAGACGCGGGTGCAGTCCGACGCTACGTTCTACTTCGATTTTGAATCGAGCCTGTGCAATGCGCCGGGGCCGGTGCACGTGCGCGGCAAGGTCAGTGGGGTGCAGCGGGTGTCGGCCAGCACTGCGATTTTGCAGGTGACCCTGGACGATTCACTGGACTTCCTGCCCGGTCAATATGCCCGTCTGTCGGTTCCAGGCACCGACCGTTGGCGTTCGTATTCTTTTGCCAACCGGTCGGGCAATCAATTGCAGTTTCTGGTGCGCCTGTTGCCCGATGGTGTCATGAGCAACTACCTGCGCGAACGCTGCCAGGTGGGTGATGAAGTGCTGATGGAGGCGCCATTGGGTGCCTTCTACCTCAGGCATGTCACCCGGCCGCTGATATTGGTGGCCGGCGGCACCGGCCTGTCGGCCTTGCTGGGCATGCTCGACGAGCTGGCTGCCAGCGGCTGCAACCAGCCGGTCCACTTGTATTACGGCGTGCGCGGGGCCGAGGACTTGTGCGAAGCCCAACGCATCCAGGCCTACACCTCGACAATCCCCGGCTTTCGCTACACCGAAGTGCTCAGCGACCCGTCGCCCGAGTGGCCGGGCAAACGCGGCTACCTCACCGAACATTTCGACCTGGCCGAATTGCGGGACGGTTCGGCGGATATGTACGTGTGCGGGCCCCCTCCAATGGTCGAATCCATTCAACAATGGCTGGCGGATCAGGCACTTGATGGCGTTCAACTGTATTACGAAAAGTTTACGCAGAGTAATATCTGACCCCTCAGCGGTTCTGAGGGGTTGATGCGGCGTGCAATCACCCTCAAGAAAAACAAGTAGAAGGGAATGTTAATGGCGGATGACATGGTTAACCCGGTGGGCCTCAAGCGTGGCCTGAAGAACCGGCACATTCAGCTGATTGCCTTGGGAGGGGCGATTGGCACAGGGTTGTTCCTCGGTTCGGCCGGGGTACTCAAGTCGGCGGGGCCGTCGATGATCCTGGGTTACGCGATTGCCGGTTTCATCGCGTTCCTGATCATGCGCCAGCTTGGCGAGATGATCGTCGAAGAGCCGGTGGCCGGCTCCTTCAGCCACTTTGCGCATAAATACTGGGGCGGCTACGCAGGCTTCCTGGCGGGCTGGAACTACTGGGTGCTCTACGTGCTGGTGGGCATGGCCGAACTGACGGCCGTGGGCAAATACATCCAGTTCTGGTGGCCGGAGATTCCGACCTGGGTCAGTGCGCTGGTGTTCTTTGTCGCGGTCAACCTGATCAACACCCTCAACGTGAAGTTCTTCGGTGAAGCCGAGTTCTGGTTTGCGATCATCAAGGTGGTGGCGATTGTCGGCATGATCGTACTCGGCTGCTACCTGTTGTTCAGCGGCACCGGCGGCCCGCAAGCTTCGGTGAGCAACCTGTGGAGCCACGGCGGGTTCTTCCCCAATGGCGGCATGGGGCTGTTGATGTCGATGGCGTTCATCATGTTCTCGTTCGGCGGCCTGGAGCTGGTGGGCATTACCGCCGCCGAGGCCAGCGAGCCGCGTAAAGTGATCCCCAAAGCCATCAACCAGGTGGTCTACCGGATTCTGATTTTCTACGTCGGCGCACTGACCGTGCTGTTGTCGCTGTACCCGTGGGACCAACTGCTGCAAACCCTCGGCGCGTCGGGCGATCCCTACAGCGGCAGCCCGTTTGTGCAGATCTTCTCGCTGATCGGTAACGACACTGCCGCGCACATCCTCAACTTCGTGGTGCTGACCGCGGCGCTGTCGGTGTACAACAGCGGCGTGTACTGCAACAGCCGCATGCTGTTCGGCCTGGCCGAGCAAGGCGATGCGCCCAAGGCGCTGATGAAGCTCAACAAGCAAGGCGTGCCGATTCGCGCCCTTGCCATTTCGGCGCTGGTGACGATGCTGTGCGTGGTGGTCAACTACGTCGCGCCGCACAGTGCGCTGGAACTGCTGTTCGCGCTGGTGGTTGCCTCGCTGATGATCAACTGGGCGCTGATCAGCCTCACCCACATCAAATTCCGCAAGGCCATGGGCGAGCAAGGCGTGACGCCGTCGTTCAAGACCTTCTGGTTCCCGTTCAGCAACTACCTGTGCCTGGCGTTCATGGTGGTGATCATCAGCGTGATGCTGGCGATTCCAGGCATTCGCGAGTCGGTGTATGCGATGCCGGTGTGGGTGGGAATTATCTACATTGCCTACCGGTTGCGGATCAGAAACGCGAAAGTAGCCGTGGCGCAGTGATACCTGTGGGAGCCGGGCTTGCCCGCGATGGCGGTGGGTCAGTCAGTGGATGGGCTGGCTGACACACCGCTATCGCAGGCAAGCCAGCTCCCACATGAAGCGGACGCAGAGCGTCCAAAGCGGCATTCCCACGCAGAGCGTGGGAACGATCAGCCCCGGAATTCCGGGGCTTTTTTTAGAGCGTGGAACGCACTCGCCACAGTTCGGGGAACAACACCGTGTCGAGCATCTTGCGCAGGTAACCCACGCCTTCCGTGCCACCGGTGCCGGGCTGGAAGCCGATGATGCGCTCCACCGTGGTCACATGCCGAAAGCGCCACTGGCGGAATGAGTCTTCCAGGTCGATAAACTTCTCGGCCAACTGGTACAAATCCCAATACCGACTCGGGTCGCGATACACCTCGCGCCACGCCGCCTCCACCGACTCATCGTGAACCGTGGCCGCCGTCGGGTCGCGTTCGGCGCGTTTGGGGTCAATCGCCAAACCCGCTTTAACCATCAGGTTGATCGCCTCGTCATACAACGACGGCGTGGCAATCGCCACTTTCAACTCATTCAACAGTTCTGGCCGATGCGCATGCGGGCGCAACAGTGCTGCGCTTTTATTGCCGAGGATAAATTCGATCTCGCGGTACTGGAACGACTGGAACCCCGACGACTGCCCCAGGAACGGGCGAATCGCCTTGTATTCCGACGGCGTCATGGTCGCCAGCACGGCCCAGGCGTGCACCAGTTGGTCGAAGATCCGCGACACCCGCGCCAGCATCTTGAAGGCCGGCGGCAACTCACCCAGGCGCACGTGTTCGCGAGCGGCCTTGAGTTCGTGGAGCATCAGTTTCATCCACAGCTCCGAGGTCTGGTGCTGGATGATAAAGAGCATCTCGTTGTGGTCCGGCGACAGCGGGTGCTGGGCACTGAGGACTTTGCCCAGGTCCAGGTAGTCGCCGTAGCTCATGGACTCGGAAAAATTCAGTTCGGCGTTATGCCATTCTTCCGGCGGCTGGTAATCAGGTGAAAAGGGACACTGGCTCATCGCGTGGGCTCCTTGAGCGGGCGCAGAATGGCACGGACGGGGCTGGCGTCCAGGTTGGCAAAACGCAGCGGCAGCGCGATCAACTCATAATCGCCCTCCGGCACGTCATCGAGCACGATGCCTTCGAGAATCGCCATGCCATGGCGGGCCACGGCATTGTGCGAATCCATGGTCTTGGACTGTTGCGGGTCCAGCGACGGTGTGTCGATACCGATCAAGCGCACGCCCAGGCTGGCGAGCAGTTCAATGGTTTGCGGGGCGATGGCGGTGAAATTCGAGTCCCATTCGGTCAGCGGCGCTTGTGGATAAGTACGCAGCAGCACGCGCTCAGGCAAGTTATCCACACGCCCTTGCAATTGATGCGGCTGCACCAGTGCGCCGCTGCCCAGGCAATACAGCACCCGGCATGGGCCCATGTACACATCCAGCGACACCTCACCGATCGGCGCGCCGTCGGCGCTGTAATGCAGCGGCGCATCCACATGGGCGCCGGTGTGCGGCGAAAAGGTCACACGCCCTACATTCACCGGGCACTCAGGGCCGAACTGCCATACGCGCGCTTCCTGGAACGGCGTATCGCCCGGCCAGGTCGGCGTCGCCGTACTCAAGGGCGGGCTGATATCCCACCACGTTTTTATTGGGTTCATTGCAAGGCTCTCACTCGTACTTGGGTGAATGATACGAGGGCCAGCCGTGCATTTTCTTGCTAATTCCTGCGCAAGGCGGGAAATATTTCGCAGTTACTGCGAGGAAACAGCGGTTTACCGCACAAACCTATCACACAAGAATTCCTCCATTCCCAGTGGGAGCCGGGCTTGCCCGCGATGACGGCGGCACAGCTTGCATCTCCAGCACCTGACACTCCGCTATCGCGGGCAAGCCCGGCTCCCACAGGGGTTTGCGGCGCCTGGTGAATCACGACGCACCTGCGCTTCTGGGCATCCCGATGTCGAGTTCAGACCACTGGCCCAACGCCCAAGGCCTTAGGGTGGACGCTTCCATTCCCTGCCTCGGAGCCATCATGTCCAAGCCCATCACCGTACTGCGCGATACCCACCCGCTACCTGTCCTGGATGCCTGCAAGTGGGAAAAGCTCGAGGGCGACCCGCACACCGTCAACCTCAACGCCTACACCAGCGAAGACGGCAGCAAAATCATGGGCACCTGGATCTGCACACCGGGCAAGTGGTACGTGGAATACGTGAAATGGGAATACTGCCACTTCCAGGAAGGCTACTGCGTGATCACCCCGGAAGGCATGGCGCCGATTCACCTGCGCGCCGGGGATATCTTCGTGGTGGAACCCGGCATGAAGGGCACGTGGGAAGTGGTCGAGACCGTGCGTAAGTATTTTGTCTTCGCGTAAATCACACCAGACAAATCCCTGGCTAACTTCAGCTTAGTCCTAGCGTGAGTCACAATTCCTTAAAGCACCCTGCGATGAGTCCCCTCTCTCACGCAGGCTGCCCAAGTGAACGTTCTGACCAAAATATGCACGCTGAATATCTGCATTTTTCTCGCACCCTCTGCCTTTGCTGACTTCATCAACGACAGCACCGGCAAGCTGGAACTGAAAAACGTCTACTACAACCGAGACTATCGCGACCCCGATGCCACGCAGTCCAAGCGCGAGGAGTGGGCACAAGGTTTTGCCTTGCAGCTTGAGTCGGGGTTTACCGAAGGCACCGTGGGCGTGGGGGTCGACGTACTGGCAATGGCGGGGTTCAAGCTCGACTCGAGCGCCAGCCGCACCCGCACCGGCCTGCTGCCCGTGCGTGAGTCCGGTAAAGCCGAAGACAGCTACGGCGAGATAGGCGTAACGGCCAAATTCAGGGCCTCGCAAAGCACGCTGAAAATCGGCACGCTGGCCCCGCCGTCACTGCCGATCCTGGAAAAGAACCTGGGCACGCTGCAACCGCAATACTTCAAGGGCATGTACCTGCGCTCGCAAGAGCTGCAAGACCTGACGCTGGATGTGGGCAGAATTACCCACGTCAACCAAGGCAACTCCACCAACTTTGAAGCCTTGGGTGTCGGCACGGGTTCACGCAAAAACATTGTTGTGCGGGGCAAGAACCAATCGAATGCATTCGACTTTGCCGGCGGCAGTTACGCCTTCAGCAAACACCTCACCGCCAGTTACTACCGCAGCGCGCTGGATGACCTCTACACCCAACACGCAGCCTCTGTGCAACACACCTACCCCGTGGCAGAGAACCAAAGCCTGAAAAGCGAACTGCGTTACGCGCGCTCTGCCGACAACGGCAACACCAACATTGACAACACCATGTGGGGCGCCGCACTGAGCTACTCACTGGGCTCACATAAGTGGACCGGCGCCTATCAGACCATGGCCGGCAAAACCGGGTTTGCGTCACTCAGGGGCAGCTTCTCTTCGCTGGTGAATTTTTTCCAGTACAGCGACTTCGCCAATAAAGATGAAAAATCCTGGCAGGCTCGTTACGACTACGATTTCACCGCACTGGGCGTTCCCGGCCTGTCGATGTTTACGCGCTATGGTTCAGGCAGCAACGTCGACCGCGGCCCGGGGCGCTCGGATGGCCGCGAGTGGGAGCGGGATATCGACGTGACCTATGCATTCCAGAACCCGACCCTGAAAAACGTCAAGGTCCGCCTGCGCAATGCGGTGGTGCGTTCCAACTTTGAGCGCAATGTCGATGAAAACCGCTTGATCGTGAGCTACGAACGGCCTCTGTGGTAACCACCGGCAAAAACCCGGGAGCCCGCCCGACGCGGGCTCCCGGAAACGCCCCTACTGGGGTTTGCGATAGCTGTTGATGATGGCCGAGAAGTCTTTGCCACCTTCCCCACGCTGACTCATCGATTGATACAACTGCTGGGCCACGGCGCCGAGGATCACCGGTTGCTTGGCCTGGCGCGCAGCTTCAGTGGCCAGGCCCAGGTCCTTGAGCATCAGGTCGGCGCCGAAACCACCGGTATACCCACGGGACGACGGCGCAGTTTCAATCACGCCCGGCCATGGGTTGTAAGTATCGGAACTCCAGCAGCGCCCGGTGGAGCTGTTGATGATGCCGGCCAGCACTTGCGTGTCGATGCCCAAGGCATCGCCCAGGGCCATGGCCTCGCTGACGCCGACCATGCTGATGCCGAGCAACAGGTTGTTGCAGATCTTGGCGATCTGGCCGGTGCCGACGTCGCCGCAATGCACGATATTGCGGCCCATCTGCGCCAGCACCGGTTGCAGGGTGGCGAACAGTTCCGGGGTGGCGCCGACCATGAAGGTCAGCGTCCCGGCGCTAGCACCACCGGTGCCGCCAGAGACTGGAGCATCAGCGATCACCACACCTAGCTTGGCCGCCGCAGCGGCAACCTCGCGAATGGTTTGCGGGTCGATGGTGCTGCAATCCACGGCCGGCACGCCTTCACCCATCCCGGCGAGCACACCGTCTTCATTCAGCCAAACGCTGCGCACATGGGCGGCGGCGGGCAGCATGGTAATCACCAGCTCCGCGCCTTGTGCCGCTTCACGCGGTGAGCCTGCGACGGTGGCGCCCAGTTCTGCGAACTCCTTGAACACGCCTGGATTTACGTCGAACACATTCAGCTTATTGCCAGCCAAAAGCAGGTTTCGGGCCATGGGCGCGCCCATGTTGCCCAAGCCGATAAATGCAATCTTCATGATCGTCTCCCCAAATCAGCGCAGGTTGATGGTGGTGTTGACGCCATCGTTGACCGTGTCGTCGTCGAACCAGCGACTGGTGACGGTTTTGGTCTGGGTGTAGAACTGCACCACTTGCTTGCCATACGGGCCGAGGTCGCCGAGCTTGGAGCCACGCGAACCCGTGAAGCTGAAGAACGGCACTGGCACCGGAATCGGGATGTTGATACCGACTTGGCCTACATCGATTTCGCTCTGGAACTTACGCGCCGCCGCACCGCTTTGGGTGAACAGGCCAGTGCCGTTGCCGAACGGGTTGGCGTTGACCAGCGCGATGGCCTCATCCAGCGTGGCGACTTCCAGCACCACCAGCACCGGGCCGAAGATTTCCTGGGTGTAGATCTGCATATCGGTGGTCACGCCCGAGAACAGGGTCGGGCCGACAAAGTTGCCGTGTTCGAAGCCTGGCACCTTGATGTCGCGGCCGTCCAGCTCCAGCTTGGCGCCTTCTTTCACGCCGCTTTCGATCAGTTCCAGGATGCGCGCCTTGGCGCGTTTGGAGATCACCGGGCCGACATCCGTGCCCGCTTCGCTGCCGGCATTGACCTTGAGTTTTTGCGCCAGCGCTTTCAAATCCGGCAGCCACTGCTTGGCCGCGCCCACCAGCACCACCACCGAGGTGGCCATGCACCGCTGGCCCGCCGCGCCGAAACCGGCACCTACCAGGGCATTCAAGGTGTGTTCGCGGTTGGCGTCCGGCAGCACCACGGCATGGTTCTTGGCGCCCATCATCGACTGCACACGCTTGCCGTGTTTGCCGGCCAGGTCGTACACGTGGGTGCCGACGGCGGTCGAACCGACGAAAGAAACTGCCTTGATATCTTTATGGGTGCACAGCGCATCCACCACATCCTTGCCGCCGTGCACTACGTTGAGCACGCCGGCCGGCACACCGGCTTCCAGCGCCAGCTCTACCAGCAGCATCGTCGACAGCGGGTCTTGCTCGGACGGTTTGAGCACGAAGGTGTTACCGCAGGCAATCGCCATCGGGAACATCCACAACGGAATCATCGCCGGGAAGTTGAACGGGGTAATACCGGCGCACACGCCGATGGGCTGGCGCAGGGTGTAGGTGTCGACGCCACCGGCGACGTTTTCAGCGAACTCGCCCAGCTGCAAGGTGCCAATGGAACACGCGTGTTCGACCACTTCCAGGCCACGGAAAATATCGCCTTCGGCATCGGCAATGGTCTTACCCTGCTCGGCGCTGAGGACTACGGCGATGCGCTTGGAATGCTCGCGGATCAAGGCCTGCAGCTTGAGCATGATGCGCATGCGTGCGCCGATCGGCGTGAGCTTCCAGGTTTGAAAAGCTTGAAGGGCGGCGTCAATGGCGGCGTTGACTTCATCGGCGGTGGCGAAAGGGACTTTGGCCAGCACCTCTTGAGTGGCCGGGTTAACGATGTCTTGCCAGTGGGTGGTCTTGGACTCGACCCATTCACCGTTGATCAGCAACTTGACCTGTTGCACGGAAATATCGGCAGAAGCGTTCATGTGGTCTCCAATCTTATATTTATGCAGAGACAAGGCGCGTAAACCGCCTTGGGAAATGAGGCGTTCGGACTGTTTTTGGAGTATAGATGTGCAAATCTCTAATAAGAACGCACATAAAAGCCGGTCCAATATGCAAAAAAACATCACGTCACTAGGCTCCCTGAACTGGGATGACCTGAAGTTTTTCCTCGAAGTGGCCCGCACCCGCAAGGCCAGCGTCGCCGCCAAGCGCCTGGCGGTGGACTACACCACCGTGTCGCGGCGCATCAGTTCGTTGGAAGTGTCGCTGGGCACATTGCTGTTCGAAAAATCCCGGACCAACGGCTTCGTGCTCACCACCGAAGGCCAGCGTTTGCTGGGGTATGCGGAGTCCATCGAAAGCACGCTGCACATGGCCTGCGAACAGGTTTCCGGCTCCGGCGTGGCGCTGTCCGGCCATGTGCGCATGGGCTGCACCGAAGGTTTCGGCAGCTTCTTCGTCACGCCGCAACTCAGCCACTTTGTCGACACTTATCCGGCAATCTCGGTGGATATTTTGCCCCTGCCCCACTTCATCAGCCTGTCCAAGCGCGAAGCCGACATAGTGATCGCCCTGGAGCGCCCGGAACACGGGCCGTATGTGTGCTGCAAACTGTGCGACTACAAACTGCAGCTGTACGCGACCCAGGACTACCTCGACCAACACCCGCCGATCCGCAAACCGGCGGATTTGGCCGAGCATCCGTTTATCAGCTATGTGGATGATCTGGCGTTCAGTTCGGAGCTGTTGTACCTGGCCAACGTGGTGCCCGGCGCCAGCGCGAGTTTGCGCAGTACCAGCGTGATCGCCCAGTACGTGGCGGCGCAGCAGGGCCGGTCGATGGCGATATTGCCGTGCTTTTTGGCAGCGCAAGACCCACGGTTGTTGCCGGTGCTGGGCGAGCAGATTGCGATTACGCGGCAGTTCTGGATGTATTGCCGGGAGGATTTGAGGAAGCTGAAGCGGATTACGTTGTTGTGGGATTACATCAGGGAAGTGACGGAGCAGAACGCGGGGTTGTTGATGGGGGAAACGCGGGAGATGAGGTTCGCGGATTAAAGGGCCATCAGCGACGATTCGCTTTAATTTGCAGGACGTTTCCTAGAGACTCTCTACCCTATTGCGCCTTACCGTTTGGGTCACTAGCCTCCTGACTTCGCTGCTCATCAGCGATCGGGTTTAGCGACTCGGATTAGTTGGGATGTGATGCCAAAGTATTGCCAGGCTTCTTGCCTGTCTTTACCGTTTTATGGCGGCTGTACGCGGGAGACCTTCGGGTCTGCCGGGTTCCCAAATTTACCGGTTCGCTAACCCGTGTACAGCTGCCACCTCTTCATGTTTAGCGACATGCCGCGGTGCCCCCTACTGCAAATTTGGGAAACATCATGTCAAAAATCGTCCCCGATCCACCGCTTTCCTCCATCACCACCCTCGGCGTCGTCACCTTCGGCGATTACGGCGAAAACCAAAAACCACTGTTCCGCGTCAACTCCGGCATGCCCATCGAGCAAGCCCTGGAACACGCCTCCACCCTGCTGTTTTACTCCAAGAAACTCGCCATGGAAGCCGCCATGGATGTACGCGGCGAGCAATACGCCTGGGCCGCACACTACCTGTGTGAGATGGGCAAAGCCGTGGTGGATGACCTGACACAAGCGATGACGCCTACGAGCTAAAGGCTAGATCGCAGATCGTTCCCACGCTCTGCGTGGGAATGCCGCCCTGGACGCTCTGCGTCTGCTCTTGAAGTCGTGACGCCGAGCGTCACAGGATGCATTCCCACGCGGAGCGTGGGAACGATCGGTGACAGTTGAAGGGTGGTGGGTACAGGATTCAGGTCTGGCACAAATAAGTGTGGGAGCTGGCTTGCCTGCGATGGCGGTGGGTCAGGCAGCTTATCTACTGCTGATACACCGCCATCGCAGGCAAGCCAGCTCCCACCGTTGACCGCATTGCCACGTTGGGATTGAGTGAGGTGCTTAGTCGGCAATCACAACGATCGACACGCGCCGGTTCTCGGTGCGGCCTGCCACGGTGGTGTTCGACGCCACCGGTTCGCTGCTGCCCAGGCCGCGCAGTTGGACGTTTTCTTCTTTCATGCCCACGCTGGTCAGCACCTTGCCCACGCTTTTTGCGCGGCGCAGGGACAGTTGCTGGTTGTAGGTTTCTTTGCCCGAGGCATCGGTGTGGCCGTCGACGCGCACGCGCTCGATGCCGGCGCCCGTCAGGGCTTTGCCGATGCGTTCGACGATGTCAGTGCTGGCTTTGTTAAGGCTTTCGACGTCGCTGCCGAACAGCACTTTGCCGGACAGGCCGAACGCCCAACCTTCGTCGGTGAGTTCAAAGCCTTGTTGTTTGAGGACCGCGACTTGGGCGGGGGTCAGGCCTTTGGGTGGCGGCGTCTGACAGCCGCCGAGGGCCAAAAAGGCCACCAGCAAAGTGATAAACAGAACACGCGTTTTCGAGAACAAGGGATCAACTCCTGTGTTGAACATTGGCAGCGGTAGGCTCCGCCTCCGCCGTTTGCTGGCCGCCCTGGGACAGCCGCTTGGCTTGGTACATGGCCGCGTCGGCGGCATTGAGCAGGGTGCCGGGAGTGGCGCCATGATCGGGGTAGATGGCGATGCCGATACTGAGGGAGGTCAACACCTGGGTATTGCCGGGCAACGGGATCGGCTTGTCCATGCTGGCAATGATCTTGTCGGCAATGCGCTGGGCATCCTCGGCCTTGTGCAGCGGCGCCAGCAGGATCGCGAACTCATCACCGCCCAGGCGCGCCACCAGGTCATCCTCACGCAGTTGTGCACGCACACGCTCGGCGACGGCGACCAGCACGGCATCGCCGGCGGCGTGGCCGAAGTTGTCGTTGATGTCTTTGAAGCGGTCGCTGTCGAGGAACAGCACCGCCACCTTCTCATTGACCTTGGCGGCGCTGCGCAGGGCGCGGATCATTCGGCCCTCGAAAAATGCGCGATTGGGCAAGCCGGTGAGGCTGTCGTGGCTGGCCTGGTGCGCAAGGGTTTCATTTTCACTTTGCAGGTGGCTCTGCCAGGCTTCCATCTCGCCGAGCAGGGCGTTGAAGTCGCTGCCGAGGCTGTCGAGTTCGGCGATCTGCGCCGGCGGCACGCGCCGGTCGAAATCGCGCTCGCTGCGGGCGGCGTGGGCCACGGCGGCGAGGCTTTGCAGCGGTTGGGTGATGCCTTGCAACAGGCGCCGCGCCAGGTATAACGCGACCCAGGCGCTGAGCGCGGTACAGATGAGAATCCCGGCCAGGCCGCTGAGCAAGAAACGCAGCAGGCTGCCGCCATGGCCGATCAAGTGAATGCTGCCGACGGGTTGGCCCTGGTGCAGGATCGGCTGGCTGATGGGCTGTTCGAGCAGGGTGTGCGCCACCGCCAGTTCAACCCTGGAGAGCATGCCGGTATCGGGCCGTATCCATTGCGCCAGCAGCTTGCCGTTGGCATCGAAGACTTCGGCCTGGGCCACTTCTTCGGTGGAGGCAATCAGGCTCAGGGCCTCGGTGGCGGCGGCACTGTCGTCGAACACCACTGCCGCCTCAACGGTGTAGTTGATGGAGCGCGCGATCAGGTGCAGGTTGTGCTCGGCATACACACGCAGCGCCAACACGCCGAGCAGGGTCAGCGACACACTGGCCAGGGTCACGGCCACCAGTGCCAGGATCAAATGCCCACGGCCAATGACCGAACGCAAGGTCGGCCGCACTTTAGCGGTACTCATGGCGCTGGCGCTCGACGGCGGGACAGTTGCAACACGCTGGGGTGAATACGCACGCCACTGCGGGCGACGGAGTCCAGGTTGACCTCAAACGACACTTGCTCATCGCTTACGCGCAGGCAGAACAGACTGCCCACGGTGCATTGGTCGCCGCCTTCGCTGATGCTGAGCACCGGGTGACCGATCAATGAGGTGAACAAACGGCCGCGTTCATCGGCGGAGAGTTTGCCGATGTAAATGGCGTCGCAGGCGCTGACGATATTGGGATTATCGGCCAACAGGCGCTGCACCACTACCGGGCGGCCAGTGGCCTGGGTGGTGCCTTTGATCAGGTCGTCGGTGTATTGGGTGGGGCCGACGATGCACAAGCGCAGTTGCGCAGGCTCCACCGGCCAACGGGCATAACTGAGGATGCCGAGTACCACTTGGGTGACCGCCTGGGCGCGGTGATCCGCCAGGCTGGGCGTCTGCGCAAATACACGCGGGGCGAGCAGGCATAGCACCGCCACCAGTAACATGCGTCTCCAGCTCAAACTGCGCTCTGTGGGCGAGACAGCCACGTTCATGCAGCGATTCTCTCAGCTATTTTACAGGGTGATGCCGCAACGATAGCACAGCGGCAGAAAACCCCACGACTTGGGGGTTTATCAAAGCCCGCTATTTTTTCAGAAAAATCAGGCAACTAAACCAGAAATATTTTACGACCGATCAGTCAGTTTCATCAGGCGCAGCCTCCAACTCCAGCATCAACCCGCTCAGGCGTTTGACCTTGCGCCGCACCGCTTCCTCAAACACCCCGGCTCGCGGTTCGATCAAACTGAACCAGCGTTTGGCGCGGGTGATGCCGGTGTAGATCAGCTCTTTGGTCAGCACCGGGTTCAGCGCATCCGGCAGTATCAGCGCCGTGTGGGTGAATTCCGAGCCCTGGGATTTGTGCACGGTCATGGCGTACACGGTTTCCACATCATTCAGACGGCTGGGCAGTACAAAACGCACGCCGCCTTGGCCATCGTTGCGTGGGAAAGCCACACGCAGCACCTGCGGGCCACCGTCGCTTTCGGGCAGTTTGAGGGCGATGCCGATGTCGCCGTTCATCAAGCCCAGGCCGTAGTCGTTGCGCGTCATCAGCACCGGTCGGCCTTCGTACCATTGGTCGTCGCCTTCGATCAGCCGCACTTTGCGCAAGGCGGCGGTGATGCGCTGGTTTAAACCTTCCACACCCCACGGGCCCTTGCGCACGGCGCAGAGCAGCTGGAAGGCGTCGAAGGCTTGCAACAGTTGTTGCGCCCAGTGGGTCCAGGCGGCGTCTTCGCGTGGGGTGTCGAGTGCCGGACGCGCGCTTTGCAGCAGATTCAGGTAATAGCGATAACCCTGGGCTTCGTCGCCCTGCCCGTCCAGCACCAGGCGCTCAAGGGCGTGATCGTGTTCGCCCTTGAGGCTTAAGCAGAACAGGTCGCTGTGGCTGCGCGCGGCAAGCAGTTTGCGCGCCTCCTCGGCATTTTGCTGGTTGACCCAGCGCGCCAGTTGGCCAATGCCACTGCCTTCGCCGAAGCGTCGCGAGTAGCGCAGCATGACCACTTGCTGGGCGAGCGGATGACTGCCCTCGAGGTCTTCCTGCAGGCCGCTGGCGCTGAGGTCTTCGCCACTGACCGCTTGCAGCCATTGGCGCGTGTCGGGGCTGTACCAGCCGGCTTCGGCATCACGGCACAAGTCGCCGAGCACGGCGCCGGCTTCTACCGAGGCGAGTTGGTCTTTGTCCCCGAGCAATACCAGGCGTGCGTGGGCCGGCAACGCGTCGAGCAGGTTGGCCATCATTTCCAGGTCGATCATCGAGGCTTCGTCCACCACCAGCACGTCCAATGGCAACGGGTTGCCGATGTGATGGCGAAAATGTCGCGTGCCGGGACGGCTGCCGAGCAGGCGGTGAACCGTGGTGACTTGGGTGGGGATTTTTTCCCGCACGCTGTCCGGCACATTCAGCGACAACACTTGCTGGCTGATGGATTCGGTGAGGCGTGCGGCGGCTTTGCCGGTGGGCGCGGCGAGGCGAATGCGCAATGGGCTGCTGGCCTCTACGGCCGGGGCCTGCAGCAGCGCGAGCAAGCGCACCACCGTAGTGGTTTTGCCGGTGCCGGGGCCGCCGGTGACGATGCTGAAGGCTGCGCGTGTGGCCAGGGCGCAGGCGAGTTTTTGCCAGTCGATCACGCCGTCCGGCGGCGCTTGATCGAACAAGGTGTTCAGGCGCTGCGGCAAATCAGTGGCGACAGTTTCCTGGGTGGCCAGGCGCAGGCGCAACGCTGTGTCGATGCGCCGTTCGTAGGTCCAGTAGCGGCGCAAATACAGGCGTTTGCCGGACAGCACCAGCGGGCGGCTTTGGGCCGATTCACTGCCATCCACAGCCAGCGCGACCAAGTGGCTGGCGGCCAGCGCATGGCACCAGTGCGCGCCATCAAGGCCGTCGAGCAATTGCGAGGGCAGCAACATGGCGCCGGTTTGCAGGTCGCCTTCGGGGGGCAATGACAGGGCAAAGTCTGGCGCTTTAAGGGTTTCGAACAAGTCCAGGCAGACGTGGCCATGGCCCAGTTGGTGGCTGGTCAATGCGGCGGCCAGCAATACCAGCGGGTCGGCCTGCGGGTCGAGTTCGTGGAGGAAGCCGACGAAGGCTTTGTCCAATGCGCGCAGCCAGCCACGGTCGACCCAACGCTCCAACAACTGCACCAGGTCGGCGGCGCGGCTGAGGGGCAGCAGGTCCTCAAGCGGTAATGGCGACAGGCTCATAGCAGCACTCCTTGTTCCCAGGCGGGCTCAACCTTGGGCGGTATGGGTTTGCCCTGGAACAACAGGTCCAAGCCTTCGATCAGCTCCCGTGGCGGCCGGGTGAAATACGCACCTTGGCCGGTGGCCTGGGTGCCACGCAGGAACAGGTACAGCGCGCCGCCGACATGGCGGTCGTAGTCATAATCCGGCAGGCGTGCCTTCAACTGGCGGTGCAGGGCCAGCAGGTAAAGTACGTATTGCAGGTCGTACCGATGCTCGAGGATCGACTGTTCCATGGCGTCCTGCGTGTAGGCCGAATCGTCAGGCCCAAGCCAGTTGGATTTGTAATCGGCCACGTAATAGCGCCCGTCGTGTTCGAACGTCAGGTCGATAAAGCCCTTGAACATGCCGTTAAGCAGCACCGGTTCGGCGGCCACTCGGGACACGCCTTTATGGGTGTATTGGCACACCAGCTTGTCGAGGGCCAGCACGTCGACTTTGTGGCTGGCGAACCAGAACTCCATTTCGATCTGGTAGTGCTGCAGGCTGCTGAGGGCGACCAGATCGTTATCTACCGGCAGCGGCGTTTGCAGCAAATGGCCGAGCCAGCCGCTGAGGGTGACGATCCAGCCTTCCCAGTTACGCCGGTTACAGCGTGCGCCCACGGCTTTTTCGATGGCCTCGGGCGTCACGTTGAAGCCTTCCTCGCCCGCCCACTCCAACAGGCCATGGAGAAAGGTGCCGGGGTTAGGGCCCCGTGGGAAACGGTGAATGTCGCCGCCAGACGCTGCCACTTCACGCGGTGCGTCGGGGTCGAGGCGTTCGTCGTCGAACAGTTTCTGGGCTTGTGGGCTTTCCGGCGCTTCAAGGCTTGCGGCGCTCAAGCTGTCGCCAATTCTCAAAGCGCTGTAGGAAGCGATCCACCAGTTTTCAGCGGCCTTGCGCTTGGGCAGTAGCGGTGCGAGCAAGGTAGCCTCGTTGCGCGGCGGGTGGAACAGGCTGTCTTGCGCGTCGGGCACGTGGGTGTAGTGGATGGCGGCGCAGCCTTCCTGCAAGTCCAGCAACCAGCGCGCCAGACCGGCGGATTCGCCCAACGATGCACCGCCACCGAGCAGATAACCCAGCGCGGACAGGTGCAAGACCGAGCTGCTGTTATTGCCACGCTTGAGGTCGGCAATGCCCAACCAGCACGCGTGTTTGGCGCGCGTGAGGGCGACGTAGAACAACCGCAGGTCTTCGGCCAGGCGCTCGTCGTCGGCTTGGGCAATCAGCTCGGCGGTGGGCCGCAGGCTGACCTGGGATTTGCCCTGTTCGTCGTGGTAATGCAGCGGCAAGCGACTGCCATCCACCGGCTTGGCCGAGCAGATAAACGGCAGGAAAACCAGGTCGTATTCCAGGCCTTTGGATTTGTGGATGGTCACCACCTTGACCAACTGTTCGTCGCTTTCCAGGCGCAGGATCTGTTCCTCACCGGCCTGACCCGACAGCGCCAGATGTTCGGCCAGGTGGCGGATCAGCGCTTGTTCGCCGTCCAGCTCTGACGCGGCCTGTTGCAGCAGTTCGCTCAGGTGTAACAGGTTGGTCAGTACGCGTTCGCCGTCACTGCGGGCAATCAGGGTTTGCGGCAGCTTGAAATCATGCAGCAGGCGTCGCAGCATCGGCAGCACGCCTTGGGTACGCCAGATCGCGCGATAACCACGGAACTGCATCACGCGGGTTTCCCACGCCAGTTCGTCCTGGTTCAGACGCTCCAGTTCTGCCAGTGAAAGGTTCAACGTGACGCAGGCCAGGGCGGCGCGCAGCGGGCGCTCGACGTCCGGCTCGGCGCAGGCCTTGAGCCAGGCCAGCAGGTCGTGGGCTTCCTGGGCGGCGAACACCGAATCCTTGTCAGACAGATACACACTACGTACACCCCGGGCGGCCAGTTCGGCGCGCACGGCTTGGGCTTCCTTGCCGTCGCGCACCAGGATGGCGATGTCTGACGGGAGTACGCCTTTAAAGCTGTCAGCTTTGACGAAGCCCGCCGTGCCTTGTTGTCCACCATTGAGTAACTGAACAATTTGCGTAGCGCAGGCCGCCGCGAGTTGCTGCCGATAGACCGCGTTGGAAATCGGCTGGTCGGTGGGCAGGTGCCAGAGGTTCATCGCCGGCAGGGTTTGACCATCGACCTGCAACTGCTCTTTGCGGCCTTGGGACAGCACCGAGTGGAACGGCACCGGGTTATCGCCATTCGGTTCACGGAACAGCAACGCGCCACGGCCGGTCTCGGCACGCTGGAACACATGGTTGACCGCCTCGACCATCGCGTGGCTGGAACGGAAGTTGGTGCCCAGGGTGTGATGGCGGCCGGTGGTGGACTGGCGGGCGCGCAGGTAGGTGTAGATGTCGGCGCCACGGAACGCGTAGATCGCCTGCTTGGGGTCGCCGATCAGAAACAGGCCACTGTCGAGGTGGTTTTCTTCGATGCGGTAGATGCTGTCGAAGATGCTGTATTGCACCGGGTCGGTGTCCTGAAATTCGTCGATCAGGGCGACCGGGAACTGCTCACGGATCACACTGGCCAGGCGCTCGCCGCCGTCGGCTTGCAGGGCGGCGTTGAGGCGGATGAGCATGTCGTCGAAGCCCATTTCGGCGCGGCGGCGTTTTTCTTCTTCGAAGCGTTTACCGACCCAACCGGCGGCGTGTTGCAACACGGCGGCATCGGGCGTTGGCAGCGCGTCGAGGCTGGCCTTGAGGCTGGCCATGGCGTCGATGCCAGGGTGGCGCGGCGGCTCGCCCTTCCAGGCTTCGGCCATGCCATCGGGCGTAAGGCGGGTGAAGCCGGTGCCGATGTCGAGTTGTTCGAGGGTTTCGTCAGCGGCCCAGGCGCTGATCTTTTCGAACCAGGGTTCGAAGTAACGCGCCTGCATCTTGCGGCCGTCGACGGCTTTGGCGGCGACGGCTTGCAGGCAGATATCGCGCAGTTCGATGGCCCATTGTTGCCAGGGTGCCTTGAGCGCGACCAACGCTTGGCGGCGCTCTTGCAAGCAAGCGTTGATCAACTCGGCCGGCTCACGGGTTTCATCGGTGGGCCGTTCGCTGCCGAACAGCGCACGCACGCGTGGCATCAGCGCGGCGGGGCCGCTCCAGTTTTTGCGTACCCAGTTGAGCGCATCGTCGTGCATTGGGTAGCAGAACAGCCGCCAGTAATCGCGCAATACTTCGCCGAGCAGGTCGCTGTGGTCGGTTTCCAGGGTCTGGGTGAACAGGCTGCCGCTGTCGAACGCGTGTTCGCGCAGCATGCGCTGGCACCAACTGTGGATGGTCGACACTGCGGCTTCGTCCATCCATTGGGCGGCGATGTCCAGGCGATTGGCACAGGCCGGCCATTGCTCTGGCAGGTATTGGTCACGCAGGTCGGCAATCAGCGCGTCCGGTTGCTCGATTTCGTCACGAAAAAAACGTGCAGCTTCAGCCAGGCGGATGCGGATGCGTTCGCGCAGCTCTTTGGTGGCGGCGTCGGTGAAGGTCACCACCAGGATTTGCGGTGGCAGCAGTTCGCGGCCAAAGCCGGACTCGTCACCACCGTGACCAAGCACCAGGCGCAGGTACAGCGCGGAAATGGTGAAGGTCTTGCCGGTGCCGGCGCTGGCTTCAATCAGCTGGCTGCCTTTGAGTGGGAAGGCCAGGGCCAAAGGTTTACCGATCATGCGCTGGCCTCCTCGCTGCTGAGTGATCGCCATGGGGCGTTGATCAAGGGCCGATACAGGGTTTCGGCCCAGCCTTCGAATTCTTCGCTGGCGATGAGCGAGGCGTAATCCGGGAATTGGCGGGTGAGCGCCGGGGTTTCGCGGCGTTCGCCGTCGGTGGTCAGGCCGTCGCCTTCATAGGCTTTGCTGGCGGCTGCCTGCGCCTTGTCCGGATCGGTTTGGCCGAGCCAGGCGAAGGCGGTTTTCACGGCGACGGGCAGCGGTTTGCGCATGCCGGTGTGCCAGGCCAGTAACAGGTTGCCGAGTATTTCCCGGGCGATGGTTTTTTCCAGCGGGGCCAGCAGCAAGGTGTCATCACTGGCAACCAGCCCGGTACTCAGTGGCAAGCCGCAGGCGCAGGCCACCACATGATTAACCCACGGGCGGATGAGGCGATGCCATTTGCGGGTCTTGATCGAGCCGATGCTGTTGGGAATGGTGGTGACGCTTAACAATCCGCCATCACTGCGCCGATGCAGGCCACTGATCCAGCCTTCGAGTTCGATGCCTTGATGCTCAAAACTGATCGGTTCGGCGGCGGTTTGTGGCGTGGGCCAGAGCGCCAGTAAGTGTTGATAACGCTGCAATAGATCGGGCAATGGCTCGACCAACTCATTACGCAGGCATTCGCCGAAACCGACCATGGGCAGCAGGCCACTGCCTTGCAGGCGCAGGGCTTGGGCGTTAAGGGCCTGGTCTATGTGATCGGGCTGGGCCAAGGCTGCATTGAGCAGGCTGTCGCTGAGGCTGTAGCGTTGCAATGCATCGAGAACGAAAGGTTCTTCATCGGCCAGCGGGACTTCAGCGGCCTCGAAGAACACTTTCAGACGCTGGCTGAAGAAGTGTTTGACGGGGTTGCGCACAAAGTCTTGCAACTGACCGAGGCTCAGAGGTTCTTCCTGGTGGTGCTCTACCAGTTCGTCTTGATTGGCTGAGGCTACGGGTGCTTCGTGGAGCAGCTGCCATTCACGGGCGTAGCTGAACAGCGCATCACCTTCGTGGAAGTAGCGGGCGCTGAAGGGTTGGAGTGGGTGCTCCTGGGTCATGGCTTCCAGCAGCGGTTCTTGTGTGTCTGCGTTATGCCAGCCGCTGGCGAGGTGGTCACGCAGCTGGCCGATCAATACCGAGGCCGGGCGGTCACTGTTGTCGCGGATGCTGCGGCCTACCCAGCTGATATAGAGCTGATCTCGGGCCGACAGCAGCGCTTCGAGCAGCAGGTAGCGGTCGTCTTCGCGGCGTGAACGGTCGCCGGGGCGATAGTCGCTGCCCATCAGGTCGAAGTCCAGCGGCGGTTGGGCGCGCGGGTAATCGCCGTCGTTCATGCCGAGCAGGCAGACCAGCTTGAACGGGATGGCGCGCATGGGCATCAGGGTGCAGAAATTGACAGCCCCAGCGAGGAAGCGCTGGGACAGGCGGCCCTGGTCGAGGCCGGCGAGCCAGGCTTCGCGGACGACGGTAAGGGGTAACTCGTCCTGCAGGCCGACGGACTCGCAGGTTTCCAGCCAGTCTTCCCGCAGCTGCTCAAGTTGGCCAAGCAGATAGTCGTCGTGCTCGCTGCTGGGCAGGAAGAACAGCTGCATCAGGCGTTGCAGGCGCTCGCCCCATTCTTGGGGGCTTGCCGGTTGTGACAAGGCTTGATGGGCCTGGTTTAGCGCATCGAGCAAGGCGACCAATGGGCCGATCAGCGCGGCGTCGAGGCCGCCGATTTCATCGTAGGGCTCAATGCCATCACAGGCGATTCCGGTGCCTACAGCATAACCCAGCAGCATGCGACGTAGGCCGAATCGCCAGCTGTTTTGCTCAAGCTCCTGGGGCAGGCCGAGGCCGGCGCGCTGTTCGGCGTTGAGGCCCCAGCGGATGCCGGCGCCTTCGATCCAGCGGTGCAGCGTGGGCAGGTCGCGCTCCTTGATGGCAAAACGTTCGCGCAAGGCGGGGACGTCGAGCAGGTCGAGGATTTCGCTGACAGGGAAACGGCTGTCCGGCAGTTTGAGCAGGTGTTCGACGGCGATCAGCAGCGGATCGCGGCCGCGTTGGCCTTGGTCAGTGAGTGTGAACGGGATGAAGCGCGGGTCGTTCCGCTCAAGCTGGCCGAAGACCGCGCGGATGTGCGGTGCGTAGCTGTCGACGTCGGGGACCATGACGATGATGTCACGCGGGCGCAGTGTGGGGTCGGCGCTGAAGCGTTGGAGCAATTGGTCATGGAGGATTTCCACTTCGCGTTGGGCGCTGTGGGCGATGTGGAAACGGATGGAGCTGTCGTGATTCAGATCGACGCCCGGCCACAGTTCGCGGGTTTCATTGAGTGGGCGCAGTTCGAGGATGTCGTCCTGCAACTGATTGAGCAGCGTGGTGGGTTGGCTGTCGCTGAACAGGTCGATGCGGCCATCACGGAAGGCGGCGCGGTAGCTGTTGGGGTCGTCGTAGCTGTCCAGCAGACTGATGTAGTCACGGCCCTGTTTGCCCCAGGCGGCCAACAAGGGGTGCGCATGCTGGTGCAGGGTTTGCGGGTCGATGGTGACGGGCATACCGGCTTTGCGCGCCTGGCGTTTGTACTCGTTGCGCAGCAGGTCTTTGTCGGCAACGATGTCAGACCAATGGTGGCGGCAAGGGTTGTGTACGCACAGCAAGACTTGGCTGAAGCGTGCCAGGCCGGCGAGTGCTTCCAGCGCTTGGGCGGGCAATGATGAGATGCCGAAAACGATGACTCGGGACGGCAGGCCTTGAGGGGCTTTTTCGAGGGTGTTGATCCGCTCGATAAAACGCTGGTGAACACCGGCACGGCTTTCGGCCATGCCCTCTTCGCCTACATCCAGTAGCAGTGCACGCCAGAGTTCTGCCTGCCAGCAGTTTGCCGGGTTCAGGGGCTTTGCTTCGCCTCGGCCGTTGCGCAGTTGGTGGCGACCGGCCGCCCAATCTTCCAGCCAGTCGGCGCGGTAGACCTGGTATTGGTCGAACAAGTCGGCTAAGCGCTCTGCCAGTTGATAGCGTTTGCGCAGGTCGGTGTCGTCGGTGAGAAAGCGTTGCAGGGGCTCGAAGTGCGGTTGATTGATAAGCTCCGGGAGCAGGCGCATCAGGCGCCAGGTCAGCGGGGCTTTATCGAGCAGGGATTTGGGCGGGATTTCATCTTTACCCAAAACCATGCGATAGAGCTGCCACATAAAGCTGCCGGGGAGCTGTACGTCGATAGCCGCAGCGATGCCGCAGCCGCCCATATCATCTTCTTCGGGATCTTCGGCCAAGGCCAGCTTGAGCCATTGAGCAATTCCGTTGCTTTGGACCAGGGCAATTTCGTTTTCCAGAGGAGCCAGGGGATAACGGCGCATCCAGCTGACTACCAGACTGCGCAGTTCGTCGAGGCGGTTGCCGTGAACCACCATGAATCCAGCGCTGAGGGACGTCGCATCCGGCATAACGGCTTCCTTGGGAAAAGCAAAATCGAGGCATGGACTTTAGCATTGAAGGCGGTCACAGACTGCAAGTGAGAAACGCTGATACGTTGCGTGGCCACACTTTTCGACCGCCCAAAACAAAACCCCTGATTGCGTTAGCAATCAGGGGTTTCGGAATTTAATCTTGACGATGACCTACTCTCACATGGGGAAACCCC
>NZ_LMKI01000008.1:0-205729 GCF_001421425.1 Pseudomonas sp. Leaf15
GGCTGATCAACTCTTCGACCTGCTGGCCGTCGGCGGGGTCACGTCCACGGGACCGATGGCACGATGACGTTGGAATGTAGCGACGGGGTGGGTGATGTCGACTTCTCCGATTATGTGGTTGTTGTGGAAAAACGATAATGCACGGAGTTATGTCGGCTTTGGGTCGACTCCCGCCCATAGTGAACGGCGGAGGTCGTTCAAACCCCTAGCCAAATACACTGTCGCGAAGATCGCACTCAAAAATTTTGGTGCAAGTGTGCAGCCAAGGAAAAGGGAGGATTCATGAGTCTTGATCTGTGCTTGGAAGCTGATAGTACGCTCACAATTTCGACGCTGAGCAAGGCAGTTGCGAATGCCGGTGCTTGGGAAATAGAGGTCGCAGGAAATGGGCTATACGCTGAATTTACCTCGGGACTTAAATTGAGTACCAATGACGTACTCGATGCCCCTACGATTTATGCTGAGAATACAATGGGTATCGACTTCCCTGTCGCTGTGCGTTGCACCATCAGAATTAAAGGGCCCGAACCAGAGGGGGAGTCGGCTATGGAAGATCTGGATAAAATCGCTCGGTCCATATCTCAGTCGTGTTCGGCTTTCTTTCTTATTAGCTTTCAGTTCGAAAAAACCTTGTACTGGCGGGATGCGACAGGGCTGCATCGTCCTTGAGGTAGGTGCCTGCGCGTCCTCTTTCAGACATTTCCGAATGGTGTTTTTTCGGACGAAAACCCCCCTGAATTGAGGAGCTGCTTTTGGCCGATCTCTGACTGTCGCCACCGTCAGCTTTGGGTCGGTTTCAGCCGGTCGCGACAGGCAGAAATCGGCCAAAAGGAGCCAGTCAAAGGCGTCTAGAAAATCAGGGGCGATTCAATAAGTGATTTTCCCGAACACTGGTTCGAATCTTAAAATCGCATCGATATCGGCAAGTTTGGCAAGCCGGATTACTGCGTCCATGGCATCTTCCTTTTTTCTATCCGTGTGATGCACTCGTTGCGCTAGAACCGCTTCTCGCAAAGCATCAACCAGTGCCTGAAGCTGTACACCGGTCTGTCCGACCCATTGGGCCAGTGTTGAGCGCGGGATCGCTAAGAGTGCACATCCTTACCCTGAGGATCGCTTCGCGTCACGTACCCAAGGCAGGAGCCGTATGCGGTAGTTCCGCACGTACGGATCTGAGCGGGGGGCGGCAGGTAACTGCCGTCCCTACCGCGACCACTACGGCGGCGGAGGTATTTGGGCCACGCGTTATTTGCGTTGTTCTTTCAGGCGGAGACTGCGGCGGCGTCCAGGGACACCAACACAGTGGCAGCAGCTGGTGGTAAGTGCTTGGTTCAGGAACCACAGGATGCAGTTGTAGCCAGCGTGCCTATCAGTATCATTCAGCGAGACCATCCCGACGCCATAGTCAACAAAGACAACATGGCGGCAGCGCTGGTGAGTGCGGTTATTGGCGTGCTTACTTAGCTCACTCCTCTAGCTCATCCCGCGAGTAACGGTGCATAATCTTGCGCGTAGGTGCTCAACCCGCGCGACTTGTGATATTTTCAACAAGGGATGGGGTGCTCGTAACAACGCTCTCTCGCGATGGGGTAGCAGCACACATGAAAACAAGCATATACGTTTTTGTTACTCCCCTTGCGTACATACAGCGACAGCCTTCAAAGGAAGTGCAAGCCAACACTCAGGTTTCATGTGGATGAACTCCTAAGGTGAGAACGAGTCTTAATGCCTATAAGACAGACAATACCTAAGGTTCATGAAGTCCGACTTACCCACAGGATTCGGTGCTTACACAGGTGCAAAATGTTCTCCCCGCTTTTAAGGCAGTTGTGCGCTTTCCTCTTACTCGCTGCCTCAGGCATCTCCGTCGCCTCAGATCCGGCTACAGCGCCGATTCGGGTTGTCACTGAGGAATTGCCGCCATACAACATGGCAGAAAACGGAGTGGTCACAGGCCTGAGTACGGAAATCGTGCAAGCAGTTATGGCCGGTCTCGGGCTCAACTCCAAGATTGATATTCTGCCTTGGGCTCGCGCCTATGATTTAGCGCAACATTCCGACAACGTCCTGATCTATTCGATGGCAAGAACCCAAGAGCGGGAACATCTCTTCAAATGGGTCGGAGCCATCGCACCGACGAGGTGGTTTCTGTTCAGTCTGTCCGAAAGACCTATTTGGCTGAATTCACTCGACGATGCACGTCAGTATCACATCGCGACTGTCAAACAGGACGTTGGTGAGCAGTACATGATGGCCCACGGGTTCCAGGTGGGCAAAGAGTTACTGTCTAGCAGCATGTACGAGAACACTTACCGCAAGCTTAAGGTCGATCACGTTGAGCTGTGGATCTCCAATGAGCTCAACGCCATTCACCTTATGCGCAAGAATGGGGATGATCCTGAAATGACGATGGTGCGTTCACTGCCGTTACCCGAGCTATCAAGTGAAGAAGGACTGTACATGGCCTTCAGTCCAGCTACGCCAGACGCAACCGTAGAACGGTTTAGGGCAGAATTGGATCGGATCAAGCAAGATGGCACATATCACGCTATCGTCAAAAAATGGCTCCAAGGTCCTTCACATTGAACGCATCGACTGCTGCCTCTCACGAAGGTCCCACATCGGCCAGAAGCGGACGTTTAGAACAGAGAAATAAATCTGTTCTCTTTTCCCAATAGACATCATTGCGGGGTACGCAAGGCTATCGCGTGGTGCGCGCAGCGCTCTCTACAAAAGCACCTTAGCACTTGGCGCCGCACAATTAGGCGAAGCATGGACTTCGCGTACACTAACGTTATGCCTGAGCCAATGCACTAACGAACAGCTCGTAGAGTGCTTGTGGTGGTATTGGGGGGAATAAGCAACTAGCACGGTTGAAGTTACAAGCGCTAGCTGAGTGCAGCGTGAGTGCCCCACCAGTTAAAAGAAAACTGATGCTCTGGCGACTCCTGAAGTGGCTGGCATTTCTTTCTTCATCTGTTCCGGCACATGGTTGAAGGTCTAGCCTGTAGCGTGCAGGATCGGGTTGGATGGTACAGCGGTTCTTACACCCATCAACTTGATCTAGAAATTGCCTCTTTGCTAATCAGTGTCTGCGCACGCACATATTGTCCTGGCGTAACACCCATTATCCGACGGAACATGGCAATGAAAGCACTAATATTTTCGTAGCCAAGCTCAATCGCCGTTGTCGTCACTGACATCCCCTCGACCAATAGTTGAATAGCGCGCAACGTGCGCGCACGTTGTCGCCATTCAGAAAAACTAAAACCGGTTTCAGCGACCAGACGCCGGGCAAGTGTTCTAGGTGCCATACCTGACCAAGCAGCCCAATCCTCAAGTGATCTATTGTCATCAAGCTGAGCAAGTATCGCATCGGTGATACGCCTCAAGCGCGGGTCATTGGGGTGCGTCAGACCGATGGGTTCAGCGGGTGAGGTAGCAATTTCATCCAAGATGACTGCTGCAACCCGCGACTCCATTTCGTTGCGGGGTGGTTGTCCCCACGATGCAGCGCGGCTTACCGCTTCGCGCAGCAAACTGCTGACCCTAAATGTGCATGGCATTTGATGCAGGATCCCGCACTCTCGCTCCGCGATATAGACCATCGCTCCTGCAAAAGCGCCATGTGACATCATCGCGTGTGCGACACGGGGAGGTATCCAAATGGCATGGGTCGCTGGCACTACCCATGAGCCGCCGTCAGTGCTGACGGAAAGCAGGCCGGCAAGGCTTGCGATTAGTTGGCCTGTCGTATGAGTGTGGGGCGCCGTTTCGCGGATCGCCCGGTCGCGTTGCTCTATCGCCAACAGTGGCATAAGCGCGCGATTCATGGCTGGTTTACGTTATCCAATGTCATATCCGAGGTAGCCATATCCTGAATGCCTAATGGAGAATAAGACCGGTCAGACGAATACTCAATGTCTAAAAAACGCAAATGTTGCTTCTCTTGGATTGGCCTGATTATGCGTACCTCTCACACATTTATTTTCTGTGTTTTGGCCGTAACAGCTGGATGCGCAAGCTCACCTCCCTATTTGGCCCGTGAACCTTTAAAGGAGCATTTGATGAATTCTAACCACATGGTGCATGCCGTCGATCATATTGGCTTCGCAGTCAGTTCATTGGAAGAAGCCATTCGCTTCTGGACAATTGGACTTGGGTTCACTCTTGAGCGTCAGTCGGAAATGGGCGGATCATTCATTTTGCAAGTAACCGGCACCGCCGATCCGAGCGTGCGAACGGCAATAGTCAAAGGCCCGGATGGCAGCCGAGTAGAGTTGCTGGAATATTCGCAGGGTGACCGCCACGGTATCACTCCACCTACGGCATCAGCGATTGGTTCAGCGCATTTGGCATTGAGAGTGCAAGACATATACGCCGTACTCGAACGCATTGAGCAAGCAGGCTGGAAAGCAAGAGGCAAGCCTCAAGCGATTCCCGCAGGCCCACGCAAGGGAACTCTAGTTGTATATGTGACCGGGCCAGATCATATCACTCTGGAACTGATGCAGGCTAATGAGTAGCTTCCTACCGAAGGCTGTTAAGCTTATTTCCCTAAAGCAATTACTTAAAGCGCTCTCCGTCGCGCATGACGTCTCATGCCAACTGGTCTCAATGGTTATCATCGGTTGGCATGTCCCCCGATAGCTTCTCCAGCAGCCTCAAATTTGACCAGTCTGAGCTGGCAATCGACGCGGCCCGGCGCGATCAAGGTTTAGTGCTTACCAGCCGTAGGTTGGTTGAAGAAGACGTACAACTAGGCTTTCTCGTACCTGTCTTTGAATCTGTACTAAAGACTGGCAAGGGCTATTATTTGGTGCAGGCCAAAGATGTGGTGCTGGGTGAAGCAGCCCAACTTTTGCGCCGGTGGCTTTGCGATGTAGCGCAGCGAGTTCAACAAAACTGATGACTTAAGGGCGATGCTTTCTATTTAACGTGAACGGCAGGGGTCGAGAAGGTGACGTTGCCAGACGCCTTTCGCCAAGGCGCCAGGATCAGTGCAATCGCGCACCGCAACCTCACAGGTTCACCGGACGACCGGACGAAGGTGTACACCATTCTGGAGCCCCATTTATGGGGCGGCATGGTGGTGCCGCTCAACAGTTCTCGGCCATGTGCGGTCTCATTAGTCGTTATGACCTCAAAGTCGTATTTGAGCGAGTTGGTGGTTACGTCGTACTGTCCAGCTTGCCGCCGTTTTTTATCTGGCTCAATCTGTATTGTGTATTCAGTATTCGTCGCGGGTGCTCCTGGAACGGTGCCTTCATTTCTTCGCAGATGTCCATCGTCCTTTCTTACCTGAGCGCAATTTGCCGGCGAGCCATGACAGCGCTATCGCCGGAATTGAGAGAAAGGCCGCAATGATGATACCAACAGCTAGCAACGGGGATGTACCCGAAGTCGCCAAAACCACGGGGATCTGAGAGAGCATTACAATGCCGCCTGCGGACCACTGTGAGCTTTTTAGAACGGCTCCAAGGATCACGGACAACACTAGCGCGGCGGGATAGATGATGGTCCAGTAACTGGCTAGGTCCCAAGGCTCCGCAGCGCCTGTGATTGCTGAAACAACAGTCCAAAAAAACAGGGACACAACGCAGGTAACAATGAATGGCATGAACAATTCCTGGAACTTGGGGGCAAATCGGCTTTGGTCGTTATCGTAATCGTGGTTGATGGTCCAGTCTCTTAATTTTGTTCTTAACTATCTCGTGAAAAAATGACGAATCCCCGCGATTGCTGCCAACTTAGAGGTTTTCGGCCTCTAGCCCACTTCGTCGGCGTGTTCGCGCCAACATCCCCCATATAAGTCTTATGCCATCTGAATGATGACGCACGCCATCGCTGAATTTACTGATCCAGGCGTTGACGAAACCGAGGAACAGCAAAATCCAAAAAAAGCCTCATTTTCAGGGGCATGTGTCCAGGTGACATGTGGATCAGGTTGATAGGCGCCGACAAAGGCTCATATTTATCCAGCACAATCTCCAGCAGTCCCTTGCTGACCGCTTCCGCGACTTGGTAGTGCAATAACTGAACGACTCCAACGCCATCAATGGCGGCCTGCGCTGCTGCGTCAGCGGTCGTCACCGATAAGCGCGGGGTAATCCGCCTCGTTGATTCTGCCACGCCATGTTTTGAGTGTTGAAAAGGCATAGGGGCGTCAAGTCGCACGATTGGCAAGTTCTGCAGATCTGCGGGACATTCAGGTCTTCCATACGCTTGCAGTAGCCTAGGACTCGCGCAAATTACAGTTCTCATGGCCCCCACCTGAGTGGCGATCATGCCGCTATCAGCGAGTGTTCCAATACGCACTGCCATGTCCACGTGGTCGTCAACGAGGTGAGCGTTGCGATCAGAAAGCAAGAGCCGGATCTTGATTTCGGAAAACTCACCTAAAAACGCGTTGACGATCGGCAGCACATGCAGCCGGCCGAACATGATTGGCGCGGTCAGGACCAGTTCGCCTTTGGGGGCAATGAATTCTCCGGCAGCTTCGCGTTCGGCAACCTCCAACTGCTCCAATATTCGGCGTGCAGCAGCCACATAAGCCACCCCTGCATCGGTCAACGAGAGCCTACGCGTGGTCCGAATCAATAAACGGCTACCTATCAGCGTCTCCAGGTCAGAAATTTTCCTGCTGATGGTGGGAAGAGGGATATCGGCTAGCCGTCCGGCTGCCGTCAGGCTGCCAGCATCAATCGCAGCCACGAGCAGCTTCATTGCCTCAAATCTGTCCATGGGATATTCCAATATTTGGTAGGGAGATTACCAATATTCTCAGATTATGTTGGGTTAGTGAAACATGCAATATAGCCCTATCAAGTGGGTGCGCCTGACGCTCGACAAGCCATGAACTCACCGCCTGATAGACCACTTATCTTTTTCATTCAGTGTCCAAGGAGTTTGCATGAGCATTAAAACGTTGTTATCCGCCACTGCCCTCAGTGCAGCGCTCGCCAGCGCAGGAGTGGAAGCAGCCGACATTAGCCACCAAAGGGCAAGCGACGTTCAACACCATTTTGTAGAGGTAAAAGGGGTCCGCATCTTCTATCGGGAAGCGGGCGACCCATCGGCGCCAACCATCGTGTTGCTTCATGGATTCCCTACCTCGTCATTCATGTATCGCGACTTGATGTCGAAGCTAGCGGACCGTTACCACGTGATTGCCCCTGACTTCCCAGGTTTTGGATTCTCGGACAGCCCTGATCGGGCGAAGTACTCATACACGTTCGACAACATCGCCAAAACCATGGACGGATTTACTGAAGCGCTTGCGCTGAATCGCTACGCTCTTCAAGTGTTCGACTACGGTGCGCCTGTAGGCTGGCGGATGGCCGTCGCACACCCCGATAGAATCAGCGCAATCATCAGCCAAAACGGGAATGCTTACGTTGAAGGCCTCAGCGAGGGCTGGAACCCGATTCAACGTTACTGGAACGCTCCCACTGCCGAGAACCGCAACGCATTGCGCGAGCTGCTCAAACCAGAATCAATCAAGTGGCAATACACGCATGGCGTAGCGGACCCTGACAGTATCGCACCTGAAACATACACCTTGGATTACGCGTTCGTTTCGCGGCCCGGTAACGATGAAATCCAGCTAGACCTGTTCGCAGACTATGCCACCAACGTGAAGCGCTACCCCGAGTTCCAGGCGTATTTCCGCAAATATCAGCCGCCGATGTTGGCCGTCTGGGGAAAGAACGATCCGTTTTTTCTCCCAGCAGGAGCGAACGCGTTCAAGCGTGATATTCCCAAAGCTGAGGTACATTTCTACGACACCGGGCACTTCGCACTGGAAACACACTTGAACGAGATCAGTGGCGAAATCCACCTTTTCCTAGACCGGAATGTGGTGCAGCAAAAATAAGCCCTGTCGCACTTCTCAACGGCGGGCCGTGCGCTCGCTGTTGGTGGTCCTCTCTACTCACTCGTTAGCGTGTTGTGTGTTACGTGGCTCAATAGCGCCTAGCTTCGTAGAAACATCCGACTGACTGCCTTTGGCCGATCTCTGCCCTTCGCGAAGGGCAGCAATCGGCCGATTTTGTTGAAAAAGTCGGCGTCCCCAAGTGGTCGGAACATTTCGACCCGCGCAGCGAGGCCGTCGATGGATTTTCAAAAGTCCACCGGTTTGGGGTAGGGGTACATTTTTTCGACTTTTGCGTCGGGTCGCATCATGGCGGGGCTGGCTCCGGAAAGAGAGCGGGAGCGCAGCATACATAACGGAGCGAAATAACCACTGCGCGAAGCAGATGGCTTTAATAGAAGTGCATTCTGCTAACAAAGTTTTCCTTGAGTATACGGTTTTTATAGTCCAGCGGAGTTACGCTGACCAAACGTTTGAATTCTCTTAAAAAATGAGGTTGATCACTAAAACCCAAGTCAAATGCTAAATCGCTAAACCCAATATTATTATGATGAATTTTATAAATCGCGGACTGGCAGCGAATGATGCGACAGAACATTTTTGGTGTCATTCCCAGATCATCGTGAAATGAGCGCTGTAAAGTTCTAATGGTATAGCCCGTTAGCGACTCCAGATTTTTAATACACACATTCCCTTGGGCTTGGCAAATCATATTTACGACTGGAAGAGTCAGCTTTAATGATTTTCGCGGAGCTGTATTCGTCAAGAAAAATTGCTTGAGAAAAGTGAGTTGCGTTATAAAGCTTTTCTCACGCACTACCTGCTCAAAGACACGTTCGGCATTATCGCTAACGTCAAGAAGGTCGAAAGAGCCTTCAATCAACTCTTCCGCAGAAAGATTTAAAAAATCAGGAACAAAGCCAGGTGAAAACCGCACGCCAACATAGCGGCGCCCCTTGCAAAATTCCACAGAACCGGCTTGCAGCATTGTTCCATGTACGCTTACAGAAGGATTGGTGTCATCACAGTCAAATATTATATCGATACAGCCGTCCGGAACCGACAGCATGAATGCCGAGGATAGTTTTGTTTCAAAACTATAAAAGTGTGAAATTAACGGGCTGTCCGATATCGAAACTGAAAATTCTTTAGCGGCTTGCAACACAAACCATGGTTGGTGGGAGTGCATGCTTAAATAGGGACAAGCCAATGAAGATACTGACATAACCTGCACCTGCTTATTAAAATGATCACCTGAGTCCAAGCAGGTATCGTGCCATGTTGGTTGATAATAAATTTTGCAAATGTCGTGAAAATTCAATACTTAAAAATATGAGAGTTATAGGTTTGTTCCAGCCGAAAAATCGCTACAGCGCCTAAGCTTGATCACTAAGGGGGCTCTAAAAATTCCTGATCTTGGCAAGCAATCAGGATCCTGAAAGCGGAGCCTTCCTGTGAGGCAGGTTACCTTCGTTGATGCCGAGCACTCCGGCAGGCGCAAACAGATCCGTAACGAGTTGTTCTTGATCGGGCTCGATCAAGTGCCTCCCTGGAAGGGCTTGATTGGCTTGATGCGAGCCGCACTGTCGTAAAGGGCGGAGGCGGCCGTCAGGCCTACTGGTTTGGAAAAGCTTCCAGAAAATGATGGCGGTAAGGTTATCTGGCAGATGGTGGCACATCGCAGCACCAACAAAGGCTCTACAAGTGGGGTGTTCTGTAACAAAGCCATACTGGGGTCGAGGATCCATTGTGGGTGTTCACGCACCAGTTCAGTGCGCCTTGTTCAAGATATATATCGTGTAAGTGGCATTGGCGCTATTCAGTAATGCATCGATTACAACTGGTTTTCAGACGTAACATAGTTGTTACGCTACATGCAGAAGACGTTCGTGAAAATTTTGAAATTGACGAAGCTTTTCTTGGGAAATCCGACTCGGATTTATGGTTGTCTCAATATAAAAACGGTTAACGATATGACGATTTCAAGTTCTTGTTCTGTTCAGGGCGTCACTGATCAGCGCGTATTTAATTATATTGATACGAACCTGGGCCAACTTCATTACGCGGAGTCGGGTGCAGGTGATGTGATGATTTTATTGCATCAAACACCGCGCTCACTGGATGAGTTCGCTGAAGTCCAACCGCTGTTGGCAACTCGCTGGCGTACAATAGCTATGGATATGTACGGTTTTGGGCAGTCTGCAAAATTTGCTGCTCCACAGACGGTTGAACACTATGCCCAAGGTGTTTTGGCACTGGTTAATGCGTTAAATATAGAGAGGTTTTCTATACTTGGGCATCACACAGGTATGTTTGTTGCTTCAGAGGTGGCGGCTATCGCTCCAGAGCGTGTGACCGCTGTGGTTCTTTCTGCTGGTGATATTGTTGATGCAGAGTTTCGAGAAGCAATGGAGGCGCTGGACGTAGATGTAGCTGAAACGAGAGAGGATGGCTCACACCTCATGGAACTTTGGCGAAAACGTTTGAATTTATACCCAGCAGGGCACACTGATGTGTTAAATCGATTTATTCGAGATGCGCTTGCTCCTGGGGTAACTCCTTTAGAGGGGCATCTTGCAGTTGCAAGATATGATATGGAAAATAGAGTTGGCCTTGTCAAGGCGCCGGTGTTGGTTCTGGCAGCTACAGAGGATCCTGTAACATACTCTCGGGCTCAGGTAGTAGTTGATGCTTATTGTAATTCCTGTTTCGTGTCCCGCGCAGAAATAAAGGGAGGCGGGATACCTTTAATGGAATTAAAATTTAAAGAAGTTGCAGGTGCAGTGCATGGTTTTTTTGATTATCTTGAATGTAATGTTATAGGCAAGAAACGCGACTGATTTCTTGAATCGACTTTATACGTGGCAGTTGCGGGAGCTGAGTGCAATACGGTTATTGAATTGAGGGTTGAACGTCATACCGCATCGCCATGGCGTCCTGCATCACCTTGCCCATAACTTCGCTTGGCATCTGAAGTCAAAGCGCTTACGTGGGCCCATTGGTCAGTTGCAGTGCGATCGGATCCAGTTCTTCCTGACGGTGTGTTGGGCCACGCGGGCCGAGTAGCCGTCACGGGCTCTCGATTGCGGCGCAACTCCCGGCTGATGGTCGAAGGGGATCGGATGATCAAGCAGGCAATCCTACGCAGGCTGAAGCCTGGGCATGACCGATTTGATGTCGCAAAAATTCAATATCCCGGCAAATAATAACTTTAGGATTGTTTGAGACGTTAAATACGCCAGGGTCATTTTTCATCGCCCTGCGCCGGAAAATTCAAAGCAAGTCCGTTTAAGAATTTTTCTTGATCCTGAAGGGGTGGGTAGTGATGGGGAAGATTTAGATTTCCTTGAGCGACAAAATGGCCGCCTAGTGCGAAGGCAGCTGTCAGCCTTATATGAATAGCTACTCGCTTGGCATGACCAGGTGCACTACGAAACTGGAAATGGAATTTGCGTCTTTGAGTGGGTGAATGACACGTCGATAAAGTGCGGGAGATGTGACCCACATCCCTTAGACGTAAGCCTGGAAGAAAATCCGAACAGATTTTCAATTAATGCCAATTACAACATAATAATATTGCGGATAAAAACTATGTCAAAACATAATGCCAAGATCGATTTCATTTATCTCTCCGAGCAGGACATGATCAAAGCCGGAGTGATGGACATGGCTGAGTGCGTGAACACCATGGAGCAAATGTTTATTCTGCTTCAGCAAGGTGATTATCGCATGGCAGGTGCTAATAATGACTCTCATGGCTCACAAATTACATTTCCCGCAGATTCTCCCTTTCCCAACATGCCGAAGCCTACACCTGATCGTCGCTTAATGGCTATGCCCGCCTACCTTGGCGGGGACTTCCAGGCCTGTGGTGTGAAATGGTACGGCTCTAACGTTGCGAATCGCGAAAAAGGTTTACCACGTTCAATTTTGACGTTCATTTTAAACGATGTCGATACCGGCGCGCCACTGGCTTATATGTCAGCCAATCTGTTGTCGGCTTATCGAACTGGGGCGGTTCCTGGCGTAGGTGCTCGTCACCTTGCGCGGAAAAATTCAAAAGTTATTGGCTTGTTAGGCCCGGGCGTCATGGGCAAAACATCGGTCACTGCATTTATGTCGACGTGCCCAGAAATTGACACAATCAATATCAAAGGCCGTGGAGAAAACAACTTAAATAGGTTCGTTAAGTGGGTTAACGAAGTATTTCCTCAAATCAGAAATGTCAATGTGGTCGATACAGTTGAAGACGTAGTCCGCGGTGCTGACATCATTACTTACTGTAACTCCGGTGATGTCGGCGATCCATCGACGTATCCCTTGGTCAAGCGCGAGTGGGTTAAGCCGGGTGCTTTCCTTGCGATGCCTGCCTTTTGCCGTTTGGACGACGGCATGGAGCAAGCAGATGTACGCAAAGTACTTGATAACACAGGGCTTTACGATGCGTGGTATGAAGAACTACCCAAGCCGGCCCATAACCTGATCCCGTTAGTGGGTATGCGATTTATGGATCTGGTCGGGGAAGGAAAACTTTCCCGCGATGCGCTGGAGGACTTGGGTGACATCTGTGCAGGCATAACACCCGCGCGCCAAGACGATGAGGAAATCATCATTTTGTCTGTTGGCGGTATGCCGGTTGAGGACGTAGCTTGGGCGACAGTGATTTACCGCAATGCAGTTCAAAAAGGCATTGGGGTAAAACTTAATCTATGGGATGAGCCAGTACTTCGTTAAATATAATTTATTATTTAATGTCATAGGCGTTTCTCATGATGAAAGATATTATAAAAGTAAATGCCGGCTCAAAATTTGAAGTGCTAGGCAGCTACTCTCGAGCGGTGGCGGTAGATAACTGGATTTATGTATCTCTCACTGCGGGGCGTAATCCAGATACTAAGGAAATTCCTGAGGATGCCGTTGAGCAGGCTGTGCAAGTGTTTCGGATTATTGAAAAGATCCTGGCTTCACTGGGCTCTTTTCTGGCTGACGTCGTGATGTCTCGTGTCTTTGTCCAATCACCCGAGCATGTAAATGCTGTGATGGGATTCATCGCGCAGAAATTCAAAGGCATCAATCCGGCCACGACGATCACTTGCCCACCATTAGGCTCAACCGTATACAAAGTAGAGGTGGAGGTTACAGCGTACCGTGGTGCGTCAAATCTAAATAAAGTTAACGTAGAACTAGAGTAACGACGGTTGAGCATTTCAGATACTCTCGCGGGCACCTCAGGAAATTGTCATGACGAAAACTCTCGAGTCAGTGAGGACTACTGATCAATTACCAAAATCCACCACTGTCGTCATTATCGGAGGTGGCATTATTGGTGTGACAGCGGCATTGACCTTAGCCGAGCGAAATATTCCAGTTGTCCTCCTGGAAAAAGGGCATATTGCAGGCGAGCAATCCTCGCGAAATCTTGGATGGGTGCGCAAGACTAATCGGCACGCAGCTGATGTGCCATTAGCTCTGGCGGCAGATCGCCTATGGGCAGGTATGCCTGAGCGCATTGGCCGCGAAGTGGGTTATCAGCAATCCGGTATTATGTTTCTTGCAGCAAATCAAGAGCACTTAGCGTTACATGAACGCTGGTTGAAGTCGGTGGAGTCTTTATCCTTAGACTCCCAAATGCTTAGCGCACGCGAGATTAATGAGCGTGTACCTAGAGGCAAAGGTGAGTGGGCGGGTGCTCTCTACACACCTTCAGACGGCAAAGCAGAGCCCCATCTGGCCACCTCTGCGCTTGCACAGGCAGCCATCGAAAAAGGGGCAGTCTTAATTCAGCACTGTGCCGTTAGAACACTATCAACGACGGGTGGGAAAGTTAGCGGTGTCGTTACCGAGCACGGTGAGATTCGCTGTGATCAGGTGCTATTAGCCGGTGGCGCCTGGTCTCGCCGTTTTCTAGGTAATGTTGGAGTTAGTTACCCAACTCTTCCTCTCACATGCTCCGTGCTTCGCACTACCCCAATGGAGGGTCCCACTGATATTGCCGTTGGAGGCCCTGATTTTTCATTTCGAAAACACATAGAGGGTGGTTACATCATCACCCAGCGCGCGGCCTTGGACGCTAATCTAACCTTGGATCACTTATTAATTGGCCACCGGTACCTCAGTCTGCTTCGTGGGCAAGGTTCCTTTTTACGCGTTTCTTTAGGCAAACCTTTCCTCCAGGACCTTGCCCTAAAGCGCCGCTGGCGTGCAGACCAAACCTCACCGTTTGAGCGCGTTCGAACACTCGACCCGTCTGTCAACGAAAGCCTTATCCAGGAAGCCTTGAGCAACCTTCGCAAGGCCTGGCCGATTTTTGAAAACGCAAGCATTTGCGAAGCTTGGGCGGGGCAGATTGATATAACCCCAGACTCAAACCCTGTCATTGACCATATTAAGTCCATTCCTGGGCTGACGATTGCCACTGGCTTCTCAGGTCATGGTTTTGGTACCGGCCCCGCTGCTGGGCAACTGGCAGCAGACCTCGTAACCCATATGACCCCACTCGTTGACCCAGCTCCATACCGGTTTGATCGCCTCTGAAGTAATCGAGTATTGGCCCTTAAATAATAAATGGACACTACACATGAGCGAATCTACGAAGATATCCAGTTCCAATCTCACGGCTGCTGGTGCGAATCCGCAACTATCCAAAAAGTTCGGATTACTCACGATGATGTCAATTTGTATCGGCTTGGTTGTTGCTCAAGGCGCAATGATATCGACGGCACAGGGCGTTGGTTTTGGTGCCATGACATTTCTGGCTGCCATGGTGGCAGCGTTGGCAATTTCACAATGTAATGCGATGAGTTTTGCCGAGCTTTCTCTGATGTTTCCTCAAAAAGGAACACTGGCTACCTATACCCAAAAAGCACTAGGTCATGTCCCAGCTATTGTTGCCGTTTTTGCCGGTTACATTGTTGTATCCGTGCTGGCGGTGCCGGTTGAGATGTTTATGATTGATATTATTGTGTCCAAACTGCTGCCTGGCTTCGTGCCAACTAAGTCAATATCTCTACTTGTTCTGGTCGGCCTTACCATTACTAATTTAATGGGGGCAGACGTATTTGCACGAGTACAAAACCTGCTTGTTGTAGTCATGGTGAGCGCAATTGCACTGGTGTCATGTGTTGCTATCACGGGAACAGCACAACCACACCCAGAGTTGGCGGGTACTCCGGTTGACTGGAGTTTTGCTAGCGTGACTAACTTCGGTTTTATCGGATTCATTGCACTCTCGATGTGGTGTTTTGTCGGCATAGAGTACATTTGCTCGCTGATAGGCGAGGTAAAAGATCCACATAAAAATGTTCCTCGCTCCATGCATCTTTCCTTGTTCGTAATATTTTTCTTATTCGTCGGGTTTGGCTATGGTATAACCTTTTATATGGACTCGGAAACCTTGGTTAGTGCTAAAATGCCATATGTTGACTTTATCATGGCTGTATTTGGTAGCTCTACCGGCTTGGTGATTACAGCCGTTGTTGCACTTACTGCGACTTCCAGTTCTGTTAATACTGTACTGGCAGCCGTTCCAAGAATGATGCATGGGATGGCTGAACAAAATCAGTTGCTACCCATTTTCAAAAAAGTTAATCGTTATAATGTGCCTTGGGTAGCCACCGTAGTGCTGAGCATTTCGATAGTTATTCCTTACTTATCGCTTGATATTGACTCGATCATCCTATTTGTTATCGCGGCCAGCACCAGTTACCTTATCGCCTACTTGATTGCGCATCTGAATGTGATTGTCTTGCGTAAGCGGATGCCGGATCACCCACGTCCATACCGCTCTCCGTTCTTCCCTTTACCGCAAATCTTTGCAATTGTTGCCATACTGTATGTGGCCATCAATAATTCCCCCTCGCCGGCGTTGACGAGTTCTGTTTATGCCATTACTGGCGGCATGCTTTCGTTCATCACCATCTGTAGCGTTATCTGGGTTAAATTTTATATGAAACGGGGTATTTTTGAGCCTGATATGGACTAATAAAACTGGGCGCAAGGTAGGCGTTCATTGGTAAGCGCCTACCCGCTACGCTCAATCGATTAACTTGGCCATCGGTATTTCCACTCTTGCAGCGTTGATCGCTGGCAGCATACAAACCAGCGCCTACGAACTTTACTCAAATGAAGATACTCACCTCAGCGCTAACCTCGAAGCCACGTGCGGTGTCTTTAACAGCCAGCAGAACTACTCGAACTCCGGCAGTAAGTCTAAGGGTTCGTCTACCAGGCGCGAAGGTTATATCAAGTACGGAATCAGTGGTGATCAGGGCCTGGCTGGCGCTCTGGCGAATGGTTCGAGGCACTGGGTAAAGACGGCCCAGACGTGTCCTTCGGCCGCCAGAGGGTTACGGTCGGCGATGGTTTTCTAATTTGCGGCGACGGCACGAACTTCGATAACGGTTTGGCCGATAGCGAGTATAAACGGGGTGGCAGTACCTACTTGGTTGGGAGCATGCAAGAACTTCGACAAAACGGCCGTGCTGCGTCTCGATGGTCAGGAGGGTTGGCGCAGAGAAACGTGAACCACCTAAGCGATGAGACGTGTCCGGGATTCAAAATGCGTCTTAGTCGGACAGAAAGTAGCCTGATGAGCGGTGACAGTAATGAGATCCAATGTCCTACTGGACTTCCAGGACCAACAACTCAAATATCTCTTCTTCAGCCATCAACTCGGATCGATGCGTGCAGCGGCTGACGAGCTAGGTATTGCCCCCTCGTCGATCAGTCGACAGATTGCCAAGTTAGAGGCGGAACTAGACATTGATCTGGTAGAGCAGGGCACTCATCGGATTCGCCTGACTGAGGCTGGGCAGGTTGCGATTGATTATTACCGTGCCAGGGCTAGCCAGCATGAAGCGTTGCTGGATCAGCTCAGCGAGTTGCGAGGGCGTTTTCTAGGTACGACTATCATTGCCATCGGAGAAGGATTGCTGGGCTCCCAGGCAATCGTGGAACTGCAAAACTTTTTCAAGCAATACCCCGATGCTCATATCGAAATCATCATCGCGCCGTCTTTTGAGGTACAGCGGATGATCCAAGATGACGAAGCGCACATTGGCCTTGCTTTTTCGCCAGCAAGCACAGCCACCCTCCGCAGTTTGTATGCGTTCGAGCAGCCGCTCCGTGCGATTGTGTCCAGGGAAAGTCCGTTGGCAAAAAAGCATGTGCTGACGTTAACAGATCTTGCCAATACACCGTTGGTTTTGCCTGGCCCCAAATACCGCGTTAGGGAGCTGGTTACTCAAGCTTGCAAGGATGAGCCGTTTACGATTGAGCCGGTGGTTACCGCCAACTCACTACAGGTCATCCTGGACCTGGTCCGCGCAGGGATAGCCAGTACCGTGCTGCCAGAACTGCCCTTGGTTTCCGAGCTGACATCAGGGTTGTTCAAGGCGATCCCGTTAGCATGTGAGGCAATGAGCAGTACCGAAATGCGAATCATCGTTCGCCCATCCCGCAAGCTTTCCCCAGCGAGCCACGCGTTGATACGCCATCTTGCCAGAGCTATTTCATTGATGCGTAGAGGCGATGGCCGTACTGCAAAGAGTATGCTTGTCTGAGTGTGTTTCTCATTAAAAAGGCAGCACGGGAGGCGGGCAAGGGAGCAAGGCGGATGATAGCGTTTAGATGTTTTTGCAAAATTTGAATGGTTGATTTATCCATGCGCCACCTTCCCCACAGCCAGAGACAGCGAATCACCAAGAATGCGCCACAAAGCGGTAAGACGCCGACAGTAGGTGCCTTCACTACAGTAAATCAACTCGACATGAAGGCTGTCGACAACCGCTATATAAGCATCCTGAAACATTGAAATCTCGTTCGCCGACAGGGCTGGATACCTGTTCTCAAGGCTTGCGCCAAAGCGTTCATGAAGACGGTCCAGATAGGCTTCAAAGCCACTTGTCACCGATGCCTTTAACTCCGAAGGCGGAAAGAATGCCGTTCGCAGCAGGAAACGCAGGGCAGCGGAAGACTCGTAGCGGTTTGAAAGATTGTCCGTGTACAGCTTGCCGGGCTCGTCATCATTCGCCGGGACGCTTGCAAACATCTCTTCGATATAGTGCCTCTCCGTCGCCAGCGCCAGATTCAGCACGGCGTTGAACAGATCATCCTTGCTCTTGAAGTGCGCGTATAACGAGGGCTTGCGCATACCTGCCACGACAGCGATTTCATTGAGCGACGAGGCGTCGTATCCCCGCTCAGCGAAATGCACCAGAGCGATATCACAGATTCTGCTTGCGGAAGGGCTCAGCACTTTCATCGGGATGACCTTTTAATTCAGTGATTTAACGCGGTGATGTGCTCGGCCCTGCCTTCGCGCACACTGACCCAGGTCAGCGCACCCACCATAACGGCGCAGACTATCAGGAATGCGCACCAGGCAATGGCGCCATAGCTGCTCGCCCAACCGGTCAACGGTGTGGCGAAGGCCGAGATGCCAAGCTGAAACGCGCCGAGCAATGCAGCCGTTGAACCCAGGGCAGTGGTTTGCGAAGACATCACCAGCGTCATCAGTGAGGTTTCTGCAATCCCCAATCCAAGCAGTGCTACCGCGACACCGGCAGCCAGCCAGTACAAACTAGAACCAGATACTGCTGCGCCGTAGGCCATGACAGAACCTGCAAAGATGCAAAAAGCTCCAGCCGTTGCCATGCGGGCCAAACCGTACTTGCCCACCAGTCTGGTAGCCACGACGGCCCCTATGAGAATCGCGATGCCGGTTGCGCCAAACAGCGTACCGAACTGGGCAGCAGGCAGTCCGTATTCCTTCTGATAAACAAATGTAGCGCCGCCCACATAGGCAAAGAGAAAGAAGAACACGGCTGACAGCGCTAAAGCTGGCCTTAGAAAACGACCGTCTTTTGCGAGGCGCGCATACGTGCGTATCGCAAGGCTCATATTCAATGGCTCGCGCTTTTGCATTGGTAGTGTTTCAGGCAAAACAGCCATCGAATTCACCGCCACCAGCGCACCGAGAACAGCCAGTACCAGCATGACGGCCCGCCATCCGAAATGCGCCTCAATGTAACCACCCAACCCCGGGGCGATGATGGGAGCAACACCTTGAATGGTCAGCAGCAGGCCAAAAAGTTTTGCTGCCTGAACGCCCTGAGTGACGTCACGCACCATGCTCATGATGACCACCAACGTCAAAGCACTGCCTATCCCTTGGGCAAATCGTGCCACGAGTAGCCACTCAAGGGTTGGTGCCGCTCCTGCAGCCAGCGCACTCAAACTGAACAGCAACAAGCCTGCTATCAGTGGACGTCGACGGCCCAAGGCGTCGACTACCGGCCCGAACAGCAATTGTCCAAGCCCCATTGCCAATAAAAAGACCGTGAGCGTCAGCTGAATGCTGGCAACACTGGTCGAATAATCAACCGCCATTTCGGGCAGGCTTGGCAAATACATATCGACGGCTGAGGGCCCCAGTGCGGCGATGGCCCCCAAGGCAATGGCAAACTTCAGTGAAGGATTGCCGAAATGACTCTTTTCCATAACAAACTCATGATTGACTTCCTACCGGAAGGTAGGAAAGTGGCGTGAAGTTAACGAGAACCGAGAGGCAAGGTCAAGCGGTTATTTTCTTAGTGGCCAGGCAGCACCTGCCAGCGCTCCGCGCAATGCATGCGCACGAAAGTGTTTTAGGCTTCAGTTCAAAGTGTTTTTTCAAGAAGCGGCTGAAATGAGCGGAATCTGTGAAACATCATTTTTAAGCGATCGAGGTAAGCGACTCAGTGCGCAGCAACGGGTTGGCCAAATCGATCACGCTGCGTTCGAGCCTGGCGCGCTGGATGTATCGACAGACGCCGTCACCTTCCGCACCAGCGATGGGGCGGAGAGGGTGGCCATCTCGTTGTAGTCGGGGCAATTTTGAGGCAACACAGAGGACCACCTGGCGCCGTTATCCAGCGCCACGGTTGGCCCACACGCCAACGGGACACTTAGCGCCAATGGCCGTAACTTTGTGGGCGGGATCAGGGTTCAAATTGAACTCTATGAGAGCCAGACTTGCCTGCGAACTAGGCGCCTTGGTGTATCAGGCAGACCTCTTCATCGTACGCGCGGGCAAGCCTCGCTCCAACAGATGGCCTCCGATACCTCTTACAAGCGAAACCTCGACACCATGCTGTTCAGGTCAACCGCCAGGCGGGTCAACTCGCCGCTGGCGGCGCTGGTCTGGGCGGCGCCGTTGGAAGATTGCGTCGACAGGTCTCGGATGTTGACCAAGTTGCGGTCCACTTCACGGGCGACTGCAGCCTGTTCTTCCGCAGCGGCGGCGATGACCAGGTTACGCTCGTTGATCTCGATCACTGCGGTGTTGATGGTTTCCAGCGCCAAGCCTGCGCCTTTCGCGATGCTCAGGGTAGATTCAGCACGGTCAGTGCTGTTACGCATTGAACTGACCGCTTTTTGGGTGCCGCCTTGAATGCTGCCAACCATACGTTCAATTTCGCTTGTGGACTGTTGGGTGCGATGGGCCAAAGCGCGTACTTCATCGGCGACAACCGCAAAACCGCGACCGGCTTCACCGGCCCGGGCCGCTTCGATAGCTGCGTTCAGCGCCAGCAGGTTGGTCTGATCCGCCAAGCCACGAATCACGTCCAGAACCTTGCCGATGTCGCGGGACTCCTCCGCAAGATTACCAATCAGATCGGCGGTGCTTTGCACATCCCCGCTCATGCGTTCGATAGCGTTGACGGTTTCGTGAACTAGATCCCGGCCATCGCCTGCTGACGCCGTCGCGTTTTTTGACGCCTCTGAAGTGCTCACTGCGTTACGCGCCACTTCTTCGACGGCGCTGGTCATTTCGTTGACTGCAGTCGCGGCTTGTTCTATTTCGTTGTCCTGCTGCGCAAGGCCGCGGGCGCTTTCATCGGTAACTACGTTCAGCTCCTCGGCAGCGGAAGCCAGTTGTGTTGCGGATCCGGAAATACGCATCAAGGTATCGCGCAGTTTCTCCTGCATTTTTTGCATGGCGAGCAGCAACCTGCCCGCTTCGTCAGTGCCATCAACCTTTATCGGTCGGGTCAGATTACCTTCGGCTATGGTTTCAGCCGCTTCAAGTGCCAACGCTATAGGTTGGGTGATGCTCTTGGTCAGCAGCCAGGCAAACAGCATGGTCAGCAGCGAGGCAATAATGAGGAGGCCGACAACCCAGTTGAACGCAGAGCTGTACTGGTCAGCAGCGGATTGATTGATGATAGCCAGCTGGGCGTTATTGAAGTCAGTAAGCTTACCCAACGCCACGTTTATCTGCTCAGCGTTAGCCGCAGACTCGGCGTTCAGCACGCGCGTTAGCTCCTGCAGATCGCCAGCCCGACTGAGGGTAACAAGGCGCGTTTCAATCTTGCGATATTCACCCATCAGCCGCATATAGTCGTTGTAGTCGGATTGCTCTACAGGGGATGAAATCAGTTTGGCGTATGCTGCCTGCGACTGGTTAAGTTGTTGGTTTTGTTCCGCAAGTAATTCGATGGTCCTGTTCTGAATATTTGGTTCGCGATCAGTTAACAGCCGATGCGATAAAACCCGCATGCGGACGCCCGTCACCGTTAGAGCATTCAGGGTCTGAAAGCTAGGGACGCCATTTATCGCGATGTCGTCGCCAGCTGCTCGGATCTTGCTCATCTGAGACAGGGCGAAGAGGCCGAGAATCAGCATGAGCGCGCCTATCAGGGAGAACCCCAGAAATGCGCGCGGAGCAATGTTCATTGTTCTTATTGTCATGGTTTTCCCAGAGCGTGGAATGTGCTCCCCGCAAGCAGCGGCGGATGGCCCAGCGCATAAGTTTTTATCGGTCGCTTGATGACACACTTGAGCGAAAACAGCTGTGTGCCGCATATTAAAACTGATATTGCCCACTTACCAACTTACATACATCGACTGATGTCGGCCCGATGCAGCCCGATTGCGACAATCTTCAACCCAGACGGCCTGGACGCGATTTTCGTTCAGTTGGTAGAGACTCGCTAACAAGGTTGCATATTTCTCTTACAGAATCAGCTCTAGAGACTGCAGCAGCGTGACAGAAGCTGCTGTGCATAGTGGTGCTCAAGGATAGGGGATGGTCGGTTCGATGCCCGCGAACACCGCGCCAGCGCCGTCGTAAGTCGCTTCGCCGAGGAAAGCATGCTGTGTCACTACCATGGAGTCGCGTACGATCCATTGCAGACGATTGTCATTGAAGATGGCTGCAGTCCCCGCCAGTCGATAAGCCTTCATGACTACGTCCGCTCCGGTATGAGCGGCATGGGTGGCGCTGAGACGTAATAAGTTAGTCTGCTGCAGGGTCACCGGATTACCGGCGATGAGCGAGGCCCATACAGCTTCGGCGGATTCGTAGAAAAACGCCTGGGCGCTTCGCAGCATCGCCTCTGCCTTACCCAGTTCGCTGCGGTAATAAGCGCGATCACCCAAACGCGGGGCACCGGTGACAGTCTTGGTGCTGCCCGACATTGCGATCACCAAGTCCAGTGCTGCGCGTGCCAGCCCGAGGTTAACGGCGGCGTGAACTTGCGCCTGGTAGGAAACAGACGGGTAATGATAGAGGGGCTCGTCAATTGTGGAGGCACTGCCCCGCACGAAAGTCCACTCGCGTTGGACGTTCTTTTGGTGCAATTTGAGGTCATGGCTCCCCGTGCCTTGCATCCCGACAACATTCCAGTTGTCGACGATCTGCACTTCGCTTGCCGGGAACACAGCGGTCAGCGGTTTGCCTGCCGTCGGTCCTCCACCGTTGGCCGATGTGCCACCGATGCCTACACCAATCCAGTTGGCACCTTTGCACCCACTAGCAAACCGCCAGTGCCCGCTGACTTCCCAGCCATTTTCAGTCTCTTTGGCAGGTTGTAGAGGGTAAAGGCCGCCAGCATAGACCTGGTCTGGCCCGTTGGCATAAATCAATGCTTGGGTTGCCGGGGGGAGTGCCGCCAGGTAGATGTTGGCTGAGCCGAACGCGGTCACCCAACCGACCGAACCGTCGGCTTCGGAAACCCGCTCTACGATGCGCAGGAACTCGGCTGGAGGCAGCGCATCGCCACCGAAACATTTGGGAGTACTGGCGCGGAAGATACCCACTGCTTTCATTTTTTCAATCATGTCTAAAGGGACATGGGAGCGTTGGTTAAACTCGCTGCGACGCTCGGCAATCTCCGCAATCACATCATCCAGGGAAATCGCCTTGATGCTGATTGGAGCGCCTTCACGTGTGTCACGATCATCGAAATTGTTTTTGCTGTTCATGTTTATTGTTCTCTGGCTAGGGTGATTGCATACACGTTCAGAATGCGTGGGATGATAAGAAAAAATCAAATTCGGAATATGAATAAGCTAAATAATCCGTGGGAATTAACTGTCGTGCCATGCGCCTCTAAAGGGGAGGGCGTTTAAGGGCGATGGCTATTCCTGCTGTCAATAGTGCGTATGAGTAAAGCGAATTTGACCGAATGAACAATTCCTCTCAACATGGATTCACCAAGTCAATAATTAAAAGGTGAAGGTTATGGTTAGCGATCAATCAAAACAACATTTTCGGCAAGCGCTGTCATTGTTGTCTGCGGCGGTGAATATCATTACTACCGATGGCCCCCATGGTCGCTTCGGATTAACTGCGAGTGCGGTCTGTTCGGTCACTGATACGCCCCCAACATTATTGGTTTGCATCAACCGTAACAGTTCAATTCATGAAGCGTTGCTGGGCAACAGGGCGTTGTGCGTAAATATACTGACCGGTGATCTGGAGGGTGTTGCGCGACAGTTTGCTGGCATGACCGACCTGCCGCCTGCTGAACGTTTTGCCGGCCAGGATTGGCGGACAGGCTCCTCGGGCTTACCGGTGTTGAACGACGCCCTAGCAAGCCTCGAAGGAAACATAGTAGATATCAAGGAAGTCGGATCGCATTCGGTATTATTTGTCGAAATTAACCAAATTCAGGTCCGTGAAGAGGGGGAGAGTCTGATTTACTTTGGGAGAAACTTTCACCGTCTGGGGCGGGCTGCAGCCGTCAACGTACAGACGTCGGCATCCTGAATAATTGCAGTTCCCCATTCGTGGGTTACAGGGTTTATAAAGAATGCTCGCACGCCTCATTTGATATGAACTCCAGTATGGCTGCCGGAGGCAAACAGACTAATGATTAACCCGCGCAGCCAAGTTATCCCGGCATCCGATAGGAAACGGCTATGGCAATAAAGTCCCACCGAGATGGCTGGCAATTCGATGGGCAGACTCAGCAGCCGATAGCGCTGGTCGTGGTTTAGCTGCATGGCAATGGCACGCGGCAGAATCAATGCCAGATCAGTGTTGGCAACGATTTTCGGGGCAATCGTGAAGTTAGGCACTTTCAGAGCGATTTCGCGCGCAATGCCGGCCTTTCCGAATGCTGCATCGGCGGTTACGCCATGGCCGGTAATATTGCTCGAAACGTCAACATAGCGCAGGGCGAGTATGTCCTGAACGCTCAATTCATCTTCCTGAAAAGGATGGCCGTCGCGCAACAGACAAATGAATTCGTCGTCTAGCAAGTTTTCGTGGATGCACTCTTCACCAAGTTCTACCAGATAGCCTATCGCGATATCTACATCACCTTTGCGCAATGCCATAGCCAGTTGCTCTATAGGCATTTGACGCACATCCAGGCGTACTTTCGGCGCCTCGCGCGCTAGCACTTCCATCACCGTCGGTAGCACATAAAGTTGCGACATATCCGACATGGAGATGCGAAAAGTACGATCCGCTGTTTTCGGTTCAAAGTTCGAAAACATCATTAATGCGCTTTGAATAATAATCAGCGCATGTTCAATGGGTCCGTGCAGGCGAATAGCTGCGTCAGTCGGCTCCATCGACGTTGCTGTTCGTACGAACAGCGGATCGTCAAACACATCGCGTAGTCGACGCAGTGCGTGACTGACGGCGGGCTGGCTGAGGTGTAGGCGTTCGGCCGCGATTGTCAGGCTGCGGTGTTCCCAAATAGCCACAAAAGTCCTGAGAAGATTCAGATCGATCGTGGCCATGTTGATGTGCGTCATTTATTTACCACGAGCCTTACGCGTGATGCTGGAAAAGACGCCGTCGCGGTATATCCAAGCATGTATCAGCGCTGCGCAAAGATGTCCTAACACAAGCAGAAACAGAGCCCAGGCGAATAACCCATGTGCGGCCCGAAACCAAGCGTAAAGCGCGGAGCTGACAGGAGCAATGGGTGGAAGGTTCCAGCCCGCGAACATGGTGACAGGCCAATTTCCGGCAGAGAGCGTCGCCCAACCGAGCAGTGGCAGGCAGAGCATCAGCAAGTAGAGCAATAGATGCGAAACATGCGCCGCCATTGCCTGCCAGTACGGTACGCTGGCAGGCAATGGCGGCGTGGTGCTTAAAAGCCGATTGCCTAGACGCAGGATAGCCAAAAGAAGAATGGCGATTCCCAGAGGCCTATGAAGATCAATGAGCCAGGGACGCAGGCTCAGAGAAGCCATCATGCCTACACCTATAAATAGCATAGCCAGGATAAGGACAGCCATGAGCCAATGGAGAAGCCGTGCCGCGAAGTTGAAACTTTGCACACCGGTGTGCTTCTGCTGGGTATGCATTATTTGATTTCCTTTTTGCCAACCGCGTCAGTGGCTTTACCAAAACCGACTTCTCGTAATCGGGCGTTATAGGACTGGGAGTAAATACCCGCACGGGCTGCAAGCACCGGATCGTCTGAAAGCGCTATTCCTGAAGGTACAAGCGTCGGGTCAAAGTTAATGTCACGACATGCCCCATGAGTTTGCTCTACCACCTGGTTGACCTCTAACGTCCCAGCGATTACCTCCTTGCGGTTGCTCGGCCATGGTTGAGAAGGGTCGTTCACCGGATCTCCCGCCTCGGCCAGTTGGAATACCAGATCCCAGTACAAGGGTGCTACACCCACACGCTGAGTTATTTCATTAAACAGGAAGTCATGACTGGCTTGCGCATGAGCCTCTTTGCTCAACATCTCTACCGCCGCATGAGGGCGCATGGACCAGCGCACAGGTTGACGTTTTCCATCCGCTGCAATGAGTACGAAGGCGTTGATGGAATTATATTCGGTTCCTGCAAAACTGGCCGGCCAAGTCGCGTTCGCCTCTCGCTCTACAGACTTGCGAGCCTCTGGATATTTTTGAAAAAACGCGGCCACCTTGTCCGGGGCTGGTTGTCCAGTGGCAGCCACCGGTTCAAAGGCCTCGACCTGCGCCAGGAAACCCTCGGCATCCCGAGTCGCGAAGTAGGGTTCGTTGTTGAGCTTCATTCGCCACTGTGACTTGTCGTCGCCTACTAGCATGAGTGCCATGCTGACGGTCGCCGTCGAATTGTCCGCCGCATGCGGGTCCACGGTGCCGATTGAAAAACGCCCGACGGCGGGGATGTTGGCCGGTAGAAAAATACGTGAGGTCGACAGAGGGACGGCCTCGCCGCTCGCATGAAAAGTCCCACTGAAACACATACCCTTACCGTGGGCCCGTCGATAGCCTGGTGGAAAATTATCTAGGGAGTCACCCAGAAACTCTTTTGTGGTAACGCCGGTGCCTAAGAATCCTCCTGCCCAGGCAAAAGCCAGCACAAGAGCAGTCGCGATACTGAATATGCCCAACAACGGCACTCGATATTTCCATAAACCCTGAAGGTTATTCTTAAGCATAAAATTCTCAGCTGCACGTTGTCAGGCAGCGCTGGATTGAAACTGCCGAATGGCTAGCGCCAACACTAACCGGCGCAGCGCAGTAGTCATGTGTAAGACAGGGGGATTTGAACCGCCGATACGGCAAGAAAAAATCCCGGTGGGCTCAATGGGTTTGCTTGAGCGGCAACGCATGACAATCCCTGCGCCATAGCCTGTGTGTCATTACATTGCTGAGGACGGCCAAGGCAAATGACGCCGGCGATGCACCGCTTTTGACGTTATATGTCCAGCACCAATCGTGGAGATTTTGATCGTGAACAGCATACCAATATCGTATCGTTCGCCGCTTTTTCATCAGCAGTGAGATACACATCGCGATGGTCTGGTTCACCCTCTAAAACATCACAGAGGCATGTGCCACAAACACCCTGCTCGCAGGATATTTCGATATCAATACCTACTTCAGCCAGTGCTTGATAAATGGTCTGCCCGGTCATGACATTGACGGTTTTACCGCTGCGCGCCGCCACAACCTCAAAACCAGACCCATTGGTATCAATGTCGGCCTGAAAGTATTCGCGGTGAATGTGTGCATCAGGGTAGCCGAGTTCGAGAGCATTATTGATAACCCACTTCATAAAACCTCCCGGTCCACATGTATAGATGTGAGCCGTGTCCTGGCTGCCTCCTAATACGCGTTTGAGGTCCAGTTGGCTTTCAGGTTCATCGTCGAAGTGCAGCTGGACAGCTTGGGAAAATCCGGAGAGCTCCAACTCTTCAAGAAACGCACTTCGGCTACGTGAGCGTGCGCAATAATGCATTTCAAACGCCTTGCCCCTGGCTTCAAGCGCATAGGCCATGGCCAGCATCGGTGTGATGCCAATACCCCCTCCGAGCAGGATTGAACGTTCGGCATTCAAGTCCAGCGGGAAATGGTTACGAGGCAGGCTTATGTTTACCTTTACGCCTTCAAGTAATTCCTGATGGACTGCAATGGAACCGCCCCTGGATTGAGGATCTCTCAATACCCCAAGGCGATAAATGCCTGCGTCAGCGGGATCGCCGCACAACGAATATTGGCGGATCACATTTGAGGGTAGGTGCACATCAATATGGGCACCGGCCTCAAAGGTCGGTAAATTGCCGCGGTCTGCCCGCGCCAGCTCGATGACGACCACATCATCACCTTGCAGCACTCGTTTAAGCACGACTACGTTTAGGAGTTCATTCATCGGGTAATACCTGTACGCACGCGGGAAGACAATTCATATTGATGGTTTAAAAAAGGTCGCCAATCTTCATTCAGCCTGATCAAAAACACGCATAACACCGGCCTTGAGTGACGTATGGGCGAGTAAGCCTTCTTCACCCAATTCATGACCTGCGCCTGAATCCTTCATGCCGCCGAAGGGGAGACTGAGATCCAGCACATTGTGGTTATTGATCCAGATAGTGCCTGCTTTCACGCCGCCGAAGAAGCTCGTGATCCGATCAACGTTTTTGGTCCAGATACTGGCCCCCAAACCAAATGAGGTCGCATTGGCGCGCTGGATAACCTCACGGTCGTCCTTGAAGGAAAAGGCTGTTAGCACCGGCCCAAAAATCTCCTTTTGGGATGTGATGCTGTTGTTTGTAAGGTCGGTCAAAATGGTAGGCTGAATATAAGCGCCAGGGCTGTTGATCGTTTCGCCCCCACACAGTAATTCTGCACCGGACTCAAGGCCCTGGTGGATCATGCTCATCACCTTGTCGCGGTGGGCGTGATGAACGAGTGGACCCATCTGCGAACTTAAATCCAGACCCGGGCCAATTTTGATGGTCCGTGCGATTTCAGCGATTCCAGCAGTGACTTCGGCGTAGTGGCGTTCGTGGACGTACAGCCGAGAACCTGCGCAGCAGTTTTGACCATGATTGCCGAAAATAGCCCAGGCAGCGCCGGGAATAGCGATGTTCAGATCGGCATCTTCGGCGATGACGACCGGTGACTTACCGCCGAGTTCAAGCGTGTATTTTTTCATCAGGGGCGCTGCTATTGCGGCGATTCGTTTCCCTGTCTCAGTCGAGCCTGTAAAACTTATCTTGTCCACGCCAGGGTGCTCAACAAGCGCCGCACCTACTTCATGACCTAGGCCGGTAATGACATTGACAACTCCAGGTGGAATGCCAGCTTCATTACACAGCTCCGCCAGGCGCAAAGTAGTGAACGGGGTTTGCTCAGCGGGCTTGAGAACAACAGTGCACCCTGTTGCAAGAACAGGTGCCAATTTCCAGACCGCTTGGCAAAGCGGAACGTTCCACGGGGTAATTGCTGCGACGACACCCAGTGGCGATCGTTTTGTGAAACCAAAGAATTTTTGATCCGGCAGGTAAGGAACGGACAGATCCAGGGTTTTTCCAGAGATTTTGGTGGACCACCCGGCCATATAACGCAGCGTATAAACCGACAGGTCCGCATCGAATGCGCGAGTGTTTCGAATAAGGCGGCCACTGCTGAGCGTCTCGAGTTCAGAAAGCTCCTGAGCATTTTCCGCAATCAAATCAGCGAGCCGCAGCATCAAAGCTTCACGTTGATAGGGTCTCATTCTGGACCAGGCGCTGTCTTCAAATGCCTTGCGTGCAGCGGCCACTGCCAGGTCGACGTCAAATTGGTCTGCCTGTGCGATTTGACCTAATTCAAGACCGTTACTAGGATCGGCGATAGAAAAGTATTTTTCTGAATGCGGGTCCCTGAACTCACCATTAATGAAGATTTGGGTACGTTTGCCGATCCTGGATTTAGCCCCAGAGGTGAGGTGTTCGTAGTTATTTGCCAATGTCATGATCGAATGCCCATTGTTATTGTTTCAGGGGCCGCTATCGTACTAGCGGAATATAAAGGAAATTAATATCCCGCACCGTCACGAGTTGGACAATGACAGCAGAGGTACCTATTGTTGCCCTTGCTGCAACAAAGGCGAATCATCCAGGTGGTGCGTCCAATGTATCACTTGCGTGTAGGGCGGATTGGTTTTTGCTGATCGTGCCCTAGGTCGTGGACCATGACTGCACTAAGCTGAGACGATGACGATATCGGGTAAAACAGTAGTTCATCTGACCGGGCAGGTATATCTGGCCTGTATGGAATACAAGCAAGTATGGTCTTTAAGGCGAATTAAGAGTGTTGTATAATTTCTGCAAAATTTTTAGGTAAAAAGGAAATTCTCAATGAGGGTTGCTAAAAACAATCAAAAGACTGAAGAGAAACGTACGGCTATTTTGGTCGAGGCAAGGATGGTATTTCTCGACTCGGGAAATGCTGGATTCAGTATGAGAAGCGTGGCTAAAAAAGTCGATATGTCGCTGAGTCATCTTCAATATTTTTTTCCGACCAAAGATCAACTATTTTTGGAGATGGTCAGGTATACCGTAAATGACTATCTGAAAAATTATAAACTCATCATGATGGAGTCCTATAATAGTCCCGAACAACAGATGTGTGCTGTGTTGGATTATTTGTTTAGCGATCTCATGCGACTGGATGTTACAGCTATCTTCGTCGAGCTCTGGGGGATGGCACTCCGGGATGTAGAGGCGCGCCTTTTTCAGCGTAAACTGTACAGAGTCAATAGGCGAAAATTTTCGACAATCCTTACCAGGGTTTACCCTGATGCATCGCGTGAGACCATCAAGCGGGTCGCAACCCAGGTGCTGTTACACATCGATGGCATTATGGTGCTTTACATGGTGGATTGGCCGGATGCGCAGAATTATGAGCGAATAGTTCAAGACGCTAAATCCATCATATGGAGAATCATGGAAAACATCGCTCAGAAAAAAGAGGCTAGTCAACTGCCGTAGCTATGGCATTTTTCCGAACCAAGAAAATCTTATTGGGATTTCTGCTGGTGCAGTCACGAATGCGCCGAATCTGTGCGTTTATCGCCATTGCCAAGTAATGCACCAAATCACGCGAAAGAGGGGACAGCTTCCTGGATTGGCGCGAAATAATTTGTACTTGTGTTACATTCAATGCGTGATAATCGATAGGAATAGCTTTTAATGTGCCGTTGCATAACTCATCAATGACGGGAAAGTCACTGAGTATTGTCGAGGCTATGCCATTGCGCGTGAGGTCCAACATTATCTTCAGTGAGTTTGAAGTAATGTAAGGCTGGAAGTGAGCGCTGCTTTCACTTTGCAACTGATCAATAATTCCTCTGATCCGGTACTCAGGCGGGGGTAGAACAATATCTTCGTCAGCCAGGTCTTGAAGACTGAGTATCGATCTGCCCGCCAGCGAATGGTCGGGGTGGACAATAGCTCTCATGGGTTGATCGAAAGAATGGAGCCTATTGATGTTGGTGGTCTTGGTAGGGGAAAACACCAATCCTATGTCTGCTTCGTCTTCAGCGACCATTCGCTCAACTTCGTGAGAGGGCGCAATCAACAGCTCAGTGTGCGATTGTCGGTTAGCTTTGAAAAATTGATAAAGCTCACCTATGGCCTGAGTACTAAGTAGTCCTTCGCCCACCGCAATGCTGGTTCTATTTAAATATCCTTCTTTGAGTTGGCCGAGTTTTTTCAAAAGTTGATTGTGATGGCCCATACGCTCAACATAATAATCAACTGCAGCCTGACCTGCGGCGGTCAGGCAGATCCTGTGAGTGCCTTCTTGTATGAGCTGAATACCTAGATCGGACTCCAGTTTCGCAATCTGGCGACTGATGGAGGAGACGGCGAGCTCCAGCTCTTCGGCCGCCGCGCGCATGGTTCCCAGTCTGGAGCTCAAATACAGATACTTGAAGCGTTGATCTTGAAGCTCAGTTTGGGAATTCATCATGGGTGCCTCGCACGGTTCGCATCATCAAGTTTTTTATTATGTTGATGAATCTATGCTAGTGAATGCCGGGAAGCAATACTGTGGGCTAGTTTTTTTGGTCAGTGACCTACAATATTTTTATAGCTTTTTGATCTAAGAAGGTTTTTCTGTCTGCGCCGAAATTTGCGGTTCTAGGTTGCATAGTTAGCTTTCTATAGGACTCTTGATTGCTGAGGTACCCCTGATTTTCTGGCTTGATCAGCTGTGCTGGCGCTTGAGGTGATACGGTGCGGGATTAACTATGGGGGTGTCGCCAGTGACGAGATCAGCGACCAGTTGTCCGGCTGCTGGAGAGGTGCCAAAACCATGCCCTGAGAATCCGGAAGCAAGCGTCAAACCCGGAATTTTATCTACGGGGGATATCACTGGGAGGCCGTCCGGCGTTACATCGATCATGCCAGCCCATTCGAGTTCTATGGTGGCTTTTTTAAAAGCGGGCCAAGCTTCAGTGAGATTGCGTAATGCAGCCCGATTCAGTCCGTGATTGACGTTTGGGTCTATTGTCCGTCTCTGCTCGAAAGCAGAGGTACCTTGGTCAGAACTGCGTCGCGACAGGGCCAGTTCTGTCATGAACTCTCGTCCCAGGGAAAGATTCATGTTTTTCCATTGAGAACGCAGTGTGGAAAAGTAGTGATGCCCGATCAGCAAGCTGTCAGGTACGATCGGCACCATGAAAGCTCCCCGGTTCGTAATGATGTATCCGCCGTCCTGGTGTTTGCGAAAAGAGATATCTGGAGTGCCTACTGCGACTTCAGTCATTCCCTCTATCGTCAGAGGAGCCGTTCGAAGGACTGAGGCGACTACCGGTAACGTCAAGAGGGGAACACCGCAGGTAGCCAGAAAGCGTCTCGACCACATGCCGCCGGAAAGGATTACGTTATCGCAACGCACTTCCCCCCGCTCGGTTACAACACCGCTTACTCTGCCTGCCGACATGGATAGCGTTCGCACCGCGCAGTTCTCCACGATGATAACGCCTTTAGCGATAGCCGCCCGTGCGATGGCACTGCTGGCAAGAGTAGGTTCTGCTCGGCCATCAGAGGCTGTATAAATTCCGCCTGCCCAATCGACGGTGCACCCTGGAGAAATATCAGCGATTTCTCTCGCCGTGACCAGGCGTGAGTCGAGCGAGGCATCAGCGACTGAGTTCAACCATTCTTGATGTGAAGCCATTTCCCCGGCTGAGCTGGCGGTATACAAAATACCGGTCTGTCTGTAGCCAACATCGGCATTGAGCCGTTGTGCCATGGTGCTCCATAGTTTTTCTGCGGCGATTGAAAGAGGGAGGTCCAGTTTGGCCCGCCCCATTTTCCTGATCCACCCCAGATTTCGGGAGGATTGTTCGCCAGCAATTCGGCCCTTTTCAAGTACTGTGACGGGGATGCCACGTTCTGCCAGCGACAATGCCGCAGTGAGTCCGATAATGCCCCCTCCGATCACCACCACTGTCGTGGCGGCAGGAAGAACGACAGAGGTCTGAACGGGAGAGATAGAGGGGGCCAAGTTTCTTGTCCTTGATACTGTATACGTTATCGAAAGTGCACTGAATCGCTACGCCCTGAGGCTGCTAAGTGTCACGTATTGTTATGAGTAATCGTGATTTCTTTGACATTGGCCTTTGAGACCCCGCGATAGGCGGTGACTTCAATTTCAACTTTGTATATCTCAGATCCCAGAGGAGGGCTGGTCAGCGTCAGCGTTGGATTAATACCGCGCATTTTTTCTGCGTATGTAGCCATTACGATATCTATGTCCTTCGCAAACGGTATGAACACGCGCGCGGCAACGATATCGCCAAGCGAAGCGTCAACGGCCGAAAGGGCATGTTCTATATTGGCCAAGACTTGAAGGGTCTGCTCAGCCGGGTCTTCGGGCATTTCCTTTGTGGCGGGATTGCGGCCGGCGGTATTGGATACGAAAATCAGATCGCCGACGGCGATGAGGCGCGAATAGCTACCCAGCTCCTCAAACTTGGATCCGGTTTTAACTTTAATAACGTCGATAACTTCTTTCATGTGGAGTGTCCGATATTCAATGAAAACTCAGAAGGCGCGGTGGCCGTGCGGGATCAACTTAGCGTTGGGGTTTCCCAGAGATTAAGTTTGACGCCTATGCCTTTTTCGCAGGCGTTGCGATAAATCACGGTGCCCCACGCAACGTCTTCTACCGGCATACCGCCGACCGACATGATGATGATTTCATCGTCGTTTTTGCGTCCAGGTGCTTCACCGACAACAATCTTGCCCAGATCCTCGAGCTGGTCAGGTGACATTTTTCCTTCGTCTATCAGATCCAGGAATTGGATGCCCACTACTGGCACGATGTTGTGCACTGGCTTGGGATTTTCTTCATGCCATGCCTGGTAGAGAGAAGGATTGTCCAGAACCTTGCGGATGTCGGGTGACTGCATGCCTTCATCGATACTCGTCAAGGCGGGCATGGACAGAAACGTACCAGGGCTTACCCATTCACGCTTCACCACAGGGTAGGCAGAGGCATCACCAATTGCTCCGGAATTGCAGAATGTGACGATGTCACAGTCGCGTACCACAGCTTCGTTGGTGTCAACCACATGAATGTTGACAATCTGCGGAAAAGTCTCACGAACCCACGATGTAAACGCATCGATATTTTTTTGGCCGCGTCCCTTGACTTTAACTGTGTCAATCTCCGGACATTCGGCAACGAATGCCGAAAGTGAGGTCTTCGCCATCACACCTGGACCCAGGATGCCAACCACCTTCGAATTCTTTTTGGCCAGATGGCGGGCGCCTACGCCAGGCACGGCGCCTGTTCGATAAGCAGAAAGAAGATTCGCTGACATGATTGCCAGAGGAGCGCCCGTATCGGCATCGTTGAGTACGAACAGAAGGATGGAGCGGGGGAGGCCCTTCTCTCTATTCGCGATGTTGGATCCGTACCATTTCATCCCGGCTGTTCGAAATTGACCGCCAAGGTACGCAGGCATCGCCATGAAGCGTCGATCGGGGGTGGGTTTGGGCATGTCCGGAAAAGGTGAGTCTTCGGGAAATACCACCACAGATCCGTGGGAATTGTTATTGGGACCTGCCATCCGGTAGTCGCCGTGGTACATCAGGGAAAACATTTCTTCCATCGTGTCAACGCAGGCTGCCATATTGGTGACGCCCGCCTGAATCATGTCCGGTTCGGAGAGGTAAATGAAATCAATATTTGGTAAGTTGTGCATAGTCGTTGATGCTCATTTTGAAATACTGCTCTTGCCGCTGATACGAACCTTTCTCAGCGGGGACGTGATCTGACCGGTTGGGCTCTAACCTTCAACGCCGTTGTCATTCTGAATCGAACGGTCCAAATCGCAGGGCCTTCGAATAATCGGGTGAGCCATGACGGTTATGCGCTTTTTTCGGCGCTTAACTGCTCCAAATCCGCCTTGGAGCATTCGGCATGAGTTCTGGCGCTCAAGCTAAACTAGGTAACAGACCACGCTTATCCTACAGTTCGTTTTTTTGAACTCGATGACATTCGAGGCGACACTTGTTGTGGTAATGACAACGCTTGCGCTATCAGGGTATAGCGGCTATTCCGGTCAAGCTCCGATCAACATCATTGCCTAAAAAGCAACATGATCCCTGGTTGCTGTGATTGTGGCCCGATTTCTATGTCAGTAATTTCCTTGTCTTGTTTTTGCAGATTCGACAGGAGCCTTTTCATGATTTCCCCCATTTCTGACATTTCCCTGCTGGAAGAGCGTATTCGGGTACTTGAGGCCGAATCTGCGGTTCGCCATTTACTGAATCGGTATATGTTTTTGTGCGACGTTCCCGGGCCTGAAACACGTGAAAGCGAGCTGGGCCAATTGTTCTGCCAGGACGCAGTTTGGCAGGGGGTCGGATCTCGGTATGCCCTTAAGTTTGGTCGTGTACGCGGACGCAAAGCGATAGTGGAGATGCTCATGAGTTACCTGCCACCGGCTCCGCACTTTCTGTCAAATATGCACTTTCTTTCCGGTGAGCAGATATCTGTCGATGGTTTTCAAGCCAAAGGCCGATGGGTAATGCAGCAACTCAGTCGCTACGAGTCTGGCCAATCAGGATCAATTGTCGCCGCCCTCAGCGTGGAATTTCTCTGGGAGGCAGACGCCTGGCGCATCTCCTCTTTTTCAACTGAACGCGTTGATGCCTTTCGTCTCGAGAATGTCCAGGGGGCGTCACTGTGATCCCGCTGGTCATTGAAGGTTGCATCGGGGGGCCAGGTCGGACGGTCGCCATCAAGGATTCTTTGGATGTGGCAGGTTGGCCAACACGGTGTGGGAGTCGTGCTTTCGAACACGCCCCGCCAGCCCAAAACCATGCAACTGTTGTGAAGGCGCTTCTCGACGATGGTTGGCAAATCATTGGCAAGACTGTGCTGCATGAGCTGGCTTTCGGTGTGACCGGTATCAACGAGTGGGCTGGAACGCCAATTAATCCACAGGCACCGGATCGGATACCTGGTGGCTCTTCCAGTGGCTCAGCGGTCATCGTTGCTCAGGGAAATGTGGATGTGGCATTGGGTACTGATACAGGAGGTTCTGTGCGCATGCCGGCTGCCTGCTGTGGGGTCTTGGGTCTCAAGCCATCGTTCGGTCGTTTGAGTCGTCACGGTGTGTATCCGGCTTCCAGTTCTCTTGATGTTGTAGGACCCATGGCTCGTGATCTCGAGACGCTCGTGGCTGCGATGACTTCAATGGACTCAACTTTCTCGGCGCATAAGCCTCTCGGGAAATTCCGGGTAGGTTTAGTCAATGTCTCTTGCGATCCTGCGATTGAGCAAGCCATACGGGACGAAATGAATCGTCGCGGCTGGGCCTGGGAAGTCGTCACGCTGCCGCTTCTTGATCAGGCATTCGAAGCTGCATTGACCGTCATTAATGCTGAAACGTGGGCTGCCTATGGTCATTACACCGGCCAGGCTTTACTGGGTGCCGATATTGAGGCGAGGTTACTGCGTGCGGCCAACACTGATGCCGTAGCCGTACAAGCTGCGCATGCGGTGCGCATGGCATTCAGCGAACAAGTAGACCATTTGCTGGAACGCTTCGATACACTCGTCCTTCCGAGTTTGCCTCGTCTGCCACCGCTATTGGTTGATGTATGCAAGGGTGAATCGGTGATCGATCTGACGCGCTTCCTCAGGCCGTTCAACTTGAGCGGGCACCCGGCATTGAGTGTGCCAATTCCCTATCCGGGTTCCTCCATTAAAACCAGCCTGCAACTCATCGGGGCAAAGGGTGACGACGCACGTCTGTGTGCCATTGCTGGCGCGTTCCTTTGAATAAATCAGCGTTCGTCATCGAGCGCAGCAAGCACGCGGGTCAGGCGGTGCAATCAGCAGGCGGTGCAAGCAAAAAGTGACTCAGTTCCTTCTCGGGCGACCAAGGACCTGATCAGGGATGTCACTCAAAAGGTTGCAGCGTTGCAATCTGTACAACGAATGTCGCTTACGGTGTCATCGTTTTCGCGACGAAGTACTGCAAGGATACCGGTAGGCCGTATACCCCTATGAAGCCGGCTACGTGTGATGCGCAATCTACATCGCGCCGACAATTAGAAGGATACGCTTGAACCAGATTCAATCCGCTTGCCAAGGCCAGGAATATACACTGCACATTGATGCCTCGTTGAATAGGCGTCATGAATCGTGTCATCGAAGACAAGTGATTGGTTTGAGTTTCTGAGTACACGCCTTTTGGCAAGATAAGAGTTTGATGAACTCGGCAACGAGTGAAGGGCGATATAAAGAATGGCCAGGCTGCGGTTTTCAGGGGCAGCGGGCAGGTATCGTTTGCGCTTGAGGAGCGCTCGCGTTGGTCCGCAAGGACGCTGCTGCATCGATTTATTTCCGTTATTCATAAAATAATTAGAGTGGAGAATTGGGATGACAGAGCTATCCGAGCCCCTATCTGCAGATGTGCCTGCAGGCGGCCAGCAATTAGAAGGTAATCTAAGTGCTTATAAAATCGCGTTATTGGTGATTGCAGCCGCAGGACCGTTAGGGGCCGTTCTTACAGCAGCCCCCATTGCTTTTGAGCACGGTAATGGCGCTGGCCTTGCCGGAGCATTCCTGCTGGCAGGAATTCTGATGATTTTTTTCTCGATAGGGTATGGCGAGTTAATCCGGGCGATCCCGGGGGCCGGCGCATTTTACAAGTACCTCACGGTGATCTTTGGACGGGGCGTAGGCACGGGGGCGGCATGGGTCGCCTTAGCCTCTTATCTGGCGATTACCACGGCGATTGCCGTGGCGTCCGGGTATTACACGAATATGACCATGCAAGGGTTTGGTATTGATATCGGCTGGGCAGCATGGACCGTCTTATACGTGGGGGCGATCTGTTACCTGGGTCGGGCGAATATTGATTTTGCCGCAAAGATCCTCGTGCCTTTGGTGCTTGCAGAGTTCTTTGTGCTTTTTCTACTGGGTATTTCAATATTCTTGGATAAAGGTCTTAACGCCTTCCCGGTTCAAGCCATCTCGGTAGACGCAATAATGCTGCCGGGGCTGGGGGTTGGGCTCATGGTGGCGCTGGCATCATTCCTCGGTGTTGAGTCCGCCGCGCTTTATGCGATGGAAGCCAGGAAGCCAGCAAAAACCATTCCGCATGCCACTCGTTTGGCGGTCGTTTTGGTAGGCGTCGCCTATTTGATCATTATCTGGCTGATCATCGGTGAGGTTGGGTTTGACTCCATCAAGGACGAGGCAGCAATAGCGAAGGGTGGGTTGGTCATTAATTTGTTCACGACTCGTTTGGGTAGCACGATGGCGACAATTGTTTCTCTCATGCTGTGCACCAGCAACTTTTGCTGTTTGTTGTCACTGCATAATGCTGCGACGCGGTATGTTCAAGTTTTGGCCAAAGACAGGCACTTGCCGAATGTTCTTTCACATGTTCATGAAACGAAAAAATCTCCAGCCAATGCAAGTCTGCTTGTGACCGTGCTCGTTGCACTGACCATTATCGTCTCTTCCTCCCTGGGCTATGACGCTTTTGTATTTTTGTTTCCCGTAACGGTGGCATTGTCGACGCTTGGATTGATAGGGCTTCAGACATTTGTCACATTGGGGGTCGTTGTTCACTTCAAAAAAGCCAACGATAAACGGTATTTTAAAACGTTACTCAGCCCACTCATCGCACTGGCTGGGCTTAGTACTGCCGTTTATCTCATCTACGACAATTACGGCATGCTGACGGGCAGTGAATCTGCCTGGGTCAATGGCACTCCATTACTTCTGGTTGTCTTGTTTCTCTACGGGATAATCAAGGGACGCTTCAGGAAAGCCGACTCGTCCGGAATCAAATGATATAGGCCATGCCTACACCACCGTTAAGCTTGATCCAGGTGGGCTGACGCTTGTTGTCTTTAAAACAATAAACCTCTCGCGGTCGGCGGTTGATGAGCTGTGGGTGCGGGCTTAAGGTTATTTCAAAATAACTCTCGTGACATTGCGATAGAAAGGTAACTAATTGTGAGCGATTTAATTAACGTTGTCGGGCTTGATATGGAACCCGCAAGCTTGATCAAGCACGACCGCGTGCACACCTCGTTGTACACCGACGCCAAGCTGTTTGACATGGAACTGGAAAAGATTTTCTACAGTACTTGGGTCTGGGTCGCGCACGTCAGCGAGATCCCGGAGGCGGGCAGCTACAAAAGCACCTACATCGGTAAGCAGCCGGTGATCGTGGTGCGCGACCGCAAGAAACAGGTCCATGTGCACCTCAACCGCTGCCGCCATCGCGGCGCTACGGTATGCGAACACAAGAAGGGCAAGACCAACAGCTTTGTCTGCCCATATCACGGCTGGAGTTACGCGCTGGATGGTTCACTGCGTGGTGTGCCGAGCCCTGAAAGCTACGGTGATTGCCTGGATAAGGGCGAGCTGCCTCTGGTCAGCCTGCGTGTTGAAGAATATGCGGGCATGCTGTTTGCCACTCTCAAGGATGACATCGAACCACTGGTCGACTTCCTCGGGCCTGCCAAGAAATGGATCGACCTGTTCATGAAACAGGGCGCCGGTTACCCGATCAAGGTCCCAGGCGAGCACCGTTTCCGCTTTCCGGGCAACTGGAAAATCCAGTTGGAAAATACCACAGACGCTTACCACTTCCCGCTGGTGCACAAGTCGTTCCTGGCATCGGTTGATGAGCAAACCCTCAAACTGTTCGACTTCGTTGAAGGGCCGGGTTACGTCGAAGACCTTGGTAACGGGCACAGCGTAATGGTGATGATCCCCGACCTGGTGGATCTTGAAGCCGATCTCGACAAACCGATTCCGGAGCGCTTCGAGGAGCTTGCTGCGCAATTGCGCGAAGACGGTATCGAAGAGCAGCAAGTGCGCCGTATTGTTCGTGCTGTCGGTGGCTCGGGTTTCAATCTTAACCTGTTCCCCAACGTTGCCTGTTCCATGGCGTTTTTCCGCGCGCTGCAACCGATATCGGTGACAGAGACAGAAATTCATCACTCGGTAATCACCATGGACGGCGGCCCTGCTATAGCCAACCGCTACCGCCTGCGTTTGCATGAGCACTTCCAGGGTCCGATGGGCTTTGGTACTCCGGACGATTCCGAAGCCTGGGAGCGTGTGCAGAAAGGCGCCAGTGCTGGCGAAGACCTGTGGATCATGTTGAACCGTGGCCTGCCGGGTGAGATACCGACCGAAGACGGGCTGGTCAGCGACGTAAGCGCCGAGACCGGCATGCGAGCTGCTTACCAGCAGTGGAAAAAGATGATGACGGCAGAGGCTAAGTAAATGAACCTGCAATTACTGAACCAAGTCACCGCTTTTATCTGGGCTGAAGGCGACATGCTCGACCATGGCGAATTCGACACCTGGTTGAGCCTGTGGAACGAAAAGGGTACTTACATTATCCCGATCAATCCCAAGGAAGAAGACTTCGAAAACACCCTCAACTACGCCTATGACGATCATCACATGCGTCAGTTACGAATCCAGCGTCTGACCGGAGGTGATTCGATTTCCACCAGCCCGCAGCCGCGTACCGTGCGCACCCTGTCACGTTTTCGTGTGCTGTTCGAAAGCGATGAAAAAGTGACGGTCCGTTGCGCGCAAAACGTGCGCGAGTTCCGTAAGGACTCGCTCAAACATTACAGCGCGGACATCGTCTACGAGCTTGAGCGCGTTAGTGACACTTTCAAAATTCAGCGTAAGTTGATTCGTTTGATCAACGCTGACGACGCACTCGCCGGGATAGGTTATATACTTTAAGTTAACAGTTCGGGTGCCGGAGACGAGGAGTGCCCGCACTGTTTCTGCCGGCTATAAGAGCGGTGCCTTCTGACACTCGCCAAGCGTTTTGATCGGAAGGCACTTTGTCGGGGTTGAACAGGGTCTACTGAGGGTGTCGGTTATAGATTTAAATATCAGTCTCTATAGAAGCGGGTGTTTTCTGTTGGGTCAGCATACTTAAATCTTTAGCCCTTCTTATACGTGGCACAGGCTCTACAGAAAAAGCACGTCAGACTCGATTGTTGTAAAGATAATAATGCTCATGTTAGGCCTGCTAGAGAGGTATTCAAGCAAGCTATCGCGAGGAGGTGAAGATTTAAAAAAACGCAACAGATGTTTAAAACTTAAACTACGCAACTATTAATCGGTAGCTCCCATTGACTACCCCAACGACTGCAGAATCCTGGCGGCATTTAAATGCAGGTGAGGAATAGCCCATTTAATGTATCGCTTAACCCAATAAAAAAAATGGAAATGCAACCATGCGTCGATATTCCCTGCTTCACTTTTGGACCCTCGCTGCACTGTTCAATGCAACAACTCCCGCGGGCGCTTATGAGCTTTTTTCCCGAGATGACACCCATCTCAATGCTAACCTGGATGCGGTTTTTGGCGTTTTCCACAGTCGTGAAAGTTATCCAGCCTCTGGCCGGTTAACACAGGGGGCGTCCTCATGGCGAGAGGGCTACATCAAGTACGGCGTGAGCGGCGATCAGGGATTGCGAGGCGTAGGGACGGCCTATGGTGCCTTCTCACTGGTCAGTTCGGCCACTTGGGGGGACGGGGACGCTGCTGGCTACACAGATGGATCTGAGCGCACCACCAAGATTGAAGATGCTTATTTGGGATGGCGCTCGGGCAACCTAGTTGAAGTCCTTGGCAAAGACGGCATCGACTTTTCATTCGGTCGACAGAATATTGCAGTGGGCGACGGCTTCCTTATTCAGGGCGATGCCTTCAGTGCAGGTCGCGGCCTCGGCGACGGACAGTACAATCGTGGAGGTGCTTTCTACGTGGCTGCCCGCAAAGCGTTCGATAAGACAGCCGTGTTGCGCATTGGCGGTAAAGAGGGCTGGCGTGGCGATCTGATGTGGCTTAAATCCGATAACCCCTCTCAGGCCAATACCGAGATGTACGTCGGTACGCTGGAACACGTGGCTGCAGCCGGTACGGTTGGCCTGACGTACATCAATACCACGAAAATCGCTGAACAGTACGCTTCGCCCCTGCAGCTTGAGCGTGAAGGCATGAAGACCTACAGCGTGCGCGCAGTGGGTAATGCGGGCGTGGAAAACCTGTTTTTGTCGGGTGAATACGCCAGGCAAAACAAACCGAATGCGGCGAATGAGGACGCTTGGTATCTGGAAGCAGGGTGGACCTTTGCTGATGCTCCGTGGAAGCCGAGCGCCAGCTATCGCTACAGCCGCTTTTCAGAGGGTTATGACACCTTGTTTTATGGGACGGGTCGTGGCTACGGCACATGGTTCCAGGGTGAAGTGGCCAGTAACTATGCCGGCCCCTTCAACAATAACGCTCGTATCCAGAATGTTACGTTCAAGGTCAATCCTTTGGAAAGCCTGACCCTCGGAGCCATGTACTTTAATTACGACACCATCGATCGTAACGTGAGTAACACCGATGGTCATGAAATCGACTTGTATGCCGAATGGCGCGTTAATCAGCACCTGACCGTTTTGCCGTTGTTAGGCATCTACCAGCCAGACAAGAGTGCAGAGAAGGGGGGGACGCAGTTGGGTAACAACGATACAAATGTGTACACCCAGTTGGTGTTTGCTACGACATTTTGATACCTGGCAGGTGACTGATGTCACCTGTTTTTGTTCCTCGCCGTTTAGATAAAGTTGTATCCCTGCACACGCCATAGCTCACCGTCGGATCGCCGAGTTTTGCCTGGCAAACGTTCTGTACTTCTTGCGAGATCTAGCTTGATCAAAGAAAAGCATGACGTAAATAACGCAGTCAGCACTAGAAACCGGCAGAGCGTTTCATCCGTGCGCCTGGAATAGTTTCCACTTTTGCTCCTTGGTGGAGGTGCCCTCGTTCCCGAGGGCACCCTTTTTAGACAGCCACTCTTTTTGAGCGGTTCTTGGCCGCTTTATTCTGGGGTCGCGTGGCCCAAGATTATTTCGTCTGGAGCACCCACGATTTTAGCCCAATCGACTTTCCTGACAGCGTCGCCGCGACATCGCATCATGCCCCAGAATAAAAATCCGACGGTGCTGGAGTATCTCAAGGGGCGCAGCGGGCATATCGTCGGTCTGCTGATGGGGGGCGAGCATCAGCATCAAGGGAAGCAATTTCTCCCATACCGGCGACGGCGACCGGGAGGGCGCCCGTGGGTTCTGGTAGGTGGTGGAAGAAAGCCTGCGCTGCCTGAAACTCCTCTACCTGGTGTTGCGCAGCGCGGCGCCGAACATCGAGCTGGCACACTTGATAGTGCAGGAAGCGGATCTGTCGTTTCGCGAGGCCTATCACATGGTACGTGTGGTGGTGCGCAGAGCCATGGACGCAGGCCTGCTGACGCACCAGATCGACGCCGGCTGTGCTAAAGCTCATTCATGTTCCAGAGCTGCTTTCGCAAGCACCAGACCCTTGGTGGGCTCCGTTTCAAGCGATATCTAACGAGGCGTTGGCATCCTGCGCCAACGCCTTCCTGGTTCATAGCATGCGACGCAGCACGTCTTTGCGCGGGTCCTTGTCGAAACACCGGTGCTTGAGCGCACCCACCACATGCAGCACGATCAGCGCCAGCAGGGTGTAGGCGAGGACTTTGTGCAGCCATTGGAACACGGCGAACCAATCGTCATTCTTGGGCAGCAGCTCCGGCAAATTAACCCCGAAAAAGAACACGCCGTCGCTCATCGTGTAGGTGCTCGACATGGAGTACCCCATCAAGGGCACGATCACTACCAGCGCATACATTGCACGTTGCGTCAGTCTGGAAAGGATCCGCTCGTACGGTGCCAGTGTCTCCAGCGGTTGCGGAATGCTCGGTGCCCGCCAGCGCAGGGTGATCTGGGTCAGCACCAGCAGAAACGTCAGTAACCCGAAGGATTTGTGCCAGGGGTAATACAGCTCGTATTTGCTCGGCACTTCATCGTTCAGGCCGGTCATGTGCCACCCTGCCCAGAGCAGGCCCAGGACCAGTACGGCACGTACCCAGTGCAATACGCGCAGGGCGGTTGGGTACCGATCTATTGTCGGTTGATCTAATGGGGTCATATAAGGCTCTCCACGGTTCTATGCACGTTTGAAGGGCCACCCTTGTCGAGGGTGGCGCGGTCAGTGCGGAAAGTACGCTCAGGCAGGCAGCAGCACGGTAATCACTTTTTCCTCGGTGTAGGCCAGCGCGCCGCTGAACCCGCCTTCACGGCCGATACCGCTGGTCTTGAGGCCGCCCCAGGGCAGGTTGGCGTCCAGCGGGCTCCAGCAGTTGATGCCCACGGCGCCGGCCTTCACCGCCGCCGCGACGCGGTGCGCGCGCGACAGGTCGGTCGTCCATACCGTGGCCGCCAGGCCGTAGCTGGAGTCGTTGGCCAGGGCGATCGCTTCCTCTTCGCTGTCGAAGGCGATCAGCGTGCCCACGGGGCCGAAGATTTCGTCCTGGGCAATCGCCATGTCATTGCGCGCATGGGCGAAGATCGTCGGCCGCACAAACCAGCCCCGTTCAGGACTCGATACCCCGCCGGCGAGTAGCACGGCGCCCTCGTCGATGCCGAGCTGGATGTAGCGGTTGACGCGCTCGAACTGGGCTTTCTTGGCCACCGGGCCCATCTGGACGCCGGGCTGGCGCGGGTCGCCCACGTTCACCGCCTGAGCAGCCTCGGCCAGCGCCGCACCGAAACGCTCGGCGATGCTGCGCTGCACCAGAATGCGCGAACCGGCGGCGCAGACCTGGCCCTGGTTGGCGAACAGGCCGAGTGCACAGCCGCGCAAGGCGTCGTCGAAGGACGCGTCGTCGAACACGATCTGCGGGCTCTTGCCACCCAGCTCCAGGGCCACGCGCTTGAACAGCACGCCGGCGGTGCGCTGGATCTCGCGTCCGGCCTCGGGGCTGCCGGTGAAGCTGATCTTGGCGATGCGCGGGTGTTCGCACAGGGCCCGGCCTACTTCGTTGCCGTAGCCGGTGACCACGTTGATTACGCCGTCCGGGAAACCCGCCTCCTGCGCCAGCGCCGCCAGGTGCAGCGCCGATTGCGGGGTTTCTTCCGAAGGCTTGATGACCACCGTACAGCCTGCCGCCAGCAAGGCGGCGAGCTTCCACACCGTTATCATCAGCGGCGAATTCCAGGGCACGATGGCACCCACCACGCCCACCGGCTCGCGTACCGTGTACGACAGGGTCCGGGTGCCGAAGTAGCCGCCGCTGGGAATGGTCCGGCCTTCAAGCTGGTTGGCCCAGCCGGCCGCGGCGCGCAGATTGGCGATCGCGTTGGGCAGGTCCATCCGGCGTGGTTCGATGGGCGAGCGGCCGATGGCGTTGGCGTCCAGGTCGGCGAGTAATTCGCTGTCGCGCTCTACCAGGTCGGCCAGCTTCGACAGCAGCCGGCCACGCTGTGCGCCGTCGAGCTGGCTCCAGGCGCCGCCCTCGAGCTGGCTGTACGCGGCTGCCACGGCGCGGTCCACGTCCTCGGCCGTGCCGCGCGCGGAGCTGGCGTACACCTGTTCGGTCACCGGGTTTATCAGGTCGAGGCGACGGCCGTCGGAACTGTCGACGGCCAAGCCAGCGATGAAATGCTTCAAGTGCTCAGTCATTTTTTGTGTTCCATAAGAGGGCAGGATCAGGCCTTGAGGGACGCCAGGGCGTCGCCGAAGATATCCAGGGCCTTGAAGAACAGCTCGCGGGAAATGGTCAGCGAAGGCATCACGCGCATCACGTTGCTGTAGCGGCCACAGGGGATCATCAGGACGCCGTGGTTGAGCAGGTAGCCCATCAACTGACCGATCTTCTCGCCCGCCAGGGGCGCTTTGCTGACGGAGTCTTCGACCAGTTCGATACCGATCATCAGGCCGCGCCCGCGCACTTCCCCCACGAGCGGGCTGTTGAAGCCACGGATACGTTCCTGGGCTTCCAGCCCCAGCGCGTGGGCACGGTTGAGCAGGTCGAGATCGGGGTCCTGGAGGATGCTGATGTTGGTCAGCGCCACGGCCGCGGACAGCGAGTTGGCGGCGAAGGTATTGGGCATAGAGCCGTCGGGAATCTTCGCCGCCAGGTCCGAGCGCATAATCAGGCCGGCCATCGGCAGGTCGCTGCCGATGCCTTTGCCGAAGGTGAGCATGTCGGGCTTCACGCCGGAATGTTCGACCGCCCACATCTTGCCGGTGCGACCCGCGCCGGATTGCACTTCATCGACAATCAGCAAGGTGCCGCTGCGGTCGCAGGCCTGGCGCAACCGTTGCAGGAACTCCGGCGAGGGCGGCACGTAGCCGCCTTCGCCCTGTACCGGTTCCACGATCACGGCCGCCACGTCATCGGCGGCGGTGTACGGGGTATTGAGCAGATAGTCGATGTAGTCGCCGGCGATCTGTTCGGCGCTTTTGTGGGTGGTGTCGAAGGGAAAGCGGTAGGCGTAAGGGTAGGGCGCGTGAATCACGCCGCCCATCTGTGCGCCAAAGCCCTTGCGGTAGGCCGTGCCGGTTGTCAGCGAGCCCGAGGCGTTCCAGACACCGTGGTAGCCGCCATGGAAGGCGATGATCTGGTGCCGCCCGGTGATGCGCTTGGCGAACTTGATGGCGGCTTCCAATGCGTCGCTGCCGCTTTGCGTGAAGAAGGTAATGCAATCGCCACGCAGGCCGTCAGGGGCGATTTCGGACAGTTTGGCGGCCAGCTCGGTGCGGCGGGTGCTGTTGATTTCCAGGGCATGCATCAGCACTTCGGACTGTTCGCGAATGGCCTGCACCACTTTGGGGTGGCAACGGCCCACGCTGCTCACGCCGACCCCGGCGGACAGGTCGATGTAAGTGTTGCCGTCGGGATCCTTGAAGGTGGCGCCGAAGGCGCGGTCCATGGCGATCGGCATGCGCCCGCCGCCGCGTGCCATGGACTCGGTGCGCGCCGACAGTGCCAGGGCCTCGCACGTCTTGGGCCCGGGAAGCGCGCTGGAGGTGATTCGCGGTGCATCGGCAAAATGGAGGGCTGCAAGCTGGGCTTCACTCATGACGGATTCTCTGCAAGGGTGTTTTATGTGGGGTTGATCATCTCCGTAGCGGGCGCCAGGCAGGTAGCCCGAATCGGCACATCGGCGTGCTGGCGCAGGTCATTCGGCGTGCCCTTTAAATGGCGCTGGAATTTGCATAAATTGCTTTATGTGAGAATATAAAGAAATAAAAACTCCTTAAAAGAATAAATAATTAGTAGGTGTCGCTCATTATGAGAAATAATAGCACCGGTCATTTTAAGGACGTGCACGTTCATGCCGCCAACGTGCAGCAGTGGAACCAGGACTACAACCAGTTAACCGCCGGCTCGACCGAGAGTACGCTGATGCAGCTGACCACGGGCGGTTGCCACGTTTTCCTCGAACAGATCAACCAGCGTGTCGTGCAACACGGCGTCGCGCCGCGCGGCAAGATGTGCTTCGCGGTGCCGATCAACGTGCCGGGTTCGATGCGCATGCAGGGGCGTGAGGTGGACGACAGCAGCCTGTTCTTTCTGCACGGCGGCGAGGAGTTCATGTTCCATATGCCGATGGGCATGCAGCTGCTGTCGATTACCTTCGAGCGAGAATTGTTCGAGCAGGCACTGGCGCAAACGGCATCGGCGAAGGACGTCAGCCTGTTGCTGCGCCAGCCGGTTATCAGGGTGTCCAGCCAGCGTTTCTCCGAGGCCCGTCGGCGCTTGCTCGCGCTGTTCGCCCAGGCCATGGCCGATGGGACTCACGACAGCGTGCAGGAGCGGCAACATGAACAGGCGCTGGAACAGGCCATGCTCGATGAGCTGGTGCAACTGATGGCCGACCCGGCCTGCGACAAGCAGCAGCGCACGCCCAGTTCCACACGCAGTTTTATCGTCGAGAAATGCCACCGTATGGCGGCTGCCGGGCAGTTCGACGTGCCCAGTGTGTTCGAACTGTGCGAACGCCTACAGGTGAGCCGGCGCACCGTGCAGAACAGTTTTCGCGCCGTGGCCGAGACCACGCCCCTGAACTACCTGCGTTGCGTGCGGCTCAATGGCGTGCGCCGCAGCTTGATGTCCACCCAGACCGCGGGCCTCTCGATTGGCGACGCAGCGGCCCAATGGGGGTTTTACCACCTCAGCCATTTCGCGGCCGAGTACCATGCGCTGTTCGCCGAGTTGCCGTCCCAGACGTCACGCGCCACCCTGGCGCCGTGCGCTATACGTGGAACTGGTCCATCAGTGTCATCTGTTGATTGGCCCGTGCGTTGAGCTGACTGCTGATCTGCGCCGACTCGGCGGCCTGCTCGGTAAGGGTCTCGGTCACCCCGCGGATGGTCGAGACGTTTCGGTTGACCTCTTCGGCCACCGCGCTTTGTTCTTCCGCCGCGCTGGCGATCTGCATGTTCATGTCGCTGATTACCGTGACCGCCTCGCTGATTTTGCTCAGGGCCTGCACGGCCTGGTGGATCTGCCCGGCGTTGTCCTGGGCCAGTGTCTGGCTGGAATACATGGTGGCGACCACGCCGCGCGTACTGGTCTGGATGCGCTCGATCACCAGGCGGATTTCTTCCACTGAATCCTGGGTGCGCTTGGCCAGGTTGCGCACTTCATCGGCTACCACCGCAAACCCCCGGCCGCTTTCCCCGGCGCGCGCCGCTTCAATCGCCGCGTTGAGTGCCAACAGGTTGGTTTGCTCGGCAATGCTGCGGATCACTTCCAGCACCGAACCGATCTGCTCGCTGTTGACCGCCAGGGCCTCGACTTCATTCACCGCCTTACTGACCTCGCTGGCCAGGGCGGTGATGTCGCGGGTGCTGCGCTCGATAAGGCTGATGCCGTCCCTCGACGCCTGGTCGGCACCGTGTGCCGCCTGGGCCGCATTCGAGGCGCTGTGGGCGACTTCATGGGCGGTGGCGCTCATTTCGTTGGACGCGGTTGCCAACTGGTCGATCTCGCGAAATTGCACCTGCATGCCTTCACTGGTCTGCCGCGAGATTTCCGAGGATTGGTCGGCGGTGCCGCGCGCATCGGTGATGCTCTGCTTGATCTGCGCGATGGTCGGTTGCAGTTTGTCGAGGAAACGGTTGAACCAGTTCACCAGTTCGCCCAGTTCATCTTTCTTGCTGTAGTGCAGGCGTTGGGTCAGGTCGCCGTCGCCGCTGGCAATTGCCTTGAGCATCTGCGCGACACTGTTGATCGGGCGCGTCACGCCGGAGGCGGTGAGCCAGATAAGCAGCAGGCCCAGCAACCCGGCGCCGATGGCCACCAGCAGCGACTCCAGCGTGTCGCGGGTTTGGGTCTGGTCAAGCAAGGCCTGAAGCGCGATCGAGTCGGCCAGCAAGACTTGTTTGGGCAAATCGATGACCACGCCCCACGCCGCCGCGTCGGGGATGGGCGCGACGGGGTAGACGGCACGGATCAAGTCATTCTCGGCCAGCACCGCCGGTTTTTTTTGCGCCACAGCCGCGAGTATCGTCTTGCCTTGCTCGCCCAACGTGACGTTGACCGGTTTGGCGACCTGGCCTGCGTCCTTGCTGTAGGCCGCGAGCACGCCGCTGTCGGACACAATCAGCATGCTGCCCGAGCCGTTGAACAGCGTCCGCTGGGCATCGCTCGCCGCCGCTTGCAGGGCGCCGAGTGCGAGGTCCACACCGAGGGTGCCGATGACCTTGCCATCGGCAATCAGCGGTGTCGACAGCGTGGTCATCAGTTGCACTTGCCCGGCCTGGGTATCGGCGTAAGGCGACAACAGGCAGGTGCGTCCTGTGTCTCGCGGACAGGTGTACCAACTGTTATAGGGGGTGCCGCTGATGCTCAGCTCGGTCTTGTGCAAATCGGCTTCGGGAATAAGGATGTTCAACGATTCGCCGCCACCGCGGTTCCAGGCGCTGGAAAAGCGGCCCTTTTCATTGGAGGCGCGCGCCGCGTCATTGACGAACTCGCTGTCCTGGCCTTCCAGCGCGTTCGGTTCGAAAACCAGCCACAGCCCCAATATCTGCGGGTTGTGCTCGAAGGTTGTCTTCAGGCTCTGGTTCACTTCCTCGCGCAACGTCGCGGCCGGCAAGCCGCGTTGGGCGGCCATGTTCCGTAATTGGATCGTCTGGTCGGAGAGGGCGGTTATCAGCAACAGGTTGTTGCCAAAGGCGCGCTGCAAATTGCCCGCCTGTTCCGCGGCCTTGGCCAGCAGCAGGTTCTCGCCGCTGTCGGTCAGCATCTTGCTGCTGGACGTACCGATCAACCGGCTGTTCTGGTTGCCCTGGTAGAGGTTCATGCTGACGATCAGGCCGATCACGCCCAGAAGGCACAAGCCGGACAGCAAGATGATTTTCAAGCGGATGGAGAGCGTGTCGAGCATCGGAGTATCTCGCTAGTGAACAGCGTGCCGGTTGACCAGTCATTGGCCTGGGCCACTGGCTTTTTATTGGGTATGTCATATATCGGCCGGCCTTGGGGTTTTAACGAGCCCGGTTCGGTCATTTTTCTACGCTCGCGGCATGACCGCTGCTTGCCGGCCGGGCCGGACCCGCAGCGCCGCGATCAACAGCAGGGCTGCCAGTACCGCGAGTACGGCCACGAAGCCCGTATCGAACGCCGAACGGGCCAGCCCTGTCAGGAGCGCCGCGTCATCGCTCGATAACGTTGCCGACACCAGCAGCGCGTCGTCCAGGCTCTCGAACGTCAGGGGATTGAGGCTCAACCGGGCTGGCATGCTCAAACTGGCGGACCAGGCATATATCGCCGACAACAGGCTGCCTGCCAGTGTCACGCCGGCGGCACCGCCCAGTTCGAAGGAGACTTCCTCGATGGACGCGGCCATGCCGGCCTTGTCCGTGGACACGCTGAGCATGATGGTGCTGGACGCCGCCGTCAGCGCCGCGCCCATGGCCATGCCCAGCAGGGCGAGGCTGACAATTTGCAGCGGTACCGCCGCGTTGTGCAGCAACAGGTACGCCAGCATGGCGGCCGCCGAGAACAGCAAGGTCCAGAACAGCATGCGCCGGTTGCCCAGGCGCGACAGGTAGTAGCCGGCCAGTGGCCCGGCCACGAAGGAACCCAGGGGCAGCGGCAGGATAAACAGTGCCGCTTGCAACGGTGACATCCCCAGTACCAATTGCAGACGCTGGCTGAACACCAGTTCCATGCCGATAAACGCGACGGCTGAAGCGACGGCCGCAATCACCGCATTCCTGAACAGCGGCATGGCGAACAGTGACAGTTCCAGCATCGGCTGTGCGACCCGGCGCTGACGTCGAATGAACAGCGTCAGGAACAACGCACCCAGCAGCAGCGCCACCAGCATGGCCGCGAAGGAGGGCGACCGCTTGCCGAGTTCCTTGACGGCATAGGCCAGGCTTATCAAACCGATCATTACCTGCAGCGACCCCAGCCAGTCCCAGTGCCGCTGCGCATTGCCCGGATGGTCGTGGATCAACAGCGTTCCGAGCAGCAGCGCCGCCAGCACAATCGGCACGTTTATCAGAAACACCGAGCCCCACCAGAAATGCTCCAGCAGCAAGCCGCCCACGACCGGACCGAGCGCCGCGCCGCCGGAGGCCACCGACGCCCACACACCAAAGGCCATGGCCTGTTCGCGTGCGTCGCTGAACGTCAGCCGGATCAGCGCCAGGGTGGCGGGCATCATCATCGCCGCGCCGACGGCCAGGCCACCTCGGGCGCCGATCAAGACATTGGCCGAGGGCGAGAAGGCCGCGATGAGCGAGAACAGGCCGAACACAACCAGCCCGCCGAGGAACAGACGCTTGTGCCCCAGGCGATCCCCGAGTGTGCCCATGCCCAGCAACAGGCCGGCGGCAATCAACGCGTAGATATTCAGGATCCAGAGCTTTTGCGAGGCTGTCGCGCCAAGCTCGCGGGTCAGGGTGGGTAAGGCGGTGTACAACACGGTCATGTCAATGACGATGAGTAGCAATGCGCTGGAAATAATGCCGAGGATCAGCCAGCGGCGCTTGGCGGACATAGGGTGCACTCGATAATTGAATGGCCGACGCCGGCAACTTCAGGCTCAGGCAGGCGTAGGGTGGGTGATGCTAGCTTGCACGACTGCAGGCCCGTAGCGTTATCCCAAATCGGCGGGGAGTGAATCGGGCCCTGACCTGTTTTGGGGCGCCGCCCGCGATGTTACCGATTTGGGATAGCGAGGTGTTCGTGGGCGGGCATAGCATCGAATACAGCGCCCAACCTCAACAATAAAAGCGCTACCCGGCACCGATAGCGCCTGGATCGGGGCTACCCCACAGCGACTGCCTCATACAATAAGGTCAAGAACATGAGCGTAACTCTCCCGGTCAACAGCTCCACGGAGCTCAAGCGTGGCGCCCTGGGTGTCGGCTTCATCATCTTCTTCGTTATTTCCGCGGCGAGTCCGCTCAGTGTGATCGCCGGTGGCTTCCCGATCGGCATCATGCTGGGCAACGGCGCGGGCACCCCGGCATTGCTGATCCTGGCCTTGCTGGTGCTGATGGCGTTCTCGGTGGGTTACACCACCATGTCGCGTCACGTTACCAACGCCGGCGGTTTCTACGCCTTTACCTCCCGGGGCCTGGGTGGCCTGGCCGGCGGTTCGGCGGCGGTGCTGGCGATGTTCGCCTACAACATCCTGCAGATCGCCTTGTATGGCATGTTCGGTGGCGTGGTCGCCGGCACCATGGAGAGCGTGGCGGGCGTGGTCTTGCCCTGGTGGGCCTATTCGCTGATGGCGATGGCCAGCATTGCGTTTCTCGGCTATCGCAAGATCGACCTCTCGGCGCGGGTCCTGTCGTTGGTGGTGATCGCTGAATACCTGGCGATCCTGATCCTCGACTTCGCCATTCTGAAAAACGGGGGTGACAGCGGCGTCAATCTCGACTCGTTCACCCGTCAGCATGTGTTCAGCGGCACTCCGTCCATCGGCCTGCTGTTCTGCTTCGCCGCCTTTATCGGCTTCGAGGCCACCACCATCTACGGTGAAGAAGCGAAAGACCCCCAGCGTACCATCCCGATCGCCACCTACAGTTCGGTGTTGCTGATCGGCGGGTTCTATGCGCTGTCGGTGTGGTCGATGGTAGTGGGTGTGGGCGCGGACAAGATCGTGCCGATGCTGCAAGCCATGCAAGACCCCACCACCTTTATCTACGGCATGTCCGATCACTTCGTCGGCCCGCACCTGACCCAGGTCATCCGCGTGCTGTTCATGGTCAGCATCTACGCCGGGCTGTTGGCGTTTCATAACGCTGCGGCGCGCTACTTCTACGCTATCGGCCGTGACGGCCTGCTGCACAGCGTGCTGGGCACCACTCACCGCGTGCATCAGAGCCCGCACATGGGGTCTGCCTTGCAGAGCCTGATCGCGGCCGTGGTGGTATTGATCTTCGCCGCGATGGACGCCGACCCGATCCTGCAGCTGTTCGCCTGGTTCTCCAACCTGGCAACCCTGTGCGTGATCCTGCTAATGGCGATGACCTCGTTCGCGATCTGCGTGTATTTCCATCGGCACCCCGAACTCAAGGTCGGCCTGCTGCGCGGGCGCATTCTGCCGGTGCTGTCGTGCCTGGCATTGCTGAGCGTGCTGGTACTGGCGGTGGCGCATTTCGATGTGCTCACGGGGGCCAGCCAGCTCTTGTCCTACAGCTTGTGCGCGGTGATTCCCGCAGCCCTGATGGGCGGCCTGTATCTCGCCGCGCGCCTGCGCAAGGTGTCGCCGCAGCGGTTCCTGGCCCTGGGCAGTCACAAGCTCTAAGGCCTGGTTCGAAACCTCTCTCCTGTGAATTGTTCGCTGCCGTTGTGCGGCAGGGCTCGTCTGCGTTAAAGGAAATTGCATATGCACCATTACAAGATGCTCATCAACGGCGTTTCGGTTGCCGGTGAAAACGGCCAGTTTGACGTGATCAATCCCGCCACCGGCGCCGCATTCGCCCAATGCCCGGCCGGCTCGCTGTCCCAGTTGGACGAGGCGGTTGCCGCCGCTCAGGCCGCTTTCAAGACCTGGCGCCACAGTACCCATGGGCAGCGCTGTGAGCACCTCAATGCGATTGCCGATGCGATCGAAAAGGACGCTGATGCACTGGCCCGGCTGATCGTGCAGGAACAAGGAAAACCGCTTGAGCTGGCGTTTTCCGAAGTCATGGGCGCCGCCGCCTGGACCCGCTACGCCGCCGGGCAGGAGATCGCCGTGGAACTGGTGGAAGAAACCCCGACCCAGCGCATCGAACTGCACCGCAAGCCCTTGGGTGTGGTGGCGTCCATCACGCCGTGGAACTGGCCTTTCATGATCGCCGTGTGGCACATCATGCCGGCGCTGCGCGCGGGTAACTGCGTGATCAGCAAGCCATCGAGCCTGACGCCGCTTAGCACGTTGCGCCTGGTCGAAATTATCGGGCGTCATGTGCCCCACGGTGTGATCAACTGCGTGACCGGCGAGCAGGGTTTCGGCAGCGCGATCACGTCGCACCCGGGGATCCAGAAGATTGTGTTCACCGGCTCCACCGCCACCGGCCAAAGCGTGATGCGCGGGGCCGCCACCAACCTCAAGCGCCTTACCCTGGAACTGGGCGGCAACGACGCGGCGATTGTATTGCCGGGTACGTCGGTGGAGGAGGTGGCCGAAGAGATCTTCCAGGCCGCCTTCCTCAACATGGGCCAGACCTGCGCCGCACTCAAGCGCTTGTACATTCACGAATCCCAGTACCAGGCGTTTGCCGAGGCCCTGACGCGGATTGCCGAGCGCCAGGTGGTCGGTGATGGCCTGGAGCCCGGCGTCAACTTCGGCCCGGTGCAGAACCTTGATCAACTGCAACTGGTGGACGCCCTGATTGCCGATGCGCGGGCACACGGTGCGCGGGTGCTGTGTGGCGGCGCACGCCTGAATCGTCCTGGTTTCTTCTACCCGCCCACACTGGTGGCGGATGTGACCGATGGCCAGCGTCTGGTCGACGAGGAACAGTTCGGGCCGGTATTGCCGCTGATCGCTTATCAGGATGTCGAGGATGTGTTGCGCCGCGCCAATGCCGGCGACATGGGCCTGGGCGGTTCGGTCTGGGGCCCGGACGTTGAGCAGGCGCAGGCATTGGCCAGCCGTCTGGAGAGTGGCGTGGCCTGGGTCAACTGCCACGCGCGCATTCAGCCGAACACGCCGTTCGGCGGCAGCAAGATGTCCGGCTTCGGCGTCGAGTTCGGCCTGGAAGGGTTGCTGGAATTTACCGGCCAGCAGTTGCTGTTCGTCAACAAGCGCGCAGCCGAATAACGCCTCAACAACTAAGACAGCCTCTCAAAAGGCGCACCCAAGGAGCTTCGATCATGCGGTATCCCTCCACGTCATTTCTCAGCGGTACGTTGGCCTGTACGTTGACGCTTTGCGCCATCAGCCAGGCCCGGGCCTATGAGTTGTACAGCGATGAGAGCCGGCATCTGAATGCCGACATGACCGCCGTGTTCGGCATGTTCAACAGCCGCAAGAACTATGACGGCACGCCGGGCGGTTCGACCTGGCGCGAAGGTTTCATCAAGTATGGTTTGAGCGGCGACCAGTCCCTGGCCGGCAATGGCACCGCCTATGGCGCCTTCGCGCTCGTCAGTTCCGCGACCTGGGGTGACGGCGACCCGGCCGGCAATACCCTGGGCAGCGAACGCACCACCAAAATCGAAGATGCAAACCTGGGTTGGCGCTCCGGCGACCTGTTTCCGGCCCTGGGCAAGGATGGCGTGGACATTTCCGGCGGTCGCCAGGTGGTCAAGCTCGGCAGTGGCTTCCTGATCAACGACGACGGTCCGAACCTGGGCAAGGGCCCGGCCAATGGCACGATGAACCGTGGCGGTGCGTATTACCTGGCCGCGCGGCACGCCTTCGATCAAACCGCGTTCCTGCGGCTGGGCGGCAAGGATGGTCTGCACGGCAGCCTGTTGTGGCTCAAGTCCGATAACCGCGCCCAGGCTGAAACCGAAGTGGCCGCCGGTACCCTGGATTACACCACCAAGCCGGGCACACTGGGCTTGACCTGGGTGCACGGCATCGATGTGAACGAACGCTGGGCCAGTGATTTTCAGCGCCAGCGCAAGGGCATGAATGTCTACAGCGTGCGCGGCGAAGGCGACGCAGGTCTGCCGAATGTCAGCCTGGCGTTCGAATATGCCTGGCAGGATAAGGACACCGGCCCCGAAAAAGCCTGGTACGGCGAAGCCGGCTATACCTTTGCCGATGTCGCCTGGGCGCCAAAGGTCAGCTACCGCTACACCCGCTACTCACAGCAGTGGGATTCGCTGTTCACCGGCTTGAGCACTGGCTATGGCACCTGGCTGCAGGGCGAAGTCGCGGGCAACTATGCCGGGCCGTTCAATAGCAACACCAGCATCCAGCACGTGGCCCTCAAGGCCACGCCTCTGGAAAACCTGACCCTGGGTGCGTTGTACTTCGACTTCGACACCGTACGCAAAAGCAATGCGCTGAACCTCAATGCTCGGGAGCTGGATGTATACGCCGAGTGGGCCGTCAACCCGCACCTGATCGTCACGCCGCTGATCGGCCTCTACAAGCCCAAGCAGGACGCCACCACGGGCGGCAACCAGGTCGCCGGCAACGGCACCAACGTTTACAGTCAGTTGACCATCGCCGTGCCGTTCTAGCCCACCGCAGCCGCCGCGCCTGAACCTCAGGATGCGGCGGCGCCCGGCGGATTGCGCAGGTTCTCGGCAATCCGGCGGGTGGTGTCCATGACCATTTCAATCACGGTTTCCTGGCGCAGCAGCTTGAAGCTCTGGGTGCTGCCGACGGCGGACAGGCTGCCGATCACCTCGTCGATATCCGGCTGGATGATGGGCGCGGCGATGCCGGTCAGGCCGAGGTTGAGTTCATCATGGGTCATGCAGTACCCATCCTTGCGAATCTTCTTTGTGGCCTTGGCAAAGCTGGCCCAGTCGTACGGGCTTTCCGGGTCGCTGGCCATATGCTCTTCGAACAGACGCTGCAGGCGTCGACCTTTCTGGAAAGCGATCAATACCTTGGACTGCGCGCCGCGAAAAAAGGGCAGCGGATGCCCGCGCCCGAAGGAGAAGTGATACGTGTCGGAGGGTTCGGCAATGTAGGTGTTGATGATGCGTCCGTCGTAGAAGACGCTGGCGAACACCGCCAGGCCGGTCTGCGCCGACAGCTCGTGCATCAACTCGCGCCCCGCCAGAAGGATGGGGTCGTACTGGCGCATCATCCAGTCCAGCTCGATCACGCGCGGCCCCAGGCCGTAGTGGCCGGCGTCCACGCGGGTCAGCAGGCCGGCGTCGCACAATTCCTTGACATAGCGATACGCGGTGGCGCGCGACAGGCCCATGCGCTCGGCGATGGTGTCCGGGTCGATCTTCAACGTCGCCGGACCGAACAGGTCCAGGACATTCAGCAATTTACTCAGGCTGCTCATTTCGTTCCTAGAGAAGGGATGGCATGCGGGTAAGCACTATAGGCGAAAACAGCGCAGATCCAATGCGGGAGCGGTCTTGCGCGTGAAAGCGGTGGGCCAGTGATGGAAGTTACTGACAAACCGCATTCGCGAGCAAGCCCGACCCTGCAGGTCGACAGGCTAAGCTTTTCAGATTTTAAATTTACTTAAATCTCAAATAAAGAGATTTCAGTCATTAAATTCTTGCTTGGTGAGATATATTGTGTGATAAATCTCAACAAAGAAAACGCTCAAGCAAGAGGGCTGACAATGAATGGTGCGCAACTGATAGTGAATGCGGCAGCGGCAAGCGGTATCGAGTACTGCTTCGCCAACCCCGGGACCACCGAGATTCCTCTGGTGGCCGCCATGGCCAGCGCACCTGCTCTCAAGCCGGTGTTGTCGCTGTTCGAAGGGGTCTGCACCGGCGCCGCTGACGGCTATGGCCGGATCGCCGGCAAGCCGGCAATGACCCTGACTCACTTGGGCCCGGGCTTTGCCAATGGCATCGCCAACCTGCATAACGCGCGTCGGGCCAATACGCCGATCGTCAACGTCATCGGCGATCACGCCTCCTGGCATGTCAACTACGATCCGCCCTTGGCCAGCGACATCCAGGCCTTGGCCGGTGCTGTCTCCGGCTGGGTGCGCACCTCGCGCACCGCGTCGGGAATCGGTGAGGATTTACAGGAAGCCGTGCGTGCGGCTTGGCAGGCCAAAGGCCAAATCGCCAGTTTGATTCTGCCCATGGACCTGCAGGCTCACGCAGTGACGCACAACGGTGTGTTCGCACCTCTGCGCGCACCGGTTCGCCGGTTTGCCAGTGACCGGATCGAAACCGTGGCGCAGGCATTGCGTGACGGCAAGCGGCTGGTGTTCATCGTCGGCGATGAGGGCTTATCAGTCGCGGGACTGGAAGCGGCGGGGCGCCTGGCGCAACTGCCCGGCGTGCGCCTGTTTGCCGAGACCTTTCCGCGCCTGAGTTACCGTGGCGGTGGCTTGCCGGACCTGGATCGCCTGCCGTATTTCCCGGAGGTGGCGATTGAAATTCTGGAGCAGTACGACCTGGTCATTTGTGCAGGCGTGCCCGAGCCCATCAGCTACTTCGGCTACGAAGGCATCCCGTCGCGCCTGGCCGAACGTGAACGCCTGCTGACGCTGGCGGAAGTCGGTGACGATGTTTCCGGCGCGCTGACGGCGTTGGCCGATGCCCTGAACGCACCGGCCTATGTGCCGACCCCGGAGGGTATCGAACTGCCGCCCGGTCATGCCGAGCTGACGCCACAATCCATCGGCCAAGTGCTGGCCGCGTCACTGCCCGAAGACAGCATCGTCTCGGTTGAGGGCGGCACCTGCGGCTATCCGTTCTTTACCGCCTCCGCCCGCGCCGCGCGGCATCGGGTATTGACCAATACCGGTGGCGCGATTGGCCAGGGGATTCCGGTGGGGTTCGGTGCCGCCTTGGCGGAGCGCGGCAATAGCGTGTTCTGCCTGCAATCGGACGGCAGTGCCCAGTACACCATTCAAACCCTGTGGAGCATCGCTCGGGAGCAGTTGCCGGTGGTGATCCTGATTGCCGCCAACCATCGCTACGCGATTTTGCAGAACGAGCTGCGCCGTTTCGGCATGACCGAAATGGACCCGCAAGCCCTGCGCCTGACCGTGCTCGACAGCCCGCGTATTGACTGGAAGGCCCTGGCCAAAGGCTACGGGGTACCGGCCTGCACGGTACAGACCAATGCCGAACTGCAACGGGCGCTGGTCAATGCCAAGGCCGACCGTGGTCCTTGCCTGATCGAAATGGCGCTGTGAAGGAGTCGACTATGTATCAGCCCGAATTATTACCTGCCGTCCAGGCGTTCCTGGCGCAGCCCGGTCGCCTGTTCATCGGCGGTACGTGGCAGGACGCCGCCAGCGGTCGCCGCGTTGCCGTGGAAAACCCGGCCACTGAACAGACCCTGGCCGAAGTCGCCCAAGGCGATGAGCGTGATGTGAATGCGGCCGTTGCGGCCGCGCGCGCAGCCTTCACCGGCACCTGGGCCTTGCAGTCAGCGGCGCAGCGCGGCCTGTTGCTGTTTCGCCTGGCCGATCTGTTGGACCAGCACCGTGAGGAACTGGCGCAACTGATCACCCTGGAGAACGGCAAACCTATCGCCAACGCGCGCGGTGAAGCGGCCAGCGCGACGAATATCATTCGCTACTTTGCCGGCTGGCCCACCAAGATCGAAGGCAGCACGCTGCCCGTATCACCGGCCAGCGGCGCGCCGATGCTCAACTACACGTTGCGCGAACCGGTGGGGGTCTGCGCGCTGATCGTGCCGTGGAACTTCCCATTGACCATGTGCGTTTGGAAGCTCGGCCCCGCGTTGGCCACCGGTTGCGTGGCGGTGCTCAAGCCCGCCGAGCAGACGCCGCTGATCGCGATCCGCCTGGTGCAACTGATCGAGGCGGCAGGCTTTCCCGCCGGCGTCGTCAACCTGATCACGGGTCTTGGCGCCGACACTGGTGCACCGCTGGCACAGCACCCCGACGTAGACAAGATCGCCTTTACCGGCTCGACCCAGGTCGGGCGGCTGATCGCCCAGGCGGCCACCGTCAACATGAAAAAGGTCTCGCTGGAGCTGGGCGGCAAGTCGCCGAACATCATCCTGCCCGACGCCGACATTGCGCGCGCCGCCAAGGGGGCCGCCGATGGGATTTTCTACAACCAGGGCCAGGTATGCACGGCGGGCTCACGCCTGTACGTCCACGCCAGTGTGCTCGACCAGGTGCTCGAAGAACTGCAGCGCCACGCCGCCGCCTATGTCCTGGGCAATGGCCTGGACCCGGCCAACAGCATGGGGCCGTTGGTGTCCGCGCGGCAGTTGAACACCGTCAAGGGCTACCTGCAGCGGGGCCAGGAAGAGGGCGCCGAACTGATCTGCGGTGGCGGCCGTCCCGCGCACCTGGAGCATGGGCATTTCATTCAACCGAGCGTGTTCCTCGACCGTGCCGAACGCGCCTGCGTGGCCCGCGAAGAAATCTTCGGCCCGGTACTGACCGTCATGAGCTGGACCGAAATCGATGAACTGGTGTTGCGCGCCAACGATTCGCCGTATGGCCTCGCCGCTGGCCTGTGGACCCGCGACTTGCGTTCGGCGCACCGCGTGGCTGCACAGCTCAAGGCCGGCTCGGTATGGATCAACTGCTGGAACGTGGTCGATCCCTCTTCACCGTTCGGTGGCTACAAACAATCCGGCTGGGGTCGGGAAATGGGCAAGAACGTGATCGACGCCTACACCGAGACCAAAAGCGTGTTTGTCGATCTCGCCTGAACTGAATAATCACAAGAGGAAATGGCAATGGATCTGGAATTGAAAGGCCGCGTGGCGATCGTCACCGGCGGCGGCATGGGCATCGGCAAGGAAGTCGCGCGTTTTCTGTCCGAGGAAGGCTGCAAGGTTGTGATCTGCGCGCGCCGCATGGCGTTCCTGCAGCTGGCTGCCGAAGAAATCACGGCACAGACCGGCAACGAAGTGCTGCCGCTGTTCTGTGACACCAATGACATGAAGGCCGTGTCGGAGATGGTCGATGCTGCGTACAAGCATTTCGGCCGTATCGACATCCTCGTCAACGGTGCCGCGGCCCCGTCCGGCGTGGTGCGTAATGACATCGAACACGCCGGCGACGATGAACTGCTGTCGGACCTCAACACCAAGGTGATCGGCTATTTCCGTTGTGCCAAGGCCGTGACGCCGCACATGAAGGCCGCCGGCTTCGGTCGCATCATCAACATCGGCGGGCTTACCGGGCGCAGCAGCAAAGTGCTTTCGGGCATGCGCAACCTGGCAATCGCGCACATGACCAAGACCCTGTCCGACCAGTTGGGCCCATTGGGCATCACGGTCAACCTGATTCACCCCGGCGTCGTCGATACCCCGCATATCCAGGAGTTGTACGAGCGCGAAGCGGTCAAGCAAGGCAAGACCGCCGAACAGGTCGAGCAAGCCTATATCGACGCCACGCCGATTCGCCGCACCCTGGCACCGATTGAAATGGGCTGGCTGATCGGTTTCCTGGCCTCGCCGAAGGCCGGCGCGGTGACCGGTGAGTCCATCGGCATCGACGGCGGTTTGACCCGTGGCATCTATATCTGAGGAGGATCACAGATGAGTAACGGAACCCTTTTGGTGGCCACCGTCGGGCAGGCGGTGATCCGCAGCGCCGACGACGGCAAGACCTGGCATCGCCTGGGCCTGGGGCAGGACCTCGAGTTCGATGCGATCACCCGCTCCCTCAGCGTGCACCCCGACACGCCCGAGCGCATCTATGCCGGCACCGACGTGGGCTTGTGTGTCAGCCACGACACCGGTGGCCATTGGCAGCGTGTCGATTCGCCGTTCAACGGGCAGACGGTGTGGAAAGTCGCCGTCGACCCGCAGGACGCGCAACGGATTTTCGTCGGCACCGGCGCGCCTTCGCGCGCCGTGTTGTGGCGTACCCTGGACGGCGGCCTGAGCTGGGATCGCGCGCCGGTGGAAATCCCCGAGTTCTGCGACGGCGTCAGTCGCCCACGCCTGCTGGCCTTCGCCTATGACCCCAGCGACCGCAACCAGTTGTGGTTCGGCCTGGAGGAGGGCGGGTTGTTCCATTCCCGTGACGGCGGTGACACCTGGACCCGTGTCGATGACCGCCTGTTGTGGGACTACAACTCGGACATCCACAACATCGTGGTCCTGCCCAATCACGGCGAGAAAGTCATCGTGGTGGTGTGCGTGAACGCGGTCTACCGCAGCCTGGATGAAGGCCTGACCTGGACCGGTATCATCGGCCGCGAAGCCTTCGGTTTGTACTACCTGCGCGCCATGAACGCGCCGCTGGGCACGCAAAACGAGCTGTACCTGAGCATTTCCGACGGTACGCCAGGCACCACCAGCAAGATCCTCGTTTCCCGCGATGCCGCGCTCAGCTGGAACGTCTTGCCCCTGCCACAGCAGCCCAACTCCTGCGTCTGGGCGCTTGCCTTCAACCCGGCCAACCCGCGCCAGATCGTGGCGGGCACCAAGTACGGGCACTTGTTCACGTCCGACAACGGCGGTGATGGCTGGCAGAAGCACTGGCGTGAATTCAGTGAGATCGCCGATGTGCTGTGGACGCCCGCCGTGGCGCAGATCAAGGCCGGGCATCAATCCATCGTCAAGAAGAACTGAGGTAACCGGTGATGAAAGTCAAAATCCTTCGGACCCACATATCGCTGTTTGTGAGTGATCCTGATGTGTCGGCGCGCTGGTATGCCGACATCCTGGGCATGCACGAAAGTGCCCGGGGCGAAAGCTGGGTCATGATGGCGTTTGGCACCAAGCACCACGATATCGCCTTGATTCGTGCAGAACCCGGCGCCCACCAGGGCGGCCTGGGCCTGCAGCACTACGGATTGGAAATCGACGGTGATATGACCACCTTGCGCCAGCTCTACGGCATGTTGCTGGAGAAGGGCGTCGAGGTGGTGAAAATCACCGATCACGAAATCGGCAACGGCCTGTATTTCAACGACCCCGATTGCAATCGCATGGAATTCTTTCTCGAGACCGAGCATGACGATGCGTGCGGCAAGGCCCGCTTCAAGGCCGCCGGCGCGCCGAGTCGCAACATCACGCTTGACCCCCTTGACCCGCTTTGAACCGAGGTTTACCTGATGAAAACTGCAAATTTCGCCAGCTATCACATCCGCAAATGGTACAGCTTCGTTGAAGAAACCCTGGCCAACGAGACCGGTCAACTGGCCGATGGCGAGCCGTTGTTCAAGTATGCCGTGGCCGCGGTGATCGACAACCCGTATGCCGGGCGCTTCAGCCAGGACCTGGCGCAATTGGTCGAGCCGTCGCCGCTGTTGGGCGAAGAATTCGGCCGGCGCATCCAGGCACTCGCCGGCAGCCGTGAAATCATCAGCTACGGCAAGGCTATCCTGGTGGGCAGCGCAGGCGAGTACGAGCACGGTAACGCGCTGCTGACCAACCCGGCCGCCGATCCCATCCGCGTGGCCCTGGGCGGTGGCAAGTCGTGGGTGCCGTCCACCGGCAAGCGTGGCGGCCCAGGTTCGACCATCGACGTGCCGCTGGCGCACAAGGACGCGTTGTATGTGCGTTCGCACTATGACAGTTTCTCCCTGACCTTCGGCGACGGCCCTTCGCCGGATGAAATCGTCGTGATCTGGGCCTTCGCCACGCGCGGGCGTTTGCATGCGCGGTTGGGCGGCCTGAAAGCCGAAGAGGTCAAGGGCCTGGACGGCCTGCACTGAAAACACCCATGTAGGAGCGAGCTTGCTCGCGAAGAACGTTAACGATCACGCGTTCGTTCTGGATAAATGCAGTGCCTATGCGTTCTTCGCGAGCAAGCTCGCTCCAACAGAAATGCGCATGCCCGGACTCAACTCACAACAAGAAAAGCGGTGAATAGCGATGAAGCAGGAGAAGACCCAGGTTGTCATCGTGGGCGGTGGCCCCAACGGGATCACCGCCGCGCACTATATGGGGACATACGGCATCGACTGCGTCGTCCTCGAACTGGCCGACGGCATCCTGCCGTATCCCCGTGCCGTGGGCATGGACGATGAGGCGCTGCGCGTGCTGCAGGGCATCGGCATCGCCGACCTGGCGGTGCGCGACATGATCTGCGATGTACCGCTGCGTTATTACAATGCGCGCGGCGTGTGCTTCGCCGAGGTCAAGCCGAGCACCGCGCATTATGGCTGGCCGATGCGCAATATCTTCATGCAGCAGCTGCTTGAAGGCACCCTGCGCGAACACCTCGGCCAGCACCCCTGCGTCGAGTTGCGCCAGGGCCACGAATTGTTCGAACTCGAGCAGGACGCAGAGGGCGTGACCCTGCAGGTGCGCGATGCCCACGGTGAGCTTTACCAGCTCCGGGCGGACTACGTGATCGGTGCCGATGGCGGGCGCTCCACGGTGCGCAAGCAACTCGGCGTCGAGCTGCTCGGGCTGACCCATCCGCGTAAATGGGTGGTGGTCGACACCGCCAACGACACCCTCGATGCGCCCTTTACCGCGCTGCATGCCGACCCGCAGCGGCCCTTCGTGTGCATCTACCTGCCATACCAGCAGCGCCGCTGGGAATTCATGCTGATGGAAGGCGAGGACGAAGCGAAAATGTGCGAAGAAGCGACGATTCGCCAGTTGATCCACGGGCATATCGGCGATGCCGTGAACGACCTCAATATCATCCGTATCCGTGCCTATACCCACCACTCGCGGGTCGCGGCGCGGTTTGTCGAAGGGCGTGTGGCGCTGGTGGGCGACGCCGCGCATATTTCCCCGCCGTGGGCCGGGCAGGGCCTCAACTCCGGCCTGCGCGACGTGGCCAACGTGGCCTGGAAACTGGCGGCGATCATCCAGGGTCGCGCGGCGCCGTCGATCCTCGCCAGTTACGACCAGGAGCGGCGTGGTCACGCAACCGAGCTGGTGTCCCTGGCCGACAACATGGGCGCGGTACTCGGCCTGACCAACCCGTTGATGGCCGGTGTGCGCGACTGGCTGTTCCAGGCCGTCAACACTGTGGATAACCTGCGCTCGCACTTGCTGGAATTCAAGTTCAAACCCAAGGCCACCATCACCAAGGGCCTGGTCCACCATGAACGGGCCGAGTTGCGTGAGGATGATCTGGTTGGGCAGTTGTTCATCCAGCCGAATATCGAAGACGCCCAGGGCCAGCGTCGGCGCCTCGATGAGGTGCTCGGCAATGGCTACGCCGTACTGGGTTATCGGGTGAACCCGCGCGACCACCTCAGTGAGCCGATGGCCGAGTATTGGGCGCGGTGGGAGACACGTTTCATCCAGGTCAATCGCTCGCGCAGCGGCGTGGGGCGCAACCAGCCGTTGACAGCCAACGCGGCCTTGAGTGTGGAGGACGTGGATAACCGCCTCGGCCAATGGTTCTCCAAGGTGCGCGACTGCATCGTTGTAGTGCGTCCGGACCGTTTCGTCGCGGCGATCACCACCCCTGAGCGGCTTGACGGCGTGCTGCGCAAGCTGGCGGCGCAACTGTCATGAGCAGCGCTGACGAGTTAACCGGCCAACTGCACGAGGCCGGGCGCAGCGCCCGGGCCATCGCGCCGTTGTCGCCCGAGGCGCTGGACAAACAGCAAGGCTATGCGCTGCTGCGCCAGGGTTTGGCGCAGCGCCTGGCAGGCGGCGAGCACCTGAGCGGCTGGAAGGTGGCCTTCGCCGGGCGCGCGGCGCAGGCGCGTTTTGGCCTCGACGAACCGGTATATGGCGCGCTTACGTCGGCCATGGTGGTCGCGCCGGGCAGCACGGTGTCGTTGGCGCGGCTGATCCAGCCCAAGCTCGAGGTTGAACTGGCGCTGGTGTTCGGGCGCACGCTGGTGCCGGGCGACTACAGTGATGCGCAGATTCTGGCAGCGATTGCCGAGGTGGCCCTGGCCTTTGAAATCGCCGATTGCCGCTGGCAGGGTTGGACATTCGGGCTGGGCGCGTTCCTGGCCGATAACGCTGCCGCCGGGCTTTACTGTGTCGGGCCGCGGGTGCCATTCGATGCGGCGCGGCATGCCTGCGTGGAATATCGCCTGGAGCATGCGGGCGCGCTGCTGGGCAGCGGCAATACCCAGGCACGCGAGGACAGCCCGCTGTTCAATCTCTGCTGGCTGGTGCGGCGCCTGTTGGCGGACGGTCATCCCGTGGCGGCCGGGCAGGTTGTGCTGTCCGGCGCGTTACTGGCACCGCTGGAGATACAAACGGGCGCTTATCGTCTGCAGATGCTTGGCACGGAACTGGCTTTGGATTTCCACGCCGGCCCCGCGCCTGCGCAAACGCCCGCTACCGTTATGGATGACTGAGCCCCCTTCAGGCCAAAAAACAAGCATCAGGCCGCCGAGGAATGACCAACATGCTCGCCGAAGTCCGCACCTTCAATGACTCTCAACAGCACGCCGGCTCGATCCAGGGCTGGCAGCAGGTCTATGACCAGCTCGGTCGCGGCTGCCTGACCAGTGAGCTGCGCCAGCTGTCCGGCGATCGCTTCCAGATCTTCCAGGAAGTGCTGGACAAGCGTGTGGTGCAGCATGGCCGCTCGCCCAAGGGCCGCTTGTGCGCGGCCATGTCACTGGGCAGCCCGCCGGTGGTGCAGGGCCAGCAGGTGGGGGCCGAGAGCGTGGTGCTGTTGCGGGACGGCGAGGAATTTGTGCTGCATGCACCGCAGGGCACACATTTCTTCGCCTTGAATGTGGACGCGTTGCGCTTTGCCAGACTGGCGGCGGTCGAGTTGTCCGGCGAGCAGCTCAAGCGTTTGACCAGCGTCTCGGCGCTCAGCGTGGATGAAGCGTTACTGTTGCGCATTCGCCAGCGTATCCATCCACTGTTTCGTCACTTTTTGGAACACGCCGACACGATCAGCCCGGCGGCGGAGAAGATGCTCGAGGATGAATTGCTCGGTGCGTTCCTTGATCTGTTCACCCACGCCGGCGATGAAGTGCGTGGCCGGCGTGGCAACTTCGCGGTCAGTGCGTATCTGGTCAGGCGCAGCCAGGAATTAATCATCGCCAGTGGCGATACCCCGTTGAGCATTCTTGACCTGTGCGAGCAACTGCGCGTGAGCCGCAGGACCTTGCAGAACAGTTTCCAGGCGGTGACCGACATGCGCCCGGTCGAGTACTTGCGCAATTTGCGCCTGAATGCGGTGCGCCGTCGACTGATCGCGACGTCCGCGAGCGAAAAAAACGTCGGCGAGATTGCTGTGGCCATGGGTTTTTTCCACCTGAGCCACTTCGCGACGCATTATCGCGAGCTGTTTGGCGAGTCGCCTTCGGAAACGCGCAGGGCGTCTAGCTGATGCTCCAAGGATCTGATGCACTGCAATCCAAATGTGGGTTCGGCGTGAGTTATCGGTCCAGGCCGGGGTCCACGCGTTTGCCGATGTCCTTGAGCCGCGCCAGTTGATCGATCATCGAGGGCGCTTCGTCCAGGCAACTGACGAAGGTCCACAAATAGGTCATCACCGCGTAGATGTGCCCGGCTTTTATCTGCGGTGCCAGGGCCAGTTGCGTAATCGCGACGACGAACAGCAGCGCCGCCAGCAGGCCAATGGACAGGAAGGCAATGGCCTCGCGGTCGGATAAGCCGATGCGCAGGCGCGACAGCAGGTGATAGTGACGGCGCAGGGTGTGTGCGCCGACTTTTTCCACCAGGCCGATCTCTTTTTCCAGGCGATTGTTCAAGCGCTCGTGCAAGCGCTGGTTGCGCCGCGCAAAGCCAGGCATGAACGTGACGCACAGCAACAGCGCGAGCAGGCACGCCAGGCCGACCCAGGGCTCGATCACCAGCAGCATCGCCGCCGCGCCGACGATCGACACCAGTGCGGTGGCGATGGTTGGTACGTGCTTTTCGAAAAAATCGACGAAATCCCGCGCCAGCACCACGCGCGCCGCTGCCCTGGAGGTGCTGTGGCGTTGCAGGCGCTGGTTGAGAATCACCGGTACCGCAAGGTCGGCGTAGATGCGCGTGAAGGTGCGCGTATCCAGGGCCCGGCGGGCCGCGCCGACCACCCAGAAACCGAGCACGACGGCGGCGTACCACACGGCACTTCCGGCATCGCCACGAATGATCGAGTCGACGGCAAACCCGGCGAACAGCGGATAGGCCAGCAGCAAGGCGTTTTCCAGCGCGACCAGCGACAAGGTGCCGGACAGTTTGCCGGGGTAGGCCCTGGCGATAGCCTTGAGGGTTTGGCTGGCGGATTGCTGCCCCAGCTTTTTACTTTCTTCGAGCAGAATCGGCGGCGTTACGGCTGGCATGGGGCGCCTGTGGGGTACGTGTTGCGTTGATAAATGTCACGGGTGACGTCGAGCAGGTAACGCACTTCGTCGGTCATCAGTAACAGATCAATCTGGACTTCTTCGACAATGATTTCCGCGGTAATCAATATACAAATAGCCGGGGCGATGACCAGCCAGTGGTAGTACGACAGTGTCACTAATGAAACGCACACGCCGATTAACCATAACGCCAAGACACTTTGCGGGGCGTACTTCTGCAGGGGAATCCAGAAGCGTTGCAACTTTCTCAATTTAAACTTGTAGAGCGAAAGTGACGCTTCCAGTTGTTTAAGGTCGATAGCGTTGCGAGCTGAATGCTGTGTCGGCATAACAGTTATCCACGTGAGAACGTTAAACATCAGAGCCAAGCAGGCGACAATGCGGCTATTCTCTGTCCCGGCGCTCATGGCCTGGCAGCGTTTGGCTGAGCCAGGCGAGATTGACTTCACTGACTTCCATCCATTCGCCCCTGGCGGGAATCCTTTCGCAACTCATGAAAGCAATACAACGTCCGTGTGTGTCCAGTAAGGCAAAGTGGCGGTATTTTCTTGCCCGCTTGAACAGGCCAATACACAAACGCATGCCATCACCTTGGTGGGTATTCATATACAGCGGGTTTGTTTCAGCGGGTATCAGGTCTGGGCAGTGAAACGTGATGCTGCGGGCCAACTGAGTTCAAACAATGTGCCGCTGTTTATCAATGTTCGACACGTCACCGCGCCGCCGTGGGCGATGGCTATCGCGCGCACCACCGCAAGACCCAGTCCACTGCCGCCCTGGGCGCGCGAGCGTGAACTCTCGCCACGCTGGAACGCCTCGAAAATATGCTCGGCGAACGCCGCATCGATCCCCGGACCTTCATCCGCGACCCTCAGGAAGTGACCGCGCTCGTCACTGCCCAATTCAATGCTGACAGTGCCCGGCGTGGCATGCCGGCGAATATTGTCGAGCAGCGCCAGCAAGCCCTGGCGGATGCGACCGGGGTCGCAGTAGACGGGGCCCTTGCGCAGGTTCAGCTGCAGGCTAAAGCCGGCGCTGTTCAAGCTCGGCTCGAACAGCCGCGCTTCGGCTTCCAGTGCGTCGGCCAGTTCCACCTCACTGAGTGCCAGGACCAGGTGGCCGTTATCGCCCATGCCTACCACGCGCAGGTCTTCGACCAGGCGGGTCAAGCCTTCGACCTGGCCGAGCAGGCTGTAGAACTGCGCGGTGTCCGGCTCGAAAACGCCCTCGGCCAACCCCTGCAGGCGGCCGCGCAGGATCGTCAGCGGGGTGCGCAGTTCATGGGCAATGGCGGCATTCCAGAAGGCTTGCTCCTCGGCCATGTGTTTGAGTCGATTCGCCATGCTATTAAAGTCATCCACCAACAGAGCGGCTTCGCCCAGGGAAAGATCGGGCGCCACGGCGCGTGCATCCAGGTCGCCGGCAGCCAGGCTGCGCAGGCTCGTTGCCACCGAATTGAGCGGCATCAGAATGCGCTTGGACAACTTGACCGCCATCGCCACGCCCAAGCTCAGGCTGACGCAGGTAATCAGGCTCATCCACAGCCATTCCACGCCACTGGGCAGCCATTCATCCGCTTCCAATTCCAGCTGCGTGGGCGGCGACAGGCTCCAGAGCACGGCGTAGAACACATAGGAGCCCACGACCGCGAGCGCAATCACGCACAGGACCACAGCCGACATCGACAAAATGATCTGCCGGCTCAAACTGTTGGGCACTCTCATGCCTGGCTCCCGAACCGGTAGCCGACGCCACGGATGCTGGTTGGTACGCCGTGCAGGCCGAGGTCTTCGATCTTGCGGCGCAACTTGCTGATATGGCTGTCGACGGTACGTTCCAGGCTGTCGCTCTCCGGCGAGCAGAGCACCAGCAGTTCGGCACGGCTGAACACGCGGCGCGGTGCCTTGGCCAGCTGTGCGAGCAGGTTGAATTCGGTCACCGTGAGGTGCAACGGCTGTTTTCGCGTGCCGATGTAGACGTTCACTTCATGGCTGTCGATGTCGATTTCAAAGGCGTCGACGCGCACCACGCTGTGGCCGGCGCCGCGGTCACTGCAACGGCGCAGCACCGCCTGGATCCTGGCGATGACTTCCGCCGGGTTGAAGGGTTTGACGATGTAATCGTCCGCGCCGATGCGCAGGCCCATCAGCTTGTCCATGTCCTGGTCGTGTGCCGTCAGCATGATTACCGGTGTATTGCCGCGATGACGCAATTCCGCCAGCACCATCCAGCCGTCCAGCTTGGGCATCATCACGTCGAGCAGCACCAGGTCGGGCTTGAGCTGTTGATGCAGTTCCAGCGCGCGCCGTCCGTCCTGCGCATGCGCGGTGCGAAAACCGGCGCGCTTGAGGTAGGCCGTGAGGATATCGGCGATTTCCGGCTCGTCTTCGGCGATCAGCACCAGCGCCTGGTTGGCGGGCGATGCGAGGAGTGATTCAGTCATGGTCTGCTCGTTCGATGTGCGGTGTTGCGGTTCAATGCGCTAAACATGCACTGTTTTCCAGCAACGGAGTGAATGATGCACCGCAAGCATGCACGTTCAGCGAAGGGTTTGTGGAGAATTGATGGAGAGGCGAATTATTGTTTTCGCAGCCCGGGGGGGCGGGCGCTCAGGCGAAGCGGATGCGCTCGTTGTAGGCGCTCTGCAGCATTTTGCGCTGGTAATCGCAGGGCGTGGTACTGACCAGCTTCTTGAAGTCGCGCAGGAAGTGCGACTGATCGGAAAAGCCCAGGTCCAGGGCCAGTTCCGAGAACGATACATCGTGCCGGGTATTCAGGCTTTCCAGCGCCGCCTGGCAGCGAATGATCCGGCAGAACGTCTTGGGCGAGAGGCCGGTGTCCTGGCTGAACTGGCGGTGAATGGTACGGCTGGTGTAGCCGCTGAGGTCTTCCAGGTGCTGGATGCGCAGGTCGCCGCGATGGGCCAGCGTCTGCTGGATGACCATCGCGGTGAGCTTCGAGGTACGGCCCATCAGGCGCGGGGCGAGATAGTCGTTGAACAGCTTGATCTGGTCCTGCAGCAACGGGGCGTTGACGATGCTTTCGAAAATGCGCTGGGCGAACGCCGACACTTGCAGCAGGTCCCATTCCTGTTCGGTCAGGTCCTCGGCCATCACATTGATGAAGCCCGGAATCACCCCCGGCGCAAAGCGCACGCCGAAATAATGATGGCCCTGCAGCAGTTCGACCCGCTGGGCCTCCAGCGGGGTGCCGCAGATCCTCACGCTGGGACGCGTTGCGTCGCAGTCGAACACGATGTCCACGCAGCCGTCCGGCACCGCCAGCAGGTCAGCCGAGTGGACGACATCGAAGGCGTAGAAATGCGAAATCGCCGGGTGTTCGGAGGGCATGACCGAATACCGAGATGAGTTGAGTACGAACCAGGGTTGTTCGTAAGCAGTGTGCTGCCGCAGGGTCGGTGAACACAGGTTGAGCATGACCGGACCTTCAGGTGGATATATGCGGGAATATTCACGCATTTTTCACGCCAACTCCGAGGGCCCGCTCGAAACTTGATGTCCGAAATTTACAATACCGTCACCCACCGCACGCCGATACTCGACCTCGATAGCGTGGGAGCAGCGCCTACCGCTGCGATATCCCTTTCAGTCGAGAATAATAATGTCCAGTACTACAAACATAGACTTCATCTACTTGTCCGAGCAGGACATGATTCGGGCTGGCGTCACTGACATGCTCGCCTGTGTTAATACCATGGAGGAAATGTTCGGCCTGCTCTACAGCGGCGACTACCGCATGGCCGGGCCGAACAACGATTCCCACGGCGCAATGGTGGTGTTCCCGAAGGATTCGCCGTTCCCGAACATGCCCAAGCCGACAGCCGACCGCCGCATGATGGCGATGCCGGCCTATCTGGGCGGCAGCTTCTGCACCGCGGGCGTCAAATGGTATGGCTCCAACATCGCCAACCGCGACAAAGGCCTGCCCCGTTCGATCCTGATGTTTACCCTCAATGACCCTGACACCGGCGCCCCGTTGGCGCATATGTCGGCCAACCTGTTGTCGGCGTATCGCACCGGTGCGATACCCGGTGTTGGCGCGCGCCACCTGGCCCGCAAGGACTCGAAAGTGGTCGGTCTGCTCGGCCCGGGCGTGATGGGCAAGACCACGCTCGCCGCGTTTATCGCCGTGTGCCCGCAGATCGACACCTTGAAGATCAAGGGGCGGGGTGAGAAAAGCCTGAATGACTTCCTGGGCTGGGTGAAGGAAACCTACCCGCAGATCACCACGATCAACGTGGTCGACAGCCTCGAAGAAGTGGTCCGTGATTCCGACCTTGTTACTTATTGTAGCTCCGGTGAGACCGGCGACCCCTCGATCTACCCAATTGTGAAGCGCGAGTGGGTCAAGCCAGGGTGCTTCATGGCAATGCCGGCGTCCTGCTCGCTTGATGAAGGCATGGAGCTCGGCGACGTACGCAAAGTGCTCGATAACACCGGTCTGTACGAAGCCTGGTTCGAAGAGCTGCCCAAGCCTGCGCACCACTGCGTGCCGGTAATCGGCGTGCGCTTCATGGACATGATTGCCGAAGGCAAGATGCAGGCCGATGAGCTCGAAGACATTGGCAAGATAGTCGCCGGCGATGCCCAGGGCCGCCGCAACGATGAAGAGATCATCATCATGTCGGTCGGCGGCATGCCGGTTGAAGACGTGGCGTGGGGCACCGTGGTGTACCGCAATGCCATCGAAAAAGGCATCGGCGTGAAATTGAACCTGTGGGAAACCCCGGTACTGCGCTGAGCCATTCCTTACCCAACTGACGAGGCCTTCGACATGACAAAAATCATCAAGCTCAAGACCGGTTCGCCGTTTGAAGACCAGGCCAGCTATTCGCGCCTGGTGGTGGTGGACAACTGGATCTATGTGTCCAATACCGCCGGCCGTAATCCGCAGACCAAACTGATCCCCGAAGATATCCTGGAGCAGACGCACCAAGTGTTCGCCAACATCGAAAGCGCCCTGGCTGCCGTGGATGCCAGCCTGGCCGATGTGGTGTGTTCGCGGGTGTTCATCCAGGACCCCAAGGACGTGCCGACGGTGATGGCCCTGATCGGCGAGAAGTTTCGCGGCGTCGACCCGGCCAGTACCGTGACGTGCCCGCCGTTGGGCTCGACGGTCTACAAGGTTGAACTGGAAGTGACGGCTTACCGCAACGCCTCCAAGGCGCAGGTCGAAGTGATTCGCCTGACGCAGTAATCCGCTACGCAGCCGTGCGCCCGCGCGGCCGACCTTTATTGTTTTGCGAGTCTTGACCATGGCCCCGACTATTGCGCCCGTGAATACCTGCACCGAATGTCCCACCGCCACCTCCGTCGTCATCATTGGCGGCGGAATCATCGGCCTGACGGCTGCGCTGACTCTGGCCGAACGCAACATCCCGGTGGTGGTGCTGGAAAAAGGCCGTATCGCTGGCGAACAGTCCTCACGCAACCTTGGCTGGGTGCGCAAGACCAGCCGCCACGCCTATGATATTCCGCTGGCCCTGGCCGCAGATCGCTTATGGGCGCAGATGCCCGAGCGGGTGGGCGCGGACGTGGGCTACCGGCAAGAGGGCATCATGTTCGTCGCGCGTAACGAAGCGCAAATGGCGATGCATGAAGGCTGGCTCAAATCGGTCGAGCACCTGTCCCTGGATTCGCGCTTGCTGAGCAATAGCGAGATCGCGCAGCGGGTACCGGGCGGGGCGGGCGCGTGGGCCGGCGGGATCTATACGCCGTCCGATGCGCGTGCCGAACCGACCCTGGCCAGCAGCGCGATTGCCAAGGCCGCCATGGCCCTGGGCGTGGTTATCATCGAACAGTGCGCGGTGCGTACGCTGCAGATGTCCGCCGGCAAGGTCAGCGGCGTGGTCACGGAAAAGGGCGAGATCCGCTGCGACCAGGTGTTGCTGGCCGGTGGCATGTGGTCGCGGCGCTTCCTGGGCAACCTCGGTGTGTCCTTGCCGACCCTGGCCTTGACCTGTTCGGTGTTGCGTACCCATCCCATGCAAGGCCCCACTGAAATTGCCGTGGGCGCTCCGGACTTTTCCTTTCGCAAACACAAGGACGGCGGTTTCATCATCACCCAGCGCGGCAAGCTGGACGCCTTCCTGACCTTGGACCACCTGTTGCTGGCCAAGCAATACATGCCTCAATTCCGTGCGCAGCGTAGTGTGTTGAATGTGTCGCTGGGGCGGTATTTTTTCAAGGACCTGGCCTTGTCCCGACGCTGGTCGGCCGACAGTGTCAGCCCGTTCGAACGCGTGCGCGTGCAGGACCCGGCCGCCAACCCGCAGCTCAATAACGACGCGATGAACAACCTCATCGCGGCCTGGCCGGTGTTCGAGCAAGCCAAAATAGCCCAGGCCTGGGCCGGCACGATCGACGTGACCCCGGACTCCAACCCGGTGATCGGCCCGGTCGCGCAGATCCCAGGCCTGACCGTGGCCACCGGTTTCTCCGGGCACGGTTTCGGCACCTCGCCGGCGGCCGGCCAGTTGGCGGCCGATATTGTCAGCGGGCACACCCCGATCATTGATCCGAGCCCGTATCGCTTCGATCGTTTCTGATCCGATCCAGGCCCATGCCCCTGTAGGAGCGAGCTTGCTCGCGAAGAACGTCAACGAAAACGCAGGCAGTCTGTATGACCGCGGCGCACTTGAGTTTTTCGCGAGCAAGCTCGCTCCTACGCAGATTAGCGGAGCGAAGTTATGCACTCAGTCAGTAGTTTCTTCACCAACCGTTCAGGCCTGAACCTGCATGTCCTGCGCTGGGGCAACCCGAGCGGCGTGCCTCTGGTCCTGCTGCACGGCTTGCGTGCCTACGCACAGACCTGGGAGTCGCTGGTTGCGGCGCTCGGCCCGGGCTTCTGCGTGTACGCCCTGGACCAGCGCGGTCGCGGCCTGAGCGATTGGGCGCCGTCCGCCAGCTACCACACGCAGTCCTATGTGGACGACCTGCAGGACTTCGTCGCCCACGCCGGTCTGCAGCGCTTCGTCTTGCTCGGGCACTCGCTGGGCGGCGCCAACGCCCTGGAATACGCACGGCAAAACCCGGGCCGCCTGTTGGGCCTTATCATCGAAGACATCGGCCCCGGCTCCTCGATCCAGGGTGACGGCGCCGCGCGCATTCGCCGCGAGATGAACCAGACCCCACTGCAATTCGACAATTGGGACGCCGCCCGCGCGTTCTGGCAGACCTCACGCCCCGGCTTGTCGGAGCAGGGCCTGGCTTCCCGGCTGGCACACTCGATGAAGGAAAGTGCCGGCGTGATTACCTGGCGTCACGATCAGCAAGGCATCGCCGAGGCGCGCCTGAGTATCGAGCCGACCGACCTGTGGCCGGCGGTGCGCGCCCTGGATTGCCCGACTCTGTTCATTCGCGGCACGCGCTCGGATTTCTTGCCGGCGGCGACGCTGCAAGCCATGCGCGACAGCAATGCTCTGGTGCGCACCGCCGAAGTCGCGGACGCCAGCCACTATGTGCATGACGACCAGGGCGAGACGTTCAACCGGCTGGTCATCGCGTTCCTTGACAGCCTTGCGATTGCTGCTCGATGAAACCGCGGGCCCGCTTGATCGTGCTGCTTTCATCGCTGACGGCCTTCGGGCCGTTTTCGATTGACACTTACCTGCCCAGCTTTCCGCAAATCGCCGAGGACCTGGGGACCAGCACCGCGCAAGTGCAGCACACCATCAGCGCGTTTCTTGCCGGGCTGTGCCTGGGCATGCTGTGCTACGGGCCATTGTCCGACCGCTATGGCCGGCGCCCGTTGCTGCTCGGCAGCCTGGTGTTGTACGTGGCCGCGACCCTGGGCTGCCTGTTTGCCGGCAGCGTCGAGCAACTGATTGCCTGGCGCTTTTTCCAGGCTTTGGGTGGCGCGGGCGCGCTGGTGCTGGCCCGTGCCGTCGCCAGGGATCTGGTCGGCCTGGTGGAGGCGGCCAAAGTGCTGTCGTGGATGCACGTGCTGACGATGATGGCGACCCTGGTCGCGCCGATGATCGGCACCTGGTTGGTGCTGATCCAGGGCTGGCGCACCATCTTCGCGGCGTTGTTCATCCTGTCCAGCCTGTGCCTGTTGCTGGTTGCCTTGACCCAGAAGGAAAGTTTGCCCGTGCAGCAGCGCGGTGCGTCCGTGCCGGCGGCCTTCGCGGCGTACCTTGCCATTGCCCGGCAACCCAGGGCAGTGGCGCTGATCCTGTGCATGGCCTTGGGGTTTGGCGGCATGTTCGCCTTTATCACCGCGTCGCCTTTTGTCTACGTGGTGTACTTCGACGTCTCGCCACGGGTGTTCAGCGCATTGTTCGCCCTGAACATCCTCGGCATCATCCTGGTGACCTTCATCAACGCCCGTTGGGTGGGCCGTTTCGGACCGCAACGCATGCTCGGGGTGGGCACGGTACTGGCGAGCGGGGCAGGGCTGGCGATGATGCTGGTCGGCTATACCGGATGGGGCGGGCTGGCGAGCATCGTGTGTTGCATGGTGCTGTACATGGGTGTGACCGGTTTGATCGGCGCCAACTGCATGGCCAGCCTGATGACGCTGTTTCCACGCCAGGCCGGCGCGAGCGTGGCGCTGGGGATTTCGGTGCAATTCGCTACCGGGGCGCTGGCCAGTCTGTGGGTCAGCCATTTGGCTGATGGCACCGCATGGCCGATGTGCCTGGTGGTGGGGTGTTGCGGGTTGGGCGCGTTGGTTGCTTATGGGGTGACCCTCCGCCTGCCTGCCCGGGCGGTCGCCGTGAGGACCGTCGTCAAGCAAATGTGAACCTCTGTTCAAAAACCAGGATACATACATGAAAACTATAAAAATAAATCCGATCGATAGAACTTCCGTCTATGTGTGTGCAGGGCTGGTCTCCGGCGCGGGGGCCTTGTTATTGAATGTGCTCCCCGTACTGTTTGGTGCGCTTGCCGAACGTTTCGGGCTTGGCGAGCACCAATTGGGCAACCTAGCGATGGCCATGAACCTGGGGTTTGGCGCGTTCGGGCTGGCGTCCCTGCTGTGGATCCACCGGCTCAGCTGGCGGCTCATTTCGGCGCTGTCGTCGGCTGTGGTGGTGGGCGCGGTGCTGACGGTTATGCGCGACCCGTCCTATGAAATGCTGCTGCTGATAATGGCCCTGGCGGGCGCCGGCACAGGAGCGTTGTATGCCCTGGCCATGACGATTTTCGGTGACAGCTCCCAGCCTGAGCGTGCGTTCGGGTTCAAGCTGGGTATCGAGACCGTGCCGGGGGCTCTCCTGCTGATCGTGCTGCCGGTAGCGGTGGCGCCGGTGTGGGGCTTTGAAGGTATGTTGATAACCATCGCCCTGGCCATGGTGGCGATGGGAATCCTGCCGCTGCCCTGGGTACCGCGCCGCAGCGAACGCCAACTGGATGCGTCCGAGGCCGCCGTGCGGATAGCCAGCACTGAAAGCCGCGCCATTGTGTGGTTGAGTCTGTTGGCCAGCCTGGTGTTCCTGACCGGCATTATGTCGGTGTGGGCGTTCCTGGAACTGATGGGCAAAAAGACCGGCTTGACCTCGGATACGATCGGGCTGGTCCTGGCGCTGGGCTTTTTAATCAATGCCGGCGGGGGCTTCATCGCCTCGGCGATCGGCCTGAAAATGGGACGCTTCCTGCCGGTGGCGGCGGTCATCCTCGCGGAGTTGCTGGGCCTGGTGGCCCTGGCGCAATTCTCCTCGCTGACGAGCTACGTGACCGGGGTTATCTGCTTTCTGTTCTCGATCAGCTTCGTGCTGGCCTACACCTTTGGCGTCATGGCCGAATTCGACCTGTCGGGCAAGCTCGTCGCGCTGGGCGCGTTGTGCCTGTCTCTGGGTGCGGCGTTCGGGCCGGCCGCGGGTGGGTTCCTGATCGAGGCGTTTGGCTACTGGGCGGTGTTGGTGTTCTCCGGGGCCTGTTCGGTGGCGGTCCTGGTCATCTATGGGGTGGCGGTGTTGCGGGCTCGGTTGGCGTTCAATCGTGTCCAGGTCTCATGCGCCGCCGTTATGCCGGGTGTGTGACGCAAGCGAGCAGGGAGGTTACCCATGAACGGTCAAGCCTTGTCGGCCTGGAACGAGCGTGTGCACGCGGCCTGCGGTCGTTTCGACACGCGCTATGACCACTGCCAGAGCCTTTTCATCGGTGAAATGCAACAAACACTGATGGGCAGTACGGCGGTGGCGCACATTCGCAGCAATGCCAGTGTGATTGCCAAGGCTGCCCGCTCAGGCGAGCGTGATTCCTCGGGGCGTTGTTTCCTTGTGCTGCAACAGCAAGGCTCAATGGCCATCGAACTCGGGGACCGAGTGGTCGACCTGCGCCATGGTGACCTGGCGTTGCTGGACTTTTCCGGCGCGGTGAAAATGACCCCCAACGGCTTGTTTTCCCACGTGTCGATCCCTCTGCCGCGTGAGTTGTTCAAGGGCCTGGAGCGTAGCCGCTTCGGCAAGCTGTCGACCACCGGTGTCTGTGGTCAACTGCTTTGTACGCTGGTGCGGCAGGTCGCTGGCGGCGAGTTGGCCCAATGGTCTTGCCCGCAGGATGGCGATGGCGTGCAGAGGGCGTTGGTGGCCTTGCTTGAATCGGTGCTGGAGTATCAAGTCGGCGCCGACTCCCCGGGCTGGCAGTTGCATGAAGTGCAATCCGTCATCCGGCAGCGGCTTGACTCACCGAGGCTTTCGCCGGCGTCGCTGGCCGAGGAACTGGGCACTTCCAGCCGCCAGCTTTACAGGCTGTTCGAAGCCAGCGGCGACAGTGTCTGTCGCTATATCCTGCGTGAGCGGCTGTTGAAGGCGGCGCAGGACCTGCGCGATCCGGTTTGCGCGCAACGCTCGATCACCGATATCGGCAGCTATTGGGGGTTTACTGATTCGGCGCACTTTTCCAAGACGTTCAAGAAGCAGACCGGGATGACCCCGAGTCGCTATCGAAGCCTTGGGCACTGAACCACGGATTGCCCTAATGCTGTTCAGTCAGGGTGGGCGTTCGCCATTTTCTCATCTAGCACAAAACCACTGTGGGAGCGGGCTTGCTCGCGAATGCGGTGGTTCAATTGATGCAGTGTTGCCTGGCCGCCCGCTATCGCAGGCAAGCCAGCTCTCACCCATTTCTCATCTAGAATGCTGCGAAGAATTCACAGGCGCCGCGTTCAGCCAGGAAACACGCGTTATCGTTGACGTTTTTCGCGAGCAAGCTCGCTCCTACAGAGAGCGTGTTCAGTAGCGGATGATTACCGATTTCAGCTCGGTGTAATCGTCGATAAACGCACTGCCGAACTCACGCCCGACACCCGATGCCTTCATCCCGCCAAACGGCACGCTGGGGTCGACGAAGGTGTGCATGTTGACCCACACCGTGCCCGCTTCGATTTGCGGGATCAGGCGCAAGGCCTTGGACAGGTCGTTGGTCCAGATACTGGCGGTGAGGCCGAACGGGCTCTCGTTCATCAGCTCGACCAATTCTTCTTCATCATCGAACGCCAATACACACACCACCGGGCCGAAGGTTTCCTCGTGCAGCAGTGGGTCGTCCTTGCCGGTGGCCACGATCAGCGTCGGCTCCACGTAGTAACCGGCGCGGTCCACGGCCCGCGCGCCGCATGCCACCTGGTTGCTCTGCAGGGCACGCTCGAAAAAGCCGAGGATTTTGTCGAAGTGCGGCTTGTTCGACAGTGGGCCGAACTGGGCGTGTTCATCCAGGGGCGAACCGATGACCATCTGCGACAGCATCGCCGCCATCTTTTGCGTCACTTGCTCGACGATTGAGCGGTGCACGAACAAGCGCTCGGGTGATGCGCACACCTGGCCCTGGTGCACATAAGCCGCTTGCACGAAGCGAGCCACAGCGTCATCCACGTTGGCGTCGGCCAGCAGCGCGGCGGCGTTCTTGCCGCCCAGTTCCAGGGTCACGCGGGTCAGGTCGGCGCCCATGGCGGCCTTGCCCACGGCAATGCCGGTGGGCACCGAGCCGGTGAACGACACCTTGCGTACCTGCGGGTGTGCGATCAGTTGCTGACCGACCTGGCCGCGGCCGTTGACCACGTTGATTACGCCAGCCGGAATCCCGGCCTCGATCGCCAGTTCCGCCAGGCGCAGCAGGGACAGCGGCGTGTATTCGCTGGGTTTGAGCACGACGGTGCAGCCGGTGGTCAGCGCGGCGCCGAGTTTCCACACGCCGATCATCAACGAGAAGTTCCAAGGCACGATGGCTGCCACCACGCCCACCGGCTCGCGCAGGGTGTAGGCGCTGTAGTGCTCGCCGTCCATGGAGGGAAACGACGGGGTCATGGTCTGGCCGCCGATTTTGGTGGCCCAGCCGGCGAAGTAACGCAGGAACACCGCGCTCTGGCCCACCTCGATATGCCGCGACAGGTTGATCGATTTGCCGGAACTCACGGTTTCCAGTTGTGCCAGTTCTTCGCCGTTGGCCTCGATCAGATCGGCCAGGCGGTTGAGCAGGACGCCGCGCTGGTAGGGCGTGACCTGTGCCCAGGCGCCCTTGAAGGCTCTGGCCGCGCTGTCGACGGCCAGGTTCACATCTTCGGCCTGGGCGTCACGCAACTGCGCGACGGTCTCGCCGGTACCCGGATCGACGATGCCGATGCGCTGCGCCGACGCGCTGGTGTGCACGGCACCCTCGATGAAGTTGGAATGGTCACGATCCAGAAAAGTAACGACTGAGGGCAATAAGGCAATGTGCATGGCGGCGCTCCAATGATGGGTTCGTCGCGCCCGTTGGGCGCTCGAAAGACCTCTGCATTAGAAGCGCATACACGCTTGGCCGCTTGTTCGAGCCTGCCAGGAAGTTGGTGATGCGCGACACGCCGTGTCGCGGCGCGCCTAGGGCTCACCGAGGTTGTCGAACACCGTTTCGAGCAAGCGGCTCAGGCGCTGGATCTGCGGTTCAGTCATGCTGGTGAAGCTGCGTTTGAACACGTCGCTGGTCGCCACCTGGATACGTTCGATCGCCGCGCGGCCTTCGGCGGTGATCCGCACCTGGGTCACCCGGCCGTCGTCTTCGCAGGGCGCGGTATCCACCAGGCCGTCTTCCTTCATGCGGTAGACGGTCTTGGTGATGGTCGACAGCTTGGCGATCGCATGGGTGGATATCTCGGAAATGCTCGACTGGCCGTTCTCCTTGAGAATCAGCAGTACGCGCCAGCGCGGGATATCCAGGCCGATTTTCTTCAGCGCTTTTTCCATGTACTGGCTGTAACGGCCATGCACCATGGCCAGCCAGTAGAACGGAAAGTCTTCCTTGTGAAAATTTTCGCTGGCGGGGTCATAGCGGTTTGCGGATTTTTTTGCGGAAGTCATAGCGTGCTCATCTCAGAGGATGCGGGCAATCATAGACTTTTCTCGTGAAATCGGCACGGTTATTGACCGCAGTTATGGACGAGTGCGGCCAGGCCAGGGCGCAGAAATATAATTGACAATTCACGTAATATTCGGTGAGTGTGAAAAAAGGCAAGGGCGCATCGGGCGTCCGCATTGCGCATTTTGCACTGAAGGTGACGTGACATGACCCTGGTGATTGAACAGCTTTCCCTTGGCGCCGACGGACCGACCGTAATGGTTAAGGACACCCTCGATATCGCCGGTCTGCCAACCCGTGCGTCGAGCCAGGCGCTGGACGATGCCGCGCCGGCCACGGCCCACGCTGATGTGGTGCAAGCCCTGCTGGACAAGGGCTGTCGACTGGTAGGCAAGACCCGCCTGCACGAACTGGCGTTTGGCACCACGGGGATCAATCACTGGACCGGCACCGCGCCGAACCCGCGTTTTCCGGGGCGCATTCCCGGCGGATCGTCCAGCGGCTCGGCAGCCGCCGTGGCCGCCGGGCTGGTGGATTTTTCCTTGGGCACGGACACCGGCGGCTCGGTGCGCATTCCCGCCTGTTGCTGTGGCGTGTTCGGCTTTAAACCGACGTTTGGACGGGTCAGCCGCCGTGGCGTGATGCCGGCGCACAGCAGCCTCGACTGTGTCGGCCCGTTTGCCGCGAGTCTGCCAATGCTGGTCACGGCCATGCAGGCGATCGACCCGACTTTCACACCCGCACCCGCGCCCGCCGCGCCACGCCTGGGCGTTGTGACCGTGCAAGCCAGCGCAGCGGTACAGCGCGTGATCGATGCCGCGATCACCGGCAGCCAACTGCCCAATGAAGCCCTCACGTTGCCCAGCCTTAAGGCGGCCTATGACGCGGGCATGGTGGTTATCAACCGCGAGACCTTCGATGCCTGCGGGCACTTGCTGGCCACCGGCAAGGTCGGCGCCGACATCGCTGCGCGCCTGGCCGCCGCCGGTAACACCACCGCCACGGCGCTGGCCGAGGCCGAGCAGGTGCGTCTGCGCTTCACTGCCGAAGTCGATGCGGCGCTGCAGCAGGTCGACGTGCTGGTGCTGCCGACCATGCCGGAGTTTCCCTTGGCCCTGGCCGAGGCGACCGACACCCAGGCAGTGCTGGGCATGACCGCCTTCGTACGCCCGTTCAACCTGTCGGGGCATCCGGCGCTGAGCATCCCGTTGGCCAGTGCCGAGGGCCTGCCGGTTGGCCTGCAGCTGGTGGGGGCCAAAGGCGCGGATGAGCAAATGCTGGCCATCGCTGGCCGCCTGCTTGAACGCCTGTACGCCGGGTATGAGGCCTAAGATGAGCACACCCATTCCCCGCGCAGACCTGGAACAACGCCTGCGCCGTTTTGAAATCCAGGACAGCGCGCGCGCCTGCATGAACCGCTACATGGTACTGTGTGACGCTCTTGACGCTCACACACCGCTCGACGAACTGGCCGGCCTGTTCACCCAGGATGCGGTGTGGGAGGGTAAAGGCGCCAAGTACGCCCAGAGCTTCGGCGGCTATCGTGGACGCGAAGCCATCGCCGCGATGTTTGCCGGCTACATGAAAACCCCGGCGCACTTTGCCCTGAACGTGCATTTCCTCACCAGCGAGCTGATCGAGGTGCGGGACGATGCCGTGCTCGGCAGTTGGGTGATGTTGCAGACATCCACGTTCGCCAGCGGCGCCTCTCATCTCAACGCCGCGCGCCTGACGGTACGTTTCGCCGAAGAAGGCGGGCAGTGGCGCATGGCGCATTTCCAGACCGAAAACCTGTTCAGCCGCCCGGTGCAGGCGTGGAACAGTGACGCCGAGTTGCCGGTGCCCAAGCCTGTCGCACAGTGAGCGATAACGCTCACTGATTATTCCCACCGTTCTTTTTCCATGACTGGCCGACAAAGGCGGTCATGCCGTGCGCGTCGCGCTGGAGACTGCCATGAAACACTTCGAACTGTTGACCTTCACCCTGCGTGTACGCACCGTGCCACAAGCCTTGCCGCGCTTGGAGCAGAGCCTGCGCGAGGCGGGCGAGGGCGTGCACCTGATGGGCTGCTGGGTGTCGGAAATCGGCGCGCAGAATCGTATTGCAGTACTGCGCGGGTTCGACGATAGCGGGTGTCGCGAACGCGAACGCGAGCGCTATCTGCTGGCGCCCGATGGTTTTGCGATCGGCGAATTTCTGCTGGAGCAGCAAGTGGATGATTACAGCGCCTTCGCCTTTGTCGAACCGCTTGCTCCCGGTGTTCATGGTCCGTTCTATGAGTTGCGCGAATACAACCTCGTGCCCGGCGGGTTGGCGCCGACATTGCGCGGTTGGAGCAAGGCCGTGGGGCGTCGCACCGGGCCGGACTATTCCCAGGTGTATGCCGCGTTCTACGCCACCAGCGGGCTGCTTCCGCGCTACCTGCACATCTGGCCCTACAGCTCACTGGAGCAGCGCCTTGAAGTACGCACTCGCGCCGTGACCGACGGCGCGTGGCCGCCGGAAAATTCCGCGCCGCAATTGCTGCAGATGCATTCCACGGTGTACCTGCCGGCGCCGTTCTCACCGTTGCGCTGAAAAAACGGCTCAGATCCAGTGTGGGAGTGGGCAAGCCAACTCCCACTTTTTTGTGAAAAAAATAAATCCAATTAAAAAATATTTAGAAAATACCCAAGGTTAAAAAAAGAATATTACTCAAAAATAACAACGAGATAATCGGCCATTCATTCGTTTTCCTTCAATAATTTACATGATTAGTGGTGTTTTTAAGCACGATAATTCAATTGACAATTCACGTAATTTCGCTCAAATTCTCCCCAACGGCACCCACAAAAAAAAGGTAACCACTATGCCGATCCATCGCCCTCGCTCCGCCCCGCGTCTCAGCTCGACGCTGACTTCCTGCCCAGCCCAATACCGTTCCTGACAACGGAGTTAATCTATGCATTCGCTTAAAAAACCAGCGGTTGATACGGTGAGCTCGCTTGCCAGTGGCCCCGCCTTCGAAGCCTTGTTTGTCGATGTGCGCGAACGTGCCCGAGCCGGTGAGTTCGACGGTCAGCGCCACATTTCGCAGGACGTGATCGAAGCGTTCAAACAGCACGGTGTTTACCGGGCGCTGGTGCCCAAGCGCTTTGGTGGCCTGGAATGTTCGCCCGCCGAGTTCTGCCAGATGATCGAGCGCATCGCCCAGGCCGACGGCTCGGCCGGCTGGGTTGCCAGTTTTGGCATGAGTCCGGTCTACCTCGCGGCGCTGCCGCTCGACAGCATCGCCAAGGTATATGCGAACGGTCCGGACGTGGTGTTCGCCGGCGGTATCTTCCCGCCGCAACCGGCTGAGGTGGTCGAGGGTGGTTTCGTCGTCAATGGCCGCTGGAAGTACTCCAGCGGTTCCCTGGGTTCCGACATCGTCGGTGTCGGCATCGCCCCGAAAAGCGGCGACACGTTTGGCCTGCCGCGCATCGCGGTAATGCCGCGCAGCGCGATCCGTATAGACGAAACCTGGGACACCGTCGGCCTGCTGGGTACCGGCAGCCACGACCTGGTCGCCGACAATGTGCGGGTCAGCGAGGAGTGGACCTTCGTGCGCGGCGGCCTGCCCAACCTGGACGAACCGTTCTTCCGCTACCCGTCGCTGTCATTCGCCACCCAGGTGCTCTCGGTGGTTGGCCTAGGCGTGGCGCGTGCCGCACTCGATGCCCTGGCTGACATGGCCAGCGGGCGTGTCTCGGTCACCGGTGCCCCGGCGATTGCCGATCGGCCCCTGGCCCAGGTCGACATTGCTCGGGCGGAAGCCGAGCTGCGTGCCGCACGGGCGTTCTTCTACGAATCCATCGAACACGCCTGGGATTACGTGCTGGCCGGCGATGCGGTGCCCGTGGCCGCGACCAACCTGCTGCGGTTGTCGTCGACCCATGCCACCCGTGTCGCCGCCGATGTGGCGCGTACCGCGCAGATGCTCTCGGGCATGAGCGGCGTGTACAACGACAGCCCGCTGGCGCGCTGTGTCAACGACGCCCAAGTGGTGACCCAGCACGCATTCATGGGCGACATCACCTATCAAAACGCCGGAGCCATGTTCTTCGGCAAACAGCCTTTGCCTGGCTACCTCTAACCGTCGAGGAAATAAAATGAGCGATAAAAAGACCTTGCGCGTGCTGTTTTGCATGGGCATCAACCAGAATTTTTTCGATGCCGCGCGCGATGAGCAATTGCAGGTGTGGGCAGCGTTCAGTGCAATGTGGAACGGTATCCACGACCTCGCCGGCGTCAAGGTGCTGGGCAACATGGATGACGACCAGAGCATGGTCGGGCCTTCCGATGGCTTCCCATGGACCACGTACCTGCTGGCCGACGTGCCGGACATCGAGACCGTGCACGCCGCCTGCAACCTGTTTCGCACAACGCCGGTGGGCGATGGCCCGTACAAGCTGTGGCGCTACACCAAGGTTGAAGCCCGGGTTGGGCGCGAGCTGATTATTCAGCGCACTTGATGCCGACGAGGACATTCCCATGAGCAAGCTGATTCCCGCTGTAAACCTTGACGTCGACCCCGCCGACCTGGTGCAGGCTGACCGCGTCCACACCTCGATGTACACCGACGCACAATTGTTCGACGCCGAGCTGGAAAAGATTTTCTACAGCACCTGGATCTGGGTCGCCCACGCCAGCGAGATTCCCGACAACGGCAGCTACAAGACCACCTATATCGGCAAGCAGCCAGTGATCGTGGTGCGTGACCGCAAGAAAGACGTGCACGTGCTGCTCAACCGCTGCCGCCACCGTGGCGCCACTGTGTGTGAACACAAGAAAGGCAAGACCAACAGCTTCGTCTGCCCGTACCACGGCTGGGGCTATGCGCTCGATGGCTCGCTGCGCGGTATTCCGCACCCGGAAAGCTACGGCGACTGCATCGACAAGGCCGAGCTGCCGCTGGTCAGCCTGCGCACCGAAAGTTATGCCGGCATGATCTTCGCCACCTTCAAGGACGACATCGAGCCGCTGGAAGACTACCTCGGCGCCGCGAAAAAATGGATGGACCTGTTCATGAAACAGGGCGCCGGCTACGGCATAAAGGTTCCGGGCGAGCACCGTTTCCGTTTTCCCGGCAACTGGAAGATCCAGCTGGAAAACACCACGGACGCCTACCATTTTCCGCTGGTGCACAAGAGCTTTCTGTCGTCGGTGGATGAACAGACCCTTGAGCTGTTCGACTTCGTCAAGGGCCCCGGCTACGTTGAGGACCTGGGCAACGGCCACAGCGTGATGGTGATGATCCCGGACCTGATCGACCTCGAAGCCGACCTGGACAAACCGATCCCCGAGCGCTTCGAAGGCCTCGCGGCCGAGTTGCGTGAGGAAGGTATCGAAGAGCAACAGGTGCGGCTAATCGTGCGTGCGGTCGGCGGCACCGGCTTCAACCTCAACCTGTTCCCCAACGTCGCCTGCTCGATGGCGTTCTTTCGGGTGCTGCAACCGATCTCGGTGACCGAGACCGAAATTCACCACTCGGTGATCACCATGGACGGCGGTCCGGCCGTGGCCAACCGTTATCGTCTGCGTCTGCATGAGCACTTCCAGGGCCCGATGGGTTTCGGCACGCCGGACGATTCCGAGGCCTGGGAGCGGGTACAGAAGGGCGCCAGCGCCGGTGAAGACCTGTGGATCATGCTCAACCGCGGCTTGCCCGGCGAGCAGGCCAGTGCAGACGGGCTGGTGTCCGATGTGAGTGCCGAAACCGGCATGCGCGCCGCCTATCAGCAGTGGAAAAAGATGATGTCGGTCTGATCCGTGGAGAACCTTATGAACCTGCAATTACTGCAAGAAGTGACCGCTTTCATCTGGCAGGAAGGCGACATGCTGGACCACGGTGAATACGACGGGTGGTTGACGATGTGGACCGACAAGGGCACCTACATCATTCCCATTGACCCCAGGGAAACCGATTTCGAGAACACGCTCAACTACGCCTACGACGACCATCATATGCGTGAGCTGCGGGTGCAGCGCTTGACCGGCGGCGAATCGATTTCCACCAGCCCGCAACCGCGCACGGTACGCATGCAGTCGCGGTTCCGGGTGTTGGCCGATGACGGGGTGCAGGTGACGGTGCGCTGCGCGCAGAACATCCGTGAGTTCCGCAAGGAAAGCCTGAAGTTCTACAGCGCCGACCTCACCTACCAACTGATCCGCAGCGAGGGTGGTTTCAAGATCCAGCGCAAAGTGGTCAGCCTGATCAACAGTGACGATGCCCTTGCCGGTATCGGCTACATCCTTTAAGGAGCGCCGACATGAACCAGATCGCATTGGTGACGGGCGCGGGGCAGGGCCTGGGGCAGCATTTTTGCGCTAGCCTGCTGCGGGCGGGGTACTCGGTGGTGATCACCGACCTCAACCTTGAAGCCGCGCAAGCCTGCGCCAAACAGCTGGACCCGGCCGGTAAGCGCACGCTCGCGCTGCAACTGGACGCCGGCAGCAAGGCCGATTTCGAAGCGGGGCTGGAGCAAGTGCTGGTGCGTTTCGGCGCGTTGCACGTGGTGGTCAATAACGCTGCCGTGACCAAGACCACGCCGCTGATGCAGATCAGCCCCGAGGAGTTCGACGCTGTGGTCGGCCTGAACCTGCGCAGTGTGTTCCTCGGTTGCCAGGTGCTGGGCGCGTACATGGCCGAGACCGGCTATGGACGCATCATCAACATGGCGTCCCTAGCCGGGCAGAACGGCGGCACTGCGACCGGCGCGCATTATGCCGCGAGCAAGGGCGGCATCGTCACGCTGACCAAGATCTTCGCCAAGGAATTTGCCGCGCGCGGGGTAACGGTCAACGCCATCGCCCCGGGCCCTATCGAATCGGCGGCGGTGCGCGCGGCGATTCCGGCCGAACGCTTGCCGAGCCTGCTGGCCAATATTCCGGTGCAGCGCCTGGGCGATGCGGATTTTCTCGGTGACTTGATTGTGCAGCTGGCACGCCCCGAGGCCTATTTCGCTACCGGAGCTACCTGGGATGTGAATGGCGGCCTGTTCATGCGCTGACTGATAGCGGCCGCTACGGCGGTCTTTGCGAACTCCATGGAATAACGGCCATGACTGAAGAACTGTTGGACGTAATCGTGCGCAAGCGCGAGCTGCAAGGGGGCGGTGTTGTCGTCCTGGACCTGACCCGCCGTGACGGCGCGCCGCTGCCGATGTTCGATGCCGGTGCGCACGTCGATATCCATATCGGGCCGGGGCTGGTGCGCCAGTACTCGTTGTGCAGCAACCCTGCCGACCCGAGCCTGTATCGCCTGGGTGTGCTCAGGGACCCGGCCTCGCGCGGTGGTTCGGTCGGGGTGCATGACATCCTGCTCGAAGGTCACGAGGTGCAGATCAGCCTGCCGCGCAACCTGTTTGCGCTGGCGGCCGAGGCGCGGCGTTCAGTGCTGTTGGGTGGCGGTATCGGTGTCACGCCGATGATTGCCATGGCCTATGCGTTGCACGCGGCCGGCCAGACCTTCGAACTGCACTACTGCGGGCGTGAGCGTGAACGCAGTGCGTTCCTCGCGGAACTGGCCAGCGCACCGTTTGCCGCGCAGGTGTTCACCCACTTCGATGACGAAGGGCCAGAGCAGAAGCTCGATCTGGCCAAGGTGCTGGGCAAGGGCGAGGCCGGCGTGCACATGTATACCTGCGGCCCCGCAGGCTTCATGGACTGGGTGATCCAGGGCGCGCGCAGGCAGGGCTACAGCGAGTCGCACATCCACAAGGAATATTTCCAGGTGGACGTGGATAGCTCGGGTGGCAGTTTTGAAGTGGTGGCCGCGCGCAGTGGCAAGACCGTGAAGGTGGCCGAAGGGCAAAGCATTCTCGCCGCGCTGGCGCAGGTGGGCATCAAAATCGAGATTTCCTGCGAGCAGGGGGTGTGCGGGACCTGCCTGTGCGACGTGCTCGAAGGCGAGCCGGACCATCGCGACGTGTACCTCACGGACGATGAAAAGGCCGGCAATGACCAAGTTCTAGTGTGCTGTTCACGAGCCAAATCCAAAAAACTCGTGCTGGATATCTGAGGGGAACGACCATGGTAGACATAGGCAGCTTTCGCAATGCAATGGCCATGCTCGGCGGCGCCGTGACGGTCATCACCACCGATGGCGAGGCGGGCCGGTTCGGCTTTACCGCCTCGGCGGTGTGCAGCGTCACCGACTCACCGCCCACGCTGTTGGTGTGTATGAATCGATCGTCGCATTCCAACGAGCACTTCAAGCGTAATGGCGCGGTGTGCGTGAACATTCTGCGTGGCGATCACCAGGACATGTCCGGGGCGTTCGCGAACCGGGCGCTGAGCATGGATGAGCGCTTTGCCGTGACGCAGTGGATCACCCTGGAAAGCGGTGCGCCAGTGATGCTCGACGCGCTGGTCAACTTCGATTGTCGTATCGCGCAGGTACACGAAGTGGGGTCCCACAGTATTTTCTACTGCGAGATCCAGACCATCCGCCAGGGTGAGGCAGAAGAGGGCCTGGTATATTTCAACCGCGCCTATCACCGCCTGGGTGAAGCCTCCAAGGCTTGCTGAATGCCATGTTCGCTGGAGGGGCGAACGGCAGCCGAATTCAGACAAGCCCGGCCAGAGGAACTCAGATCAATTCTTCCACCAAGTGCAAGCAATGTGTAAGCCCCGGCGACTGGTCATTCACCCGCCGGCTCAGAATGATCGGCGAGGTCGCGGTGGTTTCCACAACCGGCGTGTAGCCGATGTCCGCGCGGTGCAGCACCTGCACCGAGGCCGGCACCAGCGTTACGCCCATGCCCGCGCCGACCAGGCCGATGGCGGTCTGCAATTCGTTGGTCCATTGCGCCACCTTGAGGCTCAGGCCATGGGCGTCGAACAGCGCGATCACATGGTCGGCATAACTGGGGCGCGGGTTGCCGGGGTACAGCACAAACGGTTCGGCGGACAATTGCGCAAGGGTGGCGGGCGCGTCGAGCAAAGGGTGGCCGGAGGGCAGTACCGCCACCAGACGGTCCTCTACCAGGACGCGCTGGACGATGGCCGTATCGTCAATACGGATCCGCCCGAAGCCCACATCGATGCGCCCGGCCTTGAGGGCTTCGACCTGCTGCAGGGTGGTCATCTCCGACAGCCCCAATTCCAGCTCCAGCGCCTCGTGGCTGCGCAACCGCCGAATCAGTTCCGGCAACACGCCGTACAGGGTCGACGGCGCAAAGCCGATGCCCAGCCAGGTCTTCTCGCCCTGGCCGATGCGCCGGGTGTTGGCGCACACCGTGTTCAGTTGTTCTAGCAGCACATTGGCGTGCTCATAGAAAAACCGCCCGGCCTCGGTCAGCCGCAGCGGCCGGCCGCGTTCGAGCAGAATCACCCCCAGCTCATCCTCCAGTTGCTGGATCTGCCGGCTCAAGGGCGGCTGGGCAATGTGCAGGCGTTCGGCGGCGCGGGTGAAGTTAAGGGTTGCCCCCAGCACCTGGAAATAACGCAGGTGACGTAATTCCATGATCACTCCTTTCATACCCTAAAGGTATTATTTGAGACCCATTCTATATTGGATGCCATGAAAAATAGGGAACAGAATCAGCTTAAATCTAAAAAGAACTCAACAGGTATCACCATGCCCATTTGCGCCATAGAGTCGATCGAGACGATCATCGTCGACCTTCCCACCATTCGCCCGCACAAGCTGGCGATGCACACGATGCAGAACCAGACCCTGGTGATCATCCGCGTGCGCTGCGCCGACGGTATCGAAGGCATTGGCGAGTCCACCACCATTGGTGGCTTGAGCTACGGCAATGAAAGCCCCGACAGCATCAAGGTCAACATCGATCGCCATTTTGCGCCGCTGCTGATCGGCCAGGACGCCAGCAATATCAATGCGGCCATGTTGCGCCTGGAGCGCAGCATTCGCGGCAACACCTTCGCCAAGTCCGGTGTTGAAAGCGCCTTGCTCGATGCGTTGGGCAAACGTCTGAACCTGCCGGTCAGCGAACTGCTCGGCGGCCGCGTGCGTGACGCATTGCCGGTGGCCTGGACCCTGGCCAGCGGCAACACTGAAAAGGACATTGCCGAGGCCGAGAAGATGCTCGACCTGCGCCGTCACCGTATCTTCAAATTGAAGATCGGTGGCGGTGAGGTCGACCACGACCTGGCCCACGTGATCGCAATCAAAAAGGTGCTGGGCGACCGCGCCAGTGTGCGCGTTGACGTTAACCAGGCGTGGGACGAAGCGGTGGCAGTGCGCGCGTGCAAGGAGCTGGGCGACAACGGTATCGACCTGATCGAGCAACCAATTTCACGCTATAACCGCGGCGGTATGGTCCGGCTCAATCTGTCGAGCCCGGCGCCGATCATGGCGGATGAATCCATCGAATGTGTGGAGGACGCCTTCAACCTGGCCCGTGAAGGCGCGGCGTCGGTGTTCGCCCTCAAAATCGCCAAGAACGGCGGCCCCCGCGCGGTGTTGCGTACGGCTGCGATAGCAGAAGCCGCGGGCATCGCCCTGTACGGCGGCACCATGCTCGAGGGCGGTATCGGCACCCTGGCTTCGGCGCATGCCTTCCTCACGCTGAACAAGCTGGCGTGGGACACCGAGCTGTTCGGCCCGCTGCTGCTGACCGAGGACATTCTTGCCGAACCGCTGGTGTATCGGGATTTCCACCTGCATGTCTCAACCGCCCCGGGCCTGGGCCTGGCCATCGATGAAGAGCGTCTGGCGTTCTTCCGTCGTGACAAACACTAAGAGGCACCTGCCATGTTGTTCAACGTAAAAATGACCGTGAACCTGCCCCTCGATATGAACCCCGAGCGCGCCGCTGGCCTCAAGGCCGAGGAAAAAGCCTTGGCGCAGCGCCTGCAACAGGAAGGCAAATGGCGCCACCTGTGGCGCATCGCCGGGCACTACGCCAACTACAGCGTGTTCGATGTCGACAGCGTGCAGGACCTGCACGATTTGCTGATGCAACTGCCGCTCTTTCCCTACATGGCCATCGAAGTGAACGCCTTGTGCCGGCACCCTTCGTCGATCCATGAAGATGACCGCTAAGCCTGCCATTCACTCAATAATTACAAGATGAGGAAAGCACCATGTCCATCCGACTTTCACAGACCGACCACGCTCAACAGTTTCTTGAAGAGGCCAGCGGCAACCTTAACGATGGCGGCAACCCGCGCACCAAGGCGTTGGTGTACCGGATTCTGCGCGACACCGTGAACATCATCGAAGACCTGGAGGTGACCCCCGAAGAATTCTGGAAGGCGGTCAACTACCTCAACGAACTGGGCAAGAATCAGGAAGCCGGGCTGCTCGTCGCGGGGCTGGGGCTGGAGCATTACCTGGACATGTTGATGGACGCCGCCGATGTCGAGGCCGGCAAGACCGGTGGCACCCCGCGTACCATCGAAGGCCCGCTTTACGTGGCCGGTGCGCCGTTGTCCAAGTACGAAGCGCGGCTGGATGATGGGACCGATGCCGCCGCGCCTCTGTTCATGCGTGGTCAGGTGCGCGACACCGACGGCAATCCCCTGGCTGGCGCGATTGTCGATGTGTGGCAGGCCAACACCGGCGGCACGTATTCCTGGTTCGACAGCAGCCAATCGGCGTTCAATCTGCGCAGGCGCATCGAGACTGATGCCCAGGGCAATTACCGTTTTCGCAGCATCGTGCCGTCCGGCTATGGCTGCCCGCCGACCGGACCGACTCAGCAGTTGCTTGATCAACTTGGGCGTCATGGGCAGCGGCCGGCGCATATCCATTTCTTTATCTCGGCCCCGGGTTATCGTCACCTGACCACGCAGATCAATCTGTCGGATGACCCCTACCTGCACGACGACTTTGCGTATGCGACACGCGATGAGCTAATCGCCGAAATCCGCTTTAGCGATGATCCACAGCTGGCGCGGGAGTTGGGTGTGCAAGGTCGCTTTGCGCAGATTGATTTCGACTTTGAGCTCCAGGTAGCCGCTGCACCGGTAGAACAACAGCGCATGCAGCGCGTTCGTGCGCTCGAGGACTGAGCGCGGTAGGGCAGGTGAGTACCGGAGTATCCGGGATCACGGTGTGTCGGTCGGCCCATCTATCGACCGACCCACTGCAACGGGGAGCAAGCAGGCTTTAGTTGCATTTCCTGGTCAGCGGATGCTGACCAGGCTTGGCACAGAGGCTATTTGGAGAAGCTCAGCCGAATTGATTTGCCGATTCAACTATTGCATTAGACTTACTGCTACGTGTTAGCTGATAAGAAAAAATTGCCAGCCATATGAACCAGCCTGGCATCACCATCAAGACGACACTCAGCCATTTCGCGGCTGAGTACCATGCACTGTTCGCCAAATTACCGTCCCTGAGTCACTCACTGCAAGGGCCGTTTGTTATATGCGGAATTGGTCGATCAACTTCATCTGTAGATTGGCCCGTGCGTTGAGCTGACTGCTGATCTGCGCGGAATCCGCGGCCTGCTCAGTCAAGGATTTCGGTCACACCCCGGATGGTCGAGACACTGCGATTGCCGCATTGCGCTTTCTGGACGACCTGGGCTTTGAACGGTTTGGGATAAGAGCTACGTTGGCGCATGGAAATCCTAGCGATAAGGGTGATCGCGTTCGCTAAAAAATACGCGGACACCATCGCCCTTAATGCTGGAGTTCGGTAGGTGTGTTCGCCGCCCGCTTACGGCTATTCAGTCTCCGTCCTAGGTTAAAGTTATATCGTTTCGGAGAGCTTGATAATGGTATGCGTCCGGCCAAGTCATCTACCAGTGCCGGGAGTTGATCGGTATCCAGCTCCATTTCGCTGGATTGGGCACACTCCTGAATGACCTGGGCTTTGAAGGAGTTGGAGTCGGAATAGCGTGTTGGCTGCATGAAATACCCGCTTAAAAGGCTAGAACTGGTGTCCACTTAAACTTAAGTGCATACCATGTCTGGGCTTTGCGGGGTTGGGTACCCCCTCTGCTCTGAATATCGTCTGGATGTCTGATGAACCTGCGCGCGATCATTATTCTCGGTGCCTTGAGCGCCTTCGGCCCCTTGGCCGTCGACTTTTATCTGCCTGGCTTCCCTGCCATTGCCCTCGCGTTTGGCACTGACGAGAAGCATGTCCAGTTGACCCTGGCGTCATATTTTCTGGGCTTGTCCATCGGTCAACTGGCTTACGGGGCGGTGGCGGATCGCTTCGGCCGACGTGTCCCGCTGCTGTTCGGGGCTTCGCTGTTCACCCTCGCATCGCTGGCGTGTGCCTTCGCGCCGAATCTGGAATGGCTGATCGGCGCGCGCTTCGTTCAGGCGCTCGGCGGCTGTGCGGGGATGGTGATTGCCCGAGCCATTGTCAGCGACAGGTGCGATGCCGTTCAGTCGGCCAAAGTATTCTCGCAATTAATGCTGGTTATGGGCTTGGCGCCGATTCTGGCGCCCATGCTCGGCGGCTTGCTGGTCAACCTCTATGGGTGGCAGTCGATCTTCATCAGCCTGACGGCGTTCAGTGCGCTGGCTTCAATAGCCGTGGCGCTGGGCCTGCCGGAAAGCATGCCCGCCACTCATCCTCGCCAGCCTTTATCAGGCGCACTGACGCAGTACCGCCGCTTGTTGGGCGATCGTATTTTTCTAGGCCACGCGCTCACTGGCGGGATCGCCATGGCTGGGATGTTTTCTTACATCGCCGGTTCGCCGTTCGTGTTCATCAAGCTCTACGGAGTGCCGCCTGAGCACTATGGCTGGCTGTTCGGTACCAATGCGGCGGGTTTCATTCTGGTCTCGCAGCTCAATGCCCGGTTGGTGGGCAAAAAGGGGCCTGCGTTCCTGCTGTCGCGGGTTATCTGGATGTACCTCGCTGCTGCACTGGCATTGTTGGCGATTGCCGGTCTGCGCACCGAACAGCTCTGGCCCCTGCTGGTGCCCTTGTTTGTCTGCATTGCCTGCCTGGGCTCCATCACCCCCAATGCCTCAGCCTGCGCCATGAACGGGCAATGGGCGCGTGCGGGCAGCGCGTCGGCATTGCTCGGTTGCCTGCAGTTCAGTGTGGCGGCAGCAGCGGCCGCGCTGGTGGGTGTGCTTCACGATGGTACGGCGTTGCCAATGGCGCTGGTTATCTGCTCATGCGGTGCGTTGGCCGTGACGCTTGCAATGCTGACCCGCCGTTTGCAGCACAAACGTGATGTAGCGCTCCAGGGCTCATAGGAGATTACTCGATGCTTCACCGCCGAGTAACGAAACAGGTACATACGGCAATGATCAGCAAGGCCAGAAACATGCCGCCGAAGCCTTGGGACAGGCCCAGGTTCCAGCCGGAATACTGCCCCGCCACCACCGCACCGACGCCGAAAATCAGCAGGGTGAAGAAGCCTGCATGACGCTGCAGGCGACGTTGCTCAAAGTAAAGCACCCAGAGGTCAGCGGCTTTGATGGCTCGGTTGATTGCTGCCAGTAGCGAGCCTCCGAACATGCCAAGGAGGAAACCAATCCCGGCGACGATCTTGGGCTCGGTGACACTCAGGTAGGCGCTGACCATGCTCGTCAGGTACAGCGAGCAGGCAGCACCCGTAACCAAGAACACCATCCAGGCGCGCCAGTCGGGCAAGTCGTCCTTGTGCCACCAGCTCGCAACTACGGCCCCAATGAGGCCCGCAATCAAAAATTCGAACCTGTCGATCTTGTCGAGCAGGCGCTGTAGATACTCCATGCGCTCGATTCCGTGGGGCATGTTTTTTGGAATTGAATCGGCTCACACAGCACTCCCAGCTCGGAGCAATGGGTGTGGTGGGTCGGAAACGAAAAAGCAGCGGGAGGTGTCAAGTCTCGGAAAGGCGCCTAACTGGTAGCACAAGTTTTCACGCTATTGATTCGAAAGCACTGGACCCATTAATCGCTGGTTAATCCCGACCTCTGAGAATGGCAAACGGAAGCGTGGCAGCAGTAGCTTCCATGACCATTATCAGAGAGATGCAAAATGAACCTTCGCAAGCTTGCCATTATTTCACTGCTCAGCATCAGTGCCACTAGCGCGCTCGCTGAAGGCGGTGCTGACCGTTTGATACAACGAAATTTGGAACAGCAGCAGGCCCATCTGGCCGCTCAAAAGTCCGCAGAGACAAAGTCAGAAATCGCAAAAAAACAGCCGAGTGTTGATGCCCCTAAAACTCAGTCGAGTTCAAACGATAGCTGACATCTGGCCGCTGGTAGGTCGCCCTTAGGTGGCTTGCCACAAGCATATGAGACAACCGCTACCCAATCGCTGGAGCCCAGCTTCGCTCCCCTAACAGCTAGTGCTCCCAAAGGCTGCCCTGGCTGCAGTGAAACTCAGGCAATAAAATCTATGGTCACCCCCATTTTTGCAATACTGGGTGACGTGGTTGGCTTGCTTAAATCTATCCGGCGTCTGTTTGGGGCAGGCCCCAGCGCCACGATGAGAGTCGCGCCTGACGATCTTTAAAAAACCGTCGGCTTCTGAAGCTGATTTTTATGTCAGGATTTTCGTCAGGCCGGTGCGCCGTTCACATCATCTGTTGTTCAGCTATCGCAAAACCTGAAGGTGAATAGTTCTACTGCAACAACCGCAGGGTCAGGCGTTCAAGGCGTCTGGCCCTGTTTCATATTGCGTATGGTGAGCGGCTATTGCCCGAGCGATACGCGCCAGTTTGTTAGCCAGTGCACAAGCCACGTAAGCGCCTGGGCATCACACCTTGCGTGATGAAACCGGCTGCCACCATGCGGCAGCAACTGATCGATTTCACTCGCCCGCTGCGTCGGCAGGCGCGTAAGCACATCCTTCAGATAAGCATACGGATCATGACCATTCAGCCGCGCAGACTGGATCAAGCTCATGATCGCCGCCGCCCGTTTTCCGCTGCGTAGCGAGCCTGCAAAGAGCCAGTTCTTGCGCCCAAGAGCCCATGGCCTGATTTGGTTCTCAGCCCAATTATTGTCTATGGGCACGGCCCCGTCATCGAGGTAGCGCGACAGCGCTGCCCAGCGTTTTAGGCTGTAATCGAGTGCATCTGCTGATGCCTGAACCTTCGGGTACAAGCTCGCGCTGGGCGCTCATCCAGGCATGTAGCGTGTCCATTACCGGGACGGCTTTTTCTTGCCGTATTCGGCGCCGTAAATCCGGTTCCAGGTCGCGGACTTCGCTCTCGATTTCGTACAGCAACTGGATATAGCGCAAGGCTTGCTCAGCAAGCGTGCTTTTATTCGTAGCATGCAGCTCGAAGAATTTGCGCCGCGCATGGGCCATGCACCCGATCTCGGTCACGCCGAGTTCGAAACTGGCTTTGTAACCGCCAAAATCATCGCAGACCAGTTTGCCCTTCCAGTCTTTCAGGAAGTTGCGAGCGTGCTCACCGGCGCGGCTGGGGCTGAAATCGTAAACCACCGCTGACAGATCCGAGAATTGGCTGGTGGCGTAGGCCCAAACATAGGAGTGATGGGTTTTCTTTGTTCCCGGCATGAGCATCTGCACCGGTGTTTCATCGGCATGAATAACCTGCTGCCCGAGTACCGCTTCGTGTAGCGCATCGACCAGCGGCTGCAACTGAACCCCAGTAACGCCAACCCATTGAGCCAAGGTTGAACGGGGAATCGCCAGGCCCGCTCGACCGAAGATCGATTCCTGACGGTAAAGCGGCAGATGGTCAGCAAACTTGGCAATCATGAAGTGGGCCAGCAGCCCGGCGGTTGGGATACCCTTGTCGATGATCTGAGCCGGAACCGGTGCCTGGATAAGCGTTTCGCAGTCAGCGCAGACCCATTTGCCACGTATATGACGCTCGACGGTGAACACGCCCGGTGTGTAATCCAACTTCTCACTGACATCTTCACCGATGCGTTTGAGCGCGCAGCCGCATGGGCAGTGAGTGTTGTCGGGTTCGTGATGGATCAGTGTGCGTGGAAACTCAGCCGGCAATGCAGTGCGCTTGGGCTTCTGCTTTTTCTCGGTCGATGCGGGTACTGTTTGCAAGGCTTGAAGCTCGGCTTCAATTGCGGCGATATCGGTATCGATCAGGTCATCGAGCAAGCTGGCCTGCTCAGGGTTCATCTGCTCGCTGCGCTTGGCAAATTTCAAGCGTTTGAGCTGCGCGATCTCGAAGGTCAGCTTCTCGATCACCGTCTGATCGCGGTTGATCTTCTTGCCCATGGTTTCGACCGTCTTACCCATTGCTTCGACTTGCAAGAGCAACTGCGCAGCTAAGGCACGCAGTTGGTCGGGGGACATTTGGTTGAGGTTGGGTGAAGAAGTCATGCTGCGGATTTTGCCAGAGCAGGCCGTTCGCAGCGATACACCGATAGGCTAATAGCCGCCGTTAAAGCAGTGTGATCACACCGCCAGCCCCAGCGCGCTGCCAAGGCAAGCCCAGCACTAAAGCCTGAAGTTGCTCGGTATCCAACTCAAGTTCAGAGCCTTGACGAATTCCTGGCCAGTGAAACTTTCCTTGATTCAATCGGCGGGCAGCCAGCCAGATGCCAAACCCATCATGCACCAGGACTTTCATGCGAGTGGCGCGGCGGTTGGCGAATAGATAAGCACAGTGCAGCTTCGCCGCACCGACACCGCGATCACCCTGGCCAACGCCGTGTCGGTGCCAGCACGCATGTCCATGGGTTCGGTGGAGAGCCAGATGGCATCGATGCGGATCATTGGGTGAGCCCTCGAATGAGTCGGGCGCATCCTTCGGGATCGTAAATTGGCCACTTCACCGTAAGCGTTTGCTGGCCAATCGGTAATTCAATGATCGCCGACGCTTGAGCTACTGGTTTCGATTCGACTTTCAAAGGAATGAACGCTTGTCGCAAAACTGACATTTCTTCAGCAATTCAACATTGTGCTTAGCCCACACTTTAACCTCAGGAAGAAAGCGACGCCAATACGTGTATCCCAGATTTTGGCGAACCTCGTCGGCGCAGGCAGGGAAGTAAGCGCTCTGCTCCGACGCTCTGTCGAGCTTCTCGTATATGAATAAGTAATCACGAGCTGAAAATGAATGGTTGAATCTTGACTTAAAAACAGCTTTCAAGGGATGGTTAGTATGTTGACGAAGTAGTCTGTTGAAAGCCAAAGCATCCGTGCCAGCCGAGATGATCAAAAATTAATTTTACCTGCCTAGAGCTCCAATTACAGCGTGATAAACTTTCTGCAACTTTTTTGTCGAGAACAAGATTTTGGATGAACGGGTTTCGTTTAGCATGCGAACGTAAAGATTCGTCGTTCTGAATTCGCGTTATCAGGCGCTCGCCAAGACAGGCAGGAAGGTCGTGGGAAGTTAGAATCAGAGGCGTGACAGGAGCCGAGGTGGGTGACCCTCGTTGACTCCTGCGACGGCCATAATTTTCTTGAGACAGCTTTAATTTTCTAAAATCATTGAAGAGTCCATTCCCATTGAACCCCCTGGACAGCACCAGTGTGTCATCGTGTCTGCAACGAGAAAGCGGCTTGCGATTTTTGAAGGGTGATTGGCGATCTCCCATTTGCATTCTTACGACGTTCAAATCGACATTACTAACATTATGTTTTGCGGGAAAGCACCATTGTGAGTTCTCTATGAGCGATCGAAGTGAAGGTACGAAATAAAGTCTGTCGGAAATAAATAAAAGCTGTCGCTGGCGCCTTCGAACCCCCCGATTGAGTAACCGGTGACACTTTTTTTCCGGGCCACCGTGCTCGGGACGCACTTCAGGGTTTTGACGAGCAAATGATCTACTGCACATCCGGCCGTATAGACAACTGGGCATAGCAGCTATTGTGGAAGATATCTTAGGCACTATTGCACCCTTTTTGCGGTGTTGCCCCTGGTTTCATCTTCTAAACCGGAGTTCGCAAGGCACGTGGTTTTCATTTTTAAGTGCAAATAATCTCATCACAAGTGAAAACCCATGGCAGGGTTCGCGACTAGGGTAGGGCGCATGCAGCGGCTTGCCAAGGGGCACTGTGCATTTGGATCAATAACTTGTCAGTTACGGTCATTGAGCGGTAGTCCATCGCCTCTTAGTCTGTGGGACATAAACCGATGGCAGGCCATTCGAGCCTGCCACGTCCCGTGATGATCCGTTGTGGAGCTGTACCATGACCGCTGCTGCCTACCCGCACCTGCTGGCCCCGTTGGACCTGGGTTTTACCACCTTGCGCAACCGCACCCTGATGGGCTCGATGCACACCGGCCTGGAAGAAAAGCCCGGCGGTTTCGAACGCATGGCCGCCTATTTTGCCGAGCGCGCCCGTGGCGGCGTTGGCCTGATGGTCACCGGTGGCATCGGCCCGAACGATGAAGGCGGCGTGTACGCCGGTGCCGCCAAGCTGACCACCGACGAAGAAGCGCAAAAGCACAAGATTGTCACCCAGGCCGTGCACGAAGCCGGCGGCAAGATCTGCATGCAGATCCTCCACGCCGGGCGTTATGCCTACAGCCCCAAGCAGGTGGCACCGAGCGCGATCCAGGCGCCGATCAACCCGTTCAAGCCCAAGGAGCTGGACGAGGAGGGCATCGAGAAGCAGATCCAGGACTTTGTCACCTGCTCGCTGCTGGCCCAGGTTGCCGAGTACGACGGCGTGGAAATCATGGGGTCCGAAGGCTACTTCATTAACCAGTTCCTCGCCGCCCACACCAACCATCGCACCGACCGTTGGGGTGGCAGCTACGAAAACCGCATGCGCCTGGCCGTCGACATCGTGCGCCGGGTACGCGAAGCGGTAGGCCCGAATTTCATCATCATCTTCCGCCTGTCGATGCTCGATCTGGTGGAAGGCGGCAGCACCTGGGAAGAGATCGTGCAGCTGGCCAAGGCCATCGAAGGCGCGGGTGCGAGCATTATCAACACCGGTATCGGCTGGCACGAAGCGCGTATCCCCACCATCGCCACCAAGGTGCCGCGTGGCGCGTTCAGCAAGGTCACCGCAAAGCTGCGTGGCGCGGTGCAGATTCCGTTGATCACCACCAACCGCATCAACACCCCGGAAATCGCCGAGCAGATTCTGGCCGAAGGCGATGCGGACATGGTCTCGATGGCGCGGCCGTTCCTGGCCGACCCGGAATTCGTCAACAAGGCCGCGGCCGGCCGCGCGGATGAAATCAATACCTGCATCGGCTGCAACCAGGCCTGCCTGGACCACACCTTTGGCGGCAAACTCACCACCTGCCTGGTCAACCCGCGTGCCTGCTACGAGACCGAGCTGAACTACCTGCCGGTCAAGCAGATCAAGAAAATCGCGGTGGTCGGTGCCGGGCCTGCGGGGCTGGCGGCGGCCACCGTGGCGGCAGAGCGCGGCCACCAGGTGACCCTGTTCGATTCGGCCAGCGAGATCGGCGGCCAGTTCAATATCGCCAAGCGCGTGCCGGGCAAAGAAGAGTTCTTCGAAACCCTGCGCTACTTCAAGCGCAAATTGCAGACCACCCATGTCGAGCTGTGTCTCAACACCCGAGTGGATGTGGCGCAACTGGTGGCGGGCGGTTACGACGAGATCATCCTGGCCACCGGCATTGCGCCGCGCACCCCGGCGATTCCAGGCGTCGACAACGCCAAGGTGCTGAGCTACCTGGACGTGATTCTGCAGCGCAAGCCGGTGGGCAAGCGCGTGGCGGTGATCGGCGCCGGCGGCATCGGCTTCGACGTCTGCGAGTTCCTTGTGCACGCGGGCGTGTCCACCAGCCTGGACCGCGAAGCGTTCTGGAAAGAGTGGGGCATCGACACCCAGTTGCAAGCCCGTGGCGGCGTGGCCGGCATCAAGCCGCAACCCCACGCACCGGCACGTGAAGTGTTCCTGCTGCAACGCAAGACCTCCAAGGTCGGCGACGGCCTGGGCAAGACCACCGGCTGGATCCACCGCACCGGTTTGAAGAACAAGCAGGTGCAGATGCTCAACAGCGTTGAGTACCTGAAGATTGATGACGAAGGCCTGCATATCCGCATCGGCGCCGAGGGCGAACCGCAGGTGCTGGCAGTGGACAATATCGTCATCTGCGCCGGGCAAGACCCGCTGCGCGAACTGCAGGACGGCCTGGTTGCCGCCGGCCAGAACGTGCACCTGATCGGCGGCGCCGATGTGGCGGCCGAACTGGATGCCAAGCGCGCCATCAACCAGGGTTCGCGCCTGGCGGCCGAGTTGTAAAACGACGAAAGGGGCGGTGTTAGACTACCGCCCCTTTTTTCATGCAGATACCGCTCGATGGGCCCCTTCGACTGGCTTCCCCACGCACCGCTTGAACCGGTGCAGCTCGACTGGCTGAACGGCGTCGAGTTGGCCGTGCTGCGCCTGGACTGCATCGATCCACTGATCAGCGGCAACAAGTGGTTCAAGCTCACCCAGCACCTGGCCAATGCGCAAGCCGTCGGTGCCCGTGGTGTTATCAGCCTCGGTGGCGCCCACTCCAACCACTTGCACGCGCTGGCGGCCGCCGGCAAACGCTTTGGTTTCGCCACCGTCGGCCTGTTGCGCGGCCATCCTCAAGACACGCCCACTGTGCTGGACCTCAAAGCCTTCGGCATGCAGCTGTATTGGCTGGGTTATGGCGGCTATCGCGCGCGGCATGAGCCGGGTTTCTGGTTGCAGTGGCGCGAACAGTACCCCGATCTGTATCCCGTGCCCGAAGGCGGCGGCGGGTTGGCGGGTGCCATGGGTTGCGGGGTGTTGGTCGAGCACGTGCGGGCGCAATTAAATCGCCTGGGCTGGGATGATTACCACGGGTGGTGGCTGGCGGCAGGTACGGGCACCACACTGGCCGGGTTGGCGCTGGCCGAGGCGGGCGCGCATCAGGTGTATGGCGCAATGGCCGTGCCGGATGATCATGGGGTTGCACAGAATGTGCAGACGATTGTGCCGGGCGGTTATGAGCTGCTGGAGGGGAGCCGAGGTGGTTTTGCCAAGGTCGATCCGGTATTGCTCGACTTTATCCATACCACCGAACAGGCCTGTGGCTTGCCGCTTGAACCGCTCTATACCGGCAAGGCACTCCTGGCGTTGAAGCAACAGATCGAGGCCGGACGCTTCACACCCGGCACCCGCCTGATCTTCGTGCACACCGGCGGCCTGCAAGGCCGCCGAGGCTTTACCACCTAGCGTAAGCTCCCACCTGGCATCATTCGCAAAGCCGTATTATCGCGCAGGATGTAGTGATGGAAGATCCCCGCCAGCGCATGCAGCCCGATCAGCCAATAACCAACCTTGCCGAACAGCACATGCCAACTCTCAATCTCCTTGGCCAGCGCTTTGTTCTGCGCAATCAACGGCGGCAATTCAATCCCATAAAACATCACCGAATGCCCTTCGGCACTGACGATCAGCCAGCCCGCAATCGGCATCCCGATCATCAACGCGTACAACGCAACGTGCATCAGTGTGGCCAACACCGTCTGCCATTGCGGCGGTGTGGGCACGATCTTCGGCGCAACCCCCAGGCTGCGTGCAAACAGGCGCAGCCACACCAGCACAAACACGGTAAGGCCGAACATAAAGTGCATTTCGACAATCAGGGTTCGCGCACCACTGCCTTTGGGGAACTGGCCGCGTAACTCTATGCAGGCGTAAACCACCGCCAGCAGCACCACCATCAACCAGTGCAGCGCAATCGACATGGTGCTGTAGCGGGTATCGGAGTTTTTCCACGGCATCGCTTGGTTCCTCACTCATCAGGGCATACCTCCGTTCTTTCGCGACGGAGTGCGTTAACTGTATGCCGGTTTTGAGTGGTTCGCCTGGCGTAAATGCTGTTGTTTTGACCTCGATCAGTGGCTTTGCGGCATTTCACCCCGCGCCAGGCGCTGGTTGATATCGGTGATCACCGCCGGCAGGTCGTTGATGGTGTCGATCAGGTAGTGCGGGCGCGAGCCTTCGAACAGCTTCTCGATGCGTGTGCGCTCGCTGGCCAGGGCGGCGGCGTCCAGGTCACGAAATTGCGCGTAGGTCAGGCCCAGTGCATTGCCGGAGCAGGTCAGTGCCACGGTCCACATGCCGGCACGACGGCCTTCGAGGATGCCCGGCACGGTGTCATCGACCTTCACGCACGCCGCCACATCGTCAATGCCCAGCGCTATCACGTTGGCCAGCGCCTGGGCCGGCCAAGGGCGGCCGTTGGGCACTTCGTCGGTGGCGACCACGTGGTCGGCGACGTAGCCGTTGGTGGCGGCCAGGGCGACCACTTTGTCCATCACCTGCTTGGGGTAGCCGGAGCAGGAGCCGATCTTGATGCCTTGCACACGCAAGCGCGCGATGGTGTCGAGGGCGCCGGGGATCAGGGCCGAGTGCTCGGCGATTTTCTCGATCTGCAAGGGCATGAAGCGCTGGTAGATCGAGGTCACGTCGTCATCGGTCGGCGTGCGGCCAAAGGCCTTGCGGTAACGTTCGGCGACCTGCGGTTGGTCGCACAGGGTGCGGATATGGTCCCACTTGCCCATGCCCATCGGGCCACGGGCTTCTTCGATGGAGACTTGCACGTCGAACTCGGCAAACGCCTCGACAAAGATCTGCGTGGGCGCGAAAGAGCCAAAGTCGACCACGGTGCCGGCCCAGTCGAGGATCACGGCCTGGAGGGTGTTGGGGTTTTGATAGTTCATGGTTCAAATCCTGTGGGTAATGGGGGCAATCAGATGTCCAGCACTTCCATTTCTTGCAGCACCTGGCCGATCGCCTCGACCGCCGCCTGCATGCCCTGCGCGTCAACGTGGCCGATGCAGCCGACGCGGAAGGTTTCCACCTGGGTTAATTTGCCGGGGTAGAGAATGAAACCCTTGGCCTTGACCCGCTCGTAGAAGTCCTTGAACTGGTAGCGCGGGTCTTTTGGCGCATGGAAGGTGACGATGATCGGCGCCTGGATGGCGGCTGGCAGGAAGCTGCGCAGGCCGAGTGCGGCCATGCCGTCGAGCAGCGTCTGGCAGTTGTCGGCGTAGCGTTGATGACGTGCGGGCAGGCCGCCTTCTTCCTGGTATTGCAGCAAGGCTTCGTGCAGCGCGGCGACCACGTGGGTCGGCGGCGTGAAGCGCCATTGGCCGGTCTTGGCCATGTAGCTGTGCTGGTCGAACAGGTCCATCGCCAGGGAATGGCAGTTGCCTTGGGCGCCCGCCAGTGCCTGTTTGTCGGCGAAGACAAAGCCCATGCCCGGCACGCCTTCCAGGCATTTGCCCGAGGCGGCGATCAGCGCGTCAAACGGCACTTCGCGGGCGTCGATTGGCAGCGCGCCGAAGGAGCTCATGGCGTCGATGATCAGGCGTTTATCGTGCTGTTTAACCACCTGCGCGATGTCCGGCAGCGGGTTGAGAATGCCGGTGCTGGTTTCGCAGTGGATCAACGCGACGTGAGTGATGGCTGGGTCTGCGTGCAGCAGGCGGTCGACGTCGGCGGCGGTGGTGGGCTCGTCTTCAGCGGTTTCGAAGGTGCTGAAATCGCGGCCGAGCACTTCGCAGATCTTCGCCAGGCGCTTGCCGTAGGCGCCGTTGATCAGCACCAGTACCTTGCCGTTACTCGGCACCAGGGTGCCAATGGCCGCTTCGACGGCAAAGGTGCCGCTGCCTTGCAGGGGCACGCAGTGGTGGCTGTCGGTGGCGTGCAGGATCGCCAGCAATTGTGTGCAGACGCTGGCGGTCAGTTGGTTGAAGCGGTCATCCCAAGACCCCCAATCCACCATCATTGCCTGACGGGTGCGGTTCGAAGTGGTCAAGGGGCCAGGGGTCAGCAGGATCGGCGCGGCAGTGCTCATCTCAAGTCCTCGCAAGGTCATTGGGGGGTGAAGCTACGGCGCCTAAATTGCAGTTTGGCTTGTCATCAATCAAATTGTTTGTTGTTATGCGAGCTATCAGTGAGGCCGATAGCTATGAATTTGTTTCAACTGCGTGCATTCGATGCCGTGGCCCGCGAGGGCAGCTTTACCCGTGCGGCCGCTCGGTTGTTCATCAGTCAACCGGCGGTGACCGGGCATATCAAGGCCCTGGAAGAGCACTACCAGATCGCACTGTTGCGTCGCACCGCCCGACGGGTGGAGTTGACCGAGGAGGGCACGCGCCTGGCGGCGATTACCCGGGCGATTTTCGGCCTGGTGGACGAGGCGCAGGTGCTGCTTGAAGCCAATCGACAGTTGCTCACCGGGCGCCTGGAAGTAGCGGCAGACGGCCCGCACCTGGTGATGCCGATGATCGCCAGCCTGCGTGCCCGTTACCCCGGCATCACCGTGAACCTGCGCCTGGGCAATGCCCAGGAAACTCTGGCGGCACTGCTCTCCGAACATGCGGATGTGGCGGTGCTGACAGAGGTGGAACCGCGCAATGGCCTGCACCTGCAGCCGTTGAGTGAGTCGCGGATTTGCGCACTGGTCCCGGCCAGCCACCCGTGGGCGGCCTTGCCAAAGGGCATTCGTCTGGAACAGCTCAACGAGGTGATCATGGTGCTGCGCGAGCCCAGCTCCATCACGCGGCGAACCTTCGATGAGGCGTGTGAGGTTTCGGGTGTGCAGCCCAAGGTGCTGCTGGAACTGGACAGCCGCGAGGCGGTGACCGAGGCCGTGGCGGCCGAGTTGGGCGTGGGCGTGGTGTCGTCGATGGAGGTCAGCCAGGACCCGCGCGTGCAGGCGGTGGCGATTCAGGGCGATGGGTTGTTGAACCGGCATATGCTCGGCTGCATGGAGCGGCGCCGCTCGTTGCGGCTGATTCAGGCGTTCTTTGAGTTGGCGTCTTGAGGTATCCGAGGCGACCCAATCCCCCTTTGTGGCGAGCAGGCTTGCCCTGCGTTGGGCTGCGCAGCGGCCCCAAAACCAGGCGCTGAGTTTTTTCAGGAAAAATACAGTGTCTTCACTGGGCCTGCTTCGCAGGCCAACGCAGGGCAAGCCTGCTCGCCACAATAGCTTGCAAATTCAGCGCAAACTGTCCCGGACAATATCCAGAAACGTCGCCACCACCCGCCGCGAACTCTGCTCCTTGAGGCACACCAGCGTTTCCTTCATGCGCTGACTGCAATCGCGGATCGGCATGGCATACACCCGCGAGTCGGCGCCGAGTTCCGCTGCCGACACCACGCCCACGCCAATCCCCACCACCACCGCCTCCCGTGCGGCTTCGCGGCCCTCGACCTGGATCGCCGGGCGGATACGCAGCCCGGCCTGGCGCATTTCCTGCTCCAGGGTCTGACGGGTGACCGAGCCGATTTCCCGCAGCACCAGCGGTGTGTCATCCAGGTCGGCCAGGCAGATGGATTCCCGCCCGGCCCACGGGTGGTTGCGTGCCACAAAGGCGAGCAGTTGCTCATCGGGCAGCGGCAACGACAGCAGGCGTTCATCGTCGACATCGCGCCCCAGCAGGGCCAGGTCGGCCTGGTAGTTGTACAGGCGAAACAGCGACTCGTCGGTGTTGCCGGTTTCGATCTTCACGCTGATCCCCGGATACAACTGGCAGAAGCGTGCGATCTGCGGCAACACGTGCACGGGCGCGTCCACGGCCAGGGTGAGGGTGCCGGTGAGCAGGGCGCGGGAGTCTTGCAGCAGCTCTTCGGCTTCGGCCTCGATCACAAACAGGCGCTGGGTGATGCCGAGCAGGCGTTCGCCCAGGTCGGTAAGGCGCACGGCCCTTTTGTTGCGGTGAAACAGCAGCACGCCGAAACGTTCTTCGAGCTTGCGCACCTGGTCGGAAATCGCCGGCTGCGTGAGGAACAGGCGTTCAGCGGCCTGAGTGAAGCTGCCGTGTACGGCCACGGCGTGGAAGGCTTTGAGCTGGGCGTGGGAAACCGACATCGCAGATCCTCTTACAAGCTGAGCTTATAGTTGAAATACGATAAATCGATTTTACCTATTAGTCAGCCATTGCTTTGATACGCCCCAGTCGCCGAAGGTTGAGTCCTACAACCTCGGTGGCCATGGGTTCTGCCAAGCCGGACCCATCTGACCAATGCCGCGCCCTCCAGGGCCTTGCATTGCAGTGCTCAACCATAAAAACAACAGGCATTTGCTTCTCGATCCTGCCGGCACACTCACCTGAGGTCAGAACCACCATGAATATCCAAACGGGTAGCATCAAGCGTTGGCGCGTGCAGATTTTCGCCATCACCTGGCTGGCGTACGCCGCGTTCTATTTCACTCGCAAAGCGTTTTCGGTGGCCAAGCTGGGCATCGTCGATGACCCCAGTTTCCCCCTCGACAAAATGATGATGGCCAACCTCGATGGCCTGTACCTGGCGGCCTATGCCGTGGGGCAGTTCACCTGGGGCATGCTCGCCGACCGCTTCGGGCCACGGATGGTGGTGCTGGGCGGGTTGTTGATTTCCGCCGCGGCGGCGTTGGTGATGGGCACCTTTGCCACCTTGCCGATCTTTATCACTTGCATGTTGATTCAAGGCCTGGCGCAGTCCACCGGCTGGTCGGGGCTGTGCAAGAACCTCGGCAGCTTCTTCCCGTCGCAGCAACGCGGGCGGGTGCTGGGCTTGTGGAGTTCGTGCTACGCCTTTGGTGGCCTGGTGGCATCGCCCTTCGCCGGCTGGTGGGCCTATACGCTGATCGGCACTTGGCATGCGGCCTTTATTTCCAGTGCGGCGGTGGTGGCGGTAGTGGCCGTGCTGTTCTTTATCTTCCAGCGCAATACACCGCAGGATGTCGGCTTGCCGGCGGTTGAGCCGGAGCCGGTCGTGGCGGGCGACGCACAGCGCGTCAGCGTGCTGGAACCGTTGCGCGCGATCCTGCGTAACCGCACGGTGCTGACCTTGGGCCTGGCGTACTTTCTGTTGAAGCCGGCGCGTTACGCGATCCTGTTGTGGGGGCCGGTGATCGTTTATGAGCAAATGCCCTCGGTGGGCAAGGTCGGCGCGGCCATCGTGCCCACGGCGTTCGAGTTGGCCGGGTTGTTGGGGCCGATCATGATCGGGCTGGCGTCCGACAAACTTTTCGGCGCCCGGCGCATGCCGGCCTGTGTGCTCAGCCTGCTTGCGCTGACCGTGGCCCTGGCGCTGTTCATGGGCGCGCTGCACACCGGCAGCGTGATGCTGGTGATGGCCCTGCTGTTTGTGATGGGCCTGACCCTGTACGGGCCGGACTCAATGATCAGCAGCACCGCGGCCATCGACTTCGGCACCGCCAAGGCCGGCGCCACGGCGGCAGGCTTTGTGAACGGCTGCGGTTCGGTGGGGGCGATTCTTGGCGGCCTGCTGCCGGGCTACTTCGATACGGTCACGGTGTTTATCGTATTTGCCGGCGCGGCGTTGTTTTCTTCGCTGGTGCTGATGCCTTACTGGAACGCCAGGCCTGCGGTGCTGGCCCAGGTCGGCGACTTTGTGCCAGAGCGCAACGTCACGATCAAACCCTTGCGCACCTGAGGCACCTGGCCGGTTTTTTGGTGGATTAGAGTGTTTTTGCGCTATAAACTCTGCCCCCAAAGCGCCGGCCAGTAGACGTTTCGGCGCGATGGACGAAAAGAGAGTGAGTCATGGGCGCACAGTGGAAAGTCAAACATAAAGAAGCGGCATCCAATGCCAAGGGCAAGATCTTCGGCAAGTTGGTGAAAGAAATCACCATCGCCGCCCGCAACGGCGCTGACACCGCGACCAACGCCCACCTGCGTTTGGTGGTCGAGCAGGCTAAAAAAGCCTCGATGCCCAAGGAAACCCTGGAACGCGCGATCAAGAAAGGCGCCGGTCTGCTCGGTGAAACCGTGCAGTACCACCGCGTGACCTACGAAGGTTTTGCCCCGCACCAGGTGCCGCTGATCGTCGAGTGCGTGACCGACAACATCAACCGTACCGTGGCGGAAATCCGCGTGGCGTTCCGTAAGGGCCAGCTTGGCGCTTCCGGTTCCGTGGCGTGGGATTTCAACCACGTCGGCCTGATCGAAGCTTCGCCGGACAGCCCGGATGCTGACCCTGAAATGGCCGCTATCGAAGCGGGTGCGCAGGACTTTGAAGACGGCGAAGAAGAAGGCAGCACCTTGTTCATCACCGAAACCACCGACCTCGACGCGGTGCAAAAAGCCCTGCCGGAGCAGGGTTTCACCGTGTTGTCGGCCAAGCTGGGCTACATCTCCAAGAACCCGGTAAGCGGTCTGACTGATGAACAGATGGCTGAAGTCGAAGCCTTCCTGGAAGGGTTGGACAACCATGATGACGTGCAGGATATGTTTGTTGGGTTGGCTGGCTGATTTATAACTGAATAGATTCCGGCAAAAATGTGGGAGCTGGCTTGCCTGCGGTAGCGGTTTGTTGGTGTACATATCCTTTGCTGCGGTAACGGCTGCTTAGGGTTCCGCCCTGACGGCGTGTCACTTTTGGCAAACGCCCGGAATGCCGGCCCAGCCAAAAGTAACCAAAAGGTCTGTGCCCCACCACTTGGCACCTCGCTAATGCTCGGTGTGCCCTCACTCCGCAAGCCTGCGTTCGGCCATCGTGGTTGACGGGGCGCCTCAGATCAAAATCAAGATCAAGATCTACAGCACGGCGGCCTGAAAGCCGACCTGAGTGGTTAGATCAAAAGCCAAAGCGGATCTGAATACACTGAAGAGCTGCTTTTCTGTGGGAGCTGGCTTGCCTGCGATGCAGACACCTCGGTACATCAGGCACACCGAGTTGATGCTATCGCAGCGGTGCGACGATTCGACAAGCCAGCTCCCACATTGTTTAGTGGTGTGCCAGAGGTTGCAGCAGCGCCTCGATCTCTTCAAAGCTCGGGCGCGCCAGTACATCGGGCTGGCAGCAGCTTTGTTGCAGCGCCACCAGCGCTTCACTGTCGAAGCCTTTGTCTACCCGCTCCAGCAATTCCCCCAGCAACACCCCGAACGCACGCACTTCAATGCGCCGCAACGCCCTGGTTTCCAGGGTGTCCGCCGTCCCATGGAACGACGCTCCGCCAAAGTCCCCGAGCAGACAGTCACCCGCGGCATTCCACAGGATATTGTGGCCGTACAGGTCGCCGTGGGTGATGCCGTGCCGGTGCAGGTGCGCCGCCACCGAGGCGATGCCGCGTGCCATGCGCAAGGCCACTTCAGCGCTGAAGCGCGTGCCCGGCGCATAAACGTCGCGGGTGCATGATGCCAGGCTCGGCAAGGCTGCGAGGTTGCGGTAACTCGGGTCGATCAGGTCCATCACCAGGGCCGCCTGGTCTTCCGGGTGGCCGATCACGCGCCCCTCCACCTTGATCAGGTTCGGGTGCAGCCCGGCGGCGATGCAGGCCTGCATTTCATGCAGCGGCGAGCCGTCGCTGGTGATCGTGCCTTTGTAGAGTTTGACCGCGACCGGCAACGCTTGCGGCTTCCACAGCGCCTTGCGGATGATCCCCGAAGCGCCTTCGCCCAACACCTCGCCCAGTTCCAGTTCAGACCAGGGGATATTCGGCGTTGCATCGTCGTTCGCCACTTCAACGGCCATTTCCACCGGGTTACCGGCATAGGCCAGCCAGGTCAGGCTCGGCAGCGTCAGCAGCCATGGCGGCAGCTGAGTGAAGCGGTTGGAGGCGATGCGCAGCAGTTCGAGGTTTTTGCAGTTGACCAGGCTAGGCGGCAGGTCCGTCAGGTGATTGCCGGCCAGCATCAGCTTTTGCAGCAGGGGCCGCTCGCCCAGCTCGCCGGGCAACTGGCCAATGCAGTTGTCGGTGAGGATCAGCCAGCGTAACTGTGGCGGCAACGCGGCGGCGGGTACATGGCTGATCTGGTTGGCCTTGAAGCCGATCATGCTCAGGTTGGCGCACTGGCCCAGGCACGCGGGCAGCTCAGTGAAGGCGTTGTCCGAGCAGAACAGCACGCGCAGGTGCGTCAGCCGATGCAGATCGTCGGGCAGGCGGCTCAGGGCATTGCCGGTGAGGTTGAGGATTTCCAGGCTGTCGGCCAGCGCGAAGATTTCCGGCGGGAATTCGGTCAGCCCGCAAGACAGGTCCAGGCGTTTGATACCGGCCAATTGGCCAGCCTTGAGTTGGGCGAGGGTATTCATGAACGGCGCGGTCACTCGGCAAGATGGGCGTAAAAGGCGCTCATGATACCGGGTCGGGCGCGGGTTGCGGGCACACCGTATGTAATTGGTTCAGCCGGCTGGCGGTGCGGGCAAGGTCGATGGCCTGGCCTTCCAGGGCGCGGGCCAAGGGGTGCTGGCCGATCAGGGTCAGGCGTTTGTCCTGGTCGTAGAGCACGTCCACCAGGTTGATAAAGCGCTGTTGCACAGCGATCGGGCATTCGGCCAAGAAGGGCAGGCCGTCGATGATCCAGTGGTCGAATTCCTCGCACAACAACAGGTAATCCATCACGGCGGTGAGCTGTTCACACAGGTCGTTGAAGGTGAACAGAATGCTGCGCGCCTGATGGCTGCGGCAGAGCAATTGGCGGTTGCCGACCTTCAGGGTTTGCGCCGGGCCAGGCGTGGCGGGCAGCCCGAGGGCTTCGCGCTGGGCGGCGTTACCCGGCCATACATACTGGCCGCCGGTGAAGCGCTGCTCGGCATGGGCCTGGGGCAAGCTGCGAAAATCCTCGGGGGAGCTGACTTCCAGCACCTGCATGCGCGTGGCAATCAAGTCGATCACCGGCTTGAAGCGCTCGTGGTACAGCGGGTTGGGCAGCAGGCCCTCGGGGGCATAATTAGAGGTTACCAGCACCAGCACGCCACGCTGGAACAAGGCCTGGAACAGGCGGCTGATGAGCATGGCATCGCCGATATCGTGGACGTGAAATTCGTCGAAACACAGCACCCGGCAATCGGCCAGCAGCTCGTCCAGCGTCACGCCCAGGGCGTCATCCTGTTCACGGTGCTGGAACATGCCTTGGTGCAGGCGGGTGAAAAATGTGTGGAAGTGCACGCGTTGCTTTTGCGCAATCGGCAGCGCCTGGAAAAACCCATCGAGCAGCCAGCTTTTGCCACGCCCCACCGGGCCGTGCAGGTACAGGCTGCGCGTGGGCTGCCCGGCGAGCAGGTGCCGGGTCTCGCGGGCGAGCGCAGCAATCGCTCGGGTTTGGCCGGCGCTGAGGGTATAGCCCTGGTCTCGGGCCTTGTTTTCAAAGAACGCCGGGATAGGCGAGGCGCCCGCCAGCGCGGTTTTTTTGCCCAGCAGACGCTGAATCAGGGAAAGCACAGCCAATGCACGTCACTCTGTATTTCGGTGGTTGCCCACTTTAGGGCGCTCACGTCGATTTGACCAATACAGAACGGCGCCCCCAGCTATCTCGAAAAGGCATGTTACGCCTGCCGCCCGGTCCAGACTGGCAGTTTCGTTCTTTGTGGCTAACCTCTTACAGAGCAGTCACCCCTGTAAAAGGATTTGGGGCCGTGAAGGGACGAGGCGTTTTGGCAGTCATGGGCACGATGCTCTGCAGCACGATTTACGCTGCGCAACTCCAGGTGGAGGTGCGCATCGACGTGCAGCGGGGCTGCCAACTGGTGGGCACCACCCGCAGTGCGGGCATCGAGCAACTTGGCGTATTGGATTTCGGCAGCGGCCCGCGTCTGGATGACCCGGCCGGGCCCTTGAGTGCGGCGCTGATCAGCCAGCACCAGCCGCGTCTGGAATGTAACCCCGACACCCCTTACCAACTGCGCGTTGACGGCGGCCTGCATGGCGGCACCGGCGAAGTGCGCTATCTGAGCGCCGCGACGCCTTCGAGCAAACCGATTCCCTATCGTATCTATGCCGACGCCGCGCGGCGTATTGCCTTGCCGGTCAACGAGCCGCTGAGTGGGCGTGTGCCGGACTCCGGCAGTGTCGACCTGCCGTTGTATGGGCGCATCGAGCCGCTCAAGGATATTCCGGCGGTGGGGCGCTACACCGACCTGCTCAAGGTCACCGTCACATGGTGAGCCGCAGCTGGGCCCTGGCGGCCATGGGCGGGCTGTTGCTGCTGGCCGATGACGCCCAGGCGGCCGTTGCCGGGCAGATCCACGCACGGCTGGTGATCACCGCCAGTTGCCAGGTGAGCAAAGACATCGAGAGCGCGCCGGTGAGCCCCGCCGGCGGCAGCGCGTTGCTGGATTTCGGCACCCAGGGCCCGACGTGGAGCAACCCCTTGGGCGCGGGCGTTACCGATGGCAGCAAGGCGCCGCTGTCGGTGTCCTGCAACCCCTCGGTGGTCAGCAGCTTCACAGTGACCATCGACGGCGGCGCCCATGGTGACGGCACGACAAGACGCCTGAGTAACGGGCGCCAGACCATTCCCTATCAACTCTCGGCTGACCCGCTCGGCCGACGCAGCTACAGCATTGGCGAGCAACGTAATTTCGTCGTGACCAAGGGCACACAAGTACCGATCCCGGTATTCGGCTCGGTGGTGGCGAATACCAGGGCCTTACCGGCCGGCATCTACACAGACACCCTGACGGTGACTCTGGATTGGTAAACCATGAGGATGGACATCATGCATGCATGTATAGCAAAGGCGGTTTTCCCATTGATGGCGTTGGCGTGGGTGTCGGGCGCACAGGCGGCGACGGTGGCCGGTACTGTCAGCGCGACCCTGGTGCTCACCAGCAGCTGCCAGGTCAACGGCGCCGTAGCCACCGGCGGTATGAGCTTCGGTAACTTGAACTTCGGTACCGCCAACAGCCTGTTCACCGAAGCCGACGGCCAGGTGCTGGGCGGCGGTGGCGGGGCGTTGTCGATCCTGTGTTCGGCGGGTACGTCACCGACGTTGACGGTGTCTGCCGGTGCCCACGATGGCCAGTCCGTGGGCGGTGGCCGCGCGCTGTATGACGGGGTGGCCAATTACGTTCCGTATGACCTCTACACCGACAGCGGCCACTCGACGCTGCTGGCCATCGGCGGGGTGATCAACCTGGCGCCGAGCACCGGTGTGGCCCAGGCCGTGAATATCTACGGCAAGGCCAATGGCAAGGCGGGCTTGCCGGCCGGTACTTACACCGACACGGTTAACGTGACCCTGACGTTCTAAAGGCCATGGGGCGTTCAGGATGGGCGGCGTTGGCGGTGTGCATCGGCTGGGGAATGCCGCTGTCGCTGTTGGCGGTGACCAGCCAGTCGTTCCAGGTCAGCGCGACGATTACGCCAGGGTGCCTGGTGGTCGGCGGCGCCAGCAATTACGGCAGCCTGGCGTTCGGCACCTATTCGGCGTTGGCCACCAGTACGGCGTCTGTCGCGCTGGCGGGCGGCGTGACCCTGCAATGCACGCCGGGGGTGGCGCTGAGCATGAGTGTCGATGGCGGCTTGCATAACAGCAACGGACGGCGGATGCAGCTCAATAGCGGCACCGCCCAAGTGGCTTATCAACTGTTTCGGGACGCGGCGTTCAGCCAGAGTCTGGGCATCAGCCAAAGCGTGAGCGTGGCCTACAGCAATGCCAACAACATCACCTTGCCGATTTATGGGCGAGTGCAACTACCGGGTAACCAGCCTGGGGGGACGTACAGCGACACGTTGCAGGTGCAGCTGTCGTGGTAAGGCGATCGGTATAAGGAGTGAGATCTATGTGTGCAGCTTCCCGGTACGGGTGGGCAGCGGGTTTGAGCGGGTTGTTGCTGTTGGCGGCAGGGCAGGCCCAGGCGGCCAGCTCGGTGCTGATCTGGCCGATCGACCCGGTGCTGGAAGCCGACCAACAGGCCAGCGCGCTGTGGCTGGAGAACCGCGGCACCGAGACCGCCAATTTGCAGATCCGCGTGTTTGCCTGGACCCAGAGTGGTTTTGACGAGCAATACCAGAACCAGCGCGATGTGATTGGCAGCCCGCCGGTGGCGAAAATCGAGCCTGGGCAAAAGCAATTGGTGCGCCTGACCCGAACCAAAGACGTGCCGCCAGGCCAGGAGCTGGCGTATCGCATCATCATCGATGAGATCCCTTCGGCCACGCCGCCACCAGCGCCGGCGGATGGCAAGACGGCCGCTGCTATCCGCTTCCAGATGCGCTATTCGGTGCCGTTGTTTGCCTACGGCCCGGGCCTGTGGAGCAAGGTCGACGGCACCCGAGACCGCGACCCGAACACCGCCGGCAAGCCGGATTTAAGCTGGAAAAAAGTCACCGTGGGCGGGCGCAACTACGTCGAGATGCGCAACCAGGGCGCCGTGCATGCGCGCCTCACCGATGCCACGTTCAAGCAGGGCGGCCAGCCGCGGCCTCTGGTGGAGGGCTTGATGGGTTACGTGCTGCCGGGCGCGACCATGCGCTGGCCGGTGCCGGACGGTTTGCCGGCCGATCAGCCGTTGCAGGTGCGCATCAATGGGGCAACGCACGTGGAGAACCTCGCACCGAAACGCTGACTCAGTGTGGCAGGGCATGGAATAGGCCCTGGTGTTAACAACGGATGGAGATGTCCATTGATGGACACAAAGCCTTGGTGAGCCAGGATCGGGCTCGATGTCTTTGGCGATCGGTGTGGGTGGTGGGCGGTTTGTCTGGCTTGGTGCCGGCGCCGCCGGGCTTCGCTGCGCCGTTGCCGCCCCCGCCCAGCAGTATGGAGGCTGTTGCCGATGCGCAGTTGTTCCTGGAACTGGTGGTCAACCAGATGGACACCGGCCGTGTGGTCGCCGTCAATCAACGTGCCGGGCAGTTGTTTTTGCCTGCGTCGGTGTTGCAGGAAGTCGGCGTGAAGCTGCCTGGCGACGTGCCGGGCGAGGTTGCGCTGGAGAGCTTTCCCGGCCTGCACACCGATTACGACAGCCAGGGCCAGCGCCTGATACTGAGCGTGCCGCCGGCCTGGCTGCCGGAGCAATTTATCGGCAGCCGCAACAACTACCCCCGCACCCAGGCGCTGACCAGTTTCGGCGCGTTGCTCAACTATGACGCCTACCTGAACGACACCGACGATGCGGGCACCTACCTCGGTATCTTCAACGAAGTGCGGCTATTCGATACCTGGGGCACGTTGTCCAACACCGGCCAATACCGCACCACCATTGGCCGGGAAACCGCCGGCAGCAACCTGTACAACGGCTATCGGCGCTATGACACCACCTGGCGGTTCTCCGACGATGAACGCCTGCTGACCTATGAAGCGGGCGACGTGATCAGCGGCGCCTTGCCCTGGAGCACTTCAGTGCGCCTGGGCGGTGTGCAGGTGTCGCGCGACTTTGGTGTGCGCCCGGATCTGGTCACCTACCCGCTGCCGCAGTTCGCCGGCGAGGCGGCGGTGCCGTCTTCGGTGGACCTGTTTATCAATGGCTATAAATCCAGCAGCGCCGACCTGCAGCCGGGGCCGTACACCCTGACCAACGTGCCGTTTATCAACGGCGCCGGCGAGGCGGTGGTGGTCACCACCGATGCGCTGGGCCGGCAGGTGTCGACCTCGGTGCCGTTCTATGTCACCAGTACTTTGCTGCAAAAGGGCTTATCGGACTTCTCGGTGGGGGCAGGTAATTTGCGTCGCGACTACACCTTGCGCGATTTCGGCTATGGCCCTGGCGTGGCCAGCGGCACCTTTCGTTATGGGATTTCCGACGCGTTTACCCTCGAAAGCCATGCCGAAGCCGCCAATGACCTGACCCTGGGCGGTGTGGGCGGCAACCTGCGGGTGGGTCACTTCGGCGTGCTCAATACCGCCGTCAGCCAAAGCCAGTACGACGGCCGGACCGGTCAGCAACTGAGCCTGGGCTACCAATACAGCAACCAGCGCTACAGCCTGTCGTATCAACGGGTCGAGCGCCGTGAGCAATACGCCGACTTGAGCCTGATCGACACGCCCTACGCCAGCCTCAGCAAGCGCAGCCAGCAGGCGACCTTGAGCCTGAACCTGAATAATTTCGGCAGCCTGGGCGTCGGCTATTTCGATGTGCAGGCGGCGGATGATTCGCGCACCCGCCTGGTGAACCTGACCTGGAGCAAGCCGCTGTGGCGCAACAGCAGTTTTTACCTGTCGGCCAACCGTGAAGTGGGTGATAGCAACTGGGCGGTGCAAGCGCAGGTGGTGGTGCCGTTCGACGTGTACGGCAGCCTCAGCGTGGGCACCGAGCGCAGTGAAACCGGCGAGAGCCTGCAGCGGGTCAACTACAGCCGAGCCGTGCCGGCCGAGGGCGGCGTGGGCTTCAACCTGGGTTATGCCAGTGGTGACGGGCCGGCTTATCGCCAGGCCGACCTGACCTGGCGCCTGCAGTCGGTGCAGTTGCAGGCCGGCGTGTACGGCAGCAGCGACGCCGAAACCCGTTGGGCCGACGCCAGTGGCTCGCTGGTGTGGATGGACAATCGAGTGTTCGCCGCCAACCGCGTCAACGATGCGTTTGTGGTGGTGAGCACCGATGGGGTCAGTGGGGTGCCGGTGCGCTACGAGAACCAGGTGGTGGGCGAAACCGACCGCAACGGGCACTTGCTGGTGCCGTGGACCAGTGCTTACTACCGCGCCAAATATGATATCGACCCACTGAACCTGCCATCCAACGTGCAGGTGCCCAACGTCGAGCAACGGGTGGCCGTGCGCCGTGGCAGTGGCTACTTGCTGGAGTTCCCGGTGCGCCAGGTGAGCGCGGCGAGCATCACCTTGGTCGACGCCCGGCACCAGGATTTGCCCCTGGGCAGCCAGGTGCGGCATGAGCAAAGCGGCGCGCAGGCGGTGGTGGGGTGGGACGGCCTGGTGTACCTGGAAAACCTGGCCGCCCATAACACCTTGCAAGTCACCTTGGGCGACGGCCAGACCTGCCAGGCAAGGTTCGAACTCGATACCACCCAGGCCCAGGTGCCACTGATCGGGCCACTGGTGTGCCAATGACATAAGGAGTGTGCGTGTGCGGGTCAAGGAATGGCTGTTGCGGGGCGTGTTGCTGGCAAGCCTGGGCGTGTCGGCGCAGGTACAGGCCGTGTGTTCGGTGGTGGCCAGCGTACCGGCCAGCTTTGGCACGACGGTGAGTTCGATGACCGTGCGCACCACCTCCCAGCCCAGTTCGACCACCAATGCCGGCTTCAGCTGCACGCCGGCGGTATTGTCGGTGTTGACCTCCAATGACCATTTTTACGCGACCGTCAGTGGTTCGCCCCAAGGTGGCCTGGTGGGGCCGACCGGTGATGTGATCAACTATACGATCTATGCCAACAACACCACGGCGTTCCCGATGACACGTGGCACCGCCTTCGATTTTGGCGGCAGTGGCGGCATTGCCGCCGCCCTTGGCCTTGTGTTCGGGCCGGGCACCAAAGTCGTGCCGCTGTACTTCGCCACCACCCTTGGCAGCAACGTGGCGTCGGGGGTGTACAGCGAGACCCTGAGTATTTTCTGGAACTGGAACTATTGCTCGGGCATCGGCATTGGCGGGGTCTGCCTGGGCCGTGAGATCAATAACGGCACCACCACCGTGAACGTCAGCATGACGGTGGTCAACGACTGCCAGATCACCACGCCACCGATTGCCTTTGGCAGTGCGCCGGTGGTCAGCGCCTTCGCCACCGTCAACGGCCAGGCCAGCGTGGCCTGTACCAAGGGCAGCGCGTACACCGTCGGCCTCAGCGATGGGCAGAACCCGGTGAGCGTGGGCGGGCGGCGGCGGATGATTTCCGGCAGCAACTTCCTCGCCTACGACATCTTTATGAGTGCCGGTACTACACGCTGGGGCAGTGTGGGCGCCGCGCGGCGGGCCAGTTCCTCGGCCGAGATCAACCCCGGCAACGGCTTGGGCACCGGCAGCCAGGTGTTCAACTACAACGCCAAGATCTACACCGACCAAACCACGCCGCCGGGCGGCACCTACATTGATAATGTGGTGCTGGATGTGGGCTTCTAGTACAGCGTCCGTTGAAGGCCCACGCGATCAAAGTGTGGGAGCGGGCTTGCCCGCGAATGCGGTGTATCAGTGACAGACGAATTGACTGACCCACCGCTTTCGCGAGCAAGCCCGCTCCCACAAAAGCCGGTTTGGATCTTCTAGAACTTGAGCAAGTGCGTCGCCCCCTGATCCACCGGGCTGACCATCGCATAGTTGTACCCGCCATCGGACCAGTAATCGGCCTGCAGCCCATCGGCGCTGCGGCTGCCACGCGGCAGGAAGCCGTTTTCCGGTCCCGGCGGGCGGATGTAGAAGCTGATGCGATGGCCTTGCGGATCCTCATACAACACCATCGCCGCCGCACCTTGTTCAGTGGTGAGCAGGCGCCCGCTCACCGGCTTGAAACCGGCCTGGCTCAGATCGGGCAGGCGATGGGCCTGGTTGAAATAGCGATCCAGCCAGGCTTGCATAGTGCCGCCGTCTTCGGTGTTGAAGTCGGCGGGCATGATGCCGTCCTGGGCAAACAGGCGGAATGCCTGCATGGCATCGGCCATCGGCAATATCGGCGGTTGGGTCGCTTCGCGGGCGTGCCAACCGCCAAGGCCGCCGAGGCCGACTGCGATCAGCAGCACGGCGGCGCTGGCCAGGTGGCGGCGCGATTGATGCCGAATGCGTTGGCGAATCAGCGCCGGGTCGAGGTCGGGGTTGGCCGGCTGCTGCAAGGTCCCGCTCAAGGCCGCGCGCAGGGCGTGGGCATCCTGTTGCCAGGCGTGCACCTGGGCGGCCATTTCAGGATGGGCGGCCAGCCACGTTTCAAGCACGCGGCGGTCGCTCTCCGGCAGTTGGTGATCGACATAGGCATGCAAATCGCGTTCGCTGGGGGGCAGGCTGATCATTTGAGTATCCGCAGGGCAGGGCTGGTAATTTCGCCTTCGCTGAGTTGACGCAAGGCCTGGCGCGCACGGGACAGGCGCGACATCACGGTGCCCACCGGCACCGCCAGGATCTCGGCGACTTCCTTGTAACTTAAACCCTCGACCGACACCCACAGCAGCAGTGCCCGTTGCTCGGTGTTGAGTTGGTCGAAGGCGTGCAGGGTCGATTGGGCGATCACCGTGCGCTCCACTGAAGGTTGCGCATCGTCACGGCCGGTGAAGAATTCGAGCATGCGTGCATAACGCCGGCTGCGCCGGTGGGCGTCGAGGAACTGGCGGTAGAGGATCGAGAACAGCCAGGCACGCAGGTCGCCTTCCAGGCGTTTGTCGGCCCAACTGATGATCGCCCGTTCCAGCGTGGACTGCACCAGGTCGTCGGCGCTGCTGGCGTTACGCGTCAGCGACACGGCAAAGCGCCGCAGCCTGGGGATGAGTTCACGTAACGGTTCGTCGAGCGCGTGCATGGGCGTGAATTCTGGTCGGTTGTGCAGAGGAAGACGCCAGCCAACGTAGCTTATTCCATCAGGGGCTGTAAGAAAAATGGGCCTTCTTGTGGGGGCTATCTGCTCTGTATGCGGACCTGTAATACCGATCCCACCGCTCAATCAATCCTCGTAACCGCTGCGAACAATTTCGCGCAGTTCATTGATGAGGGTGTGTGCATGACATTTTCTCCAACCGACAAACAGTTCTTCTCCCGAGCCGCTTTGGCTCATTTGCCTGCTGCTCAACGCGTGGTGTTCGAGCAATGGGGCTGTGGCCCTTGGGCCAAGCCTGCCTATGGCAGTGTGCACCATGCGGTCGAAATGCAAGCGGCGTTGACGCCCCAGGCCATCGCTGCGGTGTGGGCAGGACAGCGCATCAGTTATGAACAACTCAACCGTCAGGCCAATCGATTGGCGATGTGCCTGGTTGAGCTGGGCGTTAAGCGCGGTGACACCGTGGGGCTGTTCGTCGAGCGTTCGATTCCCATGCTGGTCGGGCTGTTGGCGGTGTTGAAGGTGGGCGCCGCGTATGTGCCTCAAGACGCCCGAATCGTGCCGACGCTGCAATTGGGCATGGTCCTGGAAGCGTTGACCAGCCCAGTGATTCTGACCCTGTCGAACCTGGCCGATCACCTGCCGGCCGATGCGGCCCCGCGCAGCCTGTGCCTGGACAGCTTCCTCGCCGAAGAACCCTTTATCGCCGAGGACAACACCGCTGTATTCGCTGCCGGCGACACCGATGACCTCTGCTTCGTGCTGTTCACTTCCGGCACGACCGGGCGGCCCAACGGCGTGTGTGTCAGCCACCGCAACGTCTGCAACATCTTGCTCACGCAGCCGGGTCAGATGGGCATGGCACCGGGCCGTAACGTGGGGCAAATCCTCAACATCGGCTTTGATATGGCGGCCTGGGAAATCCTCGGTTGCCTGGTCCATGGCGCGACCCTGCTGATTCGCGATAAAGACATCGCGCAAACCGCTGCGCAGTGCCACGTGCTGATCGCCACCCCCTCGATACTGGCGAACCTTGACCCCGCGCAATGTCCTGACCTCCAAGTGGTCGCCGTCGCGGGCGAGCCCTGTTCCCAGGTACTGGCCGACCGTTGGGCCGAGCATTGCACCTTCTACAATGGCTGCGGACCGACCGAGACCACCATCGTCAACACGTTGCACCGGCATGTGCCTGGTACGTTGTTGACCATCGGCAAACCGACGCCGAATAACACCGTGTATGTGCTCGACGAGCACGGCCGTGCCTGTGAGCTGGGTGAAACTGGTGAAATGTGGGCCGGTGGCGTCGGAGTCACGAGCGGTTACTTGAACAACGCTGCGCTGACCCAGGCGCGTTATCGCCCAGACCCCTTTATGGGCGGGGACGCCATGATGTTTCGCACGCGGGACTTGGGGCGCTGGACCGCTGATGGTCAGTTGGAGCACTTGGGGCGCGTCGATGACCAGGTGAAGGTGCGTGGCTTCAGGGTGGAACTGGACGCGGTGTCCACCGCTCTGGAGGCTGGCTATGGCTGCATGCGGGCGGTCACATTGAAGTTGGACAGCCGCACCCTGGTGGCTTTCGTCTCGCCTGCCAGTGCGGATGTTGAATCGTGCCGAGCCCGTTGCCAGGAGCGCCTGGCCTACTACTGCGTGCCGACCTCCATCTACGCGGTGGAGCATTTTCCGCTGACCGCCAGGGGCAAGATCGACAAGGCCGTGCTGCTGCAACAGGCAATCGCAGCCGAGGTGGCCCAGCATGATTGATGCATTGACCCGGACCGTTGTGCCGCCCAAGCCGGCACTGTGGCGTCGCTGGACCTCACTGCCAGCGTTTTCCTACTACAACCGCCTGGCAGCGCTGGTGTTGATGGTTAATGCGGCGTTTGCGCTGCTGGCTGTCGATTTCCATGCCGTTACGGTGGAAGGGCTTTCGAACCTGGTGTTGATCAACCTGTCGCTGGCGATCCTGATTCGCCAGCAATACCTGGTCAATGCGCTGTTCTGGCTGGCCACCCGCGTGCCTGTCACCTGGCCTTTGCGCGTGCGCCGCAGTGCGGCCAAGGTCTACCACTTTGGCGGGTTGCACAGTGGCGCGGCCCTGGCGGCGACCGCCTGGTTCATGGCGATGGTCGGTATTCAGGTCGCACGTTATCTGCGTCAGCCCGACAGCGTGTCGCCAGCCTGGATGGGGCTCACTGGTGTGTTGCTCGGCCTGTTGCTGTTGATGGTCATCATGGCCCAGCCGTGGATTCGCAACCGATTTCACAATGGCTTCGAGCGGGTCCATCGGTTCGCCGGCTGGAGCGCGCTGCTGGTGTTCTGGGCGCTGACGTTACTGGCCTCCAGCGAAACCTCGACCCGCCTGTTATACAGTGGGTCATTCTGGATGCTGGTGCTGCTGACGCTGAGCATCATCTTGCCGTGGTTGCGCCTGCGCAAGGTCGCCATTGAACATATCCGGCCTTCCGGGCATGCGGTCATCACGCGCTTTAGCCACACCACGCCCTTCGCGGGTTCCTCCACCGCGATCAGTCGCCACCCTCTGCTGGAGTGGCATTCATTTGCCAATATCCCCGCGCCGGGCGAGGCGGGTTTTCGCCTGATCATTTCCCGCGCCGGCGACTGGACCGGGCGCTTCATCGAAGACTTGCCCAGCCATGTCTGGGTCAAGGGCATCACCACGGCGGGCGTCGCCAATGTCGAAACCTTGTTCAAGTCCGTGGTGTACATCGCCACTGGCAGCGGTATCGGCCCGGTGATGCCGCATTTGCTTGCCGCTCAGGTGCCGATCCAGTTGATCTGGTCCACCCGCAGCCCGCGCAAGACCTATGGCGATGAGCTGGTCGACGAAATCCTGCGGGCGCAACCCGGCGCATTGATCTGGGATACCGATGAACGCGGCAAGCCGGACCTGGTGCAGTTGGCCTACGGCGCTGTGCAAACCTTCGGTGCGGAAGCAGTGATCTGTATTGCCAACCAAGCGTTGACCCAGCGTGTGGTGCACGAGATGGAAGCCCGCGGCATACCGGCGTATGGCGCGATCTGGGATTCCTGACACCGCGTCATTGAGGCTCGAGATTAATCAGCAGAGGTGTTTATGAATCTAGTAGTAGAACGTCATGGCCGGGTAGTGCTGGTCAGGCTTAATCGCCCGCAGGTCAAGAATGCGCTGAGTTCGGCACTGATGACGGAGTTGATCAACCGTCTGGAAGCGCTGGACCAGGACCCGCAGGTCGGCTGTTTTGTCATCACCGGTACGCCCGAGTACTTTGCCGCCGGGGCCGATATCAAGGAGATGAGCGCAAAGTCTTACCTGGACATGCTTAACGAGGACTACTTCGTCGGCTGGGAAGCCTTCACCCGCCTGCGCACGCCAACCATTGCTGCAGTGGGCGGCTACGCGTTTGGCGGCGGTTGTGAACTGGCGATGATGTGCGACATGATTTTTGCCGCCGATACGGCGACGTTCGCCTAGCCGGAAATCAAGCTGGGGGTTATCCCCGGCATGGGCGCGACCCAGCGGCTGACCGGGCTGATCGGCAAGGCCAAGACCATGGACATGGTGTTGACCGGTCGGCCGATGACGGCTCAAGAGGCGGAACAGGCGGGGTTGGTGTCACGTGTGTACCCGACGGCGGATTTGCTGACGCAGACACTGCTGGTGGCTGCGCAGATCGCCGGGTTCTCGCGCACCGCCACGCGAGCGGCGCGGGAGGCGGTTGAGCAGGCCTTGGAACTGGGGCTGCACGATGGCGTGCGCCTGGAGCGCCGGCTGTTTCACCAGTTGTTCGCGACGCCTGATCAGCAGGAGGGCATGCAGGCGTTTCTGAACAAACGCCCGGCAGTGTTCAACGCGAAGTAAAAGAGCGCTCGGTTCGCGGCGCATCTGCTCTGAAAAAAACTACAGTGAAAAGGGAATAGACCTACGTGGGACTCGTCTCATAGTTCACTTTCCTTGTGGCCCCGTGCCCTGGAGTTTTTCATGGTAGATCACTCATCGCCGCCACGTGCGCCCCTCAGCACCCTTAGTTTGCTCATCAGGCTGGCGTGTATTGGTGCGGTCGTGGCGGTTGCTGCCGGGGCATTTGCCTACGTCAACGGCACGCTGGACCCACAGCGCCTGCGCCCCAAAACCCTGGTCAATGCCCTGGAAACCAATAACGGCGTGCACCCAGGGTTTCGGCGTAACCATGCCAAAGGCGTGTGTGTGGCCGGTTATTTCGAGAGCAGCCCCGAGGCGCGCACGTACTCGAATGCCCAAGTGTTCAGCGAAGCGAAGACCCCGGTGATCGGCCGGTTCGCCTTGCCCAGCGGCAACCCCTACGCGCCGGACAGCAGTGTGCCGATCCGCAGTTTCGCCTTGCAGTTCAGCCAGGCCAACGGCCAGCAATGGCGCACGGGGATGAACAGCATGCCGGTGTTCCCGGTGGGCACGCCTGAGGCGTTTTACCAGATGCTCAAGGCCGGTGCGCCCGACCCGGCCACCGGCAAACCGAACCCGGCCAGCATGCCGGCGTTTTTTGCCGCGCACCCGGAGACAGCGCCGTTCCTGGCCTGGGTCAAGACTGCCAAGCCATCGGCCAGTTACGCGACTGAAACCTATAACGGCATCAATGCTTTTTACCTGGTAAACGCCGATGGCCAGCGTCAGGCGGTACGTTGGGGCGTGGTGCCACAGAGCCAGGATGCGGCCGGTGCCACCGCGCCATCCGGCGCTGATTTTCTCGAAAAAGACCTGGTGCAGCGTCTGGCTTCCGGGCCGCTGCGTTGGCAGCTGAACATCACCCTGGCCAACCCGGATGATCCGCTGGACGATGCCAGCAAAGCCTGGGCCGGCGAGCACAAGGTGCTCAACGCCGGCACCCTGGTGCTGCAAAGCAGCCAAGCGCAGGCTGACGGCGATTGCCGCGATATCAACTTTGATCCGCTGATTCTGCCCAGCGGTATCCAGGCCTCCAATGACCCGCTGCTGGCTGCACGCTCGGCGGCTTATGCCAGTTCCTACGTACGACGCGCCGGCGAAGTCAGCCCGTTGCACAGTGCCCCTCAGGAGTCGAAACCATGAATGCCCAACCACGGTTTTTCGCGCCTCTGGCTCGCCTGCTGCATTGGCTGATGGCGTTGATGGTCATTGCCATGTTGTTTATCGGCGCGGGCATGGCGGCGTCGGTGTCGGAGCGTCACGAGTGGCTGATTCATCTGCACAAGCCACTGGGTATCGCGATTCTGGCGTTGGTGATCGTGCGGCTGGTGGTGCGCTTTTCCACGCGTCAGCCGCCGTTGCCGGCTGACCTGCCACTGTGGCAAGTGCTGGCCGCCAAGGCGTCCCATGTTGTGTTATATGCGTTGATGCTGGTGCTGCCGCTGCTGGGCTGGGCCATGATTTCGGCGGCCGGTGACCCGGTGATGCTCAGCAGTTCGGTGCAGTTGCCGGCATTGGTCGCGGCCAATGCACCGTTGTTTGCAGTGCTGCGCAAGGCCCATGGCTACCTGGCCTACCTGTTGTTCCTGACGGTGCTGTTGCACCTGGCGGCGGCGCTGTTCCACGGGCTGATTCGGCGCGACGGTGTGCTGCAAAGCATGACCGGCACCAAAGGTTGATGCCGGGGGCAGGGCGGGTCAGCGCAGGGTGGTGACGATATCGGCCACGCTGCTCAACACGTCCTTGCCCAGTTGTTTGGAGCGCTCACCGGACCAACCGGTTTTCGGGTTGGGTGCGTCGTCGTTGTCCTTGAAGGGCATCTCCAGGGTCAGCGACAGGCAGTCGTACTGCTGGCCAACGGCATTACAGGCCAGGGTCATGTTGGCTTCGCCCGGCAGGTCGCGGGTGTAGCCGTGGGTGGTCTGGAAGTCGCGGGTCAGGGCGCTCAAGTGCCTGCGGAAGTGTTTTTCCAGCGCTTCGATACGCGGGGTGTAACCGGGGTTGCCTTCGCAGCCGGCAGTGAAGACGTAGGGGATTTCTTCGTCGCCATGGATATCGAGAAACAGGTCGACGCCGTATTTTTCCATCTGTTGCTGGGCGAACAGCACTTCCGGGCTGAGCGCCTCGCTGGCGTTCTGCCAGGCACGGTTGAGGTCCTGGCCCATGGCGTTGGTGCGCAGGTGCCCGTGAAAGGCGCCATCGGGGTTCATGTTGGGGATCAGGTAAAGGTCGGCGACGGCCAGGAGTTTTTTCAGCTCAGCATCACCGTCCTGTTGCAGGCGCTCGATGACGCCTTCCATAAACCATTCAGCCATGTGTTCGCCGGGATGCTGCTGGGCGATGATCCACACCTTGCGCTGGCCTTCGCCCCCTTTGCCACGGCGCAGCAGCTGGATATCTCGGCCCTCGGCGCTTTTACCGGTGGCGAGCAGCTGGGTGCCGGCGCGGCTCAAGGCCTGTTCGATCAACCAGTCGTGACGCTTACGGCTGTAGGGTTCAAAGTAGGCGAACCAGGCTTGCTTCTCGCGGGTCTCCAGGCTGATATGCAATGTATCGCCATCGAAACGCGTGGGCACACGGAACCAGTTGACGTGGTCGTAGGACGCCACGGCGTTGTAGCCGCTCCATGCGTTTTTGTACGACGAATGGCCGGCGTTGCTTAGCCGGAAGGTGTGGGTGTGGCCCACATGCATGCCTTCGGCCTTGAAGTGAAACCATTGGAAGTGTGCGCTGCGGGTATCGGGTTTGATCGCCAGCAACAACTGGTAAGCGTCGCTGGCATCCAGGACCTGGATGTTGCCGCTGTCGAAGTCGGTGCTGATCTTGATGGAGGTCAAGGCCACTGTCATGGTCTGGCTGCCTGCGTATGATTGTTGTGGCGGATATCTTACACAGGAGTGAGGCAAAATCTTGCTGCAAAATTGTTGCACGGGGGAGGGGGCGTCGTCCTTGACGCAGCAGCAGCTTAGGATCTATGAGATTGATTCTCAAGCGCTATTTCGCAAAGATCCGGGCTAGAGCGTTCTATCGACTTTCTTTTGGCGATGCTCTTTTGCTACCATGCGCGCCATCAAGCAACACACAGTCTTCATTAGCCTGAAGCCACGCCAGAAAAAAACTGGCAAAAAAAAGACCCGGCCAAAGAGCCGGGTCAAAAACCGTGATTAGCCTGATGAGGAGATATTCCAAGAGTCCGACCTAAGGTCTCTTGGTCTATCGACTGATCTCGCGATCAGCTGGTCCCAATAATAATCATTATCATTTGCAAGTCAAATGTTTTTATCCGTGGGATAGAAATATTTTTCTTTGTTGCCTGTCAGGCGTTCGCCTGGGCAGCGGGCATCTGCAATGCCTGCTCCACCATCGCCTTGGCCATATCAATCAAATACACCACCGAAAATGCCAGGTCCCGCTGGTTGCCTTGCCGGCTGCTTGCCGATTCATAGGCGGCCGCCGCCGCACTACGCAGCAGGTCCGATGCGTGCACCAGGGCGTCTTCCTGGCTGATGCCGGGCCTGATGTCGAAAAATGCGACGTCAGGCGTGGGCGCCGACACATCTTCTTTCAAGTAATAGTCGAGTGCCCGTTGTGCGGCGCCGCTGCTGCGCAGGGTCAGCAGTTCGTCGGTTTCGGGCGTGCAAGGCAGGTGATTCGGGAGCGTCATCATGAGTGCGATTACTCTGGCTGGACGTTGAAAACCTGCACCCGATAGTAATACGAATCGTATTTATGTCATTTGATGGATTACTACAAACTGTTTATTGTCGTGACCACTGCGCAACGTATGGTCAGGCCCCATGGATAACTGGATAGCGTTGGTCAAAGCCAACATGAAAGACCGCAAGGTCACGCAGGATGAACTGGCCGAACGCTTGGGCATGTCCCAGGGCGGCGTCGGTAATTGGCTCAACAAGCGCCGCGTGCCAAGCCTGGCGGACATGAACCGGGTGCTGGCCGAGCTGGGGCTGGGCTACCTGGAAGTCGCCCTGGAGATTCGCGAAAAAGCCGGCGAAGTAGCGGCCCTGGAACAACACTACAACCCCTACTTCCGCTACCCGGTCAACGACTGGAAAAGCCTCTGCGAAACCCGCGAAGAGCGCGCCACCTACGGCGCGCCACGTTTTGAACTGACCGATTACCACGCCCAGGGTGATGCCTTCTGGCTGCCCGTGACGGGCGACGCCATGACCGCGCCCAGTGGCTTGAGCATCGGTGCGGGCATGATGATCCTGGTGGACCCGGCCATTGAGCCCGAACCGGGCAAGCTGGTGGTCGCCCAGTGGGCCGACAGCCCCCAGGCAACCTTTCGCCAGTTGATGGAAGAGAGCGGCCAGCGTTACCTGGTACCGCTCAACCCGACGTATCCCAAGCAGCTGTTCACCGACGCTTGCCGAATCCTCGGGGTCGTGGTGCAAGCCACGGCGAAGTTTTAGTCCGTGGTTTCAAGCTCCACCAAGGCGCTGCCTTCGGCGACCATTTCGCCTTCCTGACAAAACAGACCCTTGACCACCCCGGCGTGGGGCGCGCGGATACTGTGCTCCATCTTCATGGCCTCCAGCACCACCAACTGCGTGCCGGCCTCCACGTGTTGACCGACTTCCACCGGCACCCGCACGATGCTGCCGTTCATCGGCGCGGTGAGGCCACCCTGATGAGCCTGGTTGGCCTCGACTGCAGCAATCGGGTCATACAAGCTGACGGCCTGCATCTGGCCGTCCCAGCGCAGATACAGGATGCCTTCGCTGCGTACCGCCAGATGAGCACGGCGCACGCCATGGTGTTCGATCAGCAAGTGTTCGCCACGCAACTGCGCGACGTCGTCCTGCAATGTCACCAGCCGGTCCTGCCCGGCGCAGCTCAAATGCAACGATATTTGCGCGGGCAACCCGGCACGAAAACCGCGGGTATCCGCCCACGGGCCATCACCGGCGGGCAGGCTCTGCATAAGCGCCGACCCGGCCGCCTGCCAGAACTCATCGCTCAAAGCACCCGGTGCGGGCAGCAGCTCATCCTGATAGCGCGGAATAAACCCGGTATCGAGTTCGGCCGCCGCAAACGCCGGATGGCCGATGATGCGCCGCAAAAAGCCGAGGTTGGTCTTGATCCCGCCCACTGCAAACTCGTCGAGCATACTCAACAACCGCAAGCGCGCCTGTTCGCGGTCTTCGCCCCAGGCAATCAGCTTGCCGAGCATCGGGTCATAGAAGGGCGAAACGTCGTCGCCTTGTGCGACCCCGCTGTCGACGCGACGGCCCGGCCCCGGCGCAGACTCGCGGTACAGCGCCAGGTGCCCGGTGGCCGGCAGGAAATCATTGGCCGGGTCTTCGGCATACAAGCGCACTTCAATCGCATGCCCCACCAACGGCACCTGGTCCTGAGTGATCGGCAGCGGCTCGCCCTGAGCCACACGAATCTGCCAGGCCACCAGATCAAGGCCGGTAATCGCCTCGGTCACCGGATGCTCAACCTGCAGCCGCGTGTTCATCTCCATGAAAAAGAACTCGCCACGCGCGTCCAGCAAAAACTCCACAGTGCCGGCGCCCACATAGCCGATTGCCTGGGCCGCACGCACCGCAGCCTCACCCATGGCTTTACGCTGCTCGGCACTCAAGCCTGGTGCGGGGGCTTCTTCCACCACCTTTTGATGGCGACGTTGAATGGAGCAGTCGCGCTCATTGAGGTACAGGCAATGGCCGTGCTGGTCGGCAAACACCTGGATCTCCACGTGGCGCGGCTTGAGCAGGTACTTCTCCACCAGCATCTGCCCATTGCCAAAGGACGACAGCGCCTCACGCTGGGCCGAGGCCAGGGCATCGGCCAACTGGCTGACGTCCTCGACCACTTTCATGCCCTTGCCGCCGCCGCCTGCCGTCGCCTTGAGCAGCACCGGGTAACCGATACGTTCGCAGGCATCGCGGAAGGTTTCCAGGTCCTGCCCCGCGCCGTGATAACCCGGCACCAGCGGCACCCCAGCCGTTTCCATCAACGCCTTGGCCGCTGATTTGCTGCCCATGGCATCGATGGCCGAGGCGGGCGGGCCGAGGAAGATCAAGCCAGCGGCTTCAATCGCACGGGCAAAGCCGGCGTTCTCCGACAGAAAGCCGTAACCCGGATGAATCGCCTGGGCGCCACTGGCGTGGGCGGCGGCGATCAGTTTGTCGATTTGCAGGTAACTGTCGGTGGCCTTGCTGCCGCCCAGGTCGACCCGAATATCCGCTTCGCGGCTATGGCGTGCATCGCGGTCGGTGGCGCTGTGGACCGCCACGGTGGTCAAACCCATGGCTTTGGCGGTGCGCATCACCCTGCAGGCGATTTCGCCGCGGTTGGCCACCAGCACAGTGGTCAGTGTGCTCATGAACGTGGCTCCTGCACTTGCCAGCTGGGCGGGCGTTTTTGCAGGAACGCGCGCAAGCCTTCCTGGCCCTCGGCACTGACGCGAATCCGTGCGATGGCATTTTCGCAATACCGACGCAGCGCCGGGGTGAGGGCGCCGTTGCCGACTTCGCGCAGCAAATCCTTGCTGGCGCGCATGGCTGCCGGGCTGTTTTGCAACAGGTTGGCGATCCACAGTTCCACTTGCGTATCCAATTCGGTGGCCGGGTAACTTTCCGCCAGCAGGCCGATGTCGCGCGCACGCTGGCCGCCAAAACGCTCGGCGGTCAGCGCATAGCGCCGCGCGGCACGCTCGCCGATGGCCTGCACCACGAACGGGCTGATCACCGCCGGGGCCAGGCCGATGCGCACTTCCGACAGGCAGAACTGCGCGTCATCCGCGCCAATGGCCATGTCGCAGCAACTGATCAAGCCCAGCGCGCCGCCGTACGCCGCGCCTTGCACCACCGCCAGGGTGGGGATTTTCAGCTTGGCCAGGTTGTACATCAACTCGGCCAGTTCGCGGGCGTCGTCCAGGTTGGTGTGGTAATCCAGCTCGGCCGATTGCTGCATCCAGGCCAGGTCCGCACCGGCGCTGAAGTGCTTGCCACGTGCGCGCAGCACTAAAAAACGCAGGGACGCATCGGCTTGCACCTGGTCGAGGGCGATGATCAATTCGCGGATCATCTGCGCATTGAACGCGTTGTTCTTGGCTTCACGACTGAGCCACAGCGTGGCAAAACCACGGCTGTCGGTGACCAGTTCGAGGGTGTTGAAATCGCTCATGGGGTACAGCTCCATTTACATGCGGAACACGCCGAAGCGGCTCGGCTCGATGGGGGCATTCAGCGCGGCGGACAACGCCAGCGCCAGCACGTCACGTGTCTGCTGCGGGTCAATCACACCGTCATCCCACAAGCGTGCGCTGGAGTAGTAGGGGTGGCCCTGGGTTTCGTACTGGTCGAGAATCGGCTGCTTGATCGCGGCTTCTTCTTCGGCGCTGAACGCATTGCCCGTGCGCTCGGCCTGTTCGCGCTTGACCTGCACCAGCACGCCGGCGGCCTGTTCGGCACCCATCACGCCGATGCGTGCATTCGGCCACATCCACAAAAAGCGCGGGTCATAGGCGCGGCCGCACATGCCGTAGTTACCGGCACCAAAGCTGCCGCCGATGATCACCGTGAACTTGGGCACCTTGGCGCAGGCCACCGCCGTGACCAGCTTGGCGCCGTGCTTGGCGATGCCACCGGCTTCGTACTTCTGGCCGACCATGAAACCGGTGATGTTCTGCAAAAACAGCAACGGAATGCCGCGCTGGCAGGCCAGTTCGATAAAGTGCGCGCCTTTTTGCGCGGCTTCGGCGAACAGAATGCCGTTGTTGGCCAGGATCGCGATCGGGTAGCCGTGCAAGTGTGCGAATCCACACACCAGTGTAGTGCCGAACAGCGCCTTGAACTCATCGAACACCGAGCCATCCACCAGCCGTGCGATGACTTCGCGCACATCAAATGGTTGCTTGGCATCGGCCGGGATTACGCCGTACAACTCTTCGCTGCTGTACAACGGCGCCACTGGCGGGCGTTGCACTAACTCACCCAGCTTGCGCCAATTGAGGTTGGCCACGCTGCGTCGGGCCAGGGCCAGCGCATGTTCGTCGCTGTCGGCATAGTGGTCGGCCACACCGGAGATCTTGCAATGCACATCGGCACCGCCCAGGTCTTCGGCACTGACCACTTCACCGGTCGCCGCTTTTACCAGCGGCGGCCCGGCGAGGAAGATGGTGGCTTGCTGGCGCACCATGATCGCTTCGTCGGCCATGGCGGGTACGTAGGCGCCACCGGCGGTGCAGGAGCCCATCACCACGGCGATTTGCGGGATGCCCTGGGCGCTCATGTTGGCCTGGTTGAAGAAGATCCGCCCGAAGTGCTCACGGTCAGGGAATACTTCGTCCTGACGCGGCAGGTTGGCGCCACCGGAGTCCACCAGGTAAATGCACGGCAGGCGGTTTTGCTCGGCAATGGTCTGGGCACGCAGGTGTTTTTTTACCGTGAGCGGGTAGTACGAGCCGCCTTTGACCGTGGCGTCGTTGGCGACGATCATGCATTCCACGCCCTCCACACGGCCGATCCCGGCGATCACGCCGGCCGCCGGCACGTCTTCGCCGTACACCTGATATGCCGCCAACTGGCTGAGCTCGAGGAACGGTGAGCCAGGGTCGAGCAAGCGGTTGATGCGCTCACGGGGCAACAGTTTGCCGCGCGAGGTGTGCCGCTCCTGAGCCTTGGCGCCGCCGCCTTGCTGCACATGGGCGAGCAAGGTGTGCAGGGCGTCGACCTGTTGGCGCATCGCCGCGCTGTTGTCGGCAAACTCCGCTGAACGCGGGTTGAGCTGGGTGTGCAAGATGGCCATTGGGCGCTCCTTCAGCGGGTTTCGTTGAAGAGTTCGCGACCGATCAGCATCCGGCGAATCTCACTGGTGCCGGCACCGATTTCGTACAGCTTGGCGTCACGCAGCAGGCGCCCGGCGGGGAATTCATTGATGTAGCCATTGCCGCCGAGAATCTGGATCGCGTCCAGGGCCATTTGCGTGGCGCGTTCGGCGCTGTAGAGGATCACCCCGGCGGCGTCCTTGCGTGTGGTTTCGCCGCGTTCGCAGGCCTGGGCCACGGCATAGAGGTAAGCGCGGCTGGCGTTGAGCTGGGTGTACATGTCGGCGACCTTGCCCTGGATCAGCTGGAATTCGCCGATGCTCTGGCCGAACTGCTTGCGGTCGTGGATGTAGGGCACGATCAGGTCCATGCACGCTTGCATGATCCCAGTCGGGCCGCCCGAGAGCACCACGCGCTCGTAGTCCAGGCCGCTCATCAGCACTTTGACGCCGCCATTGAGCACACCGAGGATGTTTTCTTCGGGCACCTCGACGTCATCGAAAAACAGTTCGCAGGTGTTGGAGCCGCGCATGCCCAGCTTGTCGAACTTGTTGCTGCGGCTGAAGCCTTTCGAGTCGCGCTCGACGATAAACGCGGTAATGCCGTGAGCGCCTTTTTCCAGGTCGGTCTTGGCGTAGATCACGTAGGTGTTGGCGTCGGGGCCGTTGGTGATCCAGGTCTTGCTGCCGTTGAGCACGTAGTGGTCGCCGCGCTTGTCGGCGCGCAGTTTCATCGAGACCACGTCGGAGCCGGCATTCGGCTCGCTCATGGCCAGGGCGCCGACGTGTTCGCCGCTGATCAGCTTGGGCAAGTACTTGAGTTTTTGCTCGTGATTGCCGTTGCGGTTGATCTGGTTGACGCACAAGTTGGAGTGCGCGCCGTAGGACAGTGCCACCGACGCCGAACCACGGCTGATTTCTTCCAGGCTCACCACGTGCGCCAGGTAACCCAGGCCGGCGCCGCCGTACTCTTCCGGCACGGTGATGCCCAGGAGGCCCATGTCCCCGAACTTGCGCCACAGGTCGGCGGGGAACAGGTTATCGATGTCGATCTGGGCCGCGCGCGGCGCGATCTCCTTGGCCACGAACGACTGCACCTGGTCGCGCAGCATGTCGATGGTTTCACCGAGGGCGAAGTTCAGGGACGGGTAACTCATGGACAGGCACCTTAATGTGAGCTTTGTTGTTGTGTGGGCGGGGCGCGGGGGAGGGCGCTCACCTTTACGTTAACGTAAGCTTGCGTTACGGCGCTGTCAATCGTAGTTTACGTTTACGTCAACCTACAAAAAAGACAACAGGGGTCGTTATGGATCAACCGCATCCGAGCTACAGCCGTGGCTCCCAGGACAAGACCTTGCTGGCCATGACCATCGGCCAGGCTTTCGATCACACCGTGGCGCACTACCCCGATGGCGAAGCCTTGGTGGTGAGCCATCAACAGCGCCGCTACACCTGGCGGGAGTTGGCCGAAACGGTGGATTTGCATGCCCGCGCATTCATGGCTTTGGGCATGCAAACCGGCGATCGCCTGGGCATCTGGGCGCCGAATTGTGCCGAGTGGTGCATCACCCAAATCGCCAGTGCCAAGCTCGGGGTGATCCTGGTCAATATCAACCCGGCCTACCGCAGCAGCGAATTGGACTACGTACTCAAACAGTCCGGGTGCGCATGGGTGGTGTGTGCCGGTTCGTTCAAAAGCTCCGATTACCACGCCATGTTGCAGGAACTGCAGCCCGACGTGCGCGGCCTCATCAGCCTGGACCCCAGCCCGCCCACGGGATTTATGCCCTGGTCGCAGCTGGCGGCCCTCGGCGCCGGCATCCCGCCCGAGCAGCTTGATAGTCGTCAGGCCAGCCTGCACTTCGATCAAGCCGTCAACATCCAGTACACCTCCGGCACCACCGGCTTCCCCAAGGGCGCGACCCTCAGTCACCACAACATCCTCAATAACGGTTACATGGTCGGCGAAAGCCTGGGCCTTACCGCACAGGACCGCCTGGTGATCCCGGTGCCGCTGTATCACTGCTTCGGCATGGTCATGGGCAACCTCGGCTGCATCACCCACGGCACCACCATGATTTACCCCAATGACGGTTTCGACCCGCTGCTGACGCTCACAGCTGTCGCGCAAGAACGCGCCACCGGCCTGTACGGCGTGCCGACCATGTTTATTGCGCTGCTGGATCACCCGCGCCGAGGCGAGTTCGACCTGGCCACCTTGCGTACCGGCATCATGGCCGGCGCCACGTGCCCCATCGAAGTGATGCGCCGGGTCATCAGCGAGTTGCACATGGGCGAAGTGCAGATTGCCTACGGCATGACCGAAACCAGTCCGGTGTCGTTGCAGACCGGCGCCGATGACGACCTGGAGCGGCGCGTCACCACCGTCGGCCGCACCCAGCCGCAGCTTGAAAACAAAATCATCGATGAGGCCGGCAACACCGTGCCCCGTGGCCAGATCGGCGAACTCTGCACCCGTGGCTACAGCGTGATGCTGGGCTACTGGAACAACCCCGAAGGCACCCGCGACGCCATCGACGACGCCGGCTGGATGCACACCGGCGACCTCGCAACCATGGATGAGCACGGCTACGTGTGCATCGCCGGGCGCAACAAGGACATGATCATTCGCGGCGGTGAAAACGTGTACCCGCGTGAACTGGAGGAGTTTTTCTTCACCCACCCGGCGGTGGCCGATGTGCAGATCATTGGCATCCCGGATGAGCGTTACGGCGAAGAGATTGTCGCCTGGGTCAAATTCCACCCCGGCCATGTCGCTAACGAGCTGGAATTGCAAACCTGGTGCAAGGGCCGCATTGCGCACTTCAAGACGCCCAAGCACTTCAAATTCGTGGATGAGTTTCCGATGACGGTGACGGGCAAGATCCAGAAGTTTCGCATGCGCGAAATTTCGATCGAGGAGCTGCGAAGCCAATCCAACTGACAGCACAGCTCCCACAGTTTGAATAGTGAATGTCAGGTAAATAGCTGAAACACAGAAAGCACAAAGGGGACCCGAAGGTCCCCTTTAATTTGTCGTTGCGTGCTCTTTTTTTATTATTGAGGGGCGGTCTATTGTTGTTTTTGGCAACCGTTACCCTTTACCGCTGTTTTGTGCGACCCCCCATCCGGGGTCAAGAGCAAACGTATTTTTTTGAACGCTGATCTGCTTCTTCGTATTGATCCAACCAGTGGCAGCTACCTGAGGTAGTTTTATTTTTCTCTAACCGGTTGCGGGTTGCGGCAAGCCGTCCCTGCGAAGCACATCTTCTTCAAAAAAATCTGTTAGCTGCGTCTCTGCCGTGTTGTTTTTGTTATGTCAGAGTCGTTTCGTCTTATTTTTATTAGGTTTGGCGCTTTTTATTCTTGTTATGCCATAGAGATAGCAGGAGCCGTGCCAACTTTTAAAAATCCTTTAAAATCAATGGTTTGATTTTTGTGTAGTGTTTTGCCTACGGCAAATACGGCAAAATATGTTCCCGTGTTACTCGATGTGTAGCCGTGCGGTAACACATTGTCACGGCTAAGCTACTCAACCGGCGTTACGTGCCTTGGCGACTCGCGAGCCCGTCGCTCGACCCAGCACGTGACTGATCTGCTGGCCCGCACGAATCAGTGCCTCCAGATCGATGCCGATGTCGATACCCAGGCCATTGAGCAGGTACACCACGTCTTCAGTGGCGACGTTACCGCTGGCGCCCTTGGCGTAAGGGCAGCCGCCGAGGCCCGCAATAGAGCTGTCGAATACCTGGATGCCTTCAAGCAGGCTGGCGTAGATATTCGCGATTGCCTGGCCATAGGTGTCATGAAAATGCCCGGCCAGCTTGTCCCGTGGCACCTGCGCGCCGACCACTTCGAACAAGCGTCGTGTGGCGCCTGCCGTACCGGTGCCGATGGTGTCGCCCAGCGACACTTCATAACAGCCCATGGCGTACAGTTCGCGGGCGACTGCCGCGACTTGTTCCGGCGCAATCTGGCCTTCGTAAGGGCAACCCAACACACACGACACATAGCCGCGCACGCTGATGCCGTGCTGCCTGGCAGCGGCCATGATCGGTGCAAAGCGCTCCAGGCTGTCGCTGATGGAGCAGTTGATATTGCGCTGGGAAAACGCCTCGGACGCCGCCGCAAACACCGCGACCTCCTTCACGCCGGCCGCCAGCGCATCTTCAAAGCCACGCAGGTTGGGCGCCAGCGCGCCGTAGGTCACGCCGGGCTTGCGCTGGATCTGCGCAAACACCTCGGCGGAACCGGCCATCTGCGGCACCCATTTGGGCGAGACAAAACTGCCGACTTCGATATAACTCAAGCCGGCTGCGCTGAGCGCGTCCACTAGTTGAACCTTGTCGGCCACGCTGATCGGTTGGGCTTCGTTCTGCAAACCGTCGCGCGGGCCGACTTCCACCAGGCGCACAAAAGAGGGGAGAGACATGGGCAGCTACCTTGTGTTTATGGGCCAACCGGATTCATGGTCTGCGCCAGCGCCTGGGTGCAGCGCTCTTCGGCGGTGTCCAGTTCCAGCTTCATCTGTTCGATATCGAGCATCTGTTGCTCAAGCTGCTCACGGCGCTCGGCGATTTTCGCGAGCATGCTGTTGAGCTGGATGTGGTTGCCGCTGCTGGGGTCGTAAAGTTCGATCAGCTCACGGCATTCGGCCAGGGTGAAGCCGATGCGCTTGCCGCGCAGGATCAACTTAAGGCTGACCTTGTCGCGCGCCGAGTAGATGCGCTCCTGGCCCCGGCGCTCCGGGGCCAGCAGGCCTTGCTCTTCGTAGAAACGAATGGCGCGGGTGGTGATGTCGAGCTCGCGGGCGAGGTCGGAGATGCTGTAGGTCGTGCTCATGGCGGCGCTCAAGAAGGTCTTGGCGCTAAGCTAAAGGCAGGTTGACGTTTACGTCAAGCAAATAGCCTGGATGGATACTAATCCTGTGGAGAGTGAGCTTGCTGTGGCAAGCAGGTTTGTTGTGGCGAGCAGGCTTGCCCTGCGTTGGGCTGCGAAGCAGCCCCAGTCAAGACAACTCATTTTTCCAGGCAGAAACGCGGTGCCTGATTTTGGGGCCGCTGCGCAGCCCAACGCAGGGCAAGCCTGCTCGCCACAACAGGCCTGCTCACTACAACCAACCTGCTCACCACAACAGGCCTGCTCACCACAACAAGCCTGCTCACTAGAGCTCAAGCTTGCTTGCCATCCAGCTTCTTTTCATGCGCGGTGACTTGCTGGCACAGCTCGATCATCTGCTCGCGCATCCAGCGGTTCGCCGGGTCCTGGTCGGTGCTTTCGTGCCAGTACAGGTGGGTTTCCACCGGCGGCACGTCGTTGACCGGCAGGTTGAACCAATGCAGCTCATGGCGTCGGGCAAAGCGCTCGGGCACGGTCATCACCATGTCGGTCTGCTGCAACACTTGCGAGGCCATCAGGTAATGCTGGGAACGCAGGGCGATCTTGCGCTGGATGCCCATCTTGCCCAGTGCCAGGTCAACGTGGCCCAGGCCGTTGCGACGGCTGGAGATATGGATGTGGGTCAGCGACAGGTAGTCATCCAGTGTGAACTTGTCCTTGCCCGCCATCGGATGGCCCTTGCGCATCGCGCACACGTAGCGGTCTTCCATCAGCTTGACGTGGCGCACTTGCGGGTCGGTGTTGAGCGGTGCGTCGACGGCAAAGTCCAGGCGCCCGGCGGCCAGTTCCTTGGTGGTTTCGCGGCGCTTGGACAAGAAACTCTCGATCACCACGGTCGGCGCCAGGCGGCGCAGGCGCTGGAACAGCAGCGGCAGAATCACCGCTTCGGTGAGGTCGGTCATGCTGATGCGATAGGTCTTGGCCGCCTGCTGAGGGTTGAAAATCCGGCTTTCCTGCACCGACACCCGCAGCAACGACAACGCGTTGCGCACCGGGCCGATGATGTTCTGCGCCATGGGCGTGGGCACCATGCCCTGGGCGGTGCGCACGAACAGCGGGTCGTTGAAGGTCTCGCGCAGGCGGGCCAGGGCGTTGGACACCGCCGGCTGGGTGATGCCGACGATCTGCCCGGCGCGGGTCAGGTTGGCTTCGGTGTAGATCGCGTCGAAGACGATAAACAGGTTGAGGTCGACCTTGCTCAGATTCATGTCGTTGCGCTCTTATTTTCAGGTGGCGATTTATCAGGTGTTCATGCGCCGATCATATATCGGTGATGAATGTTAATACACGCCGAGAATAGGCTAGGTAAATTATCAGCGCTGTTCTAGCATCGATTGCATGACCTAAACAACCTCTCAGAGAAGGGAGCTGCTCATGGATTTCGCCTATTCGCCCAAGGTTCAGGAACTGCGTGAACGCGTCACCGCGTTCATGGACGCTTACGTTTACCCGGCCGAGCCGGTGTTCGAACGCCAGGTCAGCGAAGGCGACCGCTGGCAGCCCACCGCGATCATGGAAGAGCTGAAAGTCCGGGCCAAAGCCGAAGGCCTTTGGAACCTGTTCCTGCCCGAATCCGAGCTGGGTGCCGGCCTGACCAACCTCGAATATGCGCCACTGGCCGAAATCATGGGCCGCTCGCTGTTGGGCCCGGAGCCGTTCAACTGCTCCGCCCCTGACACCGGCAACATGGAAGTGCTGGTGCGCTACGCCAACGAAGAACAGAAGCAACGCTGGCTCGAACCACTGTTGCGCGGCGAGATCCGCTCGGCGTTCGCCATGACCGAACCGGACGTGGCCTCATCCGACGCCACCAACATGGCCGCCCGGGCCGAGCGTCAAGGTGATGAATGGGTGATCAATGGCAAGAAGTGGTGGACCTCCGGTGCCTGCGACCCGCGCTGCAAGATCCTGATCTTCATGGGCCTGAGCAACCCGGATGCACCGCGCCACCAGCAGCACTCGATGATCCTGGTGCCGGTAGACACCCCAGGGGTAAAAATCGTACGCCCACTGCCGGTGTTCGGCTACGACGACGCTCCCCACGGCCACGCCGAAGTGCTGTTCGACAACGTGCGCGTGCCGTATGAAAACGTACTCTTGGGTGAAGGACGTGGCTTCGAAATCGCCCAGGGCCGCCTTGGCCCAGGCCGCATCCACCACTGCATGCGCTCCGTCGGCATGGCTGAGCGCGCGCTGGAACTGATGTGCAAACGCTCCGTCAGCCGCACCGCGTTCGGCAAGCCATTGGCGCGCCTGGGCGGCAATATCGACAAGATCGCCGACTCACGCATGGAAATCGACATGGCGCGCCTGCTGACCCTGAAAGCGGCGTACATGATGGACACCGTGGGTAACAAAGTCGCGAAAAGCGAAATCGCGCAGATCAAGGTCGTGGCGCCGAACGTGGCCTTGAAGGTGATCGACCGTGCGATCCAGATCCATGGTGGCGCGGGGGTTTCCAACGACTTCCCGCTGGCCTACATGTACGCCATGCAACGCACCCTGCGCCTGGCCGACGGCCCCGATGAAGTGCACCGCGCGGCGATTGGCAAGTTTGAGATCGGCAAGTATGTGCCTAAAGAGTTGATGCGCAGCGGGCAGTAACACCGAGGTGCCTGCATCGCAGGCAAGCCAGCTCCCACACTGGAATGCATTCCAAAGGTGGGAGCCGGGCTTGCCCACGATGAGGCCGGTGTTTACAGCACAAAACCCGAGGGGTCAGTACACCCAAACCTCCACCCGCCGATTCTTGATCCGCCCCTCATCCGCCGTATTCGCCGCCACCGGCATCTGCGCGCCAAAGCCGCGAATATCCCGCAGCACCACGCCGTTCTTGACCAACTCCCGGCGCACCGCCATCGCCCGCAACTTCGACAACAGCGCCGCCCGCTGCGGGTCATTCTTGGCATCGCCAAACCCCACCAGCGTCACCTGCTTGTCGAGCTTGCCGTGGCTTTTCAGATACGCCACCACCCGCTGCAAATCCTGGCGCGCCTTGTTGTCCAGGCTGGCGCTGCCTTCCTCGAAACGAAAATTCACACTCAAGCGCTGGGCGTCACGCACGATGGCTTGATAGTCCTCGGGCATCGACGTTTTTGGTTTCACGGCAATCGCCTGCACCTGCTGGGCGATAAAACCGTTGGCGGCCACAATCGCCTGGCCTTTGCCACTTTGGGTAAAGTCCACCAGGGCTTTGGCCCACGGGTTGCGGTTCGACGGCGGCAGGTAAAAATACAAGCGGCGTGACAGCGGGTAATCCTCGGTGGCGATCAGGCTGGTCACTGGCAACATCGGCTGTGAGTCACCGTCGACAATCGCCAGCGCCTTGGCCTGGCGCACATACGGCAGGCCGATAAAACCAATGCCTTGTGGGTCTTGGCTCACCGCATCGGACAACGCCTCGCTGGACTCGAAACGCGTTGCCGTCGCGGCCAGCGGTTGACCGCGCCGGTTCAGTACCAGTTCTTTAAAGGTGTCATAGGTGCCGGACTGATCATCCCGGGCATACAGATGAATGGCGCCGCCGACGCCGCCGACATCCTCCCAGTGGCTGACTTCACCGTTGAAAATCTGCGCCAGCTGCTCGGTGTTCAAGGTATTCAGCGGGTTTTGCGGGTTGAGGATAATCGCCAGGCCGTCGATGGCGATTACCTGTTCGGCTTCCGGGCTTTTCAGGTCGCCCAGGGGTTCAAGGTCCACCAGCTCGCTGTCCTTGATCGGACGTGATGAGGCCGCAAGGTCCGCGTTGGATTTTTTCAATGCGCTGAAACCTGTGCTGGAGCCGTGGGCCGCGACTTCGACCGTGACGGTTTTGCCCTGACGCGTCTTGCCGATCACTCGTTGTTCATTGGCGCCATCGCCGGGCTCGCTGTGCACCGCCTGCACGCCCTGGTGCTCCAGCATGCCCTTGACCAACGCGGGGCCGAGCGCCGCACCAATGGTATTGGAACCCTGGATGCGCAGGGCGGGGCCTTGGTCGGGAACGGGGAGGGCAGCGGCGACAGCGTAGAGCGGCAGCATCAACAGGAACAGAACGCGCAGCATCATGCCGGCACCTTCTTAAGCCAAAGGGAGTGCCGCCAGATTAAGTCAGGCAGGTTGCATAAATATGACTGACCCACAGCAAGTCAAAATGTGGGAGCTGGCAAGCCAGCTCACACATTGAACTGCACAAACCTTGAAATCAGCTCAACTCAAGCCAGATCGGCGCATGGTCCGACGGTTTTTCCAGCCCACGCAAATCGTAATCCACGCCGGCATCCTTGACGCGCGGCACCAGGCCGTTGGACGCCAGGATCACGTCAATGCGCAGCCCACGCTTGGGCTCATCTTCAAACCCACGGCTGCGGTAGTCGAACCAGCTGAAACGGTCGGCCACGTCCGGGTTCAAGTGGCGGAAGCTGTCGACCAGGCCCCAGTTTTTCAGGCGGGCCATCCACTCGCGCTCTTCCGGCAGGAAGCTGCACTTGCCGGTTTTGAGCCAGCGCTTGGCATTGTCGGCGCCGATGCCGATGTCGATATCTTCCGGGGAAATATTGATGTCCCCCATCACCACCAGCGGCTGGTCATTGCTGAACTGGCTTTCCAGCAGTTGCTGCAAATCTTCATAGAAGCGTTGTTTGGCCGGGAACTTGGTCGGGTGGTCGCGGCTTTCGCCCTGGGGGAAGTAGCCGTTCATCACGATGATCGACTGGCCATGCTCGTCGGCGAAAGTGCCCCAGATAAAGCGACGCTGGGCGTCTTCTTCGTCGCTGGCAAACCCTTTGTGCAGGCTCAACGCCGGCTTGCGCGACAGCAAGGCTACGCCGTAATGGCCTTTTTGCCCGTGGTAATACACGTGATAGCCAAGGGCCTGCACTTCGGCCAGCGGAAACTGGTCATCGTGCACCTTGGTTTCCTGCAGGCCGATCACGTCGGGTTGATGCTTTTCAATCAGCGCCGCCAGCTGATGGGGGCGGGCGCGTAGCCCGTTGATATTGAAGGAGACGATTTTCATGGTCGGCAGTCCAGTCTGGCAAAAGGCCGATGCTAGCCGACAAGTCCGGCGGGGGCCAGCGTGGCGGTACGACGTATGCGCTGCTAATGTCTGGGAACGACTGGTGCTGCACAGGTTCGTACCCATAAGAACGCCATCGTTTGAGTGGCGCCCAGGGAGATTGACTGTATGCCGGACACTGCCACTGCCACTGCCATTGCCGAAATTCGCCTGCTCAACAGCGGCTATTCCCGCGAGGCCCGTTCCTTGTTGTACCAGGCCTATCGGCATGAACCGACCTTTGCCTACATCTTCGAAGCCGAGCGCTCGGGGTACGAACAGCGCGTGCGTGCCACCGTGCGTGAGCTGGTCAAGCAGCATTTTTTCCAGAAGCTGCCTGCCATTGGCCTGTTCGTCAACGACCGGCTGATCGGCATCGCCCTGATCGCACCACCGCAGCGGCGCCTGGGCATCACCGAGAGCTGGGCCTGGCAGTTGCGTATGTGGCTGAGCACCGGCGTACGCGGCACCCGGCGTTACCTGGATTACCATTACGCGGTGCTGGCGTGCCTGCCGAACGAGTCGGTGCATGTGTTGCCGCTGCTGGGTATTCACCCGCAATTCCAGGGCAAACATTACGGTGAACAACTGTTGCAGGCCGTGCACAACTGGTGTGCCGAAGACCCGCACTCATCCGGTGTGGTGCTCGATACCGGCAACTCGCGTTATCTGGATTTCTACAAGCGCCAAGGCTATGAGGAAATCGGCGAAGTGGCGGTAGGACCTGTCCTGGAACATGTGTTTTTTCATCCCAATCCTCAGGCGTTACATGCTGCAACGGCTTAGGACAGAATTATTCAGACAATTCCGGGTTCAAAGAGTCTCCCCAGCTGTGTAGCATCCGCGCCTATGAAGCTCCCAGGAAGATTTACCAGCGGCTTGGTTCTGCTGTTCACAAGCTGCGGCGTATTTGCGCAAAGCGAATTGGACGTGCGCATCCAGCCATCAAACGACGCGTTGAAAGCCAACATCGAAGGCTATATCGGCGGGGTTGGCGATCGTGATGAAGAAGCCTTGCTGCGGTTCAGCCGTGGCGCCGAGGAGCAGGCCCGCAAGGCGGCCCAGGCGCTGGGCTTTTATCAGCCGCAGATCTCCAGTGAGGTGAAGGGCGGCAAGAACCCGCGCCTGACCCTCACGGTCGACCCCGGCGAGCCGGTGCATTTGCGCAACGTGACCATTCGGGTCGACGGCCAGGCCGCGAGCCTCAAGGCATTTCGCGTGCCCGCCAGCGACGACCTCAAATCCGGCGCCGTGCTCAACCACGGCAACTACGAAGACGCCAAGCGTCTGATCCAGAACCAGGCGTCACGCTACGGCTTTTTCAATGGGCGTTTCAGCAGCCAGAAGCTGCTGGTGGACCCGCAAGCCGGTGTCGCCGATATCGAACTCATCTACGACAGCGGCCCGCGCTACACCCTGGGCAAGGTCGGTTTTACCGGTGACACGCCATTCGATGAAGACCTGCTGCAACGCATGGTGCCGTTCAAAAGCGGTACGCCGTATGACTCCGAATTGATCGCCGAACTCAATCAAAACCTGCAATCGAGCGGCTTCTTCGAAGGCGTGCGCGTGGACGCCAGCCCAACCGCCTCCACCAACGATGTGATCCCGGTGGCGGTGCAGCTCGATACCCGCAAGCCACGCACCATGGGCCTGGGCCTCGGTTACTCGACCGACGTCGGCCCGCGCGGTAAAGCCAACTGGACCCGCCATTGGGTCAACCCGCAGGGCCACAGCTATGGCTGGGAGGCCGAACTGTCGGCGCCACGCCAGAACGTCGGTCTGTGGTACGACATCCCGCTCGACCCGCCGCTGACCGACAAGCTGCGCTTCGCCGGCGGTTACCAGAACGAAGAAATCGCCAACACCGACACCTTGAGTAAATTGCTCACCCTCGGGCCTGAATGGCACAGCAAGTTGCCCAGCGGCTGGACGCGGGTCATCTCGCTCAAGTACCAGCGTGAAGAATACCGCCTGGGCAATGACTCGGGCTTGAGCAACCTGGTGATGCCGGGCATCAACTATTCCTACCTGCGCAGCGATAACCGCATCGACCCGCACAATGGCTATCGCCTGATGTTCGACGCCAAGGTCGCCAAGGAAGGGCTCGGCTCCGACACCAACTTGCTGTACGGCACGGCCACCATCAAGGGCCTGACCACCTTGTGGGACAACCACCGTTTCCTCGGCCGTGCGCAGTTCGGCGGCAGTGCCACCAATGGCTACAAGTCGGTGCCGCCGTCGCTGCGCTTCTTTGCCGGTGGTGACCAGAGCGTGCGCGGTTACGAGTACCAGACGCTGTCACCCGAGAACGATCGCGGTGACCGCATCGGCGGGCGCTATATGGTGGCCCTGAGCGCCGAATATCAATATTCCATCGCCGAAAAATGGCGCATCGCGACCTTTATCGACCAAGGCAACTCCTTCAACACCCTGGAAATGCCCAGCCTGAAAACCGGCGTGGGCGTGGGTGTGCGCTGGGTGTCGCCTGTGGGGCCGATTCGCCTTGACCTGGCCCATGCCCTCGAAGATCCGGGCGGCATTCGTTTGCACTTTTCCATGGGGCCTGAGCTGTGATGCGTGGTTTGAAAATAGCAGGGCTGGCCCTTGTGGCGGTCCTTGCGCTGGTGCTGTTGGCGCTGTGGATGGTACTCGGTACTCAAGCAGGCAGCCGGTGGGCGTTGGCCCAGGTACCGGGGTTGAGCGTGGAGAATTTCCAGGGGCGCCTGGGCGGCCAATGGAGCGCCGACCATCTGTTATGGCAGCAGGACGCGAGTCGGGTAGAACTTAATGCACCGAAGCTTGATTGGTCACCGGGCTGCCTGTTGCGCATGACCCTGTGCATCAACCAGCTGGACGTGGAGCAGGTCAGCCTGCAATTCCCGCCGAGCAATGAACCGAGCAGTGGCCCGATCACATTGCCGGATCTCAAGTTGCCGGTTGCCATCCAGTTGGGCGACGTTCGCGTCGGCAGCCTGCTGTTTAACGGCAGTGAGGAACTCAAGGGCCTGCAGTTGGCGGCGCACTGGACGGCCGCCGGTCTGCAGATTGATTCGGTGCACCTGCAACGCGATGACCTGGTGCTGGACCTCAACGGCCTGCTGCAACCGACTGGCGACTGGCCGCTGAATCTCACGGGCAACCTGAGCCTGCCGTACGCTCCGGGCGGCGCGCCGTGGCAGATTGCGCTCAAGGTTGACGGCGACCTGCTCAAGACCCTCAAGCTTGATGCCGACAGCAGCGGCTACCTGCCTGGGAAAATTTTCGCTGAGCTGCAACCGCTGGCAGAAAACCTGTCGGGGCAAGTGCTGATCAAGTCCGATGCGTTCAAACCGGCTGCTGACTTGCCCGATACCCTGCAATTCAATGAGCTGGTGCTCATGGCCAAGGGCGACCTTAAAAACGGGTTTGCGCTATCGGGCAACGCATCACTGCCCGCCGAAAAAAAACCGGTGACGTTGCTGCTGTTGGGGCGCGTTGATACCAAGGGTGCGCAGATTTCAAAACTGGACCTGTATGGCGACGACAAGCAAAGCCTCAAGCTCAGCGCCAATCTGGACTGGCAACAAGGTTTTAGCGCCGACGCCAAGATCAACTGGCTGGATTTCCCCTGGCATCGTCTTTATCCGTTAATCGACGAGCCGCAGGTCGCCTTGCGTACGTTCAACGGTGAAGTTTCCTATAAAGACGGCAACTACCTCGGCAATCTCAACGCTGACCTAGACGGCCCAGCGGGTAAATTCAATCTGGTCACGCCATTCAGCGGCGACCTCAAGCAAGTCTTCCTGCCCGAGCTGAAACTGACCGCCGGGCAAGGCAAGGCCGAAGGCCACCTGAACCTGCAATTTGCCGACGGCATCGCCTGGGACACTGCGCTGGACTTGTCGGCGTTGAACCCTGCGTACTGGGTTGCTGAGTTGCCGGGCACCTTGGCCGGGCCGTTGCGCAGCAAAGGCGAGTTCAAAAACGAGCAGCTTAAACTCAATGCCGACCTCGACCTCAAGGGCCATTTGCGCGGCCAGACCGCCGTGCTGGCGGCCAAGGCCGAAGGCGCGGGCGAGCAGTGGACCCTGGCCAACCTGGATATCCGCCTGGGCGACAACCGCATCAATGGCAGTGGCAGTTTGCAGCAACGCTTGGCCGGGCAGATTGACATCAAACTGGCGCGCCTGGCTCAACTGTGGCCGCAGTTGCGCGGGCAAATCAACGGCCGCATGGATGTAGCCGGTACGCTGAAGGCGCCGCAAGGCAAGCTCGACCTCAAAGGCCAGCAACTGGCGTTTGCGGATAATAAACTGCAAAGCCTCACCCTCGATGCGGCCCTCGACAACGCCCAGCGCGCGAAGATCGACCTCAAGGGCAGCGGCATTCAAGCCGGTGAAACCCAGGTCGGCACCCTGACCGCCAGCGCCCAGGGCGACATCAAGAGCCAGAAGGTGCAACTCGATCTGGCCGGGCCGCTGGTCAAACTCGCCCTGGCCCTGGATGGCAACCTCGACAAGGGTAACTGGCGTGGGCGCCTGGCCAGTGGTGATGTGCAGGCCGGCGGCCAGGATTGGAAGCTGCAAGCGCCGGCGAAAATCGAACGCCTGGCCGACGGCAAGCTGACCTTTGCCGCGCATTGCTGGGTGTCTGGCGGTTCCAGCCTGTGCGGTGAAGACCAGCGCCTGATGCCCGAGCCCAAGCTGCGCTACCACCTCAAGCAGTTCCCAATCGACAGCCTGGCGGCCTTCTTGCCCAAGGATTTCGCCTGGCAGGGCAAGCTCAACGCCGATGTGCAACTCGACCTGCCCAGCAGTGGCCCTAAAGGCGTGGTCGCGGTGGATGCCAGCGGCGGCACCCTGCGCGTGAAGGACAAAAATCAATGGGTGGATTTCCCCTACGACACCTTGAAGCTGGAAACCACCCTCAACCCCAAGCGCATCGACACGCAGCTTAATTTTCGCGGTGGCAAGCTCGGCGAGTTGCTGTTGCAGGCGCAGATCAACCCGTTGCCCAAGGACAAGCCGATCACCGGCACGTTCAGCCTCACCGGCCTGGACCTCGCCGTGGCACGACCCTTTGTACCAATGGTGGAAACCCTCAATGGCAAGCTCAACGGCAACGGCCGCATCTCGGGCGGGCTGTTGGCGCCGCAGGTCAACGGCACTGTGAATCTGGTCGACGGTGAAGTTTCCGGGCCCGAGCTGCCGATGAGCCTCGAGGGCTTGAACGTGCAGGCGCTGATCGCCGGTGAAAGCGTGCAGCTCAACGGTGGCTGGCGCAGCGGCAAAGACGGGCAGGGCAGCCTCAAGGGCCATGTCGGCTGGGGCCAGGCCCTGGCGGTGGACCTGAGCCTGCAGGGCTCGAAATTGCCGGTCACGGTTGAGCCCTATGCCAAGCTGGAAGTGGCGCCGGACCTTAAGATCAGCCTCAAGGACGACAAGTTGGCGATTGCCGGCAAGGTGCACATCCCGCGCGGCGATATCACCGTGCGCGAACTGCCGCCGTCGACGGTCAAGGTCTCGGATGACACGGTGATCGTCGGCAGCCAGACCGAGGAGGGCAACCCGCCGATGGCGATGGCCATGGACATCGACGTCGAGGTGGGTGAAGACCAGCTTAACTTTGCCGGCTTTGGCTTGACTGCCAAGGTTCAGGGGCATGTGCATATTGGCGACAACATGGACACCCGTGGCGAGCTATGGCTCAACGACGGGCGTTACCGTGCCTACGGGCAGCGCCTCAATGTGCGGCGTGCGCGGCTGTTGTTTGCAGGGCCCCTGGATCAGCCGTTCCTGGATATCGAAGCGACACGGGTGGTCGTTGAGGACTCAAGGACTGTGACTGCCGGTATTCGCTTGAGCGGCAGCGCCGAGCAGCCGACGACGCAGATCTTCTCCGAGCCGTCGATGCCTCAGGAAGATGCGTTGTCGTATCTGGTGCTGGGGCGTTCGCGCAACAACACGGGTGAAGACAACAATATGCTGGCTGAGGCTGCCCTGGGCCTGGGTTTGATGGGCAGTGCGGGGGTGACTTCGGATATTGCCAACAAGCTGGGGATTCAGGATTTCGACCTGGATACCCAGGGCTCCGGGAACAAGACCGCAGTGGTGGCCAGCGGCAAAATTACCGAGAAACTCAGTCTGCGTTATGGGGTTGGGGTGTTTGAGCCGGCTAATACCATTGCTCTGCGGTATCTGCTGAGCAAGAAGGTGTATCTGGAAGTGGCGAGTGGGGTGGCCAGTTCGTTGGATATCTTCTACAAGCGGGATTTCTAGGGGTTGTATGAGGTAAGACGTGTGGGAGCTGGCTTGCCTGCGATGGCGGTCTTTTGGTGTACATATCCGTTGCTGCGGTAACGGCTACTTAGGGTTCCGCCCTGACGGCGGGTCACTTTTGGCAAACGCCCGGAATGCCGGCCCAGCCAAAAGTAACCAAAAGGTCTTCGCCCCACCACTCGGTGCCTCGCCTAGGCTCGGCATGCCAGAACGAAGGCTTGAATCCGTGGGCCGCCGCGATGGGCCATCCTTGGCCCAGCGCGGCTAACCCGGCGTCCTGCCGGGTTACCCACGGATTCAAGCCTGCGTTCGGCCATCGTGGTTRACGGGGCGCCTCAGATCAAAATCAAGATCAAGATCTACAGCACGGCGGCCTGACAGCCGACCTGAGTGGTTGAATCAAAAGCTAAAGCGGATTTGCATACACTGAAGAGCTGCTTTTCTGTGGGAGCTGGCTTGCCTGCGATGCAGACACCTCGGTACATCAGGCACACCCAGTTGATGCCATCGCAGGCAAGCCAGCTCCCACAGTTGTTGGTGTTTCAAGCCCACCTGTCGCCAAACTACCAAGCAAGCTAATAATTCCATTTGACATTCGCTGCCTAAGCAGTAACATCTTGTCATACATTCACTGCCTAGGCAGTAATAAGGTGACTTTCGATGACCCACTACACCCCTGACAGCTTTCGCAACTGCCACCTCGGCCTGTTGCTGGGCCGGGCGGCGCTGCTCAAGGACCGCATTATCGACACCCATATGGAACCCCACGGCGTCACCGCCGCGCAGTTCAAGGTGTTGATCATCATTGCCCAATTCGACGTCGATACCCCGGCGGAGCTGTGTCGCAACCTGTCCCTGGACAGCGGCTCCATGACCCGCATGCTCGACCGTCTGGAGCAAAAGGGCCTGCTGGCGCGCAAGCGTTCCCAGCAGGACCGGCGCCAGGTGCAGTTGGTGCTCACCGAAGACGGCCAGCGCCTGGCCGACATGTTGCCGCACATCGGCGCGCAGTCGATGAATGAACTGGCCGGGGCCCTGGAGCCTGGTGAGCTGGAAACCCTGGAAAGAATCCTCAAGAAAATTCTGGTAGCTGCCGGTGACGCCATCGTCATCCAGCGGGTAGGTAATCAATGAAAACGCGTGCACTCAGCCTGGTGCTGGTGGCGATGAGTATGGCCGGTTGTGCCAACTTCAGCGGCCTCGACACACAGGGCCAACGTCTCGACGCCAACACGTTGCAAACCGGCAAATCCTTGAGCGGCGTGACCCTGTCCACGGCCGCCTGGCCGACCGCCGACTGGTGGAAAAGCCTCGGCGATCCTCAGCTCAATGGCCTGATCCATGAAGCCCTGCAAAACAGCCCCGACATGCAAGTCGCCAGCGCCCGTGCCCACCAGGCCGAAGCCGCGGCCTATGCTGCCGACGCCGAACGCATGCCCACCCTGGATGCCAGCGCCGGTGTGAGCCGTTCGCGCCTGGCCAAGGACCAGGACCCGCGCGGGCAGGGCGACGCCTATGCCACCGTGCGCAACATCGGCGCCAGCTTCAACTACAACTTCGACCTCTGGGGTGGCCAGCGCGCCGCCTGGGAAGCCGCGTTGGGCCAGGCGCGTGCCGCCGAAGTCGACCAACAAGCCGCACGCCTGACCCTGGCTGCCAACGTGGCCAAGGCTTACAGCGATTTGGGCCAGGCGCATATCGTGCGTGACCTGGCCAATGACGACCTCAAACGCACCCGCCAGATGCTCGATCTGAGCAAACGTCGCCTCAGCTCCGGTATCGACAGCGAGTACCAGTACCAGCAGACCGAAAGCCTGGAAGCCAGCTCCCAGTCGCAATTGATCGACGCCGAAAAACAACTGCAAAGCGCCAAGATCGCCCTGGCGGTGTTGCTCGGCAAAGGCCCGGACCGTGGCGGCGAGCTGAGCCGCCCGAATGTGCTGAAACCCAGCGCCGTTGCCGTGCCTTCAGTCTTGCCCGCCGAATTGCTGGGCCGCCGCCCGGACCTGATCGCCGCACGCTGGCGCGTCGAGGCCGCGAGCAAAAACGTGGCCGCGAGCAAAACCCGCTTCTACCCCAACCTCAATCTCAGCGCGAGCGCCGGGGCCGAGTCGTTGCTCGGTGATGCGATGTTTGGCTCGGCCAGCCGGTTCTTCAGCATTGCGCCGACGATTTCGTTGCCGATCTTCGATGGCGGCCGTTTGCGTGCCGACCTCGATGCCCGCGACGCCGACTACGACCTAGCTGTGGCCCAGTACAACAAAACCCTGGTGCAAGCCTTGGGCGATATCGGCGACACCCTGATGCAACTGCGTGAAACCGGCCGGCAGATCCAGGCGCAGCAACACGCCGCGGACATTGCCCAGCAGTCTTACGACACCGGCGTGCAGCGTTACAGCTCCGGCATCGGTAACTACCTGGATGTGCTCAGCATCGAGCAGCAATTGCTGCAGGCCCAGCGTCAGCTGGCGACCCTGAATGCGGCGCAGATCGACCTGTCGATTCAATTGATGCAAGCCCTGGGTGGCGGATTCAACGCCGATAACGTGGCCGCGACCACGACCAGCCCCGCCACCCGTACGGAATAATTTGAGGTATTTGTCATGGCCACTGCCGAAAACAGCAACGCAACTGAAAAACCCGATAACAACCCGCGCAAACGCAAAGTCATGCTGATCGGCCTGGCGCTGATCGTCATTCTTGGCGTGGTCGGCGTGTGGGGCTGGTATGAGTTCTACGGGCGCTTCAATGAAAGCACCGACGACGCCTATGTGAACGGCAACGTGGTGGAAATTACCCCGTTGGTCACCGGCACTGTGGTCAGCATCGGCGCTGACGACGGCGACCTGGTGCACGAAGGCCAGGTACTGATCAACTTCGACCCGAATGACGCCGCCGTCGGCCTGCAAAGTGCCCAGGCCAACCTGGCCCGCACCGTGCGCCAGGTGCGTGGTTTGTACAGCAATGTCGACGGCATGAAAGCCCAGGTCAACGCACAGAAAGCTGACGTGCAAACCGCCCAGGACAACTTCAACCGCCGCAAGACGTTGGCCCAGGGCGGTGCGATCTCCCAGGAAGAACTGTCTCACGCCCGTGACAGCCTGACCGCCGCCAGGAACGCCCTGACCAACCTTGAGCAGCAACTGAAAACCACCAATGCCTTGGTGGATGACACGGTGATTTCGTCCCACCCGGACGTGCAAGCCGCCGCCGCTCAGTTACGTCAGGCCTACCTGACCAACGCGCGCAGCACCTTGATCGCACCGGTCACCGGCTACGTGGCCAAGCGCACCGTGCAACTGGGCCAGCGCGTACAGCCTGGCACCGCGTTGATGGCGGTGATCCCGCTGGACCAGCTGTGGATCGACGCCAACTTCAAGGAAACCCAGCTGCGTGATATGCGCATCGGCCAGCCGGTGGACATCGAAGCGGATATCTACGGCAGCGACGTGAAATATACCGGCACCGTCGACAGCCTCGGCGCCGGCACCGGCAGCGCGTTTGCCCTGCTACCTGCGCAGAACGCCACCGGTAACTGGATCAAGATCGTGCAACGGGTGCCGGTACGCATCCATATCAACGCCGACGAGCTGGCCAAGAACCCGCTGCGGGTGGGCTTGAGCACCGTGGTCAACGTCAACCTGCACGACCAAAGCGGCCCGGTGCTGGCACAACAGGCACCGCAAAAGGCCTCGTTCACCACCAACGTGTATGACCGCCAACTGGCCGAAGCCGATGCCATGATCAGCCAATTGATCCATGACAACAGCCTCGCCGCACCCAAGGCTGTGCAACGCTGATGAGCGCTAACGCCCCCGCGTCCTTTACGCCGCCAAGCTTGCTGATGGCCACTATTGGCCTGTCGCTGGCGACTTTTATGCAGGTGCTCGACACCACCATCGCCAACGTGGCGTTGCCGACCATTTCCGGCAACCTGGGCGTGAGTTCGGAGCAGGGCACCTGGGTGATCACCTCGTTTGCGGTGAGCAACGCCATTGCCTTGCCGCTCACCGGCTGGCTGAGCCGCCGCTTTGGCGAGGTGAAGCTGTTTTTGTGGGCGACCATCCTGTTTGTGCTGGCGTCGTTCCTCTGCGGTATCTCCACCTCGATGCCTGAGCTGATTGGCTTTCGGGTGCTGCAAGGCCTGGTCGCCGGGCCGTTGTACCCGATGACCCAGACGTTACTGATCGCAGTTTACCCACCGGCCAGGCGCGGCATGGCCCTGGCGTTACTGGCGATGGTCACGGTGGTTGCGCCAATTGCCGGGCCGATCCTCGGCGGCTGGATCACCGACAGCTACAGCTGGCCGTGGATCTTCTTTATCAACGTACCCATCGGCATCTTTGCGGTGATGGTGGTGCGTTCGCAATTGAAGAAACGCCCGGTGGTCACCAGTTACCAGCCGATGGATTACGTCGGCTTGCTGAGCCTGATCGTCGGTGTCGGTGCCTTGCAGATCATCCTCGACAAGGGCAATGACCTGGACTGGTTCGAATCCAACTTCATCATCATTGGCGCGGCGATTTCGGTGGTAGCCCTGGCGGTGTTCATCATCTGGGAGCTCACCGACAAACACCCGGTGGTCAACCTGCGGCTGTTCGCCTACCGCAATTTCCGCATCGGCACCATCGTGTTGATTTTGGGTTACGCGGGCTTCTTCGGGATCAACCTGATCCTGCCGCAATGGCTGCAAACCCAGATGGGTTACACCGCCACCTGGGCGGGCCTGGCGGTCGCGCCGATCGGTATATTGCCGGTGCTGATGTCGCCCTTCGTGGGCAAGTATGCGCACAAGTTCGACCTGCGCCTGCTGGCGGGCCTGGCGTTCCTGGCGATTGGCTTGAGCTGCTTTATGCGCGCAGGCTTTACCAACGAGGTGGATTTCACCCACATCGCTTTGGTGCAGTTGTTCATGGGGATCGGCGTGGCGCTGTTCTTTATGCCGACCTTGAGCATTTTGATGTCCGACTTGCCGCCGGCGCAAATCGCCGACGGCGCGGGTCTGGCGACCTTCCTGCGGACCCTGGGCGGCAGCTTCGCGGCGTCGCTGACCACCTGGATCTGGATTCGCCGCGCGGACCAGCACCATGCGTACATGAGCGAGAACATGACCACCTATGACTCGGCCACCCGCGATGCCTTGCAGGCGCTCGGCGGGGCAGGGCACAAGGCCTATGCGCAGCTGGACCAGATCCTCACCAGCCAGGCGTACATGATGTCCACCGTGGATTACTTCACGTTGCTGGGGTGGATGTTCATGGGCTTGATGTTGCTGGTGTGGCTGGCCAAACCGCCGTTTGGCGCGAAGGCCGGGCCGGAGGCTTCGGGGCACTGACCGACTGGACTCAGTCAATGTGGGAGCTGGCTTGCCTGCGATAGCATCACCTGGGTATGCCTGATGTACCGAGGTGCCTGCATCGCAGGCAAGCCAGCTCCCACACAAGTCAAACCCCACACAAGTCAAACCCCACACAAGTCAAACCCCACACAAGTCAAACCCCACACAAGTCAAACCCCACACAAGTCAGCGTTCTGTGTCTCAGGGTTATGCGCCAGGCAGCGCCAACTGTGGGTTCACAAAGTCAAACGCCGCCAGCGCAAACCCTTGTTCATCCACCTGCAACGCCCAACCCTGCTTGTCCCAATCCCCCAGCACAATACGCTTGGCCGCCTGGTCACCAATCTGCAGTTTATGAATGGCGGGGCGGTGCGTATGGCCGTGGACCAGGGTGCGCACGCCGAACTGTTGCATCACCCGTGGCACTTCCTCGGGCGTCACATCGACAATATCGTTGGCCTTCATGCGCGTTTGCGCACGGCTTTCGCTGCGCAGCTTGCGCGCCAGCTTGTGGCGGGTGCGCAACGGCAAGTGCCGCAGGATAAACAGCACAATCGGGTTACGCAGGATGCGCCGCAGCTTCATGTAGCCGACGTCGCGGGTGCAGAGGCTGTCGCCGTGCATCAACAGCACGGGTTCGCCGTAAAACTGCACGACACTCGGGTCCTTGAGCAAGGTAGCGCCTGCTGCTTTGCAGAACGCCTTGCCGATCAGGAAATCGCGGTTGCCATGCATGATAAAAATCGGGGTGCCGCTGTCGCTCAGCTCGCGCAATGCTGCGCAAATCGAACGTTGGAAGGGTGTCATCCCATCGTCGCCAAGCCAGGCTTCAAAAAAGTCCCCCAGAATGTACAACGCCTGGGCGCCACGGGCGCGGCCGTGGAGCAGATCCAGAAACGCCCGGGTGATGTCCGGGCGCTCCTCTTCCAGATGCAAATCTGAAATCAGCAATATCACCCAACGATCTCGGCTTTCTCGACGATTACGTCTTCGGCTGGAACGTCCTGGTGACCGGCCTTGGAGGTGGTGGAAACGCCTTTGATCTTGTCAACGACGTCCTGGCCTTCGGTGACTTTACCGAATACCGCGTAGCCCCAGCCCTGCACGTTCTTGCCGCTGTGGTTGAGGAAGGCGTTGTCGGCGACGTTGATGAAGAACTGCGCGGAGGCCGAATGCGGCTCCATGGTACGGGCCATGGCGACGGTGTACTTGTCGTTGGAAAGGCCGTTATCCGCTTCGTTCTGGATGCTTGGACGCTTGTCTTTCTTTTCTTTCATGCCTGGCTCGAAACCGCCGCCCTGGACCATGAAGTTGCCGATGACACGGTGAAAAACGGTGTTTTCGTAGTGGCCGGCGTTTACGTACTCGATGAAGTTGGCGACGGTGATCGGCGCTTTCTCGGCGTTCAGCTCGATGACGATGTCACCGTGGTTGGTGGTCAGTTTGACTTTAGTCATGTTCACTACTCTTTTCAGGGAATTCGTGGGTTTGGACGCCAAGGCGCCGCTACCGGTTTGGCCAAATATGTGCCAAGGCGCGCAGTTTAGCGTGCCCTGCAGGAATTTCGAGGTGGTTTTTTACCGCCGGTGCATTAAATGCAGCAGTTTTCGGTGCTGCTCTGTCAGGTACTTGACAGCATCGGCTATGATATCGCCTTTGTTTTATCTGGCCCCAACCGGCCACGAACCTGTCTGTTCAAGGATCCTATGAGCAAGCCCACTGTCGACCCTACCTCGAATTCCAAGGCCGGACCTGCCGTCCCGGTCAATTTCCTGCGCCCGATCATCCAGGCGGACCTGGATTCGGGCAAGCACACGCAGATCGTCACCCGCTTCCCGCCAGAGCCCAACGGCTACCTGCACATCGGTCACGCCAAGTCGATCTGTGTGAACTTCGGCCTGGCGCAGGAGTTCGGTGGCGTCACGCACCTGCGTTTCGACGACACCAACCCGGCCAAGGAAGACCAGGAATACATCGACGCCATCGAAAGCGACATCAAGTGGCTGGGCTTCGAATGGTCCGGTGAAGTGCGCTATGCGTCCAAGTATTTCGACCAGTTGTTCGACTGGGCCGTTGAGCTGATCAAGGCCGGCAAGGCCTACGTCGACGACCTGACCCCGGAGCAGGCCAAGGAATACCGTGGAACGCTGACCGAGCCGGGCAAGAACAGCCCGTTCCGCGACCGTTCGGTTGAAGATAACCTCGACTGGTTCAACCGCATGCGCGCCGGTGAGTTCCCCGACGGCGCCCGTGTGCTGCGTGCCAAGATCGACATGGCCTCGCCGAACATGAACCTGCGCGACCCGATCATGTACCGCATCCGCCACGCCCATCACCACCAGACCGGTGACAAGTGGTGCATCTACCCGAACTACGACTTCACCCACGGTCAGTCGGACGCCATCGAAGGCATCACCCACTCCATCTGCACCCTGGAGTTCGAAAGCCATCGCCCGCTGTACGAATGGTTCCTCGACAGCCTGCCGGTTCCGGCGCACCCGCGTCAGTACGAATTCAGCCGCCTGAACCTGAACTACACCATCACCAGCAAGCGCAAGCTCAAGCAACTGGTAGACGAAAAGCACGTGCATGGCTGGGATGACCCGCGCATGTCCACCCTGTCGGGCTTCCGTCGTCGCGGCTACACCCCGGCGTCGATCCGCAGCTTCTGCGACATGGTCGGCACCAACCGCTCCGACGGTGTGGTCGATTACGGCATGCTCGAGTTCAGCATCCGTCAGGACCTGGACGCCAACGCGCCGCGCGCCATGTGCGTGTTGCGCCCGTTGAAAGTCGTGATCACCAACTACCCGGAAGACAAGGTCGATAACCTCGAACTGCCGCGTCACCCGCAAAAAGAAGAACTCGGCGTGCGCAAGCTGCCGTTCGCGCGTGAAATCTACATCGACCGTGACGACTTCATGGAAGAGCCGCCAAAAGGCTACAAGCGCCTGGAGCCCAACGGCGAAGTGCGCCTGCGCGGCAGCTACGTGATCCGTGCCGATGAAGCGATCAAGGACGCCGATGGCAACATCGTCGAACTGCGTTGCTCCTACGACCCGGAAACCCTGGGCAAGAACCCTGAAGGCCGCAAGGTCAAAGGTGTAGTGCACTGGGTGCCGGCTGCTGCCAGCATCGAGTGCGAAGTGCGCCTGTACGATCGTCTGTTCCGTTCGCCGAACCCTGAGAAGTCTGAAGACAGCGCCAGCTTCCTGGACAACATCAACCCTGACTCCCTGCAAGTTCTCACGGGTTGTCGTGCCGAGCCATCGCTTGGCGACGCACAGCCGGAAGACCGTTTCCAGTTCGAGCGCGAAGGTTACTTCTGCGCGGATATCAAGGACTCGAAACCTGGTGCACCGGTATTCAACCGTACCGTGACCTTGCGTGATTCGTGGGGCCAGTGATTCTGTCTTAAGGGAAATGTCGTGCTAACGATCTACAACACACTCAGCAAGACCAAAGAAGTCTTCAAGCCGCTGGATGGCAACAAGGTGCGCATGTACGTGTGCGGCATGACCGTGTACGACTACTGCCACATCGGCCACGGCCGCAGCATGGTTGCCTTCGACCTGGTGACCCGCTGGTTGCGTTTCAGCGGCTATGACTTGACCTATGTGCGCAACATTACTGACATCGAAGACAAGATCATCAATCGGGCGCGCGAGAACGGCGAACCGTTCGATGTGCTGACCGAGCGCATGATCAACGCGATGCACGAGGATGAAGCGCGTCTGAACATCCTCAAACCGGACATGGAGCCGCGCGCCACGGATCACATTCCGGGCATGCTGAGCATGATCCAGACCCTGATCGACAAGGGTTACGCCTACGCCCCAGGCAATGGCGACGTGTACTACCGCGTCGCCAAGTTCATGGGCTACGGCAAGCTGTCGCGCAAGAAAATCGAAGACCTGCGCATCGGCGCACGTATCGAAGTCGACGAAGCCAAGCAGGATCCACTGGATTTTGTGCTGTGGAAAGGCACCAAGCCCGGCGAGCCGAGCTGGGAGTCACCATGGGGCGCCGGGCGTCCGGGCTGGCACATCGAATGCTCGGTGATGTCCACCTGCTGCCTGGGCGAGACCTTCGACATTCATGGCGGCGGCAGCGACCTTGAGTTCCCGCACCACGAAAACGAAATCGCCCAAAGCGAAGCCGCCACCGGCAAGACCTACGCCAACGCCTGGATGCATTGCGGCATGATCCGCATCAATGGCGAGAAGATGTCCAAGTCCTTGAACAACTTCTTCACCATCCGCGATGTGCTGGAAAAGTACCACCCGGAAGTGGTGCGTTACCTGCTGGTGTCGAGCCACTACCGCAGCGCCATCAACTACTCGGAAGACAACCTCAAGGACGCCAAGGGCGCCCTGGAACGTTTCTACCACGCGTTGAAAGGCCTGCCGGCCGTGGCGCCGGCCGGCGGCGAAGCGTTCGTGGCACGCTTTACCGAAGTCATGAACGACGACTTCGGCACGCCGGAAGCCTGCGCGGTGCTGTTCGAGATGGTGCGTGAGATCAACCGTCTGCGCGAGAGTGATCTTGATGCCGCCGCTGGTCTTGCTGCACGCCTGAAAGAGCTGGCCAGCGTGCTCGGTGTGCTGCAGATGGAAGCCGACGACTTCCTGCAAGCCGGCGCCGAAGGGCGTGTGGATGCCGCTGAAGTAGACGCGTTGATTCAAGCGCGCCTGGCTGCACGTGCAGGCAAAGACTGGGCGGAGTCCGACCGTATCCGCGACCAACTGACCGCGATGGGTGTGGTGCTGGAAGACGGAAAGGGCGGGACGACGTGGCGGTTGGCTGATCAGGCTTGATCGGTAAACCCTGAATAAAAAACGCCCCGACTGGTTCGGGGCGTTTTTTATTGTGCACGCAAGGCTCGTTCCCACGCTCCGCGTGGGAATGCCGCCCTGGACGCTCTGCGTCCCGCTTTTGGCACTCACCTCAAGCCCTGTGCAAGGTGACGCGGAGCGTCACGGGATGCATTCCCACGCAGAGCGTGGGGACGATCAATGTGGGAGCCGGGCTTGCTCGCGAATGCGGTGGATCTTCGCGAGCAAGCCCGCTCCCTCATTTTACCGTGCCCGCTTTGGATGCCCGCTGTTGTTGGATTTATGGCTCGTTCCCACGCTCTGCGTGGGAGCGCCGCCCTGGACGCTCTGCGTCCCGCTTTTGGCACACACCTCAAGCCCTGTGCAAGGTGACGCGGAGCGTCACGGGATGCATTCCCACGCGGAGCTTGGGGACGATCAAGTCGGCTGCCCATAGCGCTAATGTTAATTTAATCCTCCGGTGTAATAAGCGAGTATTGCCAAATGTTACTCTGGGTTTTCCGGCGGCTGTCTGCGCCGCTTTTTTAGTGCGAGGCTGTATGCGAAGTTGGTTGAGCCGCTACCGTTACGTCATTCTTTTCTGGCTGTGCTTCGGCGTGTTCCGCACCTCGCTGGCCGACTGGAACCCCATCCCGTCCGGGTCGATGCGCCCGACGTTGCTGGAGGGTGATGTGGTGCTGGTCAACCGTGTGGCGTATGACCTCAAGCTGCCGCTTACGGATATATCCCTGGCCAAGCTGGATGACCCAAAACGCGGTGATGTGGTGACCTTCTCGTCACCCAAGGACGGCATGCGCTTGATCAAACGCATCGTCGGCATACCCGGCGATACCCTGGAAATGAAAGATGAAGTGCTGTGGGTCAACGGCACGCCCGCCACCTACAGTGATGGTCAGGACATCAGCGAACCGCTGGTGCCAGGCCAGACAGTGCCGGGTATCAAGCTGATCGAGCATGCGAGTAACCGTCAGCGCAGCATTCAGTTCATGCCCACGGTTCGGGCATTGCGAAATTTCGGCCCGGTCACTGTGCCGGCCGACAATTATTTCATGCTGGGTGACAACCGCGACAACAGCGATGACTCCCGTTACATCGGCTTTGTGCCACGCCGCTTGCTGATCGGGCACGCGCATCATGTGCTGGCGTCAGCTGCGATACTCGATCATTGGATGCCGCGCTTGAACCGGTTTGGCTCGCCGATCCTGTAATTAGACTTTCGCGCCGAGTGCCCGAATGGCAAACACCGCGATGCTCGCCAACTGCTCGACCGTTGCGCCGCCTTTGCCGGCGATTTTCATGCCGCTGAGGGTAGCCATCAGAAAGTCGCAGGCGCCCGACAGGTCAATGTCAGCGGCCAATTCCTCCTGGTCCTGGGCGTGCTTCAGGGTTTGCTCAAATGCGCGGCGCAAACGCTCGGCGCTATGGGCCGTGAGCTGATTGATTTGCTCATCCTCCTGGCCGAATTCGCAGATCGCATTGACGCCCATACAGCCGGCGGTGCCATCGCGCAGCGCGCGGGTGGCGAAGGAATTCAGGGTGTCGTGCAGGCCTTGCAGCGGGGTCGGGCCTTGGCCCAGGCGCTCGATCAGGTCGTCAACGCCCGTGCGCTGATACTCGGCCATGGCCTGCAGGTACAACTGGCGTTTGTCGCCAAAGGTGTTGTACATGCTCTGGCGGCTGAGCCCCATGGCCAGCATCAGTTCTTCGGTGGAGGCGGCGGCAAAACCCTTGTCGCAAAATACGCGGATGGCGTGTTGCAGCACCTGGTCGCGGTCGAAGGCTCGGGGTCTTGCCATGGGGTACCTCTGTAAAGTGAAGGGTCAGGCCAGGTAGCCACCGTCGATGCTCAGGCTGGCGCCAGTCACGAAGGCAGCTTCTTCGGACGCGAGGTAGGCGACCATGCCGGCGATTTCGTCAGCGGTGCCTGTGCGGCCCAAGGGCACCAGGCTTTTGATCAGGTCGGCATGCGGCGCGTCTGCCGGGTTCATGTCCGTGCTGGTGGGGCCGGGCTGGACGTTATTGACGGTAATGCCGCGCGGGGCAAAATCAATCGCCAGGCCGCGGATCATACCGGCGATCGCCGCCTTCGTCATGCTATAGACGCTGGAGCCAGGAAAGGCTGAGCGCTGCGCTACCACACTGCCGACGCTGATGATCCTGTCACCATTGCGCATCACTGCTGACACGGCTTTGGCGGCGGCGAATGTCGCGCGTACATTCACGGCGAACAGGCGGTCGAAGTCTTCCAGGCTGAACTCATCGACGCTGCCGAGCTGCAAGATCCCGGCATTGTTGACCAGGATATTCAGCGCGCCGAAATGCGCAACGGTGGTGGTCACGGCCCGGGCAATCGCCGCCACATCGGCGCTGTCCGCCTGAATGGCCAGGGCTGTGCCGCCTTGGCTCTGGATCTGGCCGACCAGTGCTTGCGCCTTGTCAGCCGACGCGGCGTAGGTGAAGGCCACGGCTGCGCCTTCAGCCGCCAGGCGCCGCACGATGGCTTCGCCGATGCCACGGGAGCCGCCGGTTACCAGGGCGACTTTGTCAGTAAAACGTGCGAGATGAGCGGTCATGGGTGTGCCTGTTTTTAGTGGATTAATAAATCCACTAAACCGTAGCAGGCCCATTCCAATGCGCCAAGCTGTTTATGGATTAATTAATCTTTAACTGGGCCGCGACATTTTTGCCTTACCTTTGAAGGCTCGACTCGCACAATGAAACAGACGGTGATTTGAATGGAGTGTATTTTCTGCAGCATTGTCCGCAAGACGTCCCCGGCCCACATTCTGTGGGAAGACGACCAGCATATGGCGTTCCTGTCGATCTTCCCCAATACGCCTGGTTTCAGCGTGGTGATCCCCAAGCAGCATTACGGCAGCTACGCGTTCGCGCAGACGGATGCGGTGTTGTCCGCGCTGATTGTGGCGACCAAGAAGACCGCACTGCTGATTGATCGGGCGTTTCCCGACGTCGCGCGCACCGGGATGATGCTCGAAGGCTACGGCGTGGACCATCTGCACGCGAAGCTGTTTCCCATGCATGGCACGGGGCAGGACAGCGCGTTCAAGCCCATCAGCTCCAAAGTGGACAAGTTTTTTGCGGCGTATGAGGGTTACATCTCATCCCACGATTTTGTGCGGGCCGATGATGGGGAGCTGGCAGCGTTGGCGACGCACATCCGCTCGTTCGCCTGACGCAAAAACCAATGTGGGAGCTGGCTTGCCTGCGATGGGGGCCTATCAGTCACAGCAACATTGACTGATACACCGCTATCGCAGGCAAGCCAGCTCCCACAGTTTGATCGTATTCGCTTGATCAATCAGCGGCGGCTGCTGACCTCGGCAGGCACATCATCACCGGCCATGCGCTTGCGAAACAGCGCCGTGCGCGCTAACAGCAGCGTGGTAACAGGCACCGTGATCGCCAACAAAATCGGAATCAACCAGCCGTGCAGCACCGGCCCGGACTTGAGTACCGAAAAATAGATAATCGACGCCAGCGCCACGCACCAGGCGCCCAGTGTGGAGGCCAGTGCCGGCGGGTGCATGCGCTGGAAGAAGTCCTTCATCCGCAACAACCCGATCGCGCCAATCAGCGCAAACAGGCTGCTGAGCACCAGCAACACGGCCACGATCACTTCAACCCATAACGGCATCATTCAATCACCTCGCCACGCAGCAGGAATTTCGCCAAAGCGAATGACCCGACAAAACCAAACAGCGCAATCAGCAGCGCCGCTTCAAAGTAGGTGTCACTGGCATAACGAATGCCGAGCACCAGCATCATCAACATCGCCAGGATGTACAGGTAGTCCAGCGCCAGAACCCGGTCTTGCGCGGACGGGCCTTTGAACAGGCGCACCAGGGTCAGCACCATCGCCAGCGAGAACAGGAACAGGCTGACCAGGATTGCATTGGAGAGCAGGGCGCTCATTCGAAGATCTCCATCAGGGGCCGCTCGTAGACGCGTTTGAAGTGCTCGATAAACGGCGCTTCTTCGTCCAGATCAAACACGTGCAGCAACAGGATGCTGCGGTCCAGGGCCAATTCCGACCAGACTGTGCCAGGCGTCACGCTGGTGATCATCGACAGTACGGCCAGGCCGTTGGGGTCACGCAGGTCGAGCGGGATTTTGATAAAACGTGACCGCGGCGGGCGGGATCCGCACGTCAGTACGCCCCAGGCCACGTTCAGGTTGGACACGATCACGTCGCGACCGACCACGAAAAATAGGCGGATGATCACGCCGGGGCGACGAATGCGCACCGGCAGCGGGCGCAGCGGCGCCATCAGCAGCGGCGCAAGAAAGCCCAGCACCGCGCCCAGCAACAGGTTGCCGGGGCTGACCGACAGGTTCAGCACCAGCCACAGCACCCACAATGCCAACGACAGCCACGGGGCAGGGAACAGGCGCTTCATGGCTGCACCTCCAGCGCGGCAGCTTTGGATTCAGGGCTCAGCACCGGGCGCGTGGCCATCACCGCCATCACGTAATGCTCCGGGTTATTCAGGCTCTCGGCGGTGGCCTGGGTGTAGCGCATCAACGGTTCGGCCTTGAAGGTCAGGAGAATGCTCAGGCCGAGCAGGAAGAAGATCGGCACACATTCGTAGCGACGCAGCAGCGGCGATGGGCGCTCCTCCGGCGTCCAGAAGCGCTGGATACCCAGGCGGGCGAAGGCGATCAGCGAAGCCAGCCCCGACAAGATCAACAGCGCCACCAAACCCCAGGCCGCCGGGCGGATCGGCTCATCCACTGCGTTACCCAGGCCCATCGGGTTGACCAGCGCGCTCAGCAGGCTGAGCTTGCCGATAAACCCGGACAACGGCGGCATGCCGATAATCAGCAGTGCGCAGGCGATAAAGCTCAAGCCCAGGAAGGCCATGGTCCAGGGGATCACCTGGCCGACCACGGCCTTCTGCTCGTCATCCAGGTTGACGCCGGGGCGTGGGTGCAACGACTCCATGGCCTTGGGCAGCGCGTCGATTTCTTCATCCAGCGGCAGATCATTGGCCGAGCGCGAGCGCTCGATCAACTCGGCCAGCAGGAACAGCGCGCTCAGCGCCAGGGTCGAGCTGACCAGATAGAACAATGCCCCGGCGGTCAGGCTTGGCTGGGCAAAGCCCACCGACGACAGCAGGATCCCGGCCGACACCAGAATGCTCAGGCTGGCCATCCGCTCCAGGCGCTGCGCAGCCACCATGGCCAGCGCCGCGCAGACGATGGTCGCCATGCCGCCGTATACCAGCCAGTCGCCGCCAAACAGCGCCGATGCACCGGCTTGCCCGGAGAACAGCAAGGTCCACAACCGCAGCACGGTGTACACGCCGACCTTGGTCATGATCGCAAACATTGCGGCCACCGGCGCGCTGGCCGAGGAGTAGGCGGGTGCCAGCCAAAAATTCAATGGCCACATGCCGGCCTTGGCCAGGAATGCAGTGGCGAGGATCGCCGCGCCAGCATGCAGCAGGCCGCGATCGGCTTGCGGCACCAGCGGGATTTTCAGCGCCAGGTCAGCAAAGTTCAGCGTGCCGGTGACCCCGTAGATCATCGCCGCGCCAATCAGGAACAGCGACGACGCCAACAGGTTGATCGCAATGTAATGCAGCCCCGACGACACCCGCGCGCGGCCGGAGCCGTGCAGCATCAAGCCGTAGGACGCCGCCAGCAGCACCTCGAAGAACACGAACAGGTTGAACAGGTCCGCCGTCAGGAATGCCCCATACAAACCCATCAGCTGGATCTGGAACAACGCATGGAAGCTGGTGCCTGCACGGTCCCAGCGGGCCATGGCGAACAGCAGCGCGCTCACGCCGATAATGCCGGTGAGCACCAGCATCATCGCCGACAGTTGGTCCACCACCAGCACAATGCCGAAGGGCACTTGCCAGTTGCCCGGCAGGTACACGCCAATCGAGCCGGGCCCGCCTTGTTGCGTCCAGTACAGCAGCAGGATGGCGACACCCAGGCCGATGATGCTGGAGAACAGGTTGATCCTGGCTTTCAACGGTCGGCGCTTTTCGCCGAGCATCAGCATCAGCGCGGCGGTCAGTAACGGCAGCAGGATCGGCGCGACGATCATTTGATTCATCCACGTCATTCCTTGGGCTCCCGGCCGTCCACATGGTCAGTGCCGGTCAGGCCCCGGGAAGCCAGCAGCACCACCAGAAACAAGGCGGTCATGGCGAAGCTGATCACGATGGCCGTGAGTACCAAAGCCTGGGGCAGCGGATCGGTGTAGTTGAGCAGGTCCTGCGGCACGCCGTCCTTGATGATCGGCTCTTTACCGATAAACAGGCTGCCCATGCTGAAGATGAACAGGTTGACCCCATACGACAGCAGGCACAGGCCCATGACGACCTGGAACGTCCGTGGGCGCAGGATCAGCCAGACGCCGGAGGCCGCCAGCACTCCAATGGCGATTGCGATGACTTCTTCCATCAGGCGGCTCCTTCGGTTGCGGCAACGGCCTTGGCCTGGTTGCTCGGTTTATGCGCTCGCACCGACTGGTGACCGAGGGCGGTGAGCATCAACAGCGTGGAGCCGACGACCATGGCGTACACGCCGACGTCGAAGAACAACGCGCTGGCAATGTGGATATCGCCCAGCAGTGGCAGGCTGAAGTGCCAGGTGTGGGTAGTGAGGAACGGGTACCCGACGAACAGGGCGCCGAGTCCGGTCAAGGTGGCCGAGAGCAGGCCGAAGCCCATCCAGCGCATCGGCCGCAGGCTCATCTGCGCTTCGACCCACTGGGTGCCGGCGACCATGTATTGCAGGATAAACGCCACCGACATCACCAACCCCGCGACGAAACCGCCGCCCGGCTGGTTGTGGCCACGCATGAACAGGTAGAACGAAACCACCAGCGCAATCGGCAGCAGCAGGCGCACCAGCACCGCCGGCACCATCATAAAGCCCAGGGCGGTATCGCTGGCCTGGCGCGGGTTGACCAGGTCGGTGGCCACGTCCGGCGCCAATTGGCGCTGTTGTGGCGGCAACTCCATGCTCTCTTTGGACGGGCGGAAGCGGCGCAGCAGGGCGTAGACGGTCAGCGCCACGGCGCCGAGCACGGTGATTTCGCCCAAGGTATCAAAGCCCCGGAAGTCCACCAGCATCACGTTCACTACGTTGCTGCCGCCGCCTTCTGGCAAGGCGCGGCTCAGGTAAAACGAGGAGATGTCGTTGGGTGTCTGGCGGGTCAGCATCGCGTAGGAGAGCAGCGCCATGCCGCCACCGACCACGGTGGACAACAGGAAGTCACGCAGGCGGCGGATGCGCGCCTTGCGCAGCGAACTCGGCAGTGGCGAGACTTCTTCGATCCGCCGTGGCAACCAGCGCAGGCCCAGCAAAATCAGTACGGTGGTGACCACTTCGACCACCAGTTGCGTCAGCGCCAGGTCCGGCGCCGAGAACCATACGAAGGTCACGCAGGTGACCATGCCGCACACACTGACCATAGTCAGGGCTGCCAGCCGGTGGTACTTGGCTTGCCAGGCGGCGCCCAGCGCACAGGCGATGGCCAGCACCCACAGGGTCACGAACACGATGGAACCGGGGATCTTCGGCCGGTCGCCCCAACTGAGGCCGCTGTTGAGCATCGGGATCAACCCGGCAACCACCGCCGCCAGTACCAGCAGGAACAATTGGGTTTGCAGGCGCTTGGTGCTGATGCGTTTTTCGATACGGCGCACGCCGCGCATCATCACCACCAGGCTGCGCTCGAACATGCGCTTGCCGTTGAAGTAACTGATGATCGGCGGGTATTTGAAACGGCCACGCTTGAGCTGTTTGCGCAGCAGCAGGTACAACACGATGCCGCCGGACATGGCCACCAGGCTCATGATCATCGGCGCGTTCCAGCCGTGCCAGATGGCCAGGCTGTATTCGGGCAGTACCCCGCCGACCACCGGCAGTGCGGCGGCGGCGAGGATCGAACCGACCACCTGGGCCGGGAAGATGCCCACCAGCAGGCAGGTAAACACCAGCAGCTCGACCGGCGCGCGCATCCAGCGCGGTGGCTCGTGGGGCGTGTGGGGCAGGTCGGTGGCGGGCGGGCCGAAGAACACGTCTACGGTAAAGCGCAGGGCATAGGCCACGCTGAAGGTACCGGCAATGGTCGCGATCACTGGCAGGGCGATTTCCACCCATTTTGTCGCCGAGATAAACACCGTTTCGGCGAAGAACATCTCTTTGGACAGAAAACCATTGAGCAATGGCACGCCGGCCATGGACGCACTGGCCACCATGGCCAGGGTCGCGGTAAACGGGATCAGCCGCACCAGGCCACTGAGCTTGCGGATATCCCGCGTGCCGCTTTCGTGGTCGATGATGCCGGCGGCCATGAACAGCGAAGCCTTGAACGTGGCGTGGTTGAGGATATGGAACACCGCAGCGACGGCGGCCAGCGGGCTGTTGAGGCCCAGCAGCAGGGTGATCAGCCCGAGGTGGCTGATGGTGGAATAGGCCAGCAGGCCCTTGAGGTCATTCTGAAACATGGCGCAATAAGCGCCGAGGAGGAGGGTGAGTGCGCCGGCACCGCCGACGATCCAGAACCATTCTTCGCTGCCGGACAGCGACGGCCACAGGCGGGCCAGCAGGAACACGCCGGCCTTCACCATTGTCGCCGAGTGCAGGTAAGCCGATACCGGCGTCGGTGCCGCCATGGCGTGGGGCAGCCAGAAGTGGAAAGGGAACTGCGCGCTCTTGCTCAAGGCGCCGATCAGCACCAGCGCAAGCATCACCGGGTACAGCGAATGCGCGCGAATCTGATCGCCCGCCGCCAGCACCCGATCCAGGTCATAGCTGCCGACGATATGCCCCAGCAGCATCACGCCTGCCAGCAGGCACAAGCCGCCGGCGCCGGTGACCATCAGCGCCATATAGGCGCCACGCCGGGCGTCGGCGCGGTGGTGCCAATAGCCGATCAGCAGGAACGAGAACAGGCTGGTCAGTTCCCAGAAGAACACGATCTGGATCAGGTTGCCGGAGATCACCAGCCCGAGCATGGCGCCCATAAACGCCAGGAAAAACGCAAAGAAGCGCGGCACCGGGTCATCCGGCGACATGTAATAACGCGCATACAGCGCCACCAGCGTGCCGATGCCCAGCACCAGCATCGAGAACAGCCAGGCAAACCCGTCCATGCGCAGCACGAAGTTGAGCCCGAGGCTGGGCAACCACATGAATTCTTCGCGGATCACGCCACCGTGGGCGATCTGAGGGTAGAGCAAAGCGACTTGAATGGTGCCGACCAGGGCTACAAGGCCGGCCAACAGGGATTCGGTGTTACGTGCATTATGCGGCAGCAAGGCCGCCAGACAGCTGCCGATAAAAGGCAGAAGCAGTAGAACTATCAGGGACATAGGCTTCTAATCTGCGGGAGTTTGGGATGCATCATACGTGCCGCTTTCTCGATCACCAAACGGCAAGATGTGGCAGGATCCTACAAGGTAGGCCGAAACCTCCCATTTGGCATTGTTTCGGATCGGATCGTTCCCACGCTCTGCGTGGGAATGCCACCCTGGACGCTCCGCGTCCAAACAGCCTATGCAGCCGTGAGCCTTGCGCAGAAGTGACGCGGAGCGTCACAGGATGCATGCCCACGCAGAGCGTGGGAACGATCGGGTCAGGGAACTTCTTGTTCCAGTTCGATTGATTTTTCAGCTTCTCGCTGATTGCGTGTCTTCATCTCACTCACAATCACCGCCGCCACAATCAACGCCGCGCCCACCATCGCAATCGGCGGAAAACGCTCCCCGGCAATCCGCCCGATTACACCGGCCCACACCGGCTCACCGGCATAGATCAACGTGGCCCGGGTGGGCGAAACACTCTGCTGCGCCCAGTTCATCGCCACCTGGATCACCGCGCTGGTCAAACCCAGGCCCACTGCACTGAACAACAGCAACCACGAGAACCCCGGCAAGGCTTCACCCATCGGCACCACCATCAGGAACGACAACAACGACGCCGTGGCCAGTTGCACCACCGTCACCCGGCGTACATCCACCTGCCCGGCATAGGCACCAATGAGGATAATTTCGGCCGCCACCGCAATTGCGCAGATCAGCGTGGCAATCTCACCGGGGCTGAAATTGAGGGAGGCACCGGTCGGACCTGTGAGCAGCATCAACCCGGTAAACGCCAGCATGATGCCAATGCTCGGCATCAGGCCTGGGCGACGCCCCAGCACCAGCCACTGCAATAGGGGGACGCAAGGTACATACAGCGCTGTGATGAACGCCGACTGGCTGCTTGGGATGGTCTGCAATCCGATCGTCTGCATGCCGTAACCGAGCATGATCGAAGCGCCGATGAAGGCGCCGGCCTTCAGTTCAAACAAGGTCAGGCCACGCAAGGTGCGCAACGAAAAGAACCCCACCACAATGGTCGCCGCCGCAAACCGCAGGCCCACGAAAAACATCGGCCCGCTGACGGTCAGGGCGTGTTGCACGAGCAAAAACGTGCCGCCCCAGATCATGGTGATCACCACCAGGATGCATTCGGCTTTGCTGAAACGGTTGAAACGTGGGGAGGCGTTCGGGGCGGTCATGGCGGCTCGGTCTTGCAAGGGAAAGGCACGGACCGCACAATGCGCCGCACGCTGGGCAGTATACTGCGCACACCCACCTATTGAGCAATATAGTGCACAAAGAAAATCCACAACGGGCCTCGGTCCTCCAACACGTCAGCCAGAACGTCCGTCGCCTGCGCCATGCTGCGGATCTGAGCCAGACCGCACTTTCGGAAAAGTCCGGGGTCAGCCGGCGCATGTTGGTGGCCATCGAGGCGGGCGAGAAGAATGTCAGCCTGTCTACGCTGGACCGCGTCGCCGAAGCCTTGGACGTGGCCTTCAGCGACCTTATCCAGGCCCCGGATGCCGGTGATCACAGCCGCATCAACGAGCTGGCCTGGGCCGGTGATATCCCCGGCAGTAAAGCGGTGCTACTGGCCAAGGCCACGGCGCGGCGTGAAGTCGAGTTGTGGGAGATGCACCTGGAACCGGGTGATCGCTACAGCCCCGACCCGGACCCGGACGGCTGGAGCGTGCAGCTGTTCGTGTTCGAAGGCTGCCTGACCTTGCTGGTGGGCGAGGAAGAAAAACACGTGGCGGCCGGTGAGTTCTACATGTTCGCCAGCCGCAACGTGCACGGCTATCGCAATGATGGCGACGTGGCCGTGCGGTTTGTGCGCAACGTGGTGATCTAACTGTTGGCCCGGCAACAGTGGATGCACACTTTGCTGGTTTGAAACCCTCTCAACAGCCTCTTAAAACCAGCAACCGCCTGATTTTGCTGACGATTAAATTCAGGCACGACTCCTGCAATTGCTCCGTTATCCCATCGGAGCCTGGAGTCGGCCCATGTCAGCCCACCCTCAACAACCTGCCCATATCATCCGCTCGGATGCCGAAGCCATTGAAGTCGCCACGCGCTTGGCCGCGCGGTTTGCCGTCGACGCCAGCGTGCGCGACCGCGAGCGGCGCCTGCCGGTAGCTGAACTGGATGAATTCTCGGCCAGTGGCCTCTGGGGTATCACTGTTCCCAAAGCCTACGGCGGCGCCGAGGTGTCTTATGTAACGGTGGCCGAGGTGATCAAGTTGATCTCCGCCGCCGACCCGTCGTTGGGGCAAATCCCGCAAAACCATTTGGGCGTGGTGGATATCCTGCTGCAAACCGCCAGCGAGGAACAAAAGCGTCACTATTTCGGCAAGGTCCTGGCCGGCTATCGTTTCGGTAATGCCTTTTCTGAAGCCAAGAGCAAAAACGCCGGCAACTTCGACACTCAGATTCGTTTTGATGGCGATACCGCCTTTATCAACGGCGAGAAGTTCTATTGCACCGGCGCGTTGTTCGCCCACCTTGTGCCCACGGTCGGTAACAACGAGAACGGCCAGGCGTTTATTGCCTTTGTCGAACGTGATGCGCTGGGCCTAACCGTGATTGATAGCTGGGACGGCTTCGGCCAGCGCACCACCGCCAGTGGCGGCGTGACCCTCGACGGCGTCAGCGTGCCACGCAGCGCGGTGATCCCGGCCCATCAGGCTTTCGACCAGCCCACCGCCAATGGCCCGATCTCGCAGATTATCCAGGCCGCCGTCGACACCGGCATCGCCCTGGGGGCCCTCGAACAGGCAAAAATCTACGCCCGCCAGGCGCGCCCCTGGATCGACAGCCAACAGGATCACGGCTGGCAAGACCCGTTCACCATCGCCGCCATCGGCGACCTGCAATGGCGCGTGCACGGCACCGAAGCGATCCTCGCCAAGGCCGGCAAAGCCGTCGACCTGGCGCTTGCCGAGCCCAACGAAGACACCGTCGCCCACGCCTCGCTGGTGGTCGCCCAGGCCAAAGTGCTGTCGGCCGAAACCGCCTTGCTCGCCAGCAGTAAATTGTTCGAACTGGCCGGCACCCGCTCGGTCACCGGCAAGCACAACCTCGACCGCTTCTGGCGCAACGCGCGCACCCACACCCTGCACGACCCGGCCCGCTGGAAATACCACCTGATCGGCAACTTCGTGCTCAACGGCGTGAAGCCTGCGCGCCACGCCTGGAACTGAGGAGCCTTACCCATGACCGCCCTGAATCAAGCGCGCCAACTGCTGGAAAGCACCCGGCGTTTTGTACACGCCAGCGATGACCCGTACGTGATCAGCCGCTTTGGCGATTTGCAGATCCGCGTCGACGTAGCCGCGGCCTTGTTTGAACGCGCCGAAACCCACCCAAGCCCGGTGGCGTTGACCGAAGCGCAAATCGCCGCCGCTGAAGCCCTGATTGCCGCCAGCAATGCCGAATTTGAACTCACCGGCCAACGCACTGCTCTGGCGTCGAGCCTCGAAGACCCACTGCGCCACAAATACCAGGTCGTCGGCAACTACCACCTCAACGGAGTGCTTTGATGTCCCGTGAAATCCGCTTGAATGCCTTCGACATGAACTGTGTCGGCCACCAATCTCCCGGCCTGTGGGCGCACCCGCGGGACCGTTCGTGGCAGTACAAAGACCTGGAATACTGGACGGACCTGGCGAAAATTCTTGAGCGTGGCAAGTTTGACGGCCTGTTTATCGCCGACGTGCTGGGCATTTACGACGTGTACAACGGCAACGGCGACGCGGCGATTCGCCAGGCTGCACAGGTGCCGGTCAACGACCCGCTGTCGCTTATTGCGCCGATGGCGTTGGTCACTGAACACCTGGGCTTTGGCCTGACGGCTTCGTTGTCGTTTGAACATCCGTATCCATTCGCCCGCAGGCTCTCGACCCTCGACCACCTGACCAAGGGCCGGGTCGGCTGGAATATCGTCACTTCCTATCTGGAAAGCGGCGCCAAGAACCTCGGCCAGAAAGCCCAGACCGAACACGATGCGCGCTACGACTACGCCGAAGAATACCTCGAGGTTTGCTACAAGTTGTGGGAAGGCAGCTGGGAAGAGGGCGCCGTGCTGCGTGATCGCGAGCGGCGTATTTTCAGCGACCCGAGCAAAATCCACGAGATTCGCCACGTCGGCAAACACTTCCAGGTGCCTGGCATTCACCTGTGCGAGCCGTCGCCACAGCGCACGCCGGTGCTGTACCAGGCCGGGGCCTCCAGCCGTGGCAAGCAGTTCGCCGCCGAACAGGCCGAGTGCGTGTTCGTGGCCGCGCCGTCCAAGGTGCTGCTGAAGAAAACCGTGGCCGACATCCGCCGTCGCGCCGCCGAGGCCGGGCGTGACCCGAAGAAAATCCTGATCTTCAACCTGCAAACGGTAATCGTCGGTGAGACCGATGCCAAGGCCAAAGCCAAGTTTGACGAATACAAGTCCTACGTCAGCTACGAGGGCGCCATGGCGCTGATCTCCGGCTGGACCGGCATCGACTTCAGCCAGTTCAAGCCCGATGAGCCGCTCAAGCATGTACACACCAACGCGATTCAATCGGCGGTGGAAGCCTTCTCCACGGCGGACCCGAACAAGGTCTGGACGCCGAATGAACTGGCCGACTGGGTCGGCATCGGCGGCTTTGGCCCATTGTTTGTCGGCGGCCCGGAAACCGTGGCGGACCTGTTGCAGGAGTGGGTCGAAGAGACCGACGTGGACGGCTTCAACCTGGCCTACGCGCTGACCCACGAAACCTTCATCGACGCCGTGGACCTGCTCGTGCCGGAGCTGCAAAAGCGCGGCGTGTACAAGACCGAGTACGCCCAGGGCACCTTGCGCGAAAAGCTGTTCGGCGACGGTGCCCGACTGGCGCCAAACCATCCGGGTGCCGGCTACCGCGACCTCAAAGCCAGCGCAATCTAACTGAAACACCTCGGCAAATGTGGGAGCTGGCTTGCCTGCGAAAGCGGTCGGTCAGCCAGAAATGAGCCAACTGACACGCCGCCACAGCAGGCAAGCCAGTTCCCACAGTTGATTGGTATTGATCCACATAACCTGGCCAGCGGACCAGCGCACCTTTAACTGAAACACCTCGGTCAATGTGGGAGCTGGCTTGCCTGCGAAAGCGGTGGGTCAGCCAGAAATGAGCCAACTGACATGCCGCCATCGCAGGCAAGCCAGCTCCCACAGTTGATTGGTATTGATCCACCTAACCTGGCCAGCGGACCACCGCACGCACACTACTTGAATAGGAGCATTACCCCTATGAGCGTGCACGAACTCAAGCGTCCGCAGGCGCTGGAATGGCCCGCCGAGCTGCTCGGCAACTTGCCCAAAACCCTGGAGCAATTGCAGCACTGGGCGCAGCTTACCCCGCTGCAGATCGCCCTGCGCCACAAGCGCCAGGGCCGTTGGTATGCCTGGCGCTGGATCGACGTGTTGCGCGATGTCGAGCGCCTGGCCGACGGTTTGCGCCAGCAGGGTTTCAGCGTGCAGTCACGCTTGGCCTTGAGCGGCACGTTCGAGCCTGACCTGCTGCTGTTGGCGCTGGCTGCGCAGTCTGTCGGCGGGCAGGTGTTGACCCTGGCCGATGACCTGGAGCCAGAAGCCCTGTACCAACAGCTATGGCGCATTCACCCCAGCCATTCGTATGCCCAGGGGCGGCAGCAGGTGCGGCATTGGCAGTCCGCCAACCCGTTGGATTTCACCCAGTTGCTCGGCCCGGTGGACCCGGCGCAGCACCTGCAGCGCTGGTGGCAGCCGAGCGGTGAAACCGTGCTGTGGAGCGAGGAGGGCACCCACTGGCAAGGCGGCCTGGCGGTGGTGCTGGAGCAATGGTTGAACAGCGGCCACGGCCTGGCATTTCCGGAAAACCTGGCCTCGGCCCGTCGCGATTGCAATGAGGTCGCGCCCACCGGCCTGCTGCTTTCGCCCGAGCGTTTACAGCACCTGGCCGACAATATCGAAAGCCGCCTGGCGCCCCACGGCACCTGGCGTCGACGCCTGTGTGACTGGGCCATCGCCCACCCACAAAGCGGCCTGCGGCGCCTGCTGAAAAATCGTGTGCGCAGGCTGCTCGGCTTCCAACGGCTGACCTCTATCTGGCAGCCAGTCAGCACGCCAAAAACCAGCATCGATCCAGTGTGGCTGGCTGAATTCAAACGGGACATCGCATGAGCCAGACCATTCTTCAGGTGCGCGATATCTCGCTGTCATTCAAAGGCGTCAAGGCCATCAATGCCTTGTCCTTTGAGGTGCAGCGCGGTGAAATCTGCGCGCTGATCGGCCCCAACGGCGCCGGCAAAAGTTCGCTGCTCAATGTGCTTAACGGCGTGTACCGCTTCGATGCCGGAGAGATTGTGTTCGAGCAACAACACTTCCACCGCATCGACCCTTTGGGCGCGGCGCGTCGAGGTATTGGGCGGACTTTCCAGAACAACGCACTGTTCAAGAAAATGAGCGTGCTCGACAACATCCTCACCGGCCTGTCGCGGCATATGCGCACCCACTTTATCGAGCAAGCCCTGGGCTTGCCCCGCGCCCGTCGTGAGGCCGAAGCCTTTCGCCTGCGCGGCCAAGGCATCCTCGAGTTTCTCGAACTGCAAGCGCACCGCGATGTGCTGGTGGGCAACCTCTCCTACGGCCTGCAAAAACGCGTAGAGCTGGGCCGAGCGCTGATCGCCGGGCCCAGCCTGTTGCTGCTGGACGAGCCCATGGCCGGCATGAACGCCGAGGAAAAACAGGAAATGGCGCGCTTCGTCGCCGACGTCAACCGCGACCTCGGCACCACCGTGGTGTTGATCGAACACGACATCGGCGTAGTGATGGGCCTGTCTCACCACGTGGTGGTGCTCGACTACGGGCGCAAAGTCGGCGACGGCACACCTGCGCAGGTGCAGGCCGACCCCGAGGTGATCGCGGCGTACCTGGGAGTCGCACACTGATGACGTTCTTCTTTGAAACCCTGCTCGGCGGCCTGCTCGCCGGCACCATGTACTCGCTGGTCGCCATCGGTTTCGTGCTGATCTACAAGGCCAGCGGCGTGTTCAATTTCGCCCAGGGCTCAATGCTGCTGTTTGCCGCGCTGACCTTTGTCAGCCTGCATGACCAGGGCGTGCCCTTTGCCTTGGCGTTGCTGCTGACGGTGGTGGTGATGGTCGTCGTCGCCTTGCTCATCGAGCGGCTGGTACTGCGGCCGTTGGTGAACCGCTCGCAGATCACCCTGTTTATGGCCACCTTGGGCCTGTCATTCATTATCGAAGGCCTGGCCCAAGGGCTGATGGGCTCGCAAGTGCGTGCGCTGGACCTGGGCATCGACGACGTGCCGCTGTTTGTCGGCCCGCTGATGCTCAGCCAGTTTGATCTGATCGCCGCGGCGGCTGCGGTGGTGCTGGTAACCGTGCTGGCGCTGCTGTTCAACAAGACTCGCATCGGCGTGTCGTTGCGTGCAGTCGCGGATGACACCACGGCGGCGCTGTCCATCGGCATCAACCTCAACCGTATCTGGCAGATCGTCTGGGCCGTGGCCGGCATTGTCGGGCTGGTGGCCGGGCTGCTGTGGGGCGCGCGCCAGGGCGTGCAGTTTTCCCTTTCGCTGGTGGTGCTCAAGGCCTTGCCGGTGTTGATCATCGGCGGCTTTACCTCGATTGGCGGGGCGATTGTCGGCGGGCTGATTGTCGGCGCGGCAGAGAACCTCGCCGAGGTGTATATCGGCCCGCTGATCGGTGGCGGTATCACGCCGTGGTTCGCTTACGTATTGGCCCTGGCCTTCCTGTATATCCGTCCCGCCGGCCTGTTCGGCGAGCGCGCCATCGAGCGAGTCTGAAACCATGTCGATTCCCGTTGTTCAAGAAACCGCGCCGTTATTACTGATTCAGCGGCGCTTGCCCTGGGGCCTGATCGGCTTATTGGCAGTGGCCTTTGTCGGGGTGCCGCTGTGGGGCAATGACTATTGGCTCAACGCGATCCTGATCCCGTTTCTGGTGCTGTCGCTGGCCGGTCTGGGCCTGAATCTGCTCACCGGCTATACCGGCCAAACCTCAGTAGGCGCCGCAGGTTTTATGGCCGTTGGCGCGTTTGCCACCTACGGTTTTCTGTTGCGTCTGCCTGAGCTGGGCCTGCCGGTGGCGCTGCTCGGCGGTGGGGTTATCAGCGCGCTGGTTGGGCTGTTATTTGGTTTGCCCAGCTCGCGGATCAAGGGTTTTTACTTGATGGTCACCACCCTGGCGGCGCAGTTCTTTCTGGAGTGGCTGTTTGTCAAATTCCCCTGGTTCTACAACTACGGTTCCTCCGGGACCATTTCCGCGCCGAAGCTTGCGCTGTTCGGCCATGACCTCAATACGCCGCTGGGCCGTTACTGGCTGACGTTAGTCACAGTGCTGCTGTTGACCTGGACCGCCATCAACCTGGTGCGCAGCCAGGTGGGGCGTAACTGGATGGCGATCCGCGACATGGACACCGCCGCCGCCGTGGTCGGCATCCCGGTGGTGCGCTACAAGCGCCTGGCCTTCGCGGTCAGCTCGTTCTACTTAGGGATTGCCGGCGCGTTGTGGGCCTTTGCCTACCTGGGCACGGCCAGCGCCAGCAGCTTCGATATCAACCGCTCGTTCCAGATCCTGTTCATCATCATTATCGGCGGCATGGGCAGCATTGCCGGCAACTTTGTCGGTGCGGCATTCATCAGCTTATTGCCGATTTTCCTCAGCCATGCCGGGCAGGCGCTGTTCGGTGGCTCGGTGGATGCGGGGCAGTTGCAGAACCTGCAAAAAATCATTTTTGGCGTGTTGATCATCGTGTTCCTGATCAAGGAACCCGAAGGCTTGATTCGCCTCTTGCACAACCTGCGTGACCGTCTGCGGCAATGGCCGCTGCGCTTCTAACATTCCCTCAAGAGAATCCAACATGCGTGCAACCTTGAAACGTTCCCTGCTCGGCGCCGCCTTCGCGCTGGCAGCCTTGTCCGTTGCTGTGCCCCAGGCAATCGCCGCGCCCGACCAGCAATTTATCCCGCTGGCCACCTACCGCGTTGGCGCCTATGCCTCCAGCGGCGTGCAGGTGTGGGCCGGGATGATCGACTACCTGCGTTATATCAACGAGGTCGAAGGCGGCATCAACGGCGTCAAACTGGTGTGGCAGGAATGCGAAACCGAATGGACGGCAGAGAAGGGCATCGAGTGCTACGAGCGCTTCAAGAATGGCCTGGATGGCGCGCCGGTCGCGGTCTACCAGCCTAACGGCGCACCGGCGGCCTATGCGTTGAGCGAGCGCGCTGAAGTCGACAAGATCCCGCTGATTACCCTCGGTTATGGCCGCACCGAAGCCACCGACGGCACCGTGTTTCCGTATAACTTCCCGGTGATGCTGACCTTCTACAGCGAAGCGTCCACACTGGTGAATTACATTGCCCAGCGCGAAGGCGGCTTCGACAAACTCAAGGGCAAGAAGATCGCCACGGTCTATCACGATTCGGCTTACGGCCGTGAAACCCTCGGCCCGTTGAAGTTACTGGCCGAGAAATACGGCTTTGAAAATATCCAGATTCCCGTGGCCGACCCGGGCAACGAACAGTCGGCGCAATGGCGCCAGGTGCGCCAGGCCAACCCGGACTGGGTGTTTTTGCGCACCTGGGGTGTGTCCACGCCGGTGGCGGTGAAGACCGCTGCGCGTTTTGGATTTCCGGTTGACCATATCATCGGCGATATCTGGGCCAGTTCCAGCGAAGACGTGCTGCCCGCAGGTGCCGCCGCCAAAGGTTACCTGGCGTTCACGCCTTACCCGGCAGGCGCTGATTTCGAGATCCATAAACGCCTCAAACAGTCCATCCTCGACAAGGGCCACAGCGACCTCAAGGACCTGAAAAACTTCGGCAGCGTCTACTACAACTCGGGCCTGGTGAACGCCGCCGTGGCGGTGGAAGCGATCCGTACCGCCCAGGCCAAGTTCGGCAAGCGCCCACTCAATGGTGAAGAGGGCCGTTGGGGCCTGGAGCACTTGAATATCGATGATGCGCGTCTTAAAGACATGGGTTATCTGGGCCTGATGCAGAACCTCAAGCTGTCGTGCCGCGACCACGAAGGCGGCGGCTCGGCGCGTGTGCAACAGTGGGACGGCGCCAACTGGACGCTGATCAGCGACTGGATCGCCGCCGACCGTGCACTGCTGCGCCCGCTGATCGATGAAAAGTCCGCCGCGTTCGCCAAGGAAAAAGGCCTGACGCCGCGTACCTGCACCGGGGATGAATAAGCCATGAGCCAGCCCGCCGCTGAACCTGCGAGCCCGTCACTGTTAAACGTCAATGACATCGAAGTGATCTACGACGGCGCCATACTGGCGGTGGCCGGGGTCTCGCTCCACGTGCCCAAGGGCGTCATCGTGGCGTTGCTGGGTGCCAACGGTGCCGGCAAAAGCACCACGCTCAAGGCCATTTCGGGGCTGGTACGCGCCGAACGTGCCGAGGTCAGCCGTGGCGTGATCGAGTATGCCGGCCGCGACCTGGCCGGTATCGACCCCAGCCAACGGGTACGCCAGGGCATGGTCCATGTGCTGGAAGGCCGCCATGTGTTCGGCCAACTGAGCGTGGAAGACAACCTGCGCAGCGGCGGCTTTGTGCGGCGCCTGAGCCGCCAAGACATGGAACACGACCTGGAGCGTATCTACGCCTGGTTCCCACGCCTCAAGACCAAGCGCCACACGCGCGCCGGGCTGACCTCGGGCGGCGAGCAGCAAATGGTTGCCATCGGCCGTGCCTTGATGACCCGGCCCACATTGGTGTTGCTCGACGAACCCTCCATGGGCCTAGCGCCGATGATCGTGCAAGAGATTTTCGCGATCATCGCCCAGCTTAACCGCGAGCAGCAGGTGAGCTTCCTGATCGCCGAGCAGAACATCAATGTCGCGCTCACCTATGCCTCCCACGGCTATGTGCTGGATACTGGGCGCGTGGTCTTGAGCGGCAGTGCGGCTGAACTGCTGGCGCGCGGCGACTTGCATGATATTTATCTGGGCAAACAGTAAGGGCGAATGTGCATGACTGAATCCATCCGCAACGCTGATGTGCTGATCATCGGCGGCGGCTTGAGCGGTACGATGCTGGCGGTGCAACTGCTGCGCCAGCCTGGCAAGCGGCAGATCCTGGTGATTGAGCCACGCAAGGAACTTGGCCGTGGCGAGGCCTACAGTGCCGTCGAACGGGGGCACACCCTGAACGGCAATGCGGCGCGCATGAGTGTCGACCCGGACAACCCCGATGACTTGACCCAATGGCTCACCGACTACATCGGCGCCGGTGGCTGGCCGGAGTCGGACCAGCAACCTGTACCCATCAGCGAGCTGTTCCCGCCACGCGGGATTTTTGGTGTGTATGCGCAGCAGCGATTGGCGGAGGCCAAGGCGCTGTCGGCTTCCACGGTCGAGCATATTCGTGCCGAGGTGGTCGACCTGCAAGTGGATGCCGCCGCAACGTTGTTGACGCTGGATAACGGCCAACAACTGCGCGGGGCTTACGCCGTATTGGCCACCGGTATGTTCCCGGCGGCGCGCACGCCGCAGACCGAGTCCAGTGGTTTGAATGCAGCGGCAGTGGACCCGTGGGACGTCAAGGCCATGCGCCAGATCGAGCCGCAGTCGACGGTACTGATCATCGGTTCCGGGTTGACCATGGTGGATGCCGTGGTGTCCCTGGAACAGGCCGGCCATCGTGGGCCCATCGAGGTGTTCTCGCGCCACGGCCTGCTGCCCCACGTGCGTCGGCAACCGCCGAGCTGGGTGGATTTCCTGGCCGAAGATCACCACCTGCGCAGCCCTCGGCAGTTGCTGCGCGAGGTGCGGCGCCAATGCCGACTGGCGTTGGAACAGGGCATCGACTGGCAGGCGCCGCTGGACACGGTGCGCGCGCATATCGGCCGTTTGTGGAGCCAGGCCAGTGAGCGCGAGAAGCGCCAGTTCGTGCGCCATGTACGGCCGTGGTGGGAGAGCCATCACCATCGTTCGCCACCCTTGAGCGCGCAGTTGGTGGCGCGTTTGCATGAAGCAGGACGGCTGCGGATTCAGGCGGCGTCGTTCAAGGGGCTGGTGGCGTCGGACAGCGGCGTGACGATCAAGCTGCGGCGGCGTGGCGAACAAGCCGTCACTCAGGTGTCCGGCGCTGCGTTGATCAACTCCAGCGGTATTGAGTACGACTGGCGGCGAGTGGCCAAGCCGTTGCCGCAGCAGTTGCTCAAGCGTGGGTTGATCAAGCCTGGGCCGTTGGCGTTGGGGATTGCGGCGGATGTGTCGGGGGCTGTGTTGGATGCTCAGGGGCAGGTCAGCCAGCGACTGTTTGCCATGGGCCCGCCGTTGCGCGGGATGTGGTGGGAGAGTACGGCGGTCACCGATGTGGCGATTCAAGCCAAAGCCCTGGCCGCCAAACTCACCCAATGATCGTTCCCACGCTCTGCGTGGGAATGCCGCCATTGACGCTCTGCGTCCGCTCTTGACGTCGTGACGCAGAGCGTCACCGGATGCATTCCCACGCAGAGCGTTGGAACGATCAGCGTGGGAACGATCATATGCCGATTTTTACAAAGCCTGGCTTGAGGCCGAATACCTCAACACCTTCGGCGGTTGACTGTCCGGTGGTGACTTTAACCCGCTCCACCGGCTTATCCATCGCGGCTCGATATTCCACGGTCATGTCCGCCTGGATCGCCTGGCTTGGTACCACAATCGCCTGCGCATTGTTGTAGGTCACAATGGTCAACCGCGCACTCATACCCAGCCGCACCCGCTGCAACTGCTGCGCGGTGAGTTTGGGGATCGACAAGGTGACCGGAAACTGCGCGCTACCCTGGCTGTCGCTGGCAATCGCCAGGCCGCTGACCACGCTGACGGAGCCGGTCAGGCGCTCGCCGTCAAAGCCATCACCCATCACTTCCACGGCCTGGCCCTGATGCAACTGGTTGATGTCCAGCTCCGACACCTTGGCAACGATCTTCAGCCGTTCGATATTGGCCAGCCCGAACAGCACTTGCCCCTGGCTGACTTTGCTGCCGGCCTGCACCGGTACGTTGTTATTGGCTCCGCCAGGCGAGGCGTTATTGCTGCCCGGCGCCGGCACGACGATGCCGGAGAAGGGCGCCTTGACCTCCTTGCCTTCCAGCAGCTTATGCAGGGCGTCGTATTTCACCGTGGCGTTGGTCAACTCCATCTCGGCTATCTGGCGGTATTCGCCTTTGCCCTGATCCTGCGCCTGCTGCAGTTCGCTGCGGGCCGCGGCGAGGTCCAGTTGTTGCTGTTGGGTCTGCTGCTTGAGATCGTCCAGCTCGTTGCGTGGGATGATGCCGCGCTTGAACAGGTTTTCGCTCTCGGTGAGTTTGCGCTGGGTGTTGCCGGCGGTCATTTCTGCAGTGCGCAGGCTGCGGCGTGCGCGGCTGACGGCGGGGCTGCTGTCCCAGTCTTGCATCTCCTGCACGGTGCGCCGCGCCTTGAGCTGGGCGGAGAGGGCATCGCGCAGTTGCACTTCGAGGGTGGCCGGGTCCATGCGCAGCAGCACCTGGCCAGCTTCGACGCGTTGGCCTTGCTCGACCAGGTTGGCGAGCACATTACCGTCGAACGGCGCGGTGAGGGTGATGGTGGTGTCGGGTTCGATCTTGCCCACCAGGCCGATCTGGTGCACCAACGGGTCGGGCGTGACCGCCAGCCATTGCTCGCTCACGGCGGGCTGGCTGGTGGCCGGGCTGCGCAGGGCAATGCCTGCGCCCGCCAACAGCACGATGATCAGGGCACCCAGCAGGTATTTTTTATTAGTAGTCATTGAGGGCGATTTCCCAACTTTCCAGCGTCATGCCCAGGGTCAAATCGAGCTGGGTCTGGGCGTTCAGATAAGCGATCAGTGCATTGAGCCGCGCGTTTTCGGCATTGCGCAGGTCGGTCTCGTAACTCAGCACCTGGAAGTTGGTGGAGCGCCCGGCGCTGAGTTTTTCCCGCTCGATTTCGATCTTGCGCCGCGACAGCTCGACGGCGCGCTGAGAGATTTCATATTGGCGCCAACGCGTGCCCAAGTCGCGCACCACGTCGTTGACGCTGCGTTCCAGTTCCTGGCGCGCGTCGGTGATGCGGATCTCCTGATCTTCGACATTCACCCGCGCGCGCACCTCGGCCTGGCGGGTGCTGATGTCGCCGATGGGAATCTGCACCTGCACCCCGGCGTAGCTGTTCCACGTGCGGTTATTGTTGTTGCCGCTGTCGTTGTTGCTGTAGGCATCGCGTAACTGGTTGGCGCCCGCCACCAGGTCTACTTGCCAGCGCCCGGAGTCCTTGGCGATCACCAGGTTGAGGTCGGCCTGTTGGCTGCCGAGCAGGGCTGCGAGGTACTCCGGCTGCTGGGTCTGCGCCAGGCTGAAGGCTTGGCGTTTGTCGATGTTCATCGGCTTGGCTTCCAGGGCTTCGCTGGCGCGGATCGGCGTCGACAGGTCCAGCGCCAGCAGGCGCAGCAGGGCCAGGCGGCTGGTGTCGAGTTGGTTCTGGGCCTCTTCCACGCCCAGTTGCTGGGTGGCGATATCGGCTTCAGTCTGCACAATTTCGAACTCGGCCATGCGCCCAGCGCTGATCAGCGCCTTGTTCACGTCCAGCAAGGTGTTGGAGCGCTTGAGCGCGTCCTGGACAATGCTCAACTGCTCCTGGGCGCGCAGCAGCTCACGGTAGGTGGCAATGATCTGGCTGATGGTCTGTGCCACGGTGGCCTTGAGGTTCAGGCGGTTGGCCTGCTCCGACAGGCGCGACAGGCGCAGCGGCGCGGTGGTGGCGTCCCAGCCGCCACCGCGCATCAGCGGTTGGATCAGCGTGAGGTCGAGGCCGTCGCTGCGGTAGCGGCCGGCGCGGTCGGCGTTGTTCAACTGCTGGGTCCAGGCCATGCTCAACTGGGTACCGTACTCACTGAGCAAGGTGGCCCTGGGCGCCAGGTTGGCATTGCGCGCGTTGTCGGCCGAGCCGCGACTTTGACGGTAATAACTGTTGAGGGAAAGCTTGGGGTTGAAGGTGTCTTCGGCCACCCGCAGGTCGAACTTTTGCGCCACGCGTTGCAGGTACGCGCTGCGGATCGCCGGGTTTTTGCGCAGGCCCAGGTACACCGCATCACCCAGGGTCATGGTCGTGACCTGGTTAGTGAGCGACACACTGCGGTCATACCCACTGCGGGTGGTGCTCGGCGCCGACGGGTTGATCACCACGTCGGTGGCCAGGGCCGGCAGGCTTGCCAGGGCGAGTAACCACAGCCATTTATTCATCGCGCAGGGCCTCCACCGGCTGCAGCCGCGAGGCTGAGACCGCCGGGTAGATGCCAAAGAACAAGCCCACCAGCAAGGTGCTGCCCACCCCCAGTGGCAGGGCGGCGGCGGCCAGGGCAAATTCCCAGCCCGACAGCCAGGCGTAGAGCCACGCGGCGGTCATGCCCAGCACCGCGCCGCACAGCGCACCCACTGCCGTCAGCGTGACCGCTTCGAGCAAAAACAGATTGCGGATGTCACGCTGGCGCGCGCCCAGGGCCATGCGGATGCCGATTTCGCGGCGGCGCTCCGAGACATTCATCAGCATCACGTTCATCACGCCGACACCGCCGCCGACCAGGGAAATCGCGCCCAGCGCCAGCAGCAAGTAGGAGAACGTGCGGCTTTGCCGGGTCATGCCATCGATCATTTGCTGGGGCACCTGAATGTCGACATCGTGGTCGGTGAGCTGGCGTTTCAGGGCAATCGCGGCTTCACCGGCGATGCGCTCCATGTCCTGGCCGGGCGCGGCGCGGATGATCACGTTGCCGATCTGCGGCGTCGGGTAGATGCGCCGCATGCCTTCGGCGGGGATAAACAGCGATTCGTTGGCCTGCACCGGCATCAGCATCGCCCGGGGTTGGTTGTGCAATATGCCCACCACCAGGAACAGGTAATCGTTGATACGCACGCGGTCGCCCAACTTCAGCGGGTTGCCCGGCGTGCCCAAGGCCTGGGCGACCTGATCGCCGATCACGCCGTAGGTTTCGTTGGCGTCGAAGGCGGACAGAAATCGCCCCTCGCGCAGGGCAAGGCGCATGGCGTCCTTGATATCCGCGGTGCTGCCGACAAAGTTGGCGTTGGCGGTGCGGCCCTGGAACACCAGCGGCCCGCTGAACAGGCTGAGCGCGCCGATATGGGCAATGCCCGGCACCGCCTGGCGCACCGCGTCCAGATCAAGGCTGGCGCGCATCGGTGCATTGCTGTTGCCTTTGGGCGGAAACTGGGCAATCAGGGTGTCGGTGCCCATGTCCTTGAAAATCATCGCCGCGTCCACCGCCGCGTTATGGCCGATATTGATCAGGGCCACCACCGACGAGCTGCCGATCACGATGCCCAGCAACGCCAGGATCGAACGTTTGCCCAGGGTGCGCAGGCTCACAAAAGATTCATGCAGCAGTTGGCTCAGGCTCTGTTCGACCCGCTGGCTCATAGGCGCCCAGCCTCATGCACCACGCCATTGCGTACGAGGATCTTGCGCGCCAGGCGCTCGGCGATGTGTGCATCGTGGGTGACGATAATCAGCGTTACCTGCTGATCGCGGTTCAGGGCCAGGAGCAGGTCCATGATCTCCTGGGCGGTGGTGCTGTCGAGGTTGCCGGTGGGTTCGTCGGCGAGGATCACCGACGGCTTGCCGACCAGCGCACGGGCAATCGCCACGCGTTGGCGCTGGCCGCCGGACAGGTCGGCGGGGCGGTGGTGGGCGCGCTCGGCCAGGCCGACTTGCTCAAGCATGCGCAGCGCCTGTTTCACCGACTCATGGCGCGACACGCCACGGTAACTGAGGGGCAGGGCGACGTTGTCCAGGGCACTGAGGCGTGGCAGCAGGTTGAAACTCTGGAACACAAAGCCGATCTGCTGGTTTCGGATCGCCGCCAGCTCATCCGGCGTGGCGCTGAAGATATCGTGGCCGGCAAAGTGGTACTGGCCGCCATCGGGCAAGTCCAACAGGCCAAGGATATTGAGCAGGGTACTTTTGCCGGAGCCGGAGGCGCCGAGAATGCCGCAACTGTCGCCGCGGGCGATGGACAGGCACACGTCGTTGAGAATCGACAGGTGTTGCCCGGCGAGCTGATAGCTCTTGCCGATGCCTTGCAGGGAGATCAAGCCTGGGTGCGCGGGGGTCTCTGTCATCATGACTACGCCTGCAGTCTCGACGGTATCGCCACGCCCCCGGCAAAGCCTTGTAACAAGTTCGGGAACTGCCTGATACGCGCCACGGACTGGTTTTATTTCTTGTTTTTAAAATATTGTTTGAATAGTAACCGCGTTCAACGCGCTTCGCCAGCCATGGATGTAGAGCGGTTTCACCCCTTGTAACGATTTGCCAGTCGCTTGGCGGCGGCGCGTGAAAATCCCTTCGGCTAGCCTCGACAGGCCCGTTTATACAGGCTTTTCATAGCATGGCGCAGTGTCACTACTTGCTTTCGAAGGGCCGCCCCGGTATAAAAAATCAAATTATTTTTTAAAACAATATTTCCCACGTGGAACCTTTCATGGTCGCGAAGAAACTCAGCGCTCCAAACGTTACCAAGACTCGACTGCTGGATGCGACAGAGGCTCTTTTCATCAAATACGGCTATGACGCCGTGTTGCTCCGGCAGATTACCGAGCGTGCCCAGGTGAACCTGGCCGCCGTGAACTACCACTTCGGGGACAAGGACTCCCTGATGAAAACCTTGCTGATGCAACGCCTGGAGCCGCTCAACGAGCAGCGCCTGGAACTGCTCGCGCGCTGCGAAGCCGAGGCCGATGGCCCGCTCGACTGCGACACCTTGCTCGGCGTGCTGTTCGCCCCGGCCATGGGCCTTGAGCGCAGTGACCCGGCCAGCGGGGAAGGGCGTTCATTCATTCGGTTCCTGGGCCGGGTTTACAGCGACACCTCGCCGTTTATCCAGGAATACCTCAAGGTGCATTACCAGCCGGTGTTCCAGCGCTTCTTCGAAGCCTTCGCCCTGGCCCTGCCGGATCTGCCGCGCAATGAGCTGGGCGTGCGCCTGCAATTCGCCCTTAAGGCGATTTCCGGGGTCATGGCCGGCACCGAGCTGCGTCTGCTGATGAACTCCATGAGCCTGGGCCGCCCGGCCACCGATGCCGAGGTGATGGCCAAGCTGATCACCCTGGTGTCAGCGGCGATTCGTGTACCGCAACAAAGCCCCGAAGCCGAAACCGCATTGGCCAAGGTGCTCGACACCCAGCGCGCCATTCGCGAACAAGCCGCGACGCCTGCCACTAAAACCGCGCGTTAAAAGCCCAAATCCAGGACAAAAAAAACCCGCTGGGGCGGCGGGTTTTGATGTGCAACGTTTGTAACGGATGAGGCTTCACCCTACGTCTGCGGATGTGAATAAATCGTGAAAAAATTGTGAGAAAAGGCTGGGGTCGAGGGTTTTACTAAAACTTCGGCATCTATCGGATTTTTCCTGCATGCCAGCCGTTCGTCGCCACTGTCAGTTCTGACAGTAGAATCTGCTATTGCCTCAAGCGCCTTATTTGCCTTGCCTGTCGCGCTGTCTCTGCGCGCCCCTGACCCAGCAAGGTGATGGTTATGTCTACCCCTCCAGATAGTTTCGATACGCTTGATGTTGGCCCCTACCCGGCAGAGCCCGGAGTAGACCTGAGCAAGACGATGTATAAGGAACTTGCCTCGATAGGCTTAGGGCGCAATGAAATACTGCCCATCTGTTATTGGGTTTTTGAGCCTTGGACAAAATGGGCTTCGCTTGACCGCTGTATTGTTCAGTTGGGTTTACCTAACCCATTGAAGGCCGACGCACTCACTGTGGATAGACAAGATCGATACCATGTCGGATTCGATGGATACAAAATTCCCGAAGGAAACCTGAGATTTTTCGGACAGGTCATTCGAGCGGGTTCGCAGCAAGAAGCTCGTTCGGACGAAGGTTTGATTTTCTGCAAACAGAGTATACCGGGCGGCAATGATCCCAACCCCGGGGAGCCGTGGCACAGCGGTCTGTTGATGAAGGTTATAGAGGTTCTGGAAGACGGAAAGATCATAGACTTTCCGGAAGGAAAAAGTATCGATGCAACACGGGCTAAGGATGGCCTTTGGATCTGGGTTTATCCGTATTCGGACATCCGCCAAAATGACCGCAATATATTCTATTTCGGTACATTTTCGTATACGCATACGGTCAGTCCGCAAGAGGCTTCCCAAAAGGGCGGCTACGCCGTGTTCATCCCCTACAAAGACTACTTGGAAAAACTTCCAAAGCGCGGAACGTTCACTATTTGCATGGGCGTGAAAGACGTGGTGGAGAATGAACCTCAGGGGGCGTACACCCTTTCCAAACCTTATATGTTGCGCAGCGAAATAGATCCAAACTTGCTCAACGCCCCACGCGTGGTTAAGTACGGTGATGACATTACCATTGTTGATCTGGATGTTCCATTTGATGCCGAAGTTATAGTGTTAATCCAGCCCCCCAAGTCAAAACCGGCACCCAGACCACTCAACAATATCGTGTTGGTTGTGGAAGCTTCTCCGGAGGGCGGTTCACCCGTCATTACGCGTTTCGCCCCCATCACTGACAAAAATTATGAATCAGAGACGATCCCGCTCCCTGGTAAGTTTTTCCACGACATAGGGCGCGGCACGGTACGCCTATGGTGGGAGTGGACGACGTCTGCGGGTGTAGTTATCAAAGAGTCGGGCAGTTATTTGGTTCATATAACCGGCACGCCGACACGGATGCCGGCTCTGAAACTTCTCCACCCATTTAACGCTGGGATGATTTCGCCGGGTGTGGATGGCCCCGTTGAAGTCCTTAAGTATTCACCTTATTCAGCAAAAAATATCGAGGTTATACTCGCTAAGCAACAGATCGGCCAAAACGGTGCTAAGTTCGTTACCTTGAGCAAACAGCCAGCCGGTCCGGAGGGTGGAAAACAGGCCTTGCCAGAAAAGCTCTTGAGGCAGTTTGATGGTCTCGGGAAGTTTGATATTATTTTAGAAGTAAGAATGCAGGACGGTAGTAGCCCTCGTCAATCAGAAGCTGTGGTCGCGGAGGTGGGTAAGGCGGTTCCAGTATTGCCTGAAGTGTATATTAAAGAGGCTAAAAAATACTACGGTAACTGGAACCTGGACCTGAAGGATTTGAATGGCTATTCGGTTGGAGTCTACTTCACTTATTTCAATACAAAAGCCGGGGACAAGATAGTCCTTACCATTGCAGGGGATTCGCCGAGAAATTTTCTTCAAATTGAAATTGATATTTTTGAGGATATTGCAGGTGCGGCCCTGCTGGAACTTGAGACACCCATTGATCAGGCGTTTATTGAGCTTAACTTCGGCAAAAGTCTGAATATCTATTATAGCGTGGAGAGCCCAGGGTCGCCGCCCGTCATCCTGCGCTCGGAAGTGCTCAAGCTCAGTATCGGTGAACCGGTGAACCTCGAAAGCTTTCAACTGCTTGAGGCGAACGCCACCGCTATGACAATTAACCCGGTGGCTGTTATAAACGGGGCGAATGGCGAGGTGAGGTACTCGCAGGCTGCAAAAGGTGACCGCCTTCTTATTTCCTGGCTTGGGCAGTATGGCATCAGCCAGCATAAGCAGGAAATAAAGGTTGATCCGAAGCTCGGTGTCTTCACATTTAAAATTCCGGATGAAGTGATCGCACTGGCGTTGCGGCGTGATGGCAATAATATCCTGTTGAATTGCACGTTGCTTCGCGGCCCATTCAGCTACGCGTTCGAGCCTTTACAGTTATTGCTGTTGCCGTTCGATGCACTGCCCAGACCGTATATCAGCAACTACGCACATACCACGGTGCTGCCGGTCTACGAACTGGATGTGCCTCGCTGGATTATTGATATATGGAAATTTGCCAGCTTAGGTCAGTTCATGTTCATGACGATCACTGGTGAATTCGCTGATGGCGGAATTTACGAAAATAAAATTTTTACGCCGAACGAGGTCATCGCAGAGCACCTTGTCAAGGGCGTCTCCGTTCCCTTGGCGATGGATAAAATACGTCTGCTCAAGGACGGCTCACCGTTAAAAATTTCGTTCTCGGTCAGTTTTGTAAAGATTCCTCTTATGCAAACGGCGGTACCTTTTGGCGAAACAGTCTATGTGATCCAGCAACTTCCTGCCGAGTTGGCCTTCCCCACGCTTATTGGCGCCGCCACTATTGCACAAGAAACAACAGTTGATCCGTTGTCGATAGAGAAGAATGTTAGCGTTAAAGTTGCGTATAAGGGCATGCTCGACACCGACGAAATTGAGTGCGAGTGGATATTGCAGAATGGGACTGTATTCATAGAGAAAGTTAAGGGCAAGGCAAGTGGCTCAGTCATCGTTGATTTTACCAAGTGGCAAGCGCTGCACAACAGTGTCAATAGTCGGGTGCAGTTGATTTACTCGGTCAAGCGCGGTGATAAAACCACGTTTTCGGCAGTTCAAACGGTAATGGTCAATGCGATTGCAGCGGCCAGTCTTCCGAGGCCGATGATTAATAATCAGGCTACTGGAACTGCTGTGGATTTGAATACATTTGTCGGTAATGCGCGACTCGACTTGGCCAGAATACCGTTGTGCAAGGCAGGGCAACTGATATGGATAGACTTTGTTGGCGGTGGCAGGACGGTGGAAGTGCTGCCGGTTCACGAGATTACTGAGGCTGAAGTTGTCAGCGGTTTTGTAAATCTGCCGGTACTGCGTGGTTTATTAAGTGTGCTGGCTCAAGGTGCGACTTTCCAAATTGTGGTCAGGATTGCCTACTATGGCGACGTGGAGAAGTCGCGAGCGTTTGTATTTCCGTTGGTGCAGTATGTCAAGTCTGATTCATTTGCTGCATCGACGACTAGCTTTATGTATGGATTAGGTCCTTGGTCTCCGGGTGTTAACGCCGATCGATATTTCTTCTCGGGGGTAGGCCTTAACATACCTACTTATGCGGACAGAGCGGGGTACAAGGGAGTGGTAATTGCGACGTATGCGACTTTTTATGTTGGTCATAGATATCGGGCCTCATTCAATATATATAACAATACTAAAACTGACGCGGGACGACTACTAGATCCTATTTTAGCGATCACGCTTGGCGGAGCACAAGTGTCAGCTGCGATATCACCGCCAAGAGATAATTGGTATTTCTTAACTATTGACTTTACCGTTTCGGCGAACGCGACTCAGGCTGTTGCCCTTCACAATTATCAAGATAGCGGTTGGGGTAGTGACTTTATCGTTCATTCAGCCTATCTCTCTCGCTTGACCTGATGGGTTACCGAGTCATCCGGACAGTCTACCTAACCGTAGACTGTCCCTTTTTTCATCCCCCCTCAAATCTTCCAATGACTCGCCGTCTTCGCCAACTTCTGCCGCATCGCCTCCACATTCCCCGCCAACTGCAACGTCAACAACCGATACCCATCCAACGCACTCTGCACTGGCGCTTCCAACCCCGCAGCATCCACCGCCTGAACGGCGGGACGCTCCAGCCGCTCGGTAAACCCGGACTTCAACGCCCGCGCCATCCCCACCAACTGCACCCTGATCTGTCGATGCTCGGCCTTAAGCATCACTTGCATCCGCGCCGTCGCCTGTTCATCACGCGGATCCGGCCGGGTATTGCCAAGAATCTCCAGGGTGCTGATGCACATGCGCAAATGCCGCTGGATCGCGTCCAGTTCGGTCATGGAAATGCGCACTTCCTTGGACACCGACGGCATCAGCGAGCGCAGTTGCAGCATCGCCGCGTTCAGGCGGTTGAGCAGCTTGAGGTGTTCATCGTCCGTGACGGATTGGCCGCTGATGATGCGGCTGTAAATCGCTGCACAGTCGCGCAAGGCGCTGGCCAGGTTGTAGCGCCACGAATACACCGCGTACAGCGGCAGGGCGAAGGAAAACGCCAGCGCCAGCACAATGCCGATAAGGATATCGACGGTGCGCCACAAGCCATCGGAGATCGGGTTGTCGCCGTGGCCGGCAACAATAAACACCGTGATCGCCGACAGCAGCGCGATGTAACCGCCCTTGCCGATGGCGTGGTAGGAAAAGAACCCGCACACCACGGACATCAGCAGGTAGGTCAGCAGCGGTATGCCGAAGTAGGCCTGTTGCACCACCAGCAGCAGGCCGACGCTGGCACCGATCAGGGTGCCGTAGGCGCGCTCCACGGCTTTTTTGCCGATATTGCCGTGGTGCTGCAGGCCACCGATCACGATCAGCATGGTCACCGACGCCCACTCGCCGTGGGGCAGGTTGATGCCGGTGGTGAGCAGGATGGTCGCCAGCAGGCCGATGGACACGCGCACGGCGTGGATCAGCTTGGCATGGCGGTAACGGCGGTACGGGTCGAGCAAAGGGCGCAACAGGCGCCGGGCGAAGAAGGGCAGGTTCATCGGTATTGAAGTGGCCTCGGTAGTCGGGGTGGACCAGATCGAATGTGGGAGCCGGGCTTGCCCACGATGCAGGCACCTCGGTCTTTCAGCCAGACCGCAGTGATGCTATCGCAGGCAAGCCAGCTCCCACATAGAGCTGTTTAGGTCTTTAGAAAATGTAATCCGTGGTCAGGAAACTCGAATCACGGTTGCGCAAGATATCGCTGACCAACGCCTTGTTGCTCTCCTGGAACTTGGTCGCCACCAAGGTGCGGATCGAGAACACGCGCAGCGCGTCATGCACCGACAGCGTGCCCTCGGCCGAGTTCTTGCGCCCGTTGAACGGGAAGGTGTCCGGCCCGCGCTGGCACTGGGCGTTGATGTTGATACGCCCGACCTGGTTGGCAAACGTGTCCACCAGCCGGCCGACTTCCACCGCGTTGGTGCCGAAAATGCTTAGCTGCTGGCCGAAGTCCGAGTCCAGTACGTACTCGATCACGGTTTCCAGGTCACGGTACGGCACGATCGGCACAACGGGGCCGAACTGTTCCTCGTTGTAAACACGCATCTGCGGGTTCACCGGGTACAAAACGGCGGGGTAGAAGAACGAACCGCGACTTTCGCCGCCATTGGGGTTCACCACGTTGGCGCCGTGCTGCTCGGCATCGGCCACCAATGTATTGAGGTAATCGACCTTGCCGACTTCCGGCAGTGGCGTCAGCGACACACCGTCTTCCCACGGCATGCCGGGTTTGAGCGTGGCCAGTTTGCTGTTGAATTTCTGGATGAAGCTGTCGACCACGTCTTCGTGCACAAACAGGATTTTCAGCGCGGTGCAGCGTTGGCCGTTGAACGACAAGGAGCCGGTGACCGCTTCGCTCACGGCATTGTCCAGGTCGACCTCGGGCAGCACGATGCCGGGGTTTTTTGCGTCCAGGCCCAGGGCTGCGCGCAAGCGGTGCGGCTTGGGGTGCAGTTTTTTCAGGTCGCTGGCGGCCTTGTTGGTGCCGATAAACGCAAAAATGTCGATTTTGCCGCTGGCCATCAGCGCGCTGACGGTTTCGCGGCCGCTGCCGTAGATCACGTTGATTACGCCGGCCGGGAAGCTGTCACGGAACGCTTCCAGCAACGGGCGAATCAGCAGCACGCCGAGCTTGGCCGGCTTGAACACCACGGTGTTGCCCATGATCAGCGCCGGGATCAACGTGGTGAAGGTCTCGTTGAGCGGGTAATTGTAAGGGCCCATGCACAGCGCCACGCCCAGTGGCACGCGGCGGATCTGGCCGAGGGTGTCCTGTTCCAGCTCGAAGCGGCTGGAGCGGCGGTCGAGTTCCTTGAGGGCGTTGATGGTGTCGGTGATGTAGTCGCAGGTGCGGTCGAATTCCTTCTGCGAGTCCTTGAGGTTCTTGCCGATTTCCCACATCAGCAGCTTGACCACCGCGTCGCGTTGTTCGCGCATGCGCCGCAAAAAAGCTTCGACATGCTGGATACGTTCAGCCACGCGCATCGTCGGCCATTCACCCTGGCCGCGGTCGTAGGCGCGCACGGCGGCGTCCAGGGCGGTGAGGGCGGTGTCGGCGTCCAGCAGCGGCGTGCTGCCGATGTGCACGCGCTCATCGCCCAGTTGCACCGGGCTCTGCACCTTGGCGAGCGGGCCGTTCCACACCTGCAACTGGCCGTCGACCAGGTAATCACGCTGTTCGATGGGCGCTGCCAGGCGGAATTGCTCGGGAATGTCGCTGGCGGCGGTGGGAAACAGCTGGGCGAGCAGGTTACTGGTGGTCATGTCGCTACCCCTGGAATAGTTGCAAAACATGACTAGAGAGTCACCCATCCAAGGGCTGTGTGGCAAGCGCCAGACGCGTTACAGCAGCGCGCCGGCCAGTGCCACGCCCAATGCTGCGCCGATCTGTCGCGCCGTATTGAGGATGCCGGCGGCGATTCCGGCCTGTCCCGGCGGCACCGCATTCATCAACGCGGCCGTGGCGGCGGGGGTGATCAGCCCGGCAGCCAGGCCAATCAGCGGCATGGGCACCACGATCAAGGCGTAGTCGGGCGTTGCGCCGCCCATCAACAACAGGCCAAAACCGGTCACGTAGAGCATCAGGGCGCCACCGATCAGCCAGCGGCTGCCAAAGGCGCGCACGAACTCGCCGGCCATCAGGCTGCCGATGCTCACCAGCACCGTCAGCGGCAGGAACGCCACGCCGGTGCGCAGCGGCGAGAGGCCCAGGGTCCGCTGGAAATACAGGCTGAGTACAAACATCAGCCCATACAGCAGCAGCGCCGACAGCAGTGACACGGCCACACACAGGCTGAACACGCGGCTGCCAAACAGCTGCACGCCGAGGCGCAACCAGCCTGCGGCGCGGGGCTGTCTGGCACTGGCGGCAAGGCGCGCGCTGAGGCCGACGGCGATCAGCCCCCACGGCAGGTTGACCAGGAAGATACTGCGCCAGCCCAGCGTCTGGATCAGCACGCCGCCCGCCAACGGCCCGGCGGCCATGGCAATGCCGCCGCACCCGGCCCACAGGCTGATGGCCGTCGCGCGGCCTGCGGGGTTGCCTGCATACGCCTGATTGATCAGCGCCAGGGACGCCGGCACCAGCAACGCTGCGCCGACACCTTGCAGCACCCGCGCGGCCACCAGCAGGTTGATGTCGCCGGCCACGCCACACAGCAGCGAGGCCAGGGTAAACACCAGCAAGCCGGTCATATACAGCCTGCGCGCCCCAAAGCGATCCGCCATCGCACCGCCAGCCAGCAGCAGGCAACCAAAGGTCAAGGTGTAGGCGCCGACCACCCATTGCAGTGCGCCGGTGTTGCTGTGCAGGGCCATCGCGATGGGGTCCAGCGCCACATTGACGATGGACGTATCGAGGATCACCAGTACATAGCTGAGGCTGGTCGCGGCCAGCACCTTTCGTTGTGGCATGCACACCTTCCTTGAAAAGACACAGGCGGCGAATCTAGCGCGCGGGACGGGGCAGATGCTTCGACGTTGATCGAAGCATGCTCGCCTGCGTCACGCTTATACTGCGCAGGTCCCGTTGGAGAGCCGCCATGTCGAACCCATCCACCTTTACCGAGGTTGCCGCACTGCTCGCCGAGCCCGCCCGCGCCGCGATGCTGTTGGCGTTGTTCGACGGGCGCGCGTTGCCTGCGGGTGAACTGGCCTTTGCTGCCGGCATCACCGCGCAGACCGCCAGCACCCACCTGGCCAAATTGGTCGCCGGTGGTTTGCTCGCCTGCCAAACCCAGGGCCGGCATCGCTATTACCGCCTGGCCGGGGAGCATGTGGCCCAGGCAATCGAGTTTCTCAGTGCGATTGCGCCGTTGTCGGCGATCGTGCTCAAACCCCAAAGCCGCGAGGCCCAAGGGCTACGGTTTGCGCGCTGCTGCTACAACCATCTGGCCGGGCAGTTGGGCGTCGCGGTGACCCAGGCGCTGGAAAAACGCCATTACCTGCGCGCCGTCGACGATAAACACTACGAAGTGCTGCCCGCAGGCGCAGCCTGGTTGCAGACCCTGGGCATCGACTCAAGCGCCTTGAAACCCGCGCGCCAATGCCTGGACTGGACCGAGCGCACCCATCACGTGGCCGGCCCGCTCGGCGTGCAATTGCTCAGTGCCTGGTGCGATGCCGGTTGGTTGCGCCGCGCCAAGGATTCGCGTGCGGTGCGGGTTACGCCCAAAGGCTGGGCGCAGTTCAAGGCGCAATTGGGCCTGGAACCGCGTGATCTGGAAAACCTTGAGCACAAGCCCGCGTGTGCCCAGCTTGTTGGGGTAGACTGCGCGGCTTTTCAGAAGGAGTTCACATGAGTCACTACCAGCCGGGCATTCTTGCCGCACCGGTGCCGTTGCAGGCACGCCATCTGTTTTTTGTCGTTGACGTACTGGCAGCCGTGCCCGCCGCGTTGGACGCACTGGTGCAGTTGGCGGACGCGGGCGCAGTGGTCGGGTTTGGCGAGCCGCTGGTGACTTCACTCGGCGCGCACATTGAAGGGCTGCGTGCATTCCCCACGGTCACGGGCCCAGGCGCGCATAACCCGTCTACTCAGCAGGCGTTGTGGGTGTGGCTGCACGGTGTGGATCGCGGTGAACTGCTGCTGCGCAGCCGCGCATTTGAAAAAGCCCTGGCCACGGCATTCCGGCTGGTGCAGATGACCGAAGGCTTCCGCTACAAAACCGGCTTCGATCTGACCGATTACGAAGACGGCACCGAAAACCCCCACGACGACGCCGCCGTCGAAGCCGCCCTGACCGACAGCGGCGCCAGCTTTGCCGCGATCCAGCAATGGCAACACGACCTCGACGGTTTTGCCGCGTTGCCCGCCCAGGAGCGTGACCACATCATCGGCCGCCGCCATGGCGATAACGAAGAGCTGGACGACGCCCCCGAATCCGCACACACCAAACGCACCGCCCAGGAAAGCTTCACCCCGGAGGCCTTTGTGGTGCGCCGCTCGATGCCGTGGGCCGAGAACGGCCAGGCGGGGTTGATGTTCCTGGCGTTTGGGCATTCCTTCGATGCGTTTGAAGCGCAATTGCGGCGCATGAGCGGCTTGGAAGACGGGATTGTGGATGGGTTGTATCGGATCAGTACGCCGTTGACCGGTGGGTATTACTGGTGCCCGGCGGTCAAGGATGGCCATCTGGATTTGAGCGCACTCTGCCAGGCAGCCACTCTCTAAAACGGTGGGTGCCTGGATCACGCCCCGCACTGCGCGCTCACCGCCACCACCCAGCAGCTTGGGCATGTCCGAATGGTTGGCGCCGTCGGCATGGCTTGGGGGTGCTTTAGTGGCTTTGTATTACAAAGTATCCCCGCGCTTCCTTGATACATCGGCATGACGTTCTGGCGTGTCGGCGACACAGACCGGATACACGCCTGGCTTTAACTCTGCTCACCAGCTGGCGCAGGCGGTCACTCACCGTCACACGCGCCCTGGCCACACTCAGTCAAGCCAGGAGATACACCGATGAAGCGACCCTACGCGGCCCTTGCGGCCACTTTCGCCCTGTCCCTCAGTGCCTTTGCGGCGATGGCCCATGCCGACGACGCCAAGCCCCAGGAAAAATGCTTCGGCGTGGCCCTCGCCGGTGCCAACGACTGCGCCGCCGGTAAAGGCACCTCGTGCGCCGGCACCGCCACCGCCGATTACCAGGGCAACGCCTGGGTATTGGTCGACAAGGGCACCTGCACCCAGATCAAGACGCCCAAAGGCTTCGGCAGCCTGACGGAACAGCCGTGATCCAGCGCCTGTTGCCCCCGGCGCTGCTGTTGCTGGTGGCCCGGCTGGGCATCGCGGCGGTGTTCTTTTTGTCGGGGCGTACCAAGGTCAGCGGTTTTCTGAGCCTCAAGCCGTCGACCTACGCCCTGTTCCGTTCGGAGTACGCCTTGCCGCTGATCCCGTCGGACTGGGCCGCGCACCTGGCGACCTACGCCGAACACCTGTTTCCGCTGTTGCTGGTGCTGGGCCTGCTGACACGCCCGGCGGCCGCCGCGCTGCTGGGCATGACCCTGGTGATCGAGGTGTTCGTATACCCCGAGGCCTGGCCGACGCACCTCACCTGGGCGGGCCTGTTGCTGCCGCTGCTGGCCTATGGCGGCGGGGCGTGGTCGCTGGATCGCCGGCTGTTCGGCAAACCTTAACAACCCTGATGGAGATACCCGATGCGCATGCTTTCTTGTTTGACCCTGGCCGTGGTCCTGACGGTCCCCGTACTGGCCCAGGCGGCCGATACACCGCAGCCCGGCACCGGTAAAAGTGTGGTGATCGTGCCCGGCTCGTTTGTCGACGGTTCCGGTTGGCGTGTGGTGCACGACATCCTGATTCACAAGGGCTACAAGGTCACCGTGGTGCACCAGGGCCACGAAAACCTCGCGGCGGATGTGGCCGAGGCACGTGAAGTGCTGGAGCAGCAAGTCGGCCCGGTGGTCTTGGTGGGCCACAGTTCCGGTGGCGCGGTGATCTCGATAGCCGGCGACCGCGACAAGGTCAAGTCGATGGTCTACGTCTCGGCGCTGCAGCCGGAAGTGGGCGAGAACATGGCCCAGTTGATCGGCTCGATGCCGGCGCCCAGCGATGACATCAAGCAGAGCCGCGACGGCCATCTGTTCTTCGATCGCAACAAATACAACGCCGATTTTGCCGCGGACCTGACCCCCAACCGCACCGACTTCATGGCCGCCTCCCAAGTGCCGGCCACCACCGCCTTGTTCGGCGGCACCGTGTGGGCGGCGGCGTGGCACAAAAAGCCGACGTACGCCGTGGTCTCCACCGAAGACCGCGCGCTGAGCCCCGCGCTGCAACGCTGGATGTACCAGCGCGCCGGTTCCAGGGTCACCGAAATCAAGGCGAGCCACTCGGTGTACATCTCCCAGCCTGAGGCGGTGGCGAAGGTCATCGAAGACGCTGCTTCCGTTATCAAATAATTGCTCTCAGCCCACACAGCACTCAAAAAGGAAAGACCCATGAACACTGCACTTAAATCCCGTCTGAGCCTCGCCGCTGCCGCCGCCCTGATTGCCATGGCATCGGCGTCATTCGCCAGTGCCGCCAGCGCCGCCGACCAACAGGAAAAACCCGGCCGTTGCTACGGCGTCAACAGCTGCAAGGGCGAAAGCCTGTGCGCCACCGCCAAGCATGACTGCAAGGGCCTCAACAGTTGCAAGGGCGAGGGTGTGATCGTCAAGACGCCGTCTGAATGCCTTAAGGCCGGCGGCACGTTGACTGAGCCGAAATAAACCCACTCGGCGGGCCTGAGCCGGGCCCGCCACCTGTTTTCGAAGGTCTGTCATGCCGACATTTAACCCGCGCTTTTCCAGCTATGGCCTGGGGCTGCGCAAGGAGCACTACGGCGATTTCCTGGAAACCTCGGTGCCGGTGGATTTTGTTGAAGTGATCTCTGAGAATTTTATGGTCGCAGGTGGGCAACCACGGCACATCCTGCGCCAGATCCGCGAGCGTTACCCGGTGGCATTGCACGGAGTGTCGATGTCGATCGGCACCGCCGAAGGGCTGGACCAGGGGTACCTGCGGCGCCTCAAGTCGCTGGTTGATGAGGTGCAGCCGTTGTTTGTCTCCGATCACCTGAGTTGGTCGCGCAGCGGGGGTTTCAATGCCCACGACTTGTTGCCGGTGCCCTATACGGACGAGGCTCTGGACCGCGTGTGCGCCAATATTCATCAGGCCCAGGACGTGCTGGGCCGCACGCTGCTGGTGGAAAACCCGTCCAGCTACCTGGCGTTTGACGGTGCCAGCATGAGTGAGTGGGCGTTTATCGCTGCCATGACCGAGCGCACGGGCTGCGAGTTGCTTTTGGACGTCAACAATGTGTTTGTCAGTGCCAGCAACCATGGGTTTGATGCCCTGGCGTTCCTCGACGGTATTCCCGCCGAGCGCGTGCGCCAGATTCACCTGGCCGGCCATAGCCAGGGCCGTGAGCTGTTGATCGACAGCCACGACAGCTCGGTGTGTGCCGGGGTCTGGGATTTGTATGCCAAGGCTATTGCGCTGCTGGGGCCGGTAGCCACGATGATCGAGCGCGATGATGCCATCCCGCCGCTGGCCGAGTTGCTTGAGGAGCTGTCGAAGGCACGGGCTATGGGGCGGGCACGATGAACCTGGCGCAGTGGCAGCAGGCATTTCGCACCTGGCTGGTGAGTGGGTCGGATGATTCGGCCCGGCTGCTGGGAGACCACCCCGCAGGCCTGGCCGTGTACCAGAACAACTATCGCGCGCAGTTGGTGGGTTGCCTGGAACAGGCGTTTCCCCTTGTGCGACGTTGGCTGGGGGATGAGGCGTTTCTGGCGGCCAGTATTACCCATATCGACCAGCAACCCCCGCATGCCTGGACCCTGGATGCGTATCCCGAAGGGTTTTACGCAACCTTGAAGGCCGTGTTGCCGAATAACCCGGATGTGCACGAACTGGCTTGGATCGAGTCGGCGCTCAATGAGGCGTTTGTTGCCGCCGATGCGTCGCCCTTGCCGTTGCAAGCCCTGGCCGAGCTGGATTGGGACAGCGCCGTTTTACGCCTGACGCCGTCGTTGCGCTGCCATGCACTGACCACTAATGCCGAGGCTATCTGGTCGGCATTGTGGCAAGACACGGCTGCGCCGCAGGCGGTGATGCTGGCAGAGGCCGGTGGTGTGTTGGTGTGGCGGCGTCAGTACACCTCACGTTTACGCCAGGTCAGCGCGTTGGAACTTCAGGCCGTGTTGCACCTGCAGGCCGACGGCAGCTTTGCCGGGCTGTGCGAGTTTCTGGTGGCGCGCCTGGGTGAAGAGGCGGGCGTGGCCCAGGCCGGTGAGTACCTGGCCGGGTGGTTGGGCGGTGAGTTGATCGTTGAGCCTGTGGCGATTGAGTAATGTGTGGCGATTGGGCGTTTTGTCTGTGGCGAGCAGACTTGTTGTTTGGGATGAGCAGGCTTGTTGTGGCGAGCGGGCTTGCCCCGCGTTGGGCTGCGAAGCGGCCCCAAAACTGGCGACCAAATCTGTCAGGAGTACCCGAGGTGGCTTTACTGGGAGTGCTTCGCACTCCAACGCGGGGCAAGCCCGCTCGCCACAATAAGCCAGCTTGCCACGGCAAGCCCAATCGCCGCATTAGCCCCGTTCGCCGCTGAGAGGTGGCTTGCCTCAGCCATCCAAACATGAAAAATCGGACAGCCAGGCGATTGGCCACTGAAAAAAAATCGCGCAGCCCGTAATCTAATCGCCTTGTCACCTGTGCGGATTGTTCATGTCTTCTGTTGCCGATGGGCTGCCTTCCAATAAACGCTTGCCGGCGGTGATCGCCTTGTCTTTGGGCATTGGCATGGCAACCCTGGACACCGCCATCGTCAATACGGCGCTGCCGACGTTGGCACAAGGAATCGGCACTGATTCGGCCTCGGTGATCTGGGTGGTGAACGCCTACCAGCTGGCGATTATCGCCACGGTGCTGCCGTTCGCGTCGCTCAGTGATGTGCTCGGCCACCGGCGCGTGTACCTCGGCGGTTTGCTGCTGTTTATTGTCTCGTCGCTGTTTTGCGGGTTGGCCGGTTCTTTGCTGACCCTGACCGCCGCGCGGGTGGCCCAAGGGCTGGGGGCGGCGGCGGTGATGAGTGTCAACACGGCGTTGTTGCGGCATATCTACCCGTCAAAAATGCTTGGGCGCGGCCTGGGCTATAACTCGCTGGTGGTGGGGCTGGCCTTCACGCTGGGGCCGACCGCCGCGTCGGCGATTCTGTCGGTGGCGAGCTGGCATTGGCTGTACCTGATCAACGTGCCGCTGGGGCTGCTTGCCCTGGGGTTGGGCCTGCGTTCATTGCCGACACTGCCGTTGACCGGCCACGCGTTCGATCGGTGGTCGGCGCTGTTGTGTGCCGGCCTGTTCGCGCTGTTGGTACTGGGCCTGGGCACGGCGGTGCATGGCGCCCAAGGCACACTGACCCTCGGTTTGATTGCGCTGGCGATGGTGTGCGGTGCATGGCTGTTGCGCCGTGAGGTCGGTCACCCGGCGCCGATGCTGGCCGTGGACTTGTTCAAGCGCCCGGTGTTTGCGCTGTCTTCCCTCACGGCCATCTGTGCGTTCAGCGCTCAGGGCCTGGCCTTTGTATCACTGCCGTTTCTGTTGCAGGCGGTGCTCGGTCATAGCCAGGTGGCAACCGGTTTTCTGATGACACCATGGCCTGCGGTGGTGGCGGTGATGGCTTTGGTGGCGGGGCGTCTGGCGGATCGTGTGTCGCTGGGGCTGTTGTGCGGCATCGGTTTGCTGATGCTCAGCGCGGGCATGGCAGCGTTGGCGACCTTGGGCAGCGGCGCCAGCGCTTTTGATATCGGCTGGCGCATGGCTTTGTGCGGCGCCGGTTTCGGTTTTTTCCAGTCACCGAACCTCAAGGCGATCATGACCAGCGCGCCGTTGGCCCGCAGCGGTGGGGCCAGTGGCATCGTCGCGATTTCACGTTTGCTGGGGCAGACGCTGGGGGCGTCGTTGGTGGCGTTCTGCTTTCACCTCTCCCTGGTCAGCGGCCCGCAGTACGCGCTGTGGCTGGGCTGTGGGTTCGCGCTGGTGGGCAGTGTGGCCAGCGGGCTGCGCCTGTTGCCGTATAAACACAAGGTTTAGCCCTTGTAAAACACGCGGCGGCAACGCTAACGTGGCGGCCTGAATATTTCGGGATGTTTCAGATTTATGTCCAGCCTGGCGCTACGCACTGCTGATACCACCTCCCGACGTGCCGCACTGACCCTCGCGTTATGCCTGCCCAGCGACGTGCTGCTCTACTTGCTGCTGCCCATGGAATCCCAGGCCTTTGGCATCACCCTGGCCCAGGCCGGGGTGTTGCTGGCAGCCAACCGCCTGGTGCGGATTTTCGGCTACCGCCATGTGTTGAATTTCTATGCGCGTAATGGCGACCGGCTGACCTGCATGATCGCCGCCGGTGCCGCCACGGTGTGCGCCTTGGGTAACTCGATGCTGTCCGGGTTCGCCGCATTGTTGGGGCTGCGGCTGATATGGGGCCTTTGTTTTGCCGCGCTGAACCTGTCGACCCAAGTGTTGGCCACTTCTGAGCCTGCGGGCGCGGCGCGCAGGGCAGGGCGCTCCAGGGCGGTGATCGCCCTGGGGCCGATGCTGGCGCTGCCGCTGGGTGGCTGGCTGACCCTGTGGGCCGGGCCGCGACCTATCTTCCTGATTCTGGCCGGCTGCTGCCTGGCGGGCCTGTGGGTGGCGCGTGGTTTGCCCACCGCCGGGCATGATTTGCACAGCACCGGGCGGCGCTTCAAGTGGCCGGACAGCGTGGCGGTGTGGTCGTTTATCGAAGGCGTGGCGTTGGACGGGCTGTTTATCTTCGGCTTGTCGATCCAGGCGCAGAAGATCCTTGGCGGCGATGCGGTACTGATCGCCGGCGGACTGATGGCCCTGCGCTATGCCTCGGAGATGCTGCTGAGTCCGCTGGGTGGGCGTGCGGCGCAGCGTTTTGGCGCCACCTCGATGCTGCTGTTGTTTTCGTTCTTGAGTGCCTTGGCGCTCACGGCATTTGGCAGTTATTGGGTGATCGTCGGCGCGGCTGCGGTGCTGGTGCTGCGCGCCTTGCAACTGCCTCTGGTGACCACCTTGGTGGCTGAGCGCAACCCTGGCTCGATGCGCGTTTCGGCGCTGGCCTCCAACGCGGTCTGGCGTGACGTCGGCGCTGGCCTTGGGCCGCTGATGGCGGGGTTGCTGCTGCCGGTGGCGTCGGCGCCGTGGGTGTTTGGCCTGGCGGGCGCGGCGATTGCCGTCAGCGCCGTGTTCTGCTGGCGCGCGAAGGTTTCCAGCTGATTATGGGTTTTTAAAGCCTTCCAGCCAGGCTGGGTCGAAGCGGGTTTGTTCGGTGTCGATCCCCAGTGCCTGCATTTTCGCCGTATGGGTTTCCATCTCGCCGACCAGTTGCGCCTGGGCGCTGGAGTTGGCGTCCAGGTCATGCATCTGTGTCAGGCCCAGGTGGTAAAAACGCAGGACCTTGAGGGCGGTGGGGTCGTTGGCTTGCACGCGTTCTTTGAGGGTGTGCATCACATTGGTCACGCGCATCAGGTTGCGCTTGAGCTGCCAGCCGTATACTGCAGGCGCCAGCCATGGCTGGGTCCAGAATGGGCCGCGCACCAGGGCGACGGTGATCAATACCCCGGCGAATACGCCGCCGACGTTGAAACGAAAATTGTCGCCGCCGGGTTCGCCGAACAGCATCACCGCGAGGGTCGACAGCAGCATGGCCAGGGCCATGAACAGCACGGCGATGATCAGCGTGCTGCGGCGGGTTTGCTGGCGGAAGGTGGCGGGGTCACAGGGTTTGAGCTCGAACATCCGGGCCAGGTCTCAAGAAAGGCGGGGTGGCATCTTCGCATGCTTTGGGCAAACAAGTTGAACCATGGCTTGGGGTGGTTTCTCTAAATCTGTGTAGCTCTTTTGAGGTAAGCCATCATGTCTGAATACAAGCAACCGCCGCCGGGTACACCCAACCCTGACCGTACGCCGGGAGAGGAGGAGCGTGACAACGATGCGTTGCGGCCCAATGACCCGGCCGAGCGTCAGGACGAAGATGATGTTGATCGGGTTGAGGAAGACCTGGAAAGCCTGCATGACAAAGCGCGACCGCTATAGGTTCAGGAGGTGAGTGTGAGTAATCATCCTAAAGGCCCGGGTTCGGGCGAGCATGCGAGCGGCAAGGATGAACTGGGGTTTGATCCGGATTCGCCTGATGTGTCGGACCCGCAGGTTGATCCTGTTGGGCCGGCGATTGCGCCGTTGGATAAGGACAAGGCGCAGCGCAAAAAGGTGGATTATGATCCGTTGGGGGATCTTAAGAAGCCTGAGTGATTTTGGTTTGGTGTACATATCCGTTGCTGCGGTAACGGCTACTTAGGGTTCCGCCCTGACGGCGGGTCACTTTTGGCAAACGCCCGGAATGCCGGCCCAGCCAAAAGTAACCANTCCGTTGCTGCGGTAACGGCTACTTAGGGTTCCGCCCTGACGGCGGGTCACTTTTGGCAAACGCCCGGAATGCCGGCCCAGCCAAAAGTAACCAAAAGGTCTGTGCCCCACCACTTGGTGCCTCGCTTAGGCTCGGCATGCCCTCACTCCGGCTTGAATCCGTGGGCCGCCGCGATGGGCCATCCTTGGCCCAGCGCGGCTA